>CALAUG010000093.1 GCA_937892155.1 uncultured Bacteroidales bacterium | reverse complement strand
CGAAAGGAAGAGTGATAGTTCCCCATTGGTTAGGCTCTAACGTGCCGTGGTAATGCGCCTCGGTAAAGCCTGGATAGTTTGACAATGAAGTTCCAATGTAGGGCTTTTCGCTGTCGGTGAGGTCGAGGATTTTTGAGGAAAGGCGGTCGCAAAAAATGAATACATTTTCACCAAGCAAAGGAACAGACTTGAATGTTACAGACTGAAGGGCAGAGCACACATCAAATGCAGATTCTCCAATGCTTGTCACGCTGTTTCCTATCGTCACAGATTCCAGAGCCGAACACATATAAAATGCATCTTGAGAAATTGTGCTCACCATATTGGGAATCGTTATTGACTGTAAACCTGTACAATTAGCAAATGCAAAATCACCGATATGGTTCAACTCGTCAGGAAGTATGATGTCGTGAAGACTTGTACACTCATCGAAAGCATGTTTTCCAATACCCGTCACCATACTTGGGATGGATATTGACGCAAGGCTTGTGTACTCGAAGGCAAAGTCTCCAATGCTCGTCACCGTACTTGGTATGGATACGGACACAAGGCTGTAGCACTTGCTGAAAGCAAGCATGCCAATATAAGAGAGGGACGAAGGCAGCACTGCGGAAACAAGGTTGGAGCATTCATAGAAACAATTTCCACTATAGCTTAATTCAGGCGGATTGCCATTGTAGAACTGCACACCGTGGTTACCCATATAGACGTTCAGTGCCGGGAAATTATTGCCAAGTGTATGTTCAGCCGTCCCGCCGTTGTTTGTGGTGTACCAGATTTCGTTGTACGGAGGTCCTGCCACCACTTTTCCCCTCAGGAAGTCTCTACTGTTGTAACTGTCGTAGTATTCCTCCAGCACATAGTATTTCAGGTTTGGGCTGCAATCATCGAAGCAGTCTTCACCAAAAGATGAAGGTGGCGTGTTGCCGAGCAACGCCACCGATTCCAGTTTTTCGCAGTCGTTGAAAGCATCTTCTCCGATAGTTTCCACGTTGCCGTCGATGGCCACCGACTTCAGCTCGTTGCAGTTATAGAATGCTGCTTCGGCAATTTCTTGCACTCCGCTGCCTATGGCAACGAATTTCAGTGCATTGCACCAGTAGAAAGCCCGTTTGCCTATATGAGTTACCGAAGATGGTATGACGACGGTTTCCAGTGCGTCACAGTCCTCGAACACGCCATATTCGTTGCCTTGCGACGACCATTTGATCTCTCTCAACTTAGTGCCCAAGTTAACGGACTTCAGATTCTCACAATAACAGAAAGCCTCGGGATAGATAATCTCAACGTTGTCGCAGGAAAAGGACTCCAACGCGGTGCAGTCATAGAAGGCGCATCTGCCGATGTACTTTACCGATGGTGGCACATTGACTGACTTTAAATTGTCGCAGTCCTCAAAGACACCCGTACCATCTGTCGCACCTCCAATCTGCACAACAGTATTCGGAAGACTGATAGCCGTAAGGTCGTCTTCGTCATAGAAAGCCTCGTCGTTTATTTCGGTAACGTTTCCGCTGAATTTAATGATCCAATAGTCACCAACATAGTCAGGAATTTGAGAATGTATCGTATTTCCGCAAAGAGTCTGCCCTACGTCATACTTGCTGCCATCAAGTTTTTGTCCATCTTTGGTCATGTACCAAATCTCGTTGTCCGGCGGCGTGCCGAGTTGCGCCAAAGCCGAAAACGCACAGCACATCACCAGCACTGCGGAAAGTATGAGTTTGAGAATGTTTCTGTTCATGAATTTTTGTATAAATTCTCTTCAAGATTGGATGTTAGCTTCAGGCGGCAAAGATACGAAAAATCAACACACTTACGAAAAATCAACAAAATTTAGTCTTTAGTCGTTAGTCATTAGTCATTAGTCCGTTGACTCTCAACTCTCTACTCCTTCTTAAACTCCACCTTCTTCGGATTGAGATACGTCGCCGTGGTGTTGTCCTCGCGTGTCACGCGCACGGCCGGAACGTCGTTTCCCTACATTATTTACACCGCCAAACAGCTTGTTTACACCGCCAAACGGCTTGTTTGCACCGCCAAAATCAGTTGGCATGATAGCCTCCTTTCTTGGCGACTCCCTCAAATCGAATGAGACCGTTCTTTTTCAACTCGCCTAAATAACGCTGTGTCGTACGCAAACTCCGTCCTGTATGTTGGGCTAAGGATGAATATACACAATTTACTTGTCGTTAGTGATTTTTGAAGTAAAGAAGTATAGAGTGCCCTTATTCTTTCTTTGGAAATGGGAGTTCGTCCTTTGGGATGGCAATATCAATCGCTTTCTGAGGAGATATGACCGATTCGCCCAAACGGTGTTCAATATCTTCACGGGCCGCGCGTGCCACCTCACCTCCTTCTTTGGCTATGCCTGCATGTTCTGTCATTTGCTTAGGATTACGTTTCTTTGATAGTGCCGTTGAGGTGGCTTCTGCCAAACCGCTGAGCATCAATTCGACATCCGTCATATTATCCCGCAGGTTCTCTTTATGTAAGCCTTTGAAATTCTTATATTGCCGTGTATTCATTCCGCTCCACGTAACAGAAATCAGATCCGTCAAGAAGGCAAAATCATTATCTTCTGTAACACCTCCCCGCTGCCATTCTTCAGTTAGTCCTTTTCGTATTTGAATAGACCTGATTCGCTGATTTATCCAAGCCTCATCATGGCCTAAACGTCTGTAATCGGCGATCATCTGCTGCAAGTTGCGTTCTGGATCTTGGATTTGATTCAGACGCTCGGCTCCAACTTTGGCAAGCCACTGCTTAAAAGGTTCTGCCTTCTTGCTCGGAATAGATTGTATGATGCGGAATAATCCTTTCGCATTTGCCACTTTCATCTTTTGAGGTCCGCCTTCTGTTTGCACTACAAGGGTAGGTACAATTTGTACCCATCCTTTGGCCAATTCGGGGTCTCTAAGCTTGAGTCTTTTCACATACTGCTTGGGGTCAGCACTATCCGTCAAGACCGCAACAACATCCTCTACCACAAAATACCACTCTTCATCCTCCTCATTCCATGTGGAGCGAATCTGCCGTCCTTCAAATAACTTAATGTTACTTGGTCTAACCAAAGATATGTTTTGTTTTTCTTCCATATATATATATTGTTTAGTACTGATTTTCCCCCGCTGTTTTCCTATTTCCCGAACTCCACCTTCTTGGGATTGTTATACGTCTTCGTGCTGCCGTCAGCGTATGTCACGCGCACGGCCGGTGTGTCGTTCTCCTTGATGAACTCCACTTTCTTCAGCCCGTAGAGGGTGATGGTGCTGTCGTCCTGCATTGTGATTTTTACCAAAGTGCCGCCGTCAATCACGATGCGCTCAACGCCCGAACCGCCGTTGTCCTTCAGGTAGGCGCGGAACGGGTTGATGCTGAGGCTGCCGGCGTGGACGAATGCGTCGCCATCAAGCTGATAAAGACCTGTTTCCGTAAGATTCTTTACTTGGAAAGTGCCTTTCAGCGCGAAGCTGCCGACGGTCTGCTCGGATGCGGTGATGTTGACAGGGACGCTTGTAGCCGGAGCCGCGGGCATTGCCGTAAGCGTGAAGTTGGCGTTGTCAGTCTGGTTCCTGAACAGGTAAGGCTTGCCCTTTTCTATGTTCTCAACTACCGAAAGGGTGAGCGTGCCGTTTGCCGCATCCACGTTGTCGATAGAGAAGAATACGATTCCCGGATGGCTTGAAGGCACGAAAGGAAGAATGATTGTGCCCCATTCGCCGGGTTCAAGCGTGCCGTGGTAATGTGCCTCGGTGAAACCGCCGCTTGGATAGTTCTCCAACGAAGTGCCGATGTACGGCTTGCCGCTGTCGGTGAGGTCGAGGATTTTTGAAGAGAGGCTGTTGCAGTTGTAAAAAGCATCAGAGGAAACCGAAGGCAGGGACTTAAATGTAATCGACTCCATATTAACGCAACTTGCTAATGCATAATTTCCAATATTCGTCACACCGCCTGGAATGGTTACCGACTGTAAGGAAGAACAATTGCGGAATGCATGATCTCCAATGCTGGTGACATTGTCTGGAATTTCAATTGACTTTAGGGAAGAACAGTCTCGGAATGCAGATAACCCAATGCTTGTAACAGCCCTGTCGAATGTGATGATGCCCTGACCGCCCTCGTATGTGTTGTAATTAATGCCAGCTCCGAAAGCATTAGACATGTATGGCGTGACGATTTTGCCGTCCGTGCTGGTGTACCGGATTTCCTGCGAAGTCTCGTTGTTGTAATACTGTCTTTCGTCCGTGTAGTTTACAAAATAGATGCCGCTGAATGTCGGGTAGGCATCCGTTCCCAACTGCTGACGCCAGTGTCCGCCGTACTTGTTGCCGTTCAGTATCCAGCACACCTCGCCGCTCGCGAAGGCTGTGGCATCCTTATCATTAAAGACATTATTGATACCTACACCCTCCTCGTAGAGATTGTACGCCACGTTGCATTTGCCTTCGAGCGATACGCAGTCGCTGACAGATGTGATACCATTGATGTTCTTTGCCACTGAACCGCAGATGCTGCCGCAGGCTGTGCCTTCCGCCACCCTGCCTGTGTTGTAGCAGCCGGACAGGGACGAATACTTCCAGCATGAACCGACTATGCCGCCGGCGGTGCCTTCTGCCGACTGAACGGTCGCCGCGTTCCAGCAGTTCTCAATCCGTCCGTTTGCGAAGTCGCCGCAGATGCCGCCAACATGGCTCTTGCCCCGGAAATAGCTGTCACGGACACCGACATCGTGGATGAAAGCGGTAACATTTCCAGTGTTGTTGGTCATGCCGAAAAGCCCGACTGCCGACATGGTTTCATCATTGAAGTAAAGTCCGCTGATGGTATGACCGTTGCCGTTGAACTCGCCACTGTAACCGTTGTAGGTGTACGCCTCACTGCCCCATCTACCTATCGGAGTCCAGGCCTCAAATGTGCCGCTGTTTAGGTCGCCGTTGCTTTTCAGCACGTTTTTGTTTACAATGATGTCTGCCGTCAGCACGGCGCAGGCTGTTAAGTTTCCCCCATTGACAATGTCGGAAAACATTTGCAGTTCAAACTTGTTGCCTATCCTGTATGGGTCTGCCGCCGTTCCTGAGCCTGAAATATCCCCGTCATAGTTATAGTAGGATTGCGATGTCGCATTATAATACACTAAATAATTTCCCGACAGGGTTGGATAGCCGTCAATTCCCAAGTACTGCCGCCATTTGTCCGACGGCTGGGAACCGTTCAGCGTCCAGCACACCTCGCCGCTCGCAAAGGCTGCGGCATTCTTTATCGAGACATTATTGATACCCACACCACCCTCGTAGAGGTTGTACGCCACGTTGCATTTGCCTTCGAGCGAAAAGCAGTTGCTGACCGAATAGGTGACACCTGCTGTATTCTTCGCCACCG
>CALAUG010000092.1 GCA_937892155.1 uncultured Bacteroidales bacterium | reverse complement strand
ACATCGGTAGTGCCAACCTCACCGGTGCTGGTATGGGAATGAAGTCACCTAATCGGAGGAATTTTGAGGCAGGTATTCTAACTGACGATCCAGAACTTGTAGAAGCCGCAATGGAGGAGTTTGACAAAGTCTGGCGTGGAGAAATGTGCAAGAAGTGTCAACGTAAGCAATATTGCGGAGATCCGATTGCCTGCAAATAAAAAATCACTATAAATAGTCACTTTTTTGAGAGGTGCGCCCTGTAATGGCACACCTCTCTTTTAATTTTGCCCATCAAACTTCAAAAACGCATTTATATGGACACTTTTGAAATTTTCATTCACAAATGGTACAAGAAGCAGAATGCCAGATGTGCCGATATTGAGATAGATGAAGCAAGGAACAATTATGACCTCGACTACTTTTTCTTTTTGTCCTAGACAAGAATGACTTTTTTATAGGTGAAATGAGAATGGATGTAATGACTCAATCCTAATATCATGAAATATATTATGAACTCAACATTTAACAACGAATTACCATGAAAGATTTTATTCATCTACATTTACACTCATGCTATTCCGTGGGTAATGCAATGGGAAGTGTAAGAGAGTACACCGACAAGGCTGTTGCCGATGGAATGAAAGGTATGGCACTGACAGATCACAGAACGCTCGCAGGCATACCAGATTTATTCTGCCATACGAAGTTTATTAACAAGAACAGGGAAAAGGAAGATTTCTTCAAGCCTATAGCAGGATGTGAGCTGAATGTCACAAATGATAATAGTTACGATGCTTTGAGAACACTAAGATTCCACCTTACAATTCTTGCCAAGAATCTGACTGGTTATCGAAACCTCATTAGGTTAGTTAATGAGTCCAACAAACATTACGTCATGGGGCAAACCGCAGTTGCAAAATCACATTTGGAACAATACCATGAAGGGCTTATCGTTTTGTCTGGTTGTCTCGGCGGTGAGATTCCACGTGCAATAATTAGTGACGATATTGAACGTGCAAAGTCCGCCATCCTGTATTACAAGAACATATTTGGCGAAGATTTCTATCTTGAATTGATGCGTCATGTAATTTCAAGCAAGGACGCCAATAACGCAAATACAGGCATGAACCCATTGCAGCAGAAAGTCAATGACGTACTGATTCGGTTATCAAAGGAATGTGGCGTAAAACTTGTTGCCACCAACGATTGCCATTTCCCAACCGAGGAAGACGCAGACGATCATGATACCTTGCTTTACAAGACGTTAGGTAAAAGCAAACAGGATCCCAACAGACTAAAATACACACGTCAGGAATGGCTGAAGAGCCAAGAGGAAATGAACGAGTTATTCTCTGACGTTCCAGAAGCCATAGATAACACGATGGAAATTTGGAATAAGTGCGAGTTGTATGAGATAAATCGAAAACCTGAACTTCCCAATGTTTCCGTTCCAACAGGTTATAAGGATGCCGATGATTATCTGACATTTTTGACGCATGACGGCGCAACACGAAAATATGGAACACCTATCCCCGGAACCGTGGCTGAACGAATAGATTTCGAGTTGGACACAATCAAAAAGAAGGGTTTTGCCAATTATTTCCTCTTCTGGCATGATGTAATAAGAGCCGCAAAGGAAGAACTTGACTTATGGATAGGGGCAGGACGTAGCAGTTCCTGCGGCTCCATCGTCAACTATTGCCTTGGCATCACAAAGATTGATCCCCTAAAAAACGACTTGCTTTTCAACCGATTCATCAACCCGGAAACAATATTGCCAGACATTGACATTGATGTGGAAGACGGCGGTCAGAAGAAAGTCTTTGATTACATCCGAAAGAAATATGGTGAGGATTGCTGTGCAAACATCATTAGTTATTCAAAGAATAAGGCAGGAAACATAATCGATGGGAAAAATGTTCATGTCTGTGGATTGGTAGTAAGTAAGAATCCAACGTCTGACTATGTGCCAATGGAGCGTATATCAACAAATGATGACAAGGAACTTGTTTTTGTTAGCCAATACGACGGATTCTATGTGGAGGACATGGGTGTTGTGAAAGTTGATGTTCTGAACTATGACTTCTTGAAAAAGATGAGAGCTGTTGTGATGGCAGTCGAGGAAACGCACAATATTCATATTGACACAGACAATATAGCATTCAATGACCCTGATACATTAGAACTTTTCCAGTCAGCCAATACTGATAATGTATTCTTGTTCTCTTTAAATGGAATGCAGTTTTTGTTGAAAAAGATGCATCCCGAAAACTTTAATGACTTGGTATTGCTGAGCACCTTGTATCGCCCTGGCTTAATGGATTGGATTCCAGAAGTTATCCAGAGAAAGAATCGGAAGAAAGCAGTCGGTTACGAGATTCCAAGCATGGAAAGAATACTTGGAGAGAGTTATGGGCTAATTGTTTATCAAGAGCAAGTGATGCAACTCTCACAGATGATAGCTGGTTTTTCGGATGCAGAAGCAGACTGTTTCCGTAAAGACCTCGGAAAGAAACAGCAAATCAAAGAATGGAAAGAAAGATTCATTAAGGGAGGAATAAAAAATGGGCATGACAAACCTATGCTCAATAAAGTCTGGAAGAAATTATGTACCATTGGGTTATACGTTTTCAACAAGTCGCACATCGTCGCATACACATTCATGTCCTATCAAATGGCATATCTGAAAGCGCATTATCCTCATGAGTTTAGCACAATCATGTCTGCTTACAAAAAATATTAATTGAAATAAATTATAATTTTAAACACCCATGCCCTCTATCGGCATAGCATATACTTACCTTTGCATCAATTTATGTTTAACATCTAAATATCGAGTTTATGAAAGCATTAAGTAACGAGTTCTTGCAACACATCGCAGAAGATGAAGCATGGAAAGATTTGTCAAGCGAACTCCATTGGACATAATCCTTGCTGGAGAAGTATGCAAACCAGGTGGATTGGAAAGGGATTTCAGAGAATAGCTGCGTTTTTTTGGACTATACCGATGGTCAAGAAATTTAAGAATCGCATTAACGGTGGAACAGAGTGCGACATTGAAACCACCGGCAAATGTTTCCTCGGTTACAAATACT
>CALAUG010000091.1 GCA_937892155.1 uncultured Bacteroidales bacterium | reverse complement strand
TATTCACGAAAATTCATAGCAATTCTATAAAACATTATTCCGCAAATCGTCAATCTCGCCGGCAAGTTCGAAATTTTCATGGTCAATACTTTCCATTTGCCGTTCCATTCAGGAAGCATTTTCTTCTTCCTGCTGATTGCGGCGGCTGTGGCTTGGGGTATCAATTATGCCATGAAGAAAGACAAGAAGGTCTTTTTGGCAGGCGTGTTCTCTTTCATTTTCCTGCTGATTGGTTATTCTACTTTCTTCGTTTTGGTGATCCGTTCCAACGCCAATCCGACCATTGACGAAAACAATCCGGAAGATGCCGTGGCATTGCTGGCTTATTTGAATCGTGAACAATACGGCTCAAATCCTTTGATTCACGGACAGTCGTTCAATTCGCGTGTCGTCCGTTACGATGATGGTACGCCATTCTACGTCAAAGATCGCGAGGCCGGCAAGTATGTCATCGCCGATAAGCGCGAACAGCGCAATCCGGTTTACGAACCATCGGATTGCATGCTTTTCCCGCGTATGTGGGATCGTGGTCACCAACGCGATTACCTTAATTGGCTGAAGAGTTATTATCCTGACGATAAGAATGCCCGCCGCGAAATCGACCGCATGGCTGGCAAGCAGTATATGGTGGACTGGAAATACAATGTCAAATTCATGGAAAGCTACCAGTTCAATTACATGTATTTCCGTTATTTCATGTGGAATTTCGCAGGCCGTCAAAATGATATTCAAGGCCGTGGCGGCAATATTGAAGGCAATTTCATTACGGGCATCCCGTTTATTGATGATACCATCGTTGGCGTCGGTGAACATGATAATCTGCCCGCTTCAATTGCTCGCCCGGGTACTAACCAATACTATTTGTTGCCTTTGCTGTTAGGTATCATTGGCTTGATTTTCTATTCTGTAAAGGATGGAAAGAATTCGTTTATTGTGCTGATGCTTTTCCTGATGACGGGTCTTGCCATCGCCTTCTATTTGAACATGTACAATTTCCAACCGCGTGAACGTGACTATGCTTTCGCCGCTTCTTTCTACGCCTTCTCAATCTGGGTGGGATTCGGTGTTTTTGCCATTTATTCTTTGTTCGAAAAAATAAGGAATAATACAGTGCAAGTCATCGGCGCGTTGCTGGTGACATTGGTTTGTCTCGGCCTCGTGCCGGGCGTGATGGCCAGTGAAAACTGGGACGATCATGATAGATCAAATAGATACACTGCTCATGATTTCGCATATAATTATCTGCAAAGTTGTGAACCAAATTCTATGATTGTGACGGCAGGAGATAACGATACATTCCCACTTTGGTATATTCAAGAGGTTGAGGGTGTGAGAACCGATGTACGAGTGCTTTGTACTCCTTTGTTGGCGACAGATTGGTATGCTCAACAAATGAAACATCGTGCTTATGAATCTGCACCGCTGCCGATGAAATTAACGGAGGCTCAGGTTGGAAAGGGAATTCGTGATATGGTCCCTGTACGTGAATTTGGACAGACTAAGGATAAGGTTATTTCGCTTAACGAGGCGATGAATGTTGTTAGGAATGATAAAATGCTTATTGATTATTATGGCGACAAGTATAATTTCTTCCCTGCAAGGAATTTGAAATTCCGTGTGGATAAAGATGTCGCCCTGAAGAACAAAGCCGTGTCACTTAAAGATTCAGCTCTCGTAGTTCCAGAGATTCAATTTACTTTGAAAGATAACAATGTCTATAAAAACAAATTAGTTATTTACGATTGCTTGGATGGATATACTTGGGATAGACCTCTGTATTTCACGAGTCAGTCTTCCGCAGACGACTTAGGGCTTGAAAATTATCTTCGTTATGATGGTTTTGCTTTCAAGTTCGTACCAGTGAAAAATAAAGATACCCGTGTACCATATATCGATACTGACGTAATGTACGATAAGTTGATGAATGTATACAAGTGGGGTGGAATGGGTGAAAAAGATGTCTATATAGATCACTTCCACGAACGTACAATGCGTGTTATAGGTATTCGTCAGATGTTTAATTCGCTGGCTTTTGAACTGATAGCAGAACAAAAAGTTGATTCAGCTAAGCAAGTACTTGATAAATTAACTTCAATTATGCCTGATTGGCAAGTTCCGTATTTTGATGAATCAATAGTTTCAACGGCGTATGCATATTATTTTATTGATGAAGATTCAAGTGCAAATGCGTTGTTGCATACTTATGCTTTCAATTTGATGGATGAAATTGAGTGGTACAATTCTTTGCAAAAACAACCAACATTTTATAAGCAGATAGAGTCTGATAAAATGGATTACATGAGCAGAGTGGTTCAAGTTTATCAAGTTGCATTGCAGCACGGTCAGAAGGAATTCTGTGACGAATTGGAAGTACGTTGGTCAGATGTATCTGCATATTCGTTGCTTGATTATATGAAAGCAGCAAGTTCAAAAGAATCTGCGGGGATTGATGAAGCTGCTAGTTTTATGGAATAAAAATTACTACAATGTCAAAAAGAATAGAAATAAAGAATCTTTTGGAGGCAACCGAATTGGATGTAAAGGTTGTTGTAAAGGGTTGGGTTAGAAATTATAGAGGAAACAGTTTCGTAATGTTCGCCGCATTGAATGACGGCTCGTCATTGCAAAATCTCCAAGTTGTAATTGATATAGAAAAATTCGATGCTGCCGAATTGAAGAAAATCAGTGTTGGTTGCTCCTTGTCGGTTGAAGGTACGTTGAAGGCTTCGGAAGGAAAAGGACAACGTGTTGAGGTTGTTGCCGAAACAATAGAAGTTCTTGGTATAGCCGATCCTGAAAAATATCCTATTCAGCCGAAGAAACACTCGTTGGAATTCCTTCGTGAAAATGCCCACTTGCGTTTCCGTACGAATTTGTTCGGCGCAATCATGCGTGTTCGCCATAATATGATTTATGCAATCCACACGTTTTTTACCGAACGTGGATTCTATAACATTCACACTCCGCTTATCACAGGTTCCGACTGCGAAGGTGCTGGCGAAATGTTTCAGGTAACTACGTTGGATTTGAATAATTTGCCAAAAACAGAAGATGGCAAAGTTGATTATTCCGAAGATTTCTTTGGAAAGATGACAAATTTGACTGTGTCTGGTCAGTTGGAAGTTGAATTGGCTTGTATGGCACTTTCAAAAGTTTATACATTTGGCCCTACTTTCCGTGCCGAAAATTCAAATACAACCCGTCACTTGGCTGAATTTTGGATGATTGAACCGGAAATTGCTTTTGCCGATATAAACGACGATATGGACATTGCAGAAGAGTTTTTGAAATATTTGATTCAATATGCTCTTGACCACTGTCGCGAAGATTTGGAATTCTTACAAGAACGCTTGATTCAAGAAGAAAAATCTAAACCAGAATCAGAACGTTCAATGCCGTTGATTGAAAAATTGCAATTCGTATTGGCAAACGATTTCCAAAGATTGACATATACCGAAGCAATTGACATTTTGAAAAATTCAAAACCAAATCAAAAAGGACAATTCAAGTACAAAATTGAAGGTTTTGGTGCCGATTTGCAAAGTGAACACGAACGTTATTTAGTTGAAAAGCATTTCAAAAAACCGGTTATTCTAACTGGCTATCCAAAAGAAATCAAAGCATTCTATATGAAACAAAATCCTGACGGGAAAACGGTTGCTGCAATGGATATTTTGTTCCCTGGAATTGGTGAAATCATTGGTGGTTCGGAACGCGAAGCCGACTTCGACAAATTGAACAAACGAATAGAAGAATTACACATTCCAATGAAAGATATGTGGTGGTATCTCGATACTCGTCGCTTTGGCGCAGTTCCTCACTCTGGTTTTGGACTTGGCTTTGAACGTTTGATGCTGTTCGTGACCGGTATGACTAATATCCGTGACGTGATACCATTCCCTCGTTATCCAAAATCCGCAGAATTTTAAAAATGGGAAAAGAGTTAGAATTCGTAAGTAAGATTACTAAGAACAGTTGTGAAGATTCGCAGCTGTTCTCTTTTATATCTGATTTTAGAAATATTGCTTCTATGTTGCCTGCCGAAGCAAAGGATAAAATTTCGGTTACGGACGACACGATTACCATTCAAGCAATGGCAAGTATGAGTATCACACTATCTGTGCTGGACAAAGAACCATACAAATTGTTGAAAATAGGAACGGCGGGGAACGATATGTTTTGTATTTGGATTCAGTTAAAACAAGTTGCTCCTTACGACACACGAATCCGCATAACAATGCGTGCAAATGTTCCTTTGATTGCACGTCCAATGATAAAAAAAGACAAAATGCAGGAATTAGTGGATAATTTGGCCTTCGCATTGTCTCAAATCCCAGCATACGCAATGCAGGGAAATAATTTTAATTGATAAGAAATCCTGGGAAATAGAAAGTTGACAATAGATAATTAGAAGTTATCTTTTCTTCTCTGTTCCCGTTACTAAGATGTGCATAAATCACTTTTGTTTTTTGCGGAAAAAAAGTAAATTTGCATTGGTAAAAAAGTGTAGTATGGCAGAAAAACAACGAACAATTGCGCAGGAGGTTTCTTTTTCAGGAAAGGGCTTGCATACCGGTAAGGTTGTGACGGCCACGTTGTTCCCCGCAGAAGCAAATAGTGGTATTCGTTTTAAGCGTATTGATTTAGAAGATACACCTATCATTCCGGCATTAGCGGAAAATGTTGTAGATACTGCACGTGGTACTGTCATTGGCATTGGAAAGGCTGTCGTGAGTACGATAGAGCATTTGATGGCATCACTCCATGCGTTGCATATAAACAATGTCTTGATTGAAGTTGACGGTCCTGAGGTCCCTATTCTAAATGGTAGTGCAAAACCATTTTTCGACGAACTACAGAGGGTTGGTTCTGTGGAACAAAATGCCGAAGTAGAGTGTTTTGAGGTGACGGAGAAAATAACGTATGTGGAACCGGAACGTGGAGTTGAAATTATAGCATACCCAAGTGATACCTTCCGTGTGGATGTGAAAATCAGTTATGATTCATTTATGCTTCGAAATCAGTTTGCGAGCATAAGTGATTTAAAAGATTTTGGATCAGAGATAGCTTGTTGTAAAACATTTTGTTTCCTTCGAGAAATTGAGATGATGCTTGCTGCAAATCTGATTAAGGGTGGCGATTTGGATAATGCTTTAGTTTTTGTCGACCGCCCAGTTTCGGCCGAAGAGGTGGCACGTCTGTCGGCAATATTCAATAGAACAGACGTAAAGGTTGAAAAAGAAGGAGTTTTGAATAATACGCCGTTGTCATTTGAAAATGAACCTGCGCGGCACAAGTTATTGGATTTAATCGGTGATTTGTGGTTGGTGGGACGTCCTATAAAGGGACACATCATTGCGACAATCCCAGGACACAAGGCAAATACTGAATTTGCAAAAATCATTCGTAAGTGCCTTAAGCCGACAGCAAAAGTTCCTGCTCCTAAAGTTAATATGGATGCCACGCCATTGTACGATACTCATGCATTGAAAAATGTATTGCCATATAATTATCCGTTCCAATTGGTAGACAAGATTATGTCAATGACAGATTCGGAAATTATAGGTGTAAAGAATGTTACTGCTGATGAACCATTCTTTCAGGGACATTTTCCAGAAGAGCCGGTGATGCCAGGCGTGTTGATGTTGGAAGGAATGGTCCAGTGCGCTGGCGTTTTTGCATTATCCCGTGTTGAGAAATCTTCTGATTATTTGGTATATTTTCTGAGTGTGGATAATGTCAAGTTTAGAAAAAAAGTATATCCGGGTGATACCATCATATTCCAATTGCAACTTCTTTCTCCAATAAGAAGGGGAATAGTATACATGAAAGCACTTTCGTTTGTTGCAGGACAATTGGTGGCAGAAGGAGAAATAAAGGCACAAATTTGTAAAAAATCAAATTAGAACATGAATCAATTAGCATATATAGACCCACAGGCAAAATTAGGTAAGGATGTTGTTGTAAAGCCATTTTCATATATTTATGATGATGTTGAAATTGGTGATGGTACTATCATAGAGCCAAACGTAACCATAATGCCGGGAGCACGTATAGGTAAAAATTGCCACATATTTCCTGGTGCCGTTATTTCTGCAGTTCCTCAGGATTTGAAATTTGCTGGTGAGCATACAACTGTTGAAATTGGCGATAATACTGTTATTCGTGAATGCGTTACCATTCATCGTGGTACAGTGGATAAGATGAAAACGGCCGTAGGTAGCAATTGCTTGCTCATGGGGTATGTTCATATTGCTCATGATTGTATAGTTGGTAATAATTGTATTTTTGCAAATTATGCAGCACTTTCTGGTCATTGTGTCATTGGTGATTATGTGATTATAGAGGGAAAAGCTGGTGCACAACAATTTATGGAAGTGGGTGATCACGCATTTATTGCTGGCGGAACATTCATTAGAAAAAATGTACCGCCTTTTGTGAAGGCTGCCCAAGAACCGATACAATATATTGGTATTAACTCTGTCGGTCTTGCACGTCGCGGTTTTTCGGAGGAGAAAATTCGTGAAATACAGGAAATTTATCGTTTGATTTTCTTGCAAAAAGGAGTGTTGATGAAAGATGCTTTGGAAATGGTTCGTGCGCAGATTCCTCAATCCGCCGAGCGTGATTCTATATTAAAATTCATAGAAAATTCTCCAAACGGTATAATCAAAAGACCATAATGTGTATTGGTTCCTTGAAACAGCATAACATACAGCGATGTCTATTGTGGGTATTCGCTGTTTTATTTTTTAGTTCGTGTTCAAAGGCTAAGTATTACGAGGTTAAGGGTCTTGCTCAGGGAACTTATTATCGTGTGGTTTATGAGGATACAAAAATGCGTAAGGCAGAATTTGATTCCATTTTAACAAAGTTCGATACTACATTCAGTATTTATATTAAGGAATCGATTATTTCGCGAATAAATAATAATGATACTTCGGTTCGCATTAATTCTCAATTTCGGTATTTCTTCGAACAATCACAGCGAATTTCTGCAATGACTGATGGCTTGTTTGATATTACCGTTGGTCCTCTTGTGAATATATGGCGTTTTGGGCCAGAAACGATAGAACAATCCTGTACGTCTATAAATATGGATACATTATCCAAAACAGATGCAAACAAAAGCATGTTGCCCAATCAGACTCAAATCGATAGTATTTTGAATTTTGTTGGCATGGACAAAATCCATTTGGAAGGCAATAAGTGTGTAAAAGATGATCCACGGGTGCAAATAACTGGGAATGCCAATGCGCAAGGTTATTCAAGTGATTTGATAGCTCGTTATTTGGATTCGCTTGGTGTTAAAAATTACCTAGTTGATGTTGGCAGTGAAATGCGCGTGAAGGGCAAAAATCCCAAGGGGAAATGTTGGAAAATTGGCATAACCCGTCCAGAGGAGGGTGTTGATAATTTGCCGGTAGAGATGCAAAGTTCCATATCAATAGTATTGGATAATAAGTCGTTGGCAACATCTGGAAATTATAGGAAATTTTTTTATGAAAATGGGAAAAAATATGCCCATACAGTGAATCCTCATACGGGACAATCAATACCGACCGATTTATTAAGCATAACCGTGGTTGCAGAAGAATGTATAGATGCTGATGCAATAGCAACCGCCTGTATGGCTATGGGTGTTGAGAAATCAAAAGAATTTTTGAAGGCTCACCCTGAATTTGATGCACTATTGATATTTGCCGATGGTAATGATTTGGCAACCTACAAGACTCCAGGAATTATACAACAATAAGAATTGAGCTATTGGTTTCAAGAGGTTAATTGTAAATAATCACTACTCAGTATTCCATAGTTGTTAATAACTGAATAATAACTCCTCATCTCTTTTGAAATTTTGAATGCAGTGAGCCGATAAATTTGTAATTGTTAAGTAACGATTATGAATGTGGAATCGCTTATACAGGCTGCATTAATAGAGGAAGGTATTGTAACGTTGCCTTCGTTTGGTTCGTTTGTTGTCCGCTATCAAACTGCACGATTGGTAAAAGAAGAACAAATCAAGTTTAAACCACCTCAGTATGTTGTGGTTTTTTCTCAAACTATTGATGACGGGAACGCGTTTGTGTCGTATGTCTCCGATGTAATGCAATGCCCTCAAGAAGAAGCAGAAACATTGCTTAGTAAATATGTAGAAGACATTAATAATGCAATGCGGGAGCAGCGTGATTTTGTAGTGGATGGTGTTGGTGTTATTCATCCAGACAAATCTTTTGAGTCTGCAATTTCTCCTGATAGTTTTCCTGAGACATACGGTTTAACCGATTTCGCGATAGATAAATTACTCGATGCAGAAGAGAAAAAAGCAAAAGAGAAACCTTTAAAAATTGCTAAAGCAGCCGGTAAGGCATTGTTTATCGCTTCGCCGATTTTGTTCGGCGCATTTTTAATTCCAAATATTTTGCAGATATCGCAAAGTGCGCAATTTGCATCTATGTTCCGTAACACTGCTGTTAATATGGACTTTTCTTCTCCTGAAATCCCGTCACCATCGGAATATAAACCTTTGGGTGCGGTTGCTCAAATTGATGAAGAAACTGTCTCTTTTGAACAACTTCAAGGAACACAAACTGTTGAGACTCGCCAAGAAGCAACGAATAAGGTTGTAGAAAGACCAGCACAAGAAGATAAAAAATCGGAAATCAGTAAGCAAAAGCAGACAGCCAAATTGGAGAAAACTAATAGCAGTGACGCCAAGTACTACATTATAGTAGGAACTTTCTTGGTAAAAGAAAATGCAGAAAAATATTCTATGAGGTTGAAAGGCAAAGACTACGATGCGGGAGTACTTAAAGATGAGGGGAAAACACGTGTGTATTTGTCTGCTTTTGCTGATAAAAATGAAGCGCAAGAGTTTATCAATGATTTACATAGTAAATCAGAATATAACAATGCGTGGTTGTATGTAAAAGAATCGTAAGATTTCGGAATATTCCGAGGCTGCTATAGCTCTGTTTTGTGTATGACAAATAAAGTGTCAAAAAATATTAAGCTCTTTTATTTCGTAAGCAGTCTTTTGGGGTATGTTGTTCCTAAATATTTCTATCAAAAACATTTGAATCGTAAGATAGCTTCATATAAGCGAAAACATCAGGAACAATGGGACTATGTTATGGATCGGGTCGATTACTATTGCAAGAAAGAAACAGTACAATCTGTTGGTAATGAATCCATTAAACTAAAAGATTTTTGTTTTAGTAAATCGGAGCATTTTGCGTATTTTTTCGATACGTATCGGTATACAAGATATTTCCCAAATTCATATTCTATACAATTAATAGAAGGAGATGTTAATACAATTACTTCTACGCCTTCTTTTGTAAAGAGCAGACCTTTGGATGGAGATAATTCAAACTCAGTTTTGCTCAAATTGAACAAGTATCGTCATTTTAATTTTATTAATGATGAAATTCCTTTTGAGGCAAAGAAGGATAAAATAATTGGGCGAGCAATTGTCTCACAACCCCACAGAATACGGTTTTATGAAATGTGGTTTGGACATCCAATGTGTGATTTAGGACACGTAAGTGACGCGAAATTGCATAATCCTGCTTGGAGAACGCCAAAAATCTCACGTGAGAAGCATTTGGACTATAAGTTCATTCTTTGCTTGGAGGGAAATGATGTCGCAACAAATTTAAAGTGGGTGATGAATACTAATTCGTTGGCAGTTATGCCACTACCCAAATTTGAAACTTGGTTTATGGAAGGAAGGTTGATTCCTAATTATCATTACGTAGCTATAAAAGACGATTATTCGGACCTCGTAGAACGTATGGAATATTACATACATCATACAGATGAAGCGCAGGCAATCATTAATCATGCCCACGAATTTGTGAAACAATTTTTAGATAAAAAACGGGAAGACATTGTGTCGTTGCTGGTTGTGCAGAAATATTTCGAAAAAACTGGACAAATGTCTCTATAATGGTATGAAATCAATTTTTCGGACATATTCAGACTTAATCTTCTACATTATATTGGCATTTAGTTTAATGACAATAAGCTGGGGAAATTTTCTTATCACATTGAGTACAATATTGTTTGTCGTTTATCTCATTTTCGATGGACGGTATGTCGAAAAGCTATTTATTTTAATTCATAATAAGTCGGCAGTATGTTTTCTCATAGTTGTGTTGCTTATATTTATCCGTTTTACTTTCCAATTGCCAGATGACGAAGCGGTGTTTTATATTGTGAAATATTTTCCAATGCTTGTTTTTGTGCTGGCACTTGGTTCGCACGGAGAATTATCACAAAATCAGTTTCATTCGTTGGCATTGCTGTTTATCATGTCCATGTGTGTAAACTCTTTATACTGTAGCTTTAATTATTTTGTTCTTTTGGGTGACAATGTTGACATACGCACAATTTCTCCTTTTATGTCATATAACAGGTTTGGAGGTTATTGTCTACTTGCTTGGACTATGTGTGTCCATTATGTTTTTTTTGAAAATAGGATTGCTGTTGGTCGTCGTGAAAAAATGTTTTTATTGGCTGTCATGGTTTGGCTGTCAATGTTTGTTATTTTCATGCAGTCATTTTCGGTATATATTGCTTTTGCTATTTTACTTTGTATATTTTGTTACATATATTTAGGGAAAACATCCAATCGTACTCTAAAAATTATTGTTACTACAGTCTTGATTATTGGTGCATTGGCGTCGGGGTTTATAGTGTATTCGGAAGCTAGATATTTCATATATACAGATGATGTTGATGTTGAGCAATTGCCGAGAAGAACAAGTCACAATGGTTTGTATGAGATTCCGGGGACATTATATTCTCCAGAAAACGGACATTGGACAAATGTGAATGTTTGTCGTGAAGAATTGGATTCTTGTTGGCGAAATACATTTGGATTTTCTGTGTATGAAACTGATGAAGTGGGCAATATATATTTGTATACGTTGTGCCGTTATATGGCTTCAAAAAACTTGAATAAGGATGCTGATGGATTTGCTCAATTGGATTTGGAGGATTTAGAATTAGTAAAACAGGGATTTACAAATTACAGATTCACGGATAAAAAAAATCCTCGTAAGCGTATTTACGAAACGTGTTGGGAATTACACGATTATTATAATGGGGGAAATGCTGATTCGCATTCTATAGCCCAGAGATTTGAATTTATGAAATGCGCATTGCAGACTTTATGTGAACATCCTTATGTTGGCTACGGTACCGATGTACAAACAGCAATGAATGCAAATTATGAACGCTCAAATACAGGTCTGTCAAGAGAACATTGGGGACTTCCTCATAATCAGTTCCTTATGATGGGGTTGATGACTGGGATTTTTGGAATGATGTTGTTTATAGTTTGTTTTATTGCTTCTTACATATTCTCAACATCTCGTCGTACCCTGATAACCACGGGGTGGTTTGCTGCTTGCTTTGTTATTTCTTGTGCGGAGAATATTCTTACAACTTCCGCAGGCGCTGCTTATTATGTCTTTATGGGAACAGTGCTGCTGGTATTGCAGCCATCTGCTAAAGACTGAGAAGGACACTATTAATTGCTTCGTGTAGTTTTTTCTTTGCTAAAGGAATGTCCCATTGAGATTTATCTCTTACGCCTACTATGTTGGAAACAGCCCGTAAATGTACAAATGGTATGTCTTCTTTTATGCAGACGTAGTGGACGTATGCTCCTTCCATGGTTTCAATGGCAGGGTGAAATTTTTTTTCGACTAATTCTTTTTGAGATGTCGTACTTGTAATTGTTTGTGACGTCGTTGCAATAACCTTTGGGAAATCAGCAATGTCGGTCCGCGTTGCAACCAATTCTCCGTCGGTGAATGGTACTTTATGTGAACTGATAAGTCCCATTTCGAAACCAGTTTTCCATTTTCCATTTTCTAAAGTACCGAAGTCAGCAAAAGAGTCTATCATAACGCTCACAACGTCGCCAATTTGTAGTGTCGGATCAAAACTCCCGCAAATGCCTGCATGTATAATAAAATCGGGTTTGTGCTTTGTGCAATGTTTGGTGAGAGAATACAATGTGTTAAAACCTCCAATACCCGAAACAAGAATATTTGTTATGTGTTCGTTAGGTTCTAATACTAGTCCGTGTGCTTCCAATTCGGAAGGAATAACTATAGTGATGTTCATTTGCTGATAGAAGAAATATGTGTTGCTAATAGTGACATATTGTATTCTTTTTCGAATTTGTCTTCTACAATCTTTCGTCCGTTACATCCAATTGTATGCGCTTTTTGTGTGTCAAGTATGAGTTCCTCTATTTTGTCGGCAAAAGCTTGATTGTCGTGTAATGGAATAAGAAATCCGTTTACATTGTCTGAAATCAGTTCTGGACTGCTACAAGTGTCGAATGCCAATATAGGTAATTCGTGTGCCATTGCCTCAGCAAGGACGTAGCCAAATCCTTCTCCGTGTGAAGTGAGTATAAATGCATTTATTGTGTTGTAGAATCCATTCATGTTTTCAACAAATCCCAGAAGTTGAACGTATTCTTGTAAGGAACGTTTACAGATTTCTTGTTTGAGTTGCTCATATTGTCCTCCTTCACCAGCAATTTTTATGCAAAACGAAAAATTCTTTTTTCTAAGAATTTCAGCAATTTCAAGAACGGCGAACATGTTTTTTTGAGGCTCAAGTCGCCCTGCGGTTCCAATAGTAAAAATTTTGTTGTCGGCATGGCTAATTGATTTTGGAATTGGTATGCCGTTATAAAAAACTTTTATTTTCTCATCTGCAATTAAATTTGGATTGTTGGCGACTATGGATTGTTTGGTGGCCTGTGAATTTGCAACGATTTCTGTTAAAACTTTAGAAAACAAAAAACGGTTTGAAAAAGAGTCCTTGATAGGTATGGCACATCCCCTTCTGTATACTATATTGGGAATTTTTAGCAATTTTGCAACAATGCCGGCAACTTTAATGTCGATTGGCAGACAGAGTATGATAGTCGAAATCTCGTATTTCTTGAGTATTCTGTATATTCTTATGTATGCAAAAGGGTTGAGGAAACTTAAATTTGAAAGTTGTACTTCATGTTGAGGAATACCTTTCGATAAGTGGGATAGCACACCATTCTTATTGGCACAAACTAGCGTCTTGAATCCTTGTTCGTGGAAATATGTTGCTGTTTCGTGATGCCATTTTTCTCCTCCTCCCCACGATTTGTGGGAATCAAAAAAGCAGATGTAATTGTTTGGTGTATTCATCGTTATCGTCTTTTATATTCCTCAAAAGTGTAATCGTATTCGTTTTTCTCATCAGCGGAATGATGTTCTTCCGAAACAAGTTGCCATTGTTTTGGGTCTATTCCCGGGAAAAAAGCATCGCCGTCAAATTTGTGATGAACGCGTGTTATGTATAATGTGTCGGCGAAAGTTAATGCTGATTTGTAAATTTGCTCTCCTCCAATAAAAAACGCTTCTGTTTCATTTTTAATTTTTGAAATTGCATCTTCAATTGAATTTGCTAAAATGCCGCCTTCTGGAACTTCGTAACTTTTATCCCTTGATATTACAATCGATGTCCTGTTTGGAAGCAACCGTTTCCCAAGCGATTCAAATGTTTTTCGGCCCATAAGAATATGATGCCCTGTTGTTGTGCGTTTGAAAAATTGCATGTCACCCGACAAATGCCATAATAAAGCATTGTCTTTGCCAATCACGTTGTTATCGGATATGGCTACAATAATGGATAGTTTCATATTCGTCTTTTATTGTTACAAATGTAATAATTCTACATTTTAAACTCATAAAATTTTATATTTGTAGCACAAAACGAGTATGGAAGATTATTTTGTTCACGAGTCATCGTATGTTGACGCTCCCTGTGAAATAGGTGCGGGGACGAAAATATGGCATTTTTCTCATATAATGTCTGGCTGCAAAATAGGACGGAATTGTAACATCGGTCAAAATGTGGTTGTTTCTCCTCAAGTCGTTTTAGGTGATAATGTTAAGGTGCAAAATAATGTTTCAATTTATACGGGAGTGGTATGTGAAGATGATGTGTTTATTGGCCCTTCTGTTGTATTTACGAATGTTATTAATCCACGAAGTGCTATGCCTAGAAAAGATAAATACAAAAGCACGTTGATGAAAAGGGGCGTTAGCATAGGTGCAAATGCAACTATTGTATGTGGTCATACAATAGGAGAATATGCTATGATAGGTGCTGGTTCCGTTATTACAAAAGATGTAAAACCATACGCATTAATGGTTGGCAACCCAGCGCGACAAATAGGATGGGTTAGTGAATGTGGCAATCGACTCCATTTCTCCAAAGATGGTATTGCAGAATGTTCAGAAAGCGGACAATTATACAAATTGGACGTCAATCGGGAATTTGTTACAAAATTGAATTAAAGTTTCCCTAAATATAATATTTGTTATTGTGTTTGAATTAAATAGTGTTATATTTACACTATCGTAACTTTTTGTGTGCGAATGTAGTCTTATTAGATGGAAGAAGTACAATTTTAGAAAATATTTAATTATGAAAAGATTATATACATTGCTCGGTTTGTTGCTTGTTAGTATTTTGTCGTTTGGACAAAACATTGTTGCAGGAACTGATTTTAGTCAAAAAGATAAGTTTAAAGAGGCCGTAGAATGGCGCTCGTGGAATTTGTCCACAATAAACAAATATGGCGCAGAATCATCAACTGCCTTTACTCCAGCCTTTGATCAGGTATCGGATGGTGACGATATTAAAAATGGGAAATTGGGATGGTTGATAGTTCCAAATCCATTCCAGTTGGGAACAAATGATACGGATACCACGAGTTTGTATCCCGATATTGAAGACGATATGTACGTTTCGTCTATAGTTGGTATGTCAGCCAACAAAAATTTGTTTTCTATGACCGTAGGAGGCTTAAAACCAGGCAGTAGTTATAAGGTAACAATGACATTGTACTTGTTGTATCCTTCTACGGGAAATTCATGGGATCAAAGTATAGGATTCTTGTTAGGTGTTCCCGATGCCTATGGAAATATGAATGGTGCGACTAATTCTGGAACTTTGTCGCCTACATCGGTTGGTATTCCACAAACGTTGACTTATAGTGGCACATTGGCAGCTGACCAAACTTCTGTTAATTTGGAGCTGCACTTGGGCTATAACTTTAATTCTAAAGCAGTTTTTGGTATCTCCGATATCCAGGTTACAGGTACAATCAATCCTTTTGTCGTTTCGGGGCAAGGTGCGGAGATGTGTCGTGGAGAGCAAACGTTGCTCAATTTGGATAGAGATTATGGCGATGCTGCAGTATATAAATGGGAAAAATCATCAAATGGAACATCGTGGACAACTGCTTCGTTAATATCAAGTTTGTATGACGAAGTAACTGCGTCAAAAATGTATTATCGTGCAACGGTTAATGGTGTTACAACAGCTCCGTTGGAAGTTACTACAATAACTTGTTGCGAAACAGAAGTTGACGGAAAAACTGTATACTCTTCGCGAGAAACAATCTATTATGAAGATTTTGGATATTTTACCGACGATCATGTGTACGTTCATGCAGATCCAATATCACGTAATGAATCAACAACTACAACCCCGTCAAATTATATCATAAATAGAACAAATTCTCCATTCCCAATGCCGTCAGGAGCTGGCTCTTTTGATGCTACAGGACAGGTTAATGATGGCTCTTATGCAGTTGTTGTGCCGACAAGCATGGGGTACAAAACTGATTATTGGGCAACGTGGATGACTGGTAACGGTGCAATCACTCAAGATCATTCAAGTAAACTCAATGGAATTGATGGTAGTGCTTGTTTGTTTATGAATGTGGCATATAATTTCTTGGGAAATATTTTTGAACATGAAATCACGGGATTGTGTACGGGAAAGAAATTGACCTTTGAATGTTATGTTGGTAATATGTCGGATGGAACTTCTCCTATTATTTCTTTGTATATAAAAGATAAAAGCGGACATGTTTTGGGTTCTGTTGAGAATTTCTCTCCTGGTAAAGGTGCAGGATGGCAAAGAGTCGTTATAGACGATTTGATTTTAACGGAGTCTGATATCGTATTCGAAATCTATAGTGGTTCTGATGGTAGTGGTGGTGATAGTTTCTGGAGAAATGGTTGCGACCTTTGTATAGACGATATTAAAATTATGGCTTGTTCGTCTCCTGCTTTGGATTTGTTCTCCGATGTCACAAATTTGGACCGTGCGACGTATGTGTGCTCCGATCCACTTGTGTTGGGATCAGTTGCAAGTAATTTGTTGACTTCTTATTATGGTTCAACGTTGCAGTACTTATTCCAATACTCGAAAACACCAAATGTTGAATCAAGTTGGGTAGATATAGTAAAATCTCCGTCAAGTACATATACTGTGACCAATCCAAAAGAATCACAAATTTTCAATGGTTTAAAAACGGGGGAATCTGTATATTTCCGTGTTATTGCAGCAACCGCTAACACCTTGAATACAACATCAACCTTCTCACAAACAAACTATTGTAAAAATTATTCGATATCTCCTACGGTAGAAGCTTTGATGGATTGCCCAACGTGTTCGGCACCAAGAGACCTGACAATTAGCGGTGATGAGTTATTGTGCCCTGGAGAAACTGGTAAATTGGCTGTATCTGAACAAGCGGATGCGACTACATTTAGTTATACTTGGTATAAAGAAAGCATTTCTGACGCAAATATATTGGCGGGTCCAACAATAGCTAAAACTTTGCCTTTGTCAATTAATTATACGACAGAGGGAACATCAGATAAGTATATTGTATTGGTTGCTGACGCTAATTATCCGACACTTACCGCTTGTCAGAAAATTGGTGAATGGGACGTCCTTTCTAATGTTACACCAGTTGTTACTATTTCTGGGGGTGAACAGGAGATTTGCGCAAATGAAATAGAATCTTTGGAGGAAGTGGTATTTACGTTTACTGGAACGAAAAACTGGACGTTTTCTTATAGTGATGGAACTAATGTGTACGAGAATAAAAAATCAAGCGTAAATGAATTTAAACCAGAACTTCCAACGGAAATAGGAACATACACATACACTGTGTCTGCTTTAAAGGACAGAAAATGCGTTGCAACGTCAACAAATGGTAGCGCAACGATAGTAATCAAGCCAATTCCGACGGCGACGATAACCTCGACACCCGACCCTGCGACGATCTGCGAGGGCGACGGCACAGTAGTCCTAGAGGCAGGGAGCGACCAGACGGGCGTGACGTACGCATGGAGCGGCAAGGGGAGCGGCTCAAGCACGAGCCTGACGCTGAGCGATCCTGACGAGAGCGGCGAATACGGCCTGACTGCAACTCTTAACAAATGTACGAGCGATCCGGCAACACCAGTGACGGTGACGATAAACGAGAAACCGGTAATCAAGACGCTGACCTCCGACAAGAGTGCGGTATGCTCGGGCGAGTCAATAACACTGACCGCAACGGTGAGCGACGCTGGCGACGGTGAGTTTACGTGGACGGGCGACGGCATAAGCGGCAGCGGTAGCAGCGTCACGATAAGCAACGAGGTTGATGCGGACAAGGAGTTCACAGTGACGCTCGGTTATACGAGCGCCGACGGCTGCGTTGCCGAACCGAAGACGATAAAGGTGACATTCTACGGCATCCCGGATGCTCCAGCAGTGACCGACCAGGCCTACTGCGTTGGGGACACCCCGAAACAGCTTGTTGCTACGGCTGTATCCGGCGCGACCCTGAGCTGGTACGGCACGAACGAGACGGGCGGTACGGCGAGCACAACGGCCCCGACGCCGAGCACGGCGAAGGGCGTGGCCAACCTGACATACTACTATGTATCCCAGAAATTGAACGGTTGCGAGAGCGACCGTGCGAAACTTACGGTGACAGTCGACGACACTCTGGCCCCGGTAATTACGGCGGCTCCTGGCTTTGAGGTGTGCGAGGGCGTGGAGATAGGTCTCAACGTGGAGGGCGATCTTGCGAAGACGACATGGTCGGGTACGGGTTCGTCATACTTGGATGCGACGACGATAGCCAACCCATCGTTCAAGGCATCTGCGGGCACCTACACAGTGAAGGTGAGCGTGGAGGATGCGAAGGGCTGCAAGGGAAGCGCCACGAAGAGCATAACGATAAATCCGGTTCCTGAGGCGACATTGTCATCACTGACGGACAAGTGTGTTTCGGACGAGACAGCTCAGACCCTGACGGCCACGGTGACCCCATCGGGCACGGCCGGTACAGGCACGTGGACGGGCGACGTGACGAAGTCAACGGAGTTCACGGCATCCTACAAGCCGTCGTCTGCAGGCGTGGGGACGCATGAGATAAAGTACGACTTCGAGAGCGACAAGGGTTGCAAGGCCAAACAGGTTTCGACCAGCGTCGAGGTATTCGACATGCCGACGCCTTCGTTGACTGTGAGCAACAGCAGCGTGTGCGTGAGCGGCAACAACAGCGACGAGGTTACTGTATCGACGACGGGAACGTCCGCATCGGGCACCTTCTCATACACGGTGAACAACGGCGGTACAGTGGACGCATCGACGGGAAGCTTCGACCCGACGAAGAACAGCGCGGGCACATACACGATAACACTTGATTACACAGACGGTAACGGTTGCAAGGGCACGGCGAGCGGCGACGTGACGGTACACGCGCTTCCGACGGTGTCGATAAACGCCCCATCCGAGATGTGCTACAACGGCGCAGCGAAGGAACTGACGGCGACGGTATCCCCTGAGGGCGGCGACGGTGTCTGGACGGGAACGGCGTCATCGACGGACGCTTCGTTTGACCCGTCGGCTAAGACAGTCGGTTCGAACGAGATAACATACACATATACAGATCCATATAAATGCCAGAACGTGGCGACTGCTTCCACGGAAGTTGTGAAGGTGAACGCCCCGACTGTTGGTCCAACGCAGACGGTGCTGATAAACGGCAGCAGTGTGACGGGCTCTGGCGAACTGAGTGCGACGGCTTCTACAGCGGGCGACAAGCTTGAGTGGATGCCGGAGACTGGCGGCAGCGTGAAAGCTTCAGGATCAACGTACGACATGGGAGTATCTGCAACTACCCCTGTTGGTTCGTATAAATTTGCGGTACGCGAATATCGTGTGGTGAATGGTGGCAATTGCTACAGCGACAGCACAATAGCGACCCTTGTGGTATCGGCGTGCGAGGCCCTGGCCCCTGTAGCGAGCGATATATACGTTTGCCTTGGTGATGAAGCCAAGGCTCAGACCTTGACGGCGACGAGAAACGCATCCTCAACGATATCAAGCTACCACTTGTCATGGTTGAGCATAGATCCAGTTGGTACGAGTGGCACGTCGAGCGACGACAAGATTCTTGCCGGCGGCGACGGGACTGCGAGCTTCACGCCATCCGAGCCGGTTGGCGCAGTGAAGGATTTTTCATACTATGTAGCGGAATACGACGAGGCGAATGCCTGCTGGTCGGCAGGAACGAAGGTGACGCTGCACGTGGTTGACACTCCGAGCGTGACGATATCAAGTCCTCTGGATGTATGCGCGAAGGGCAGTGAGGTAGTACCAGTGACTGTGAATCCCCAGACGGGCTCGATATCGGTCGACAACGGCTCGATGAACGGGTTCCAGTGGGTACCGGGCGACTACAGCGGCGACAGCGAGACTGGCACGTTCACGTACGTAGTGACGAGCGATGCCTACGCCGACGGCACGACCTGTAAATCGACGGTGACATCGTCGACGACGGCGCACTTCATGGAGGTACCGACGGGCAGCACGACGAACTGGCTGATCGGCAACATATCCGGCATAACTACAGGCTTGTTGACCGGCACGAATACGTCGACGGGTGCGTCGATGACGTGGTACGACACGAAGACCAAATCGAACGAGATAGGCACGGGCACGTCTTTCACCCCGGACAAGGCAGCGCTCCAGAGCGAGGTCGGTACATTGACGTCGTACGTGAAATCATACTGGATAACTCAGACCGACGGCCACGGCTGCGAGAGCGAGCCTGCGGAGGTAGTGCTGAACCTCATAGACTGTCCATGGGAGGCACCAGTTGTGACCGGTGACGAGCAGTGCCTTGGCGGCACGCTTGCGAACCTTGAGGCGACGGCGGGCGCATCGGTAGCGACGGAGTCGAAGAACGGCGCCGTTGACGAATGGCTGTGGTACAAGGGCAGTGCGACGGCATTACCAGCATCAAGCACATCGTCAAGTTACGCCCACGGCGTACCGAACACAACTGCCGGCACGACGACATACTACGTATCGTACAGGGCAGCCGAGAAGAACAGCGGCAACACGTGCGAGAGTCCGAAGACGGCAGTGACGGTGACAGTTCTACCGCTGCCGGAGGTAAGCTTCGACAAGACATCGGAAACGGTCTGCTATACGACCGAGGAGACGAAGATAAACGTGAGCGCCTCGTCCGAGAACGGCACGGGCAGCGGTTCGTGGTCTATAACGGGCGATGCCTCGGCAATCAGCACGAGTGGAATCTTCTATGCCCAGAAGAACGGCATGAAGGAGGGCCAGAGCCAATATACGATAACCTACACATACACGGATGCGAAGGGCTGCGTGAACGACGCGAGCCGCACGATAGACGTGATATACCTTCCTGAGCCGGAGACAGAGGGCTTCTATGCGATGACGTCGCAGACGAATCCGGTGACGGTGAAGGTGACGAGCGCGCTGACAAGCGGTGCGTCCGCAAAATGGTTCGAGACCGGGACATCGGTATCGACGGAGAAGGGCAGCGGCGCAGCGTGGATGACTGGCGACGCGACGAACAAGGAGACAGACAGGAACTATTACGCGCGCCAGTACAAGGACGGCTGCTACAGCGAGGCAACGCCAGCGAACGTGAAGATAGTACCCTGTCCTATACCGAGCGTGACGATAGGCGACGAGAGCGCCTGCAACTACGAGGAGGTACCGACGCTGAGCGCGACGAGCGGCTCATGGCCGGGCAGGGACGGTTCAAACTCGATGTTCAGGTTCTACAAGGGCGAGGGCGCATCCACGGCCGAGAAGTCATCGGATGACGGCACATACCAGCCATCCCTGACGACCGTCGGCGAATACACATACTACGTGAGCGAATACAACTCGCTACCACTAGCAGGCCTTACGAATCCGGAGGGCTGCGAGGGTCCTAGAAAGGCAGCGACGATAGAGATAATTGGCACGGGCGTACCGGTAGTGTCTTCAAACATCACACCTGCCGAGGTGTGCAAGGGAGTGGACAACCCGACGTTCAACGCATCGAACGTGGTTGGCGAGATCGGCTGGTACGAGGAAGACCCGGGAGCACTGGGCGTGCCGGAATCGG
>CALAUG010000090.1 GCA_937892155.1 uncultured Bacteroidales bacterium | reverse complement strand
GTAATCTTGCGCTTGCATTGTCATTCCTCCTGCCAGCAACAGAAGCAGAATGACTCTTGTTTTTGTAATTGCTTTCATTTTTTTGTTTGTTTTTTTATTAAGGGGACTTCTATTTTTACATTTTTGCGCCGTCCCTCTGAACTTCGTGAAGTCCGTTAGCCAAAATTCAAAGTGAATGACACGGCTAATTTACAAATTTTCTTTCAATCTCTAACCTTTCATTATTATTTTATATAATTATTTAAATGTTGTTAATTTGCTATTTATCAATGTGATAAAAACATCAATTCATTCCTTCACCACCTTCTTCACGCACTTGCGGCCGTCCCTGCTAATGACTGCTACGAAGTAGAGCCCCGAAGGAAGGCCTGAGACGTTTTATGAAACTGCAAAGTTACATTTTTACCACTCGTTTCGCGGTGCAGCCTCCCTCGCTGCTTATGCGAAGGGTGTAAACGCCTTCAGTAAGATTTGACAGGTCGATTTCGTTGGTGTTCCTGTAAGTCTTCACCCATTGGCCGAGGCTGTTGTACACCTGTATCTCTTCGGCTTTACCGCCCTCAATCCGCACAACCCCGCTGGCAGGATTGGGATAAACCACAACATCAGTTCCGCCTCCGTTTTCATCCACACCATCCGTCTGCTCACAATAAACAATGTTGTAAGATTTGGAAGTCTCGCCGTCGTTGTAAACCGCCAATACATGGTATTTCAACCGTCCGTTGCCTGAATAAAGGTCGGTATATTCCGTTTCGGTAATCAAATCTCCACTAATCAAATCATCGCCTCTATAAACTTGATAACCGACCAGCACTTCATCTGGCTTCAGTTCAGGCTCGTTCCAACGCAAGGCAACGCTATTTTGGTCGCATCCCGTCACTTCGCAGTCCATTACTGGAGTATGATGGTCGAACCAATCCGGCATCGCCGTAAAATGATGGAAATAAGTGGTCACCAAAGTTTCGCCATAATCGCGGTAATAGTCAATCCATAGTTTGCTATCGGCACCCGTCGCTGGGGAGTAGAACGCCGCATCCCTTATGATGGAATAGAAGACACCCGGCTCATCATCTGCCACAAATTCCCAGTACATATTGGTAATCCAGCCATCATCAAGAGAATCGATGGTCATCAGCATTTGGTTATGCTGCCCATAATCAGGACTGAAATACAGTGTGTATTTTGACATCCATCCTGCTTCGTAGTATGACCGATAATAGGTGTACAATTCCCCTTCATTTGCACCAGCTGTCATTTCAAAGTAACCCGAATCCGAGTAAAAGACAGTGTCAGCCGTTTGGTTGAAATCCGAGGAATAAGTAAGATAATACGACCAAAACTCTTCAGAAAGGTCCTCCTTGAAAAACTCGCCCACATTCCATCCGGCTATATTGTTCATATAAAAGGCAGGGACCTCCAAGGTTTCAAAATGGCTCCCATAGTCATAACTGATTCTCATCTCCACCGGATTCATATTCCTTTTGAGTAATACACCTGGAGCGTTTTTGAATGTCCAATACTCATCAGAGGCACTAGTCACGTCATCAATGGGTTCCCATGTAAAGCCATAGTCAGTGCTTCGATAGAGTTTGTTAGTTTCTCCCCAGTCATTGTTGTAAATCACCCCAGGAGTGGCATCGTCGATAAGCGTTCCAATACTCATGTCCCCTGGTGTTTCATCATAAACATAGGGCAGTTCGACCTTCTTTCCGTGTTCTGTGAAGTGTGCCAAGCACCTTCTGCCTCCACCATAGGCAGGGTACGTCCAACCCGTAAATGAATAGAACTCGCCATAGGTTTGTGCTTGCAGCACCCCGCCCACCATCACCAGCAGCGCAACCAGGGTGTAAAGTCTTGTTGTTCTCATTGTTCTATTGGTTTTTATTAGGGGACTTCTATTTTTACTCTTTCACGCCGCACTTCCGAATTTCGCGAAGTCCGTTAGCCAAATTTCAAAGTGAATGACGTGGCAAAAATAACACTTTCCATTATGATTTCCAATAAAATACAAAAAAAATCATTCATTCCTTCACCCACTTCCCCGTCTCAATTTCGGCTTTATCAGAAACCACCTTCCAAATGTATGTTCCCGCCGCCCAATCCGTGGCATCCAGCACGGTTTCCGTTTCCGTGACAGGCTGCTGCGCCACAAGGTGGCCATTCATATCATACACCTCCACGGCGGCATTTTCAACCGCAGTGCGGATGTGCATCTCACTGCCGCCCGGGTTCGGGTAGGCGACAGCCACTTTCAAGCCATTGTCATGGGCTTCTTCGATGCCCACAAAAGCTTCAGCAGGGAATTTGGTGACCGTTGTCCAGCCTTGTTGCGGATTCGACAGATTTGTTGTTTCGGTCGTCAGAAGAACACCGCCGTCTCTTGTCGTGGTGATGCTTTCCGCCCAACTACACAAAAGGTCTGAGTCCTTGCCGTAATAAACCGTCGATATGGGCTCAAAATCCTCATCAAGACGCTCAATAACAATCCAAGAATCGTTATTCAACTCCCCAGTATTCATCGAATAACAGAATAGCAATGTGTTGCTGTCAGTGGCATCTACAGCTCTACTGAGAGCCACGATATCCCATTCGTCGGTTCCTCGTTCAATTTGGCGAATGATCGGCGCATTGCCGCCTTCTCCATCAATGTCATCATCAAATTCATACAAGCGGCAATCCTCCCATGTTTGCTCATAATTGGTCCTGGTTTGCGTGGCAACGTATGTTGTGTTGTGCCCACTGCGCTTGATGGCCATGTTGTCAAAATAGTTGTCTTCCCAATCATGTCCATCTGGTTGGCGAAAAGCCTTGTGTTTTATGACATTGAAATTTTTGTCCAAATAAAAGATAGTGCCATCGTCGTATGCTTTTTCATTGCCATCAGTAAAGCCAAAATAATACGGTGGCATGGGATTGTAATAGATATAGCCGAAATCAGTTGGTATGAGTTGCTCACGCCTCAGCTTTTCTTGCCACGGGCTGCCTGAAGTCGTCATCTGATAACCGACATTCGACAGCAATTCGCCTTCAAAGTTCATTCTGAAAAAGAACAGGGAATCGTATCCTTGCAGCGGTTGGTGGCCAAAGCTGACATTCTTGGTGTAAGCACCCACAATGTCGTCCTCATCGACAATCGCCGAATGGATGAAAATGTTTCCGCTATAATGGCAGCACCACCATGCCCATCCCTGATAATATCTTGCCTCATAATTATCAATAGGATAACTATATTCGTGGCTTTCCTCAATCCCTAATTGATCATTGAGTTTATACAGCCCAATGATGGCATCTTCAGGTGGATTGTCATAGTTCTGGTAATAGTTGAAATAGGCCGTATCATGGTCGGGGCTGTACGACATCAGCGCAAACACCTCACCATCATTATTCTCAAACACATACGGATAATAGGACGCGCCCCAATAGCCAGGCTTGAAGAAATCGTTTTGCGCCAACAATTCCCCGTCAGGTGACAAGGTAATCATTGCAGGATGCGGCGGGTAGAAGTTGCCGTTGCCCATTCCACTTTGGAAACAACGAGCCGAACAAACCATGATATTGCCGTTTGACATTTCGTATGCACAATATTGGTGCATCATCTCAGAATTTGAATAAACATTGTACTCAATGGAGTATTCCCATTCTTGGGCAATCGTCTTAGCCCTGCAAAACAGGGCTAAGACGATGATAAAGAAAACTCTATATCTCATGGTCTAATTGTTTAATCAACAGGTGGAAGTATAGGTTCTGCCCATGAGACTTGACAATACACCACGTTGGCCAAATGCACTCGTTTGGTTCTACGATAGAAAACCCGATCTTCTATAATACATTTATGATATGGAGAATTTGTAATTGGCCCATAGTGAAGTGGCGCAAAGGGAAGTACTATGTTACGACGGATGCTTCGCCAATAACAATTCAGTTCATCGTACGGGATGCAAGGCTCATCAATACCTTCGTAATAGAATAACCATGTTGCAGCGCAATCTTCCATGTTTGGGTCTACATAGTATATGTAGCCAGGAAGAAGGCTTGTTTCGCATGGGGCATAGCCAGCATGTTCCACATTATAAACTATGTAGGATTGCCCATAGTGTTGCTGGCCAGGAGAGAACACTCCAAACTGTTGTGTCAATTTATCAGCAGCATCTATCATACGACCTGTATATCCTGTTGGATCGCAAGGACCGAGGTCAAGACCCCAATACCAATTATCTTCTTCTGTGTAAGGCCCTTCGCTGGTATGCTCTTCGTAACCAGGATCTTCATCAGCTTCTCCTCTTAAAAAAACAATATCGATATCATCGTCATCCTTTGCACCTGTCTTTGGCATCACAATGCTGAAATAA
>CALAUG010000089.1 GCA_937892155.1 uncultured Bacteroidales bacterium | reverse complement strand
TTATCAAACATATAGTAGAATCGTTTGGACCAATTATGATTAATGACATTTCGGGTGGTAACTACGACAACGAAATGATGCAATATGCGGCAAACAATGATTTGCCTTACGTTTGTATGCACATGCAAGGGAACCCACAAACTATGCAGCAGAATCCACACTATACCAACGTTGTTGAGGAAGTATTGAACTTCTTCAACAACAAAATCGCGTATGCAAAATCCATACGTCTCCGTCAATGTATTATTGATCCAGGATTTGGGTTTGGGAAAACAGTGGAACAAAACTACGCTTTAATGAATCAGCTTGAGCAATTTGTTCAATTAGGATGTCCCGTACTTGTCGGCGTTTCAAGAAAATCGATGATACAGAATGCATTACACTGTACTGCGGACGAAGCACTAAACGGTACAACCATACTCAACACAATTGCAATCGCAAAGGGAGCAAGCATTATCCGCGTACACGACGTGAAAGAAGCAAAGGAAGTTGTTGCATTAAGTAATATATTTGCACACAAGAATTAACAGTATGAAATTCTATCTTGTTTTTATAGTGCAAATATTTAAAAGCCTCTCATTTTCAAGAGTTTGGAATTACATTCGTTTGGCGATTTCATTCGTTTTTTCTGCATATTTTAAAATTCATAGATTCAAAAGTTTGCCAGCATTTATCAGCATTGAGCCAACAAACATCTGTAATTTGCATTGCCCAGAATGTCCAACTGGAAACAAAAGCAGCATAGTTCCCAAAGGGAAAATGGAATTTGAGTTATGTAAAAAAATCATTCCACAAATAAAGAAACACGTCATTTTTACAAATTTATATTTTCAAGGCGAGCCGTTCGTCAACGACAATATGATAGACATTATCAAATTGGCACACAGCGAACGGATTCTAACCTCAATATCGTCAAACGCCCACTTCATTACAAAAGACAATGCCGAAGAGATAGTAAAGTCGGGACTGACGAAAATTATCATCTCGCTTGACGGGCACAATCAACGGACATACGAAAAATACCGCCGCAACGGACAATTTCCCAAAGTGATTGAAGGTTTGACAGCCATACGCGATGCAAAGATGAAACTCCATTCGTCACTTCCTTTGGTGGAACTACAATGTCTGCTGTTCAATCACACCGAAATCAACACAAAAAAAATTCAGGCAATAGGAAAACGATACAAAGTTGACATTATCAAATTTAAGACTGCACAATTCTACGACTCACAGAACATTGAAATGCTCCCTTCCGATAAAAACAGCAGATACGATGTTGACGGAAATGGTGAACTAAGCATCAAAAAAGATTTAAAAAATAAATGCTGGAAAATGTGGAGTTCCAGTATTATTGCGTGGAATGGCAACGTGGTTCCATGCTGCTTTGACAAAAACCACATTTTCACCTTCGGAAACGTACAGAACCAGCCATTTGAAGAAATTTGGCATTCTGCCAAATATCAGGATTTTAGGAAACACATCCATACGAATCGCAGAGAAATAAAGATGTGCCAAAATTGCTCGGAGTAATGAATCAGCAACGAGAAAAGTGATATATTTGCTCCTATGGAAATAAATAAGACAAGACATACGATTCTCTATTTAGTTTGTGACTTTTTAACTGCCGCAATCGCTTGGACTATTTTTTTCTACCTACGCAATCAATATATTGATGCTTTTTACGCAGAATTCCCTGAATTCCGGAAACGAATAGCACTCGACATCAACTATAAATATGGATTGGCAATCATTCCGTTTATGTGGATTTTGCTATATTATTTAAGCGGTTACTACAAAAATGCGTATAGAAAGTCCAGATTGAAAGAATTTCTTTTAACGCTCGGTATAACACTTCTTGGTTCACTTATATTATTTTTCTCTATTGTGTTGAATGACAACGTGCCGAACTACAAAGGATATTACGAATCGTTGTGGTTATTGTTTTCAACGCAATTCATCGTCTCGTATATTCCCCGATTAATTATCACTAGCAGAACAACCCACAAAATTCAAACACGTCAAATTGGATTCAACACGCTGTTAATCGGCTCAAACGAAAGAGCAGAACAACTCTACAAACGTTTGACCAATGCAAAAAAATCATCGGGTAACAAATTCATCGGATTTGTGAATGTTATTCAACAAGAAAAATATCAAATGGCGAACTACATGCCTCACCTTGGACGAGTTGAAGAAGCACAGAAATATTTGAAGGAATTCCAAGTTGAAGAAGTGATTATTGCCATTGAATCGAAAGAACACGCCTACATTGAACATATCTTATCGTGCATACAAGGAACTAAAGCCGTCATAAAAGCCATTCCTGACAACTGCGACCTTATTTCCGGACGTGTTTCATTTGAGTCAATTCACGACGAACCTCTCATTATTATTTCGCAGAACGTAATGCCTGCTTGGCAGGAAAAGTTCAAAAGAATCGCCGACATCATTATTTCAATTTTAGTTCTTGTCATTGCTTCACCATTGTACTTGTTCACGGCAATAATGGTAAAATGTTCATCGAAGGGTCCTATTTTCTACAAACAAGAACGTATTGGACGATATGGCAAACCATTTTTCATTTATAAATTCCGTTCCATGATAGTGGAATCGGAAGTTGATGGTCCTCAGTTATCGTCTGAAAACGATGACAGAATCACTAAATGGGGACGTACAATGCGTAAATTCAGACTGGACGAAATACCACAATTTTTCAACGTACTGAAAGGAGATATGTCACTTGTGGGCCCACGTCCCGAACGGCAATATTTCATCAACCAAATTGTAAAACTTGCACCACACTATACACACTTACAAAAAGTCCGTCCTGGAATCACATCGCTTGGGCAAGTAAAATACGGTTATGCGCAAAGTCCCGAAGAAATGGCTAGCCGAATGAAATACGACATTCTATATATTGAGAATATGTCTATTTATCTTGACATAAAAATCTTGATTTATACAATAAAAACTGTCGTTTCTGGCGAAGGAGTATAGCAATGGACGAACAAGCATCAAAAGAATTTATCAATGTCGAAAAGATATTGAAGACCAAGGCTCCCGATTTATATAAGAAGTTGCCAAAGTTTGTTATCCGCTATTTTACGAAAGTGTTGCACCAAGACGAAATCAATTCCGATTTGGACAAAATCTCTGACTTAGTTGGCGTTCCAAAGTTCCATAAACATCTCGCAATCAACAATATAAATATTGATTACCATGGTAAGGAAAACATTCCTTCCGAAGGTCGTTTTATTTTTGCATCGAATCACCCGTTTGGCGGTCCCGACGGCATTATGATAGTTTCGGCAGTTGGCAAAATGTTTCCAAAAACGAAATTGATGGTCAATGATTTGCTGATGAACCTGCCCGATATTGAAGATGTTTTTATTCCAATCAACCGTTTTGGCAGAAACAAACGCGACTATGCCGAAATTTTTGAAAGTAGCCTGAAATCCGACTACCAAGTCATTATTTTTCCTGCCGGACTAGTTTCACGCAAAATCAAAGGTAAAATCGTTGATTTGGAATGGAAGAAATCGTTCATTTCGTACGCCAAACGCTACGAACGCGACATTATTCCCGTATTCATAAGCGGACAAAACTCAAACTTTTTCTACAATCTTGCAAATTGGCGTAAACGATTGGGAATTAAAGCGAATATTGAGCAACTATATTTGGTTGACGAACTGTATAAGCACAAAAATGAAAGCGTTTCTATGTATTTCGGAAAACCTATTTCATATAAAGACTTAACCGACGAAAAAACGGACAAAGAGTGGGCTGAGGAAATCAAAAAAATCGCATATTTACTTCCAACAAAATAAATATGGAAAAAATTATTGAACCAGTTGATAGAGAATTGATTATCGCCGAATTGACCGACGATAAATTCCTCCGTGACTCTCATTTTGGTTCCAATAAAATCTATACCGTAAACTACCACAATTCGCCGAATATCATGCGCGAAATCGGCCGTTTACGTGAATTAGCGTTTAGAAATGCTGGCGGCGGAACGGGAAAAGAACTCGACATTGACGAATTCGACATTCACCCTGAACATCCTTACGAACAAATCATTATCTGGAATCCCGAAAGCAGACAAATTCTTGGTGGATACCGTTATATTCTTTGCAAAGATGCGTTGAATGCAAACGGCAATTACGATATGGCCACAACCGAATTATTCAATTTTTCGGAAAAATTCCGCAAGGAATATATGCCGTACACACTTGAATTAGGCCGTTCATTCGTCTATCAAGAATCAAGTTTGGGGGCCTCGGCACGAAAAAGCATTTTCGTACTCGACAATCTTTGGGAAGGAATTGGAGCCGTCATCGCACTCAACCCACAAATTCAATATTTGTTCGGTAAAGTGACTATGTATTTGAGTTACGACAAGTTAGCGCGCGATTACATTCTTTATTTTTTCAACAAACATTTCAAAGATGAAGAAAAACTGGTGACAACAATAGAGCCACTTCCCTATTTCCACGACGAAACGGAACTTGCAAAAGTTTTTACCGGCAACAATTTGCACGACGACTACAAAATTCTTTTTACGAAAGTACGTGAACGGAAACACAATATTCCTCCGCTTATCAATTCCTACATCAACCTCAGCGAAACAATGAAAACCTTCGGAACATCGTTGAACAAAGGGTTTGGAGATGTTGAAGAGACTGGAATTTTAATCACAATCAGTGATATTGTTTCCGAAAAATTGGACAGATACATTCTTTCATATCAATTTTAGTCAATGTCCGACAAAATTTTCCCAACCATTGGTGTTGTTCATTTCAACAAGAAAAAAGGGTGTCGAAAAGTCATTGTGAAAGTTAAAAACGACGGTGAAGTTTATGTCTCAACACCGTGGCTTTATCCTCAAAAATTAGCAGAAAATTTTGTTCTTTCAAACACAGAATGGATTATAAATCAGCAACTTAAAAAGAAAGAGCAAACAAAAATCATTTCGCAAAGTCAGGAAAGATTTACGCATTTTCATAATCTTGAAATCGTAAAAGGATTGGACAATTCACTTCGAATTTCAGTGAAAGACGAAACAATAAAAGCAATTGTGCCACAAACAATCGGTATTGAAAATCCAAGAATTCAAGAAGAGCTTACAAGCACGATAGAAACCGTTTTACGCAAAGAAGCACAATTCTATATTCCCGATAGAATTAAATTGTTGGCGCAACAACATAATTTTTCCTATGCCAGCGTAAAAATTTCGAGCGCTAAAACCCGATGGGGCTGCTGCAACACACAAAAACGCATTATTTTCTCGTTATATACCATGACCTTGCCGTTTTACCTAATCGACTACATTATTCTCCACGAACTTTGCCACACTGTATATATGAACCACAGCAAAGATTTCTACGATTTACTGAATCAATGTTGTGGCGGAAATCACAAAAAATATCAAGCAGAAATAAAACGATGCTCAATGGATGTGTTTCCAAAATTTATGAAATAAAAAGAATTCCCAAAACAACAATAAATAAAATCTCTTTTCATTACCTTTGCTATAATAAAAACCCAACTTGGAAATGATTGACAAGAATTACTGCATGAGTTCTTACGTAGCCTTCCGCTACATAGAGAAAAATGCTGTTGAATTTGCGCAGGGAATGCATCACAAAACTGCAAAATTACCATTGCCCGAAAATCAAATTCCAATTTCATCGGTTAATGACCTTGATCAAGCGTTGCAAAAGCAATTTGACCAGCTGGCCTCTGAACAGCATATTGGTATTCTACTATCGGGCGGCATGGATTCTGCCTGCCTTGCTTCATATCTACCCCAAGGTACAGACGCCTATACATTTCGTTTTAAAGACTTTGCACAAGACGAATTGAAACGGGCTGAAAAATTTGCAGAATATAATGGATTAAAGTTGCACTACGTTGATATAACATGGGACGACGTTATGAAAAGTTTGCCCGCTATTATGGCAAAAAAAGGTGCACCAGTTCATTCTATTGAGCCACAAATATATTTAGCGGCATTGCAGGCAAAACGTAATGGAATTACTAAAATGGTGATAGGCGATGCAGCTGACTATGTTTTTTATGGAATGGATGGTCTTTTATCACAAGATTGGAGTTTTGATGCCTTTGTAAAACGCTCAATTTATATTGACCCACAAGACGTATTAGCAGAACCAGCCGATGTTTTGTACTTATATGAGCGCTATCGGAATGGCGACAATATTGACTTTCTTGGATTTTATGATAAAGTCATTACTGAAGAAAGTTACAGCTCATATCAAAATGCTTTCGAAACTGCGGAAATGCACTTTGTCGATCCATACGAAAATCTAAAAATGACAGAACCTGTTGATTTGCAACGCACACGAAACGGTGATTCAAAATACTTCGTACGACAATTGTTTCTACGTCGATACCCTTCTATAGCTCTGCCAGAAAAAGCACCTATGCCGCGACCCGTTGACGAGTATTTTAAAAATTGGCAAGGACCAACTCGCAAAGAATTTAAGCCAAACATCGACATCAGCAAGTTCAACGGAAATCAAAAATGGTTACTGTTTTGCCTACAAGAATTTTTGAATATTTATTTCCCTCAAAAATAATAGAATATGATTATTGGTTACACAACTGGCGTTTTTGATTTATTTCATATCGGTCACTTAAATCTTTTACGAAAAGCAAAAGCACAATGCGACCACCTAATTGTAGGTGTTTCGACCGATGATTTGGTGATGTATAAAAATAAACGTGCCGTGATTCCATTTGAGGAAAGAGTTGAAATTGTGAAAGCAATTCGATATGTTGACGAGGTTGTTGCACAAGAAAACATGGATAAACTTGCTGCCTGGGAAAAATATCATTTTAATAAAATGTTTGTTGGGGATGATTGGAAAGGCACAGAGAAATGGAACAAAATTGAAGCAGATTTAAAAGCTGTAGGTGTAGAACTAGTATATTTTCCTTACACAAAAGGTACGTCAAGCACGCTAATAAACGAGACATTGGTAATGCTACGCGGAAACAAATAAACTCATTTCTCTATTCCAACAGCTTGTACAACACGTTGGCAAGCATTTCCATCGACATAATCATTAAGCAATAGATTTGCCTGACGGCGAGCATTTTCGTAACAATCGCTACCATTCAAGACTGTTTCTATAAACACATAAAAATCTGCTTCCGTTCGAATTCGCGCTCCAGCTTTATAACAATCGATATTGGGAACTGAAAAACCTCGAGAATGTTGATATTCTTCCAAATCATCTTCGGTAAAAGCTATCGGTCGGTTCAATAATAAATAGTCAGAAAAGATTGATGAATAATCGGTAATCAGCGCATCTGCCTGAGATAGAAGCAAATATAAATCCATCTTACGACGCACAAATTCTGCGTGACTCAAAAATAGAAGATTCTCCATTTCAACCAATTGGTAATCATCTATACTTTGCATAGGATGGAGTTTCACTATTATTTTCATTTCGCGTTCTCTAAGAAAAGCATTGAGTTCCGCAAGTTTTTCGACATCAAAAATTGGCAACAAACGAGCTTTTTCCAAAGTGTCATTACCCATAATTTTAGAAGTCCGGAATGTCGGTGCCCACACGACCAATTTTTTATACTCGCCGAAATCGTATTTATGGTTACTGAATAGTGCATCGTTGCGTGGCTGTCCACAAACTATAATTTTATCATACGGGAAACCCGCAAATTGGCCGCTTAAAACAGGTTTTAAGTGATTGGAACTTGCTAATACATGAGTAAAAAACAAATGTTTTTCATTGTAATTTTCCTTCATATCCTTACTGGGCGACTTAAACGGAGTTCCGTGCCAAAGTTGCACAACAGTTTGCCGTTTTGAGGGATAAAATGGGATCCGCCCAAAACAATAAAACACATAACCTGCAGAAAAATAATGCCAATAACCAGACCAATGACTCACGAATGTTACGTTTGGCAAATGAACATGAGCAAAATTTTTATAATCATTGGCAGCCACAACAATAGTATATTTTTGATTAAACGAATGCTCCACAAGATAATCATAAAGCGCCTTTACATTATCGCGAAAACCTAATTCCGTATAAAACAATATTTTACAGCTATTATGTGGAATTAATTTATTAAACCACGAAAGCCATACAAATACAGTTTTTCGTAAAAGTTTGATTATAAAAGTTTTCATCGCACTTATAAAAGTAGGACAAAAATACTGATTTTTCAGTCTTTCATACCGATATTTGCCGAAAAACAAATGGAAATGGATAACAAGAACTCCTTTAGATATAAATTCAGGCAATTTCTTCTAAAAATCATCACTCCACGCTGGGCATTTCACTACATTGTATGCAGTAAATGTGCGAGCCACGGCAAAGTGCTTGTGCGTAATTTTTCTACCGTAAATAGTCGAACCGAACTTGGCGATCAAGTATCGCTTGGCGGAATCCATATTACTGGTAAAGGTCGTTGCGTTATTGGGAACTACGTCCATACAGGAACAGGATGTCAAATTTTCACCGATTACCACAACTATGACGGTGGAGAACTCCTACCTTACGACCATACTTGGATAGTGGAAGATGTATCAATAGGAGACTTTGTTTGGTTAGGGGACAACGTCCTCGTACTATCAGGAGTTACAATTGGCGAAGGCGCCATAATCCAAGCTGGAAGCGTTGTCGTAAATAATATTCCCCCATTGGCAATTGCTGGCGGACATCCAGCAAAAGTATTCAAGTATCGCGACAAAGAACATTATGAAAAACTTAAATCAGAGAAGAAATTTTTAATGATTTAAAAGAACATTTCGCAAGTTTTTAGCAATTCTTGCAAAGAATTCCGTTTCTTTGCACTAGAAAATAAACCAATGGGACGTAAAAAACGATTAAAGAAATATATCATCAGGCCTGTACGCAATTTTGCAGTGTATTATCTTGCAAAATTCCTCTGCTTGGAACGGTTTATTATCCCTAGGAAAGTTGCCTGCGCTTGGCACAGTTTGTTGGCACGGATAGCATATCCATTTTTACATAAAATGCACAAAACGGTCGATGACAACTTGACATTGGCGTATGGGGAATCCAAAAGTAAAGAAGAAAAATACAACATCGGGAAGAATATTTTTCTCACACTAGTACGTACGTTCAACGACTATGCGTGGTGGTCAAAAAAGACTACACGCAAAGAATTTTTAAAATATTTTACCATTGAAGGAGAAGAGCATCTTAAAGCTGCTTATGAACGAGGCAAAGGTGTTCTTTGTCTAGTACCGCACACGTGTGGATGGGAATTTTCGGCAATAATGCCACCCATTCTTGGTTACGAAACATCGGCGGTCAGCAGCAAGATTAAAAATCCTGCTCTTAACAAATTTATGATTGACCTCCGCGAAACACGTGGGATGAAGAATTTTTCACGTCAGGACCATTGTTACGACAGACTTGTGGGTGCTCTCAACAATGGAGACTGTATGATTATTATGATTGACCAGGACAGCATGAACATACGTGGGGAATTTTTAGACTTTTTTGGTCATAAAGCATATACTCCACTTGGCTGTGCACGTCTGGCTATGGATAGTGGTGCAGCCATTGTACCAATGTTCACAATACGACAAGGCGATGGTAAGTATCTCTTCAAAATCCTACCTAAAATTCCATTTGAAACAACAGGTGATAAACAATACGATATCGTACATAACACGCAACTTCACAACAACGCAATAGAATCTATAGTACGGGAATATCCCGACCAATGGATATGGATGCACAAACGTTGGAACACTACTCCAGAAATACTCGCTAAACACCTCGAAAGCAGAAAGAGACAAAAGGCAATGGAGAATGCTGCGACAGAAGAAAATAAAAACTAACACTTTATTTTTCAACTATGAACACAAAACAAATTCTATATTTCCTTTTGTGTATGTGTTTCTTGAATGCCTGCGATAAGAATCCATACCATAAAAAAGTATCTGATATTTCGGTCGATTTTTCCATTCAAACATTCCACAACGACATTCAGAAATTAGCTGACGATTACACGCCAGACAATGTAGTTGCGTTGCAGAAAAAATATGGCGACTTCTATAATTCATACGTTATGGATATCCATCAACGTTTTTGCCCAGATTCACCAATTGATTCAACCATCCCAAAATTCATTAAAGACAAATGGATTCAGGAATTATATCATTTGAGCGATAGCGCATTCACAGCGAATCAGATGAATTACGAAAAGAAAATCACCAATGCGCTACAATATTACAAATACTATTTCCCCGACAACGAAATTCCTCAATTCTACACTTTTATCACTGGTGTAAACTACTCTATGGCTATTGATTCAAATATTATTGCCATTGGTATAGACAAATTTTTAGGAGCAAATTGTTACTTCTACAATTCAATGATGATGGAGTCGTACGTAAGACGCAATATGACGCCTGAGAAGCTACCAATTGATGTTATGCGTGCAATGGCAGAAAGTGATTTCCCAGAAATGTTTGAAGAAGATTATCTACTTGCAAAAATGCTCCAATGCGGGCGATATCAATATTTTGTAAAATGCATGCTCCCAGATGAGCCAGATTCGTTGCTGTGGGGATACAGCCAACAGCAATTAGATTTCTGCCAAAATTCCGAAGGCGAATTCTGGAAATATCTTATCAGCACCGAGAACCTTTTATTTTCAAACGATTATATGATTCAAAAACGGTTTATTGACGATGGCCCTTTCACCGTTGTTTTTTCTAAAGAATCGCCTGCACGGATCGGTCAATGGATTGGTTTCAAAATCATTGAATCATATATGCGGAATAACCCTTCCACAACGTTGAAAGACTTGTTCGCAATAAAATCTTCAAAAGAAATTATGCGGAAAGCGAAATATAATCCCAAATAATTCAACATAAGTTGTATATTTGTTTCATACCAAAAACGAGAAAAAATGAACAACAATTTTTGCGTTATTATGGCTGGTGGTGTAGGAAGCCGTTTTTGGCCCCTAAGCACATCTGCCACTCCCAAGCAATTCCTTGATATTCTTGGCGTTGGGAAGACCCTTCTTCAATTGACGTATGAGCGAATGAAGAAAATCTGTCCTCCAGAAAATTTCTACATTGTAACAAACGCTCAATATGAGAAAATTGTTCTTCAGCAACTGCCAGAATTATATCCATATCAAATCCTTAAAGAGCCATTACGCAAAAACACGGCTCCTTGTATTGCATACGGAAACCACGAAATACGCAAACGTTCTCAAGAAGCAAACATAATCGTTACTCCTTCCGATCATTTAATTTTAAACGAAGAAGAATTTCTTGATACAGTGAAGGCTGGCTTTGAATTCACAAAAAATAATGATGCCCTTCTTACTATGGGCATTAAACCAACCCGCCCTGACACTGGCTATGGTTATATTCAACTTCGTGAAGAAATTAACGAAATCAATACTCACAAAATCAATAAAGTAAAAACCTTTACCGAAAAACCCGAACTGGAAGTTGCAAAAATGTTCCTAAAAAGCGGCGACTTCTTTTGGAACTCGGGTATTTTCATGTGGTCGCTTAAGTCTATTGATTCTGCTTTTAAAACATATTTACCGAAAGTCTACGATTTGTTCGAAGCACAGACAAATCTTTTCGTGCTTGACGACATCTATTCTGAATGTCCTAACATTTCCATTGACTACGGAATTATGGAAAAGGCTGAAAACGTATTCGTTTTGCAATCAAGTTTTGGCTGGAGCGACTTAGGAACGTGGGGCGCTTTGTATGAAAATGCAGAAAAAGATGACCAACAAAACGCAATCATAGGCGACAATGTTATGGTTTATGATTCTTCAAACTGCGTCGTTTCTATTCCAAAAAAGAAACTTGCTGTTATTGATGGACTGGACAACTTTATCGTTGTAGATTCCGCCGACAGATTATTGATATGCAAACGCGAAGACGAACAAAAAATCCGCCAATTCGTTAATGACATTAAATTTAAAAAAGGTGACTCGTATATATAGAACCTGTATAGTTTGTCTGCTTTGCACCTGTTTATGTTCCATTGCTCAGGCCGGAGTTAAAAACGTTTTTAAAATTCAGGGAACTGAAGTACCAGAACCCGTAATGAATGTAATGACGTATTGCGCTGAAACGTGGAGCCAATATATTTCTACCAGCATTCCTATTCAAGTCAGTGTGTCGTGGCAGGAATTAAAATCCAACGTAAACGCATACGCAAAACCAACAAACTACTATTCTATTGATAACATTTTTTATCCTGTAGCTTTAGCTGAAAAAATCCAAGGTAAAAATCTTAACGGAAACAATGCCGATATAGAAGTAGTCATCAATAAATCTATCAATTGGAATCTTTCAACTGATAATCCAAGCGAAGAAAAGCAATACGACCTAATTACTACTCTTCTTCACGAACTTGCTCATGGCTTAGGACTCATTGGGAATATCACTGCTGAATGTCTTGATTCAAAAGAATTTCCGTCTCCTACCATTTACGATATGTTTATCAGTGATTCCACTTACCAAAAAATCGTATATTCCGAAAACAACACGTATTATATAAAAAACGAATTGCTTAATTCGAATAAATTGTTTTGGAATGGACAATTTACAAAGGCTGTTTGTGGAGAATTTTTACAACTCTATGCACCGACAAATTTCAACAGCGGTTCAACTGCATACCATCTGGACGAAACAACATATCCTACGGGCAGCGGGTTCGAATTAATGACACCTGTCCTCCGTTCTACGGAAATTTTCAGGGAACCCGATGCAGCTACAATTGCAATGCTGGCTGACATTGGTTGGAACAGCTATTATTGCACCATATTTCAACCTACAAATAACTCAAATCTCGCAGACGAAACGGTCATTTCTTATTACCTAGACGTTACATTCTTAGAGAAAATTCAAAAATCAAGCGTTCTCTATTCCCTCGACTCTGGGAAACACGCTATAGAATTATTGCCAACTGCGGACGAGAACATTTTCACAACAAATATTCCTTCGTTACCATTTGACCACACAATTTCGTATGCCATTCAATTAATCACAACCAGCAACGATACTATTGTCTTGCCAACAAAAAATGATTGGTACTCTGTGTTTATCGGTGATGATTCAGAAGCACCCCGCATAGAACATACACCACTAACTTCTACACAAAAAATTGACATACAAATTGAAGCAAGTATCACAGATAATTTCGGTATTGATTCTGCCTATGTTCAGTATTTTGTCGAACGAAATCAAGAATTAATCCAAGACACAATTCACACAAACTTTGAATTCGATGTTCTTGCCACTCATTCCCTTATACAATTGAGTGCTATCAACCAACAATTTAAAGCTGGTGACGAAATTTTTTATAACATAACTGCCGTTGATTATTCTGGGAATACAGCATACACAGATTTCTACAAAATCGTACTGGAAGAAGCGCAAGAGCCTGTACACTACTTTATGACAGATTTTGATGATGAAAATAGCGCAGATTTCTTCACATTGGACAAGTGTACCATTAGTAAAGAAGACGGATTTGCGAATAATGCCTTACATACAGCACATCCGTACGCTTACACTGGCATAGATGGGAAATACAATCAATATATAGCAACGTTGAAAACGCCAATCGTCATTGCATCCAATCCAGCAACAATGTCGTTTGACGAGGTTGTACTTGTTGAACCAGGCAAAGCCGGTATAGAATATGGCACTTTTGGTTTCTGGGATTACGTGATTGTTGAGGGTTCGAAAGACATTAACGCTGAAAATTGGTATCCGCTTGGGAAAATTGGTTGGGATTCCCAATTATTTGGAGAATGGAAAACACGCTATTATTCGTCAACTAAAAATGATGGAGACAATGAAAACAGTCTTGCAGTAGGCGATTCCACTTTATTTAGGAAACACACCATTAATTTGTTGGAAAACAAATATTTTAGAACTGGCGACACCGTATATGTACGTTTCCGTTTACAATCGGATGCAACCAATTATGCGTGGGGCTGGGCAATTGACAATCTTAAAATACAAGAAAGAATTTCCCTCCAGACAACTACAATTGAAAATACACAGACAATCTTTCCAAATCCTTGTACAGACATGTTGTATTTTACAGACAACGACTTTAAACAAGCCACCATTTATGACCAAACAGGGAAATCTGTTTTAACAGCAACTAAAGCTCCTATCAATGTTTCTCATTTGAAACGAGGAACATATTCAATACTGATTGAGAACCATAACAACACAAGACAAACGCAACTATTCATAAAACAATAGAGAATACTAATTTTTACAAAAGCGCTCAAAGAATTCAACATTTTTTTGTATTATTGCAAAAAATAAAAACAAATGATTCATCATCATTCTATATAATTACTCGAAAAACAAACTGAATGCACAATATAAAAAGGTTTGCTTCAGGCAAGCCTTTTTTTTTGAATAAAAACTTATAAAAAATGGAACAAGAAACAGTAATCAAATTAGCGATTCAAAAGAAAGGTCGCTTGAGTGAAAAGACAATCGAATTACTAAAAAATTGCGGTATCAAATTCATTTCCAACTCAAGCAGATTAAAAACACAGGCTTTCAACTTCCCTATGGAAATTCTTTTCCTTCGTGACGATGATATTCCTGGCTATGTTGCCGACGGCGTTGCTGATTTCGGTATTTTGGGAATGAACGAAATAGACGAACAAAACAAAGATGTAAATATCATCAAAAAACTTGGATTTGCAGGTTGCCGTCTTTCCATCGCAGTTCCAAACGCATTTGATTACACAGACATCCATTCGTTGGAAGGCAAACGAATTGCAACTTCATATCCAACAATTCTCGGAAACTATTTGAAAGAGAATAATGTAAATGCAGAAATCCACGAAATTAGCGGTTCTGTGGAAATTGCTCCTACAATAGGTTTGACCGACGCTATCTGCGACATTGTGGAATCCGGCGGAACATTATTGAGCAACGGTTTGAAGGAAGTTGAAACTATCTACAAATCGGAAGCTGCTCTTATCGGCAACAAAAATCTTACTGCCGAAAAACAAGCTTTACTCGACAAATGGATGCTTCGTATTGAAGCTGTAAAAGCGGCATCAAGCAACAAATACATTTTAATGAATGTTCCAAATTCTGCAATAGAAAAAGTTACAAGTCTTCTTCCAGGTATGAAAAGTCCAACAATTATGCCTTTGAAAGAACCAGGATGGAGTTCTGTTCATTCGGTAATCAACGAAGACGATTTTTGGGATATTATTGAAAAAGTTCGCGAAGCTGGTGCCGAAGGAATTCTTGTATGTCCAATTGAACAAATGATTCGATAAAAATGAATGTAACAACTATCTGGCTTATTTGTGGAGTTATTGGTCTAGGATTAGAACTAATTCTTCCTGGTCTTATCGTGCTTTTCTTTGGTTGCGGAGCCTTAATCACAGGAATTGCAACATGGATTTTTCCTGCCTTACAAATAGAAGGTCAGTTAGTTATATTTTTGGTTAGTTCCATTGTTTTGTTGCTTGTCTTTAGGAAAATGCTCAAAAAACGTTTCTTTGAGAAAAAAACAGAATCAACAGACGAACTTGCCGACGAATACATTGGTAAACTGGCTGTAGCCTTAACAGATTTTGAAAACGGTCGTGGCGAAGTTGAATTCAAAGGTGCAAAGTGGGATGCAAATTCCTCCGATACTATTCACAAAGGTGACAACGTCATCATCGTAAATCGCGAAAGCATAAAACTATCAGTAGAAAAGCAAAACAAAGAATAATCCTATAAAACTCGAAACATTATGGTACCTTTTCTTGTAGCAGTCTGCATTTTAGCATTCTTCGTACTAACCGGAAGTCTAAAAATCGTTCCACAACGCGAAGCTTATATCGTTGAACGTTTAGGTAAATATCATGAGACATTACTTGCTGGTTTTCATGTGATTATTCCTTTTATTGATCGTGTTTCTTATAAACATTCATTAAAAGAACAAGCAATCGACGTTCCTTCACAGACGTGTATCACACGCGATAATATCTCGGTTGAAGTTGACGGAATTATGTATTTGCAAGTAATGGACCCGAAAAATGCGTCGTACGGCATCGACAACTACGGATTTGCATCTATACAATTGGCACAAACAACTATGCGTAGTGTTATTGGCAAATTGGAACTCGACAAAACTTTCGAAGAACGTGATTCAATCAACTCGGTGATTGTTTCTGCCGTTGACAAGGCAAGCGACTCATGGGGAATCAAGATTACCCGTTATGAAGTAAAGAACATCACGCCTCCACAAAGCATTAAAGATGCAATGGAAAAACAAATGCGTGCAGAACGTGAAAAACGTGCAATCATCGCCGAATCGGAAGGTGCAAAACAAGCAAAAATCAATGCTGCCGAAGCTGCGCGACAAGAATTGATTGCAAAATCAGAAGGTGAAATGCAGGCAAAAATCAACGTTGCCAACGCCGACAAACAAGAGCTAATTGCCCGTTCTGAAGGTGAACAACAACGAAGAATTAACGAAGCTGCAGGTAAAGCAAGCGAAATTGAACAAATTGCCAAAGCAACAGCGGCCGGACTTCGCGAGATTGCATCCGCAATCGGTTCCGAAAATGGTACCGAAGCCGTTAACCTTCGCATTGCCGAACAATATCTAAACGAATTCGGTAAATTAGCAAAAGAAAACAACACAATGATTATTCCTCAAAACATGACAGACGTAAGTAGTGTTTTAGCTACGGCAATGTCGGTTATTGAGAATTCTAAAAAGAAATAGTAAATGGAGACATTTATCAATCCCAATAGAAGCGATTGGTCAACAATTTTAAAAAGACCTTTGCTCGAAAATACTGAATTAGAGCCAATTGTTGCGGGAATATTACAAAACGTAAAAGAAAACGGCGATAAAGCCGTACTTGAATACTGTCGTAAATTCGACAATCCAAATATTGAAAACCTTAAAGTTTCGCAACAAGAAATTAGTGTTGCTGAATCATTGGTTTCCGACAAATTGAAATCTGCCATCAAAGTGGCAATCGCAAACATTACAAAATTTCACGAACGTCAGGAAGAAATTCCTTCGGTTACCGAAACATTATTCGGTGTGAAATGTTGGCGTAAAAGTGTTGGCATAGAAAAAGTTGGATTGTACATTCCTGGTGGTTCCGCACCTTTATTTTCGACAATTCTGATGCTTGCAATTCCTGCAAAAATCGCTGGTTGTAAAGAAATTATTCTTTGTACGCCCGAAGGCAAAACTGGCTCAATCCACCCTGCAATTTTATACGCAGCTAAACAAGCTGGCGTAACGCAGATTTTCAAGGTTGGTGGCGCACAAGCAATTGCAGCAATGGCTTACGGAACTGAAACAATTCCACAGGTTTACAAAATTTTCGGTCCAGGAAACCAATTCGTAATGAAAGCCAAAATGATGGTAAGCACCCAAGGTGTTGCCATTGATATGCCTGCTGGTCCGTCGGAAGTAATGATTGTTGCCGATGAAACAGCAAATCCAGAATTTATCGCTGCCGATTTTCTTTCTCAATGCGAACACGGAAAAGACAGTCAGGCAATTCTACTAACGACATCAAAACATATTGCCGAAGAGACGAAAAATGCTGTAAATGCGCAGATGAAAGTGCTGAAACGTAACGAAATCGTTGACGCATCGGTAAAAAACAGCAAAATCGTTGTTTTTGATTCGCAGGAAGAAATGGTTGAAATGATGAACGAATATGCCCCAGAACACCTTATTTTGTCAGTTGCCAATGCATTTGAGTTCAGCAAAAAAGTTGTGAACGCTGGTTCTGTATTTTTGGGAAATTATTCTCCAGAAAGTGCAGGAGACTATGCATCGGGAACAAACCACACATTGCCGACAAATGGCTATGCAAAAGCTTATAGTGGTGTTTCACTTGATAGTTTCGTAAGAAAAATCACATTCCAGGAAATCATTCCACAAGGTTTAGCAACTCTTGGTCCTACAATCGAAACAATGGCAGAAGCAGAAATGCTCGATGCGCATAAAAATGCCGTTTCGGTTCGACTCGCAACATTAAATAAATAAGCCATGGCGACATTCAATCTTTCAGAACTTTTACGAAAGAATATTCGAAATATAACTCCCTACTCCACCGCGCGCGACGATTTTCAAGGTGTTGCGTTGGTAAATCTCGATGCTAACGAAAATTCCTTTGGTTCTGTCGGGAACGGCAAAAACAACCGTTATCCCGATCCGTATCAATCGGAATTGAAAAAAGTTGTATCGAAAATCAAAGATATTCCAACCGACCAAATTTTTCTTGGCGGTAGCGGTAGCGACGAAGGAATAGGTTTGCTTTATACTGCATTTTGCGAACCTGGAATTGACAATGCAATTGTTTGTCCTCCAACGTACGGAATGTATGGCGTTTCGGCAGAAATTAACGATGTTTTCTGCAAAGAAGTTCCTTTGACCGAAGAGTTTCAATTACAAGCCGACAAAGTGCTTGAAGCAATTGACGAACACACAAAACTTATTTGGATTTGTTCACCAAACAATCCATCGGGAAATGCCTACGACCGCAACGCAATACGAAAGGTAATTGAATCAGCGAATGCAATTGTCGTGATTGACGAAGCATATATTGATTTTTGTACGGACCCTTCGTGGGAAAACGAATTGTCAAAATATCCAAATTTAGTCGTTTTACAGACGTTTTCGAAGGCCTGGGGACTTGCAAACTGTCGTTTGGGAATGCTGTTCGCCTCGAAGGAAATCATCGCCGTAATCAATAAAATAAAACTTCCTTACAATATGAACGGCATGATGCAGGAATATGCCTGCAAGATTTTGTCGGAATTCGCAGCACAAAAGGACGCATTCGTTAAGGAAATCATTGCTGAACGAGAGAAACTGATTCCTGAATTACAGAAACTTCCAAACATACGCCGCATATATCCAAGTGACGCCAACTTCTTATTGGTAAAGATTGACAATGCTCACGAAGTATATGTAAAATTGGTTGAAGCCGGCATTATTGTACGCGACCGTTCAAAAGTACGTTTGTGCGATGACTGCTTACGTATCACAGTAGGAACGGCGAAAGAAAACGAATTACTCATAAAGACTCTCAAATCTTTGCAATTATAAGATTGAATAATTTGATATTTTGTACTTTTGCAAACAATAGTTGAAGAAATGGATTATAGAAAGGCTTTAGCGGACAAACGACGTATCGTAATCAAAATTGGAACATCCTCGTTAACATTTCCCAATGGTAGATTGAACTTACGACGTATTGAGCACATCAGCAATGTGATTGCAGCGCTGAAAAAACAAGGCCGAGACGTTGTCTTAGTTTCTTCAGGAGCAATAGCCGTAGGTGTTGGAAAATTAGGATTGAAAAAACGTCCTAATACAATTCCAGGAAAACAAGCTATGGCAGCAATTGGGCAGGCAATTTTAGCAAAAATATACCGTAAATTCTTTGAAGCACATCACATTAGCGTTGGCCAAATTTTATTAACATCTGATGTAATAACCATTCCAGAAAAGCACAAAAATGCAGAAAACACGTTTGCAAAATTACTGGAGCTCGGCGTTGTTCCTATTGTTAATGAAAACGACACTGTTTCAACAGACGAAATAGAAATTGGCGATAACGACACTCTTTCGGCTATGGTTGCCTCAATTTGCAAAGCAGATTTACTGATTATCCTTTCTGACATTGACGGATTTTTTGACAAAGATCCTCGCAAGAATAAAGACGCAAAACGTATTTCCATTATAACCGACGTCAACGACAAAGTTTCCAATGCCGCTGGTTCTGCTGGAAGTAGTTTCGGTACCGGTGGTATGGCGACAAAAATTTCTGCTGTAAAAATTTGTCATAAAGACAACATTGATACTATTATAGCAAATGCCGATAAACCAGAAATCCTATTCGACATATTTGATGGGAAAGACATCGGTACATTGTTCGTTGCTCCAAAACACGTTAAATGACAAAAAAAGTCTTAATCGTTAGCCGGCGATTAGTCCGCAAGAACAAACTTATCAATTGGATTTCCGAAATCTATTCGTCAATATTATGTTCGCATAACATTATGCCTATCATCGTTCCTATTGCCGATACCACCATTGAAATGCTTCCAGAATATTTATCTGACTATGACGGATTGCTAATGGTTGAAGGAGGCGATGTGAACCCATTGCTATATCACAGCGATTACAGCACTCCCGAAGAGTTTGATCCAATAAAAGATGAAATAGAAACAAAATGCTTTTTGGATGCATACGCAAACGACAAACCTATTTTAGGATTTTGCCGTGGACTTCATATTATCAACGTTATGCTTGGAGGAACGCTTCATAGTGATGTGCATGAATTTAATAAAAATGAAGTGACTCATATCGACTATGACCACTACGATGAACTTCGTCATAAAGTAACTATTTTGCCTAATACACCTTTGTATTCATGGTATCAGAGCAACGAAATTTTCGTGAATAGTTATCACCATCAGGGAATACAAAATCTTGCTCCAGAACTGCTTCCAATGGCAAAAGCGGATGATAATCTTATTGAAGCTGTCTATGCTCCACAAAAAAAATTTGTCGTCGGACTACAATTTCACCCTGAGCGAATGCTTGCTGAATACGAAGGAAATTCCTTAGTTTTTGAATCCTTTATTAATTCTTTATAAATCACGATTATGAATCTATCCTCTTTCAAAGAAATTGCACGCAATTACAAAGTAATCTTTTTTGATTCTTATGGCGTATTGCGCAACTATAAAGGCGTATTTGACGGCGTTTCCGATATGTTTGCATTTCTTCATGAGCAACAGATTGATTCATATTTGTTGACCAACGATGCATCGCGCAGCCCACTGGAGTTAGCGCAGAAATTCCAGGAAGCAGATATTCCAACTTTGACGGCCGATAAAGTGATTTCTTCGGGTATGCTTGCACGCGAATATATTCAACGGAAAATCACAGGAGGAACAATTGTATATCTTGGCACGGAAAGCTCTGCAGATTATATACAATCCAACAACGTAAAAACGATTTCCATTCACGATGTTGATTTGGACGTTGATGACAACTATCAACTGCTCGTGTTTTTAGATGATGAGGGATTTGACTGGAACAGGGATTTATCTAAAACCATTAATTTGCTCCGTCGCTATTCTATGCCTATCATTGTAGCAAACTGCGATACAACCTACCCTCTTTCAAAAGACAAAGTTGCAATAGCTACGGGTGGAGTTGCCAATCTTATAGAACCTCTGGTTCAAAAAGTATTTATCCGTTTTGGTAAACCTGATTCACAAATGTTCAGTTTCGCATTTAACCATATACAACAATATGGAACCATTAAGAAAGAAGAAATTTTAATGGTTGGCGATACACTACAAACCGACATTCTTGGTGGCAACAAATTCGGCATAGATACTTGCCTTGTACTTTCAGGCAATACACTGCCTAAAAATGCCGAGATGGAAATTTCTTCCACCGGAATTATGCCAAATCACATCTGTAATTCGGTAATGGACTAAGGATTACCAACCTCACTAATACCTTATAAAGAAAACACCTGACCGTTTTCTATCATTTCGTTATATGCCTGTTTATCAAAACAATACAGCACTGCAGAACGGTGACGGCATCCAACACGTTTGTTTCCTGTTTCCTTTATAATCGTAGGCATTAATCCTTTTAATCGCCTGCGGAAATTTCTCTTATCCAACTTACAATCCATTACAGATTCATATAAAGACTGTACATCCGACATTGTGAACTCCTCAGGGAGCAAATTAAACAATATTGGAGTAGTACGTACCTCACGACGAAGTTTTGCCAAGGCTGCGTCAAACAGTTCTCTATGGTCAAAAGATAATTCTGGTACATCATTAACGGGAATCCAGTGTACTTCTGACGCATCGAGACCTAATTTTACAGAATAGTCGGAAACACGGACCAAGGCATAATAAACGACTGTAATTACACGACGAAGAGGATAACGGTCGATACGGCCAAAAGCGCCAACCTGCTGCATATAAATATTGCTCAAGCCTGTCATATCCTGCAAACGACGCATTGGAGCAGCATCCAAATCTTCATCTAGATAGACGAAACCACCAGGAAGAGCCATTTTACCATAATCAGGCTCAGTACTTCGTTTTATAAACAATGCCTTTAGTTCACCTTGATCAAAACCAAATATCACACAATCAATAGAAAAGTTGTCTATTTCTGTTCTCGCCATAATAGTTATTTTTTTATCGGTCGCACAGTCACCATCAACACATCGTGACTACCTATGCTCTGTATAGTATGTTTTTTAGTTGTTCCTATATCCTTTTTTGCATACAAATCGCGGATTTTACAAGGTGTTTTTGCAAACGAAATTTCCTTGTTGAATATGGTATCCGTTATAGTATGTTTATTCCAATCAAAATCAAGTATTACTGCATCATCTCCAGTGTTTAGGAAACAGATTGCCCACGTATTGTTTTGTAAAGGTTTTACCCAAACTTCGATATTATTTCCTTGTAAATATTTAAAGCCTTGAATTCCTAAGCCATCTTGGTTTACAGCAATAATTTCCTTATTCGTAATGATTTCCAAGGTTTCCTTTGAAGTTTTTCGTACATCGTTACCCAGCATAAGCGGTGAGCTCAACAACGACCATAAAGCAAAATGAGTTCTATCCTCTGCCAACGTCATTCCATTACCAACTTCCATCATATCGAAATCGTTCCACGCACCAGGATGAGAGTGGCGACGGAGTGTTTCGTTATCGCGCATATTCAATATTTTCATTATGCCCCAAGCCGACCACTGCGTTGGCAATCCATCATCATGTCTATCTTCGCAGTCAAAACAAGGAAATATATCACCTGAAATTCTCCACGAATGACCTACTTCATCTGCCCACAACCAAGGTTCGGTATCACCCCATTCACAAATGCTAAAGAGTATAGGACGTCCTGTTGCATAAAGTGCGTCGCGCATTGTTGTGTATGCAGCTTGCGAAGTTAAATTTCCATGTGAACACCAATCGTATTTTAAGAAATCTACGCCCCACGAAGCATATAAACGTGCATCTTGATATTCGTGCCCACGACCACCCGGATACCCAGCACAAGTTTGTGAACCAGCACAATTATATATACCGAATTTCATACCTTTTGAATGGACATAATCCGCTAAGTGTTTTATACCATTAGGAAATTTTTCCGGATCGGGTACTAAATTACCTTCAGCATCGCGCTGGCGAAGCATCCAACCATCATCAATAACCACATAGTTATATCCAACATCGCGCAATCCCATCGACACCATACTGTCAACTACACCCATAACTAAGTCCTCACTAATATTCGTTGCAAATGTATTCCAACTATTCCATCCCATTGGAGGTGTTTGCGCCAACCCCTCAGTTTTTTGAGAGAAGGACTGAATTGAGCAAACAAACAAAGTAAACAATAACGCTAAATATGTCCGCATCTATAATCCGTTTTGTACAAAGGTAGTAAATTCAATCGTTTAGCAATAAGAAACACAAAAGAAAAGGGTCTAGCAGTATTTGCAAGACCCTTTTCCTTTATATGAAAACTATCTATTAATCTTCAATAAAATCGTCGTACTCTGAAATTGTACCAATTACCTTGAACTCAGTTCTACGGTTCATTGCACGACCATCAGGATTATCTGTTCCATCATCAAATTTGTTTGGAGCAACTGGAACTGTATAACCATAACCTTTACCTACGATTCTTTGTTTATCTATGCCCTGTTTAATGACATAGTTAACAATCTCATCTGCACGTTTCTGAGACAATTTCAAGTTGAATGCTTCACCTCCATGATCATCAGTGTGGCTACTCAATTCCACAACGATTTCTGGAGCTTCTTTCATCAAAGAAACAACTGCTTCGTCAAGAATATCCTTTTGTTCCTTTTTCAAACGGAATTTACCGTATTCATAGTAAATATTCTTTACAACCAAAGCGTCCTTGGTAATAGAATTGATTCCGTAATCCTTCAAATGTAACGTATCAGGCTCTGTGATGCCACGTGTAGAGAATGGTATGAAAGCAGAACCAGAACGTACGTTTTCGAACTGAAGAATATATTGATGATTTGGTTCAACCGTGAAGAAATAACGTCCTGCTGAATCTGTTTCTGTACTTGCAATGAATACTTTTTCGTTTGAGTTACCTATGTAAAGAGCAACACGGCTACCAGCAAGATATTTCTTTTCTTTTTCAGCACCAACTTGAACAGAATCACCTAAGTCAACCTCAACAGAATCGCTTGAAGATGTTGTTTCGAAATTAGCTGCAATCATATTGGACAATTTGCTGTCAACCAATTCGTAAACACGACCAGTTACAGGTATATCAAATTTAACGTCCTCGTAATCAACCAAGTAAATATCATCGCAACAAGTTTCTTGACCGCCAGTAGTTGTTCCAACACGGTTAGTTGCGAAGAATGCTTTTTTACCATTAGGATTCAATGCGAAATAATAATCATCGTATGGCGAGTTGATTGGATATCCCATATTTTCGGCAGGAGTCCATTTACTCATTTCACCATTAGATTTAAAAATATCATATTCACCAAGACCTGCTAAACCGTTAGAAGAGAAATACATTGTTCTTGTAACAGCATCGTAATATGGAGATATTTCGTCGCCGGCAGAATTGACTTTGTTACCGCAGTTCTTTGGTGCGCGCCATTCATTCTTTTTAGACATAAAGATTGAGTACCAGATATCATATCCACCACGGCCACCTTCGCGATCAGAAACGAAATAAACGATTTCGTCATTTTTCTTTGATTCATTACCAACAGCAACTTGGATATTTGATGTCTTTTTTGCATTGATAATTTCTGGCAATTCTTCAGGCTCTTGCCAAGTACCAAAAGTATTTTTCGTCATCCAAATTTTGCAAATGTCGTTTTTGCGTTTTTGTGACAAGAACTTCTTATCGCCTTTTTCACAACGAACGAAATAAAAACGTTGCATATCAGGAGAGAATGCTCCGTGCATAGCATTCAAATTTGGAGTTTCACGAACATTAAGATTCCAATCGTCCTTTGTCATCCATTTATTTCCCGCAAACGTTGCTTCGTAGAATTTAGGTGGAACCAAAGAATCAAGAGATGCATTTGCGCCCAATGAGTCTACAGCCTGAGTTGCATAAGCAAAAGACGTGTTATCCAAGAAAATTGGCATATATTCCATACCTTCTGTATTTGTGGAATTATCCAATGGATTCACACCCATATTCAATGGATTGTTGATATAAGAAGGAGCAGAGTCGCAAGCAATCAATTGTTGTTTTACTAATGCCGAATATTGGCTGAAATCTTTTGCGCCTGCATATTCTTTCTTGAATGATTTGAAATGTCCCTTTGCCTCAGCATATCGCTCCGACGTTTTAATCATTGTTGAATAATAGTACAAAGCCTTTACATTCTTTTGAGGATTTGCTTTGTAAGCTTTATCGTACCAATATTCAGCAGCAGCATAATTTCTCGAAAGTCGATAACTTTCTGCCAATTCAAACATAATTTTGTAGTCGGAATCTTTCTCTTTACAATAAGCTTCAAAATAACGTGCTGCGCTATAATAATCACCATTGTATTTTGCTACAGTTCCCTTTTTCTTCAACTTTCCTGTACTTAACGCAGACAAGTCTTCTTGGGCAAAAGTACTGCCTATGAACCCGAAAAGTAACAAGAAACAAGGTATTAAATATTTGTGCTTCATATGTATATATTTACATTAATCTACAATAAACGCCCCAAATATAAGAAACAAATTCAAATTGTAAAACCTATTCCTCGTAAATTATTTCAAAATATTGATTAATTGTTCCGATTACACGAAATTCAGTTCTACGATTTTTTGCTCTTCCCTCGGGATTATCGTTTCCATCTTCATCCTCATTGGGGGCAATTGGCTTGGTCTCGCCATACCCTTTTGCTCGTAGTCGTTCTTTTTCTATGCCATTCTCTATCAAATAGTTAACAACACTTTCCGCACGTTTTTGAGATAACTTTAAATTGTAACTATCACTACCTTTACTATCGGTATGGCTGCCAATTTCTACCACTAATTGCGGGTATTCCCTCATAATATATAAAATCGTCCGCGCAATAATTTGTTTTGACTGCAGTGTTAAATTTGACTTATCAAACTCATAGTAGATATTTTTTATACGGAAAATATCACGGGAAATATATTCTATGCCGACATCCTCAACATGTATTGTATCGGGTTGTGTCATATCTTTCGTAGAAATTGTACGGGTTGGCGGCGTATATTTGCCACTTTCGTATTGAAGTACGTAGTTCCGATTATCCCGTAAATCAAAAGAATACGAGCCTTTTTCATCTGTAGAATCTGTTGCAATATATAATTTTTCATTAGTCACATCATCAACCATAAACAACGTAACTACCGAGCCTTTTACGTATTGCACGGAGTCGCGTTGATTTGAGGACTCTGTTTCCATATCGTTTTGCAGAATCTTGTCAACCTCAGAATCAGGAAGCATATATACCAATCCTTCGACGGTTATATGTATTTGGTCAACATATTTAAAACTGAAAATATCATCACAACACGTCGAAGCCTTTGAATCATTCTGTCTATTGGAAGTAAGAAATCCTTCGCTATTGAGAAAATTTGCCGAATAATATAAATCATCAAAGCCAGAATTTATATAATATCCCGCATTTTCCACAGGCTCCCATTTTGCCAACTCTCCTTGCGACTTAAACACATCCAATTCACCGAATCCGGGCCAACCATTAGAGCTGAAATACAATGTCCTATCTTGCATGGAATAATACGGAGTGACCTCATCAAATGGTGTATTGATTCTATTTCCACAGTTTTTTGCCTCGTGCCAGCGATTTTTTTCTTTTACCGAATACCATATATCCATACCTCCTTTACCTCCTGGACGGTCGCTGGCGAAATACAAGACTTCATCGCCACGTTTCGATTCAGTTGCGACGGCAGGTTGCGTATTGGTTGTTTTACGCTGATTGATAGTTTTCGGTAATTCTTCGGGTGCGGTCCAACTACCCCGAATATTTTGGCTTACATATATTTTACAAATTGTCTTATACCGCCAATTTTGTTCACATTTAGTAAAATAAAACCGCTTTCTATCAGGAGAAAACACTCCGTTTCCAGAATGTAACGCATCTTGGTTAAATTCTCCCTCAATCCATTCATTCATAAACTGCCAATCGCCTTTTTTCTTTTTAGCGACATAAAAATGTCTATACGGCATATCTGTTTCCCTGTCCTGCGCACTAACGAACAAAGCCGTGTCGCTCCGCAACGAGGCAAACAACAAAGTAGAGTCATCATAAAATACTGGTGAAAATTCTATGGAATGTTTATTTATCGTTCCGTTCAAACGGCGAATTTCGACTGCCTGGGACGAATCTATGAGTTTTTGAGCAGAATCGCACGAGGCAATCTGCGACACGACTAAATGTTTATACTCGCTATTTCCCTTGTAACTCTGTTTGAACTGAATAAAACATTTCTTCGCATCCTTATAATAGCCATAAACTTTGAGCATTTCGCCATAATGATACAGAGCGACAAGGTTTTTCTTGTCTTCGCGGTATGATTTATCGTAATAATCTGCAGCCTGTAAATATTCACGTGCTGCACGGTAACATTCTGCCAACTGAAAATATGCATCGGTATCGGGTTTTTTCGCACAATATGCTTTATAATAGTCTATCGCACTATACGTATCGCCGATGGCAAAAGCATTTTGTGCCAACGATTTTAATCGCTTTGGTGAATACTGGGAAATATCCTGCGCATAGATTGCAGTCAGTAACAAACACGATAGTACTATGCAGACACAACGTTTCATTCTTAAATTCTATCGCAGGGAATTTTTACTTCTTTACTCTTCCAACTTGGAGACAAATACGTCAATGACACTTCAAATGCTCCACGTAAATTTGTTGCCTCACGCAACGACGAAACATTGATATCGTAACTCACGCCAATATCGAACCGTTTATATTTTGCGCCAACAATCCACACCGAGGCATCATAATTTTTCGCCCATCCATATCTGAACAACGTTCCACCGTAAACAGACAAATCTTTCTGCACTGCGTAGTCAACATTGGCACCAATCAAAAAATCAGTTGCCTTTTCCTGCATCATATACAAGACATTCGGATGTACCGTACACTTCTTATTGACCTCAATCTTACCGCCCATTTGAATTGCTATACGCATATTCTGTTTGGTTTCGTCTAATTCCATACCTGCAATTGACTCGTATGGAGTATTAATATTGAAGACACTAATACCGGCGTCGGCGACGAAATTATGCGAAAGACGTTTCTCCCACATAACACCTGCATTTATTGCTGGATGAAACAATGGTTCTCCTTCCATTTCGCCACTTGCAAAATCGCGGTTAAATACCGATTCGCCACCAAGGTCAAACTGTTCGTCGTAGGTATAGTCGGTCACATTAGTGTTTTTATACACCAAGCCTAACTGTGCCCCCATAGATAATATATGTCCGTTGACGTGCAAAGCAAGGGCACCGGAGACAAGCAGTTTGTCGTTAATTAAACCGACATAGCCCGATTCATCACGCAACGCCTGAATGCCAAATCCGTATGTATGATCGTATAAATGAAACTGTTTCTCCAAGCTGGCGCTCACTGTTTGGTAAGGTTTATTATCAATAGCACGCCATTGTGTTCTATACATCACGTTAGCACGCACATTCCCGTCGTAAAAAGCCGTTTGAGCAGGATTCATCGTCAACGGATTCGCATAGAACTGTGAAAAATGAATTTCCTGCGCGACAACACTAGCACTAAAAAGGAGTGCCAATGCCAACAGAGTCGCTATTTTACTATGTGGTTTCACCAACAGAGGTTTTTATTTAGTTCACAAAAATATCTTATATTTATCAAAACGCAAAAAGACTTTTTAGAAAACAAAAAAAGCAGATAAAAATACCTATCTTTGAGGCAAGAAATTACAACCCGGCAGATAAGCATGAAGAAACTTCGCCTGCTTTTTATATTGGCATCTATTTTTATCGTAAATACATCATTTGCGCAATATTACTTCTCTGTGAGTAGTTCCCAAAAAGTAAATATTTCGCCAGGCAATTTACAATATCAGGCAAGCACTTCATTGTGGCGTTTTGCCGAAAACCAATTTGACATAATAGGCGATGACAATGCAAAGGCATCGAGTACATACGATGGCTGGATTGATTTGTTCGGTTGGGGAACGAGCGGCTGGAACAGTGGCGCAGTTTCGTATATGCCTTACAATCAAGAAACAATTAATTCAGATTATTTGGTGGGGGGAAAGGCAGAGAACAGTTTGACAGGAGCATACGCCAATGCCGATTGGGGGATATATAATCCTATTTCCAACGGTGGGAACAAAGCTGGAATGTGGCGTACAATGACAGAAGATGAATGGAAATATTTGCGTTCCGGACGTGAAAATGCAGAAAAACTTTTCGGAGTAGCCTGTGTAAACGAAATTAACGGAGCTATTTTTCTTCCCGACAACTGGGAATTGCCAGCAGGAATGCATTTTCAGCAAGGGAATGCCACAGGAAACAGCGAAGAACACTACAAAACCGTAAATAGTTATACTCTTATAGAATGGAGAAAAATGGAGAAAAATGGTGCTATTTTCCTTCCCTGCGCTGGAACGCAACACGGAGGCGGCACCATTAAATATGTTAACCTTGATGGTAGTTACTGGTCAAGTACAGCCGTAAACCAATATGCATTTTATCTGGGGATACGAAGCCACGGAACCAGTTTCATAGACCAATATTCCAGAGGATATGGACGTGCCGTAAGATTGGTAAAAGACACCACCCTTAAAAAAAGAGATTTTGACTTCAAGGCAAATACCACCTACGGATGTTCACCATTAAAAGTTGTGTTTGAAAATCTTACCGATACATCTATCGTACAAGGTTACTCATTTGAATGGACTGTTGAACCTGGCAAATATTCCACCCAATACGATAGCGTCCAAAATACCTACATTAACCCTGGCACATACGATGTTACGATGAAGGTGTATGACTCAAACAAGAAATTGGTAGAAACCGTTACGAAACAGCACTACATTACCGTACACAACGATCCAGATGTAACAATTACCAGCGATAAAGAATTTACCTGCGAGAATAAACCGTTTAATTTTTCCATAGATTCTATCAAATCCGATACGGATATAGTTTCATATACGTGGATTTTGTCTGATGGCTCAAGTTATTTAACACAAACGCCACCTGCGCATACATTTGGTTTTGCTGGCGATTTTGACGTATTTCTGTCTGTTACCGACGAAAACGGATGCTCAAACCGCGAAAGAAAGAAAATTACAGTCACAACATACGATGATTATCCTGCAGTTTCATTCGCCGCAAACAAGACAAAAAGTTGTGAGCCCCAATTAGACGTTACATTTACCAACACTACTACCGACACAACTATTGCTTCGTATGTTTGGGATTTCGGAGATGGAACCACATTTGACGGAGAAAATCCACCAGTACACACCTATACAGGCTACGGTTCGTATTACGCATATCTAACTGCAACTACCAAAAGTGAATGCGAAAGCCGTTATGCACGAAGCATACAACTCATCGACTACCAGCCTGAAATTGGTATTGACGATGGAAATCCACCTGTTGAATTTGATCCATCCCGATACAGTACAATCATTGCAAGTAATCCCAATACTGATTGTCCTTGTAAGACAAAGATCGCAGACAAAGAGAAATACTGTCCCGGTACCATTACATTTTCCGATGCAAGTACGTCAAGAAACACATCTTGGAAATGGGATCTAAATAATGATGGCAGCATAGAATCTACGGATGATTCTTTTAGTGTTGATCTTAATAAAGGTGGTACATATACCATAAAATTGACTGTCAGCAATGGAACATGTACAAAAGACTTGTACAAAACTATTGTGATAGAAAATCCTCTGGAAATTGTTGCAACACCTACAGACGAGTTTCAATGCAGTATTCCTGCAAAGGTTACATATTCTGCGGTAAGCAATATAGCAGGAACAAATTTTATGTGGATTACCGATGGAAACAAAATTGACACAGGCGATTCATTTTCTAGGTTGTACGAAAGCGAAGGAATCTATTCGGCAACAGTCTATGCCTTATCTCCAAACTATTGTAAGCTTGTTACAAAACTCAACAATAATCTAGAAATTACAACGCCGAAACTTGCCAAAGTTTATTCCACGTATGCTGTTCCGCGGAGTGGATGCGTTCCTCTTGATGTTACCTACTATGCTAAATATTCTTACAACACAGATAAAGATTCCATTACTACCGTTTCGTGGGACTACGATGAAGATGGCACATACGACGACAAGGATATTTTTTCAGAAAAAAAGAAAAGTGGTAATTTATCGCATATATGGACGTACAACAATGAAGGTGTTTTCTCCTACCACATTGCCCTCAAAACAAGTAAAGGTTGTGCTATAAGTAACCTTCCTTTAGAGTATAAGGATTCAATCAGTGTCGGACATACTCCAGACGTAAACATTGACTTTATCCATGAAATGTGTGCGAGCGATAGCCTTACCATCAATGTAACATTTGACGATAAAGATCGCTACCAAAGTGAATACGACACACTTCTCATTTCATTTACAGAAATGAATGGATTAACTAATATTTATACAACTATCGACTCAAAAACGCCAATACCCGAAACATTTGCAATGAAGTTTGACGACACCGTTGGTGTACACTACGCAACATTCACTGCTTCGGATAATGGTTGTAGTATAACAAAAGATATCGCCGAAGGGGTTGACGTAAAAGGTCCTATGACATATATACAATCAGGAACTGCATCGTGTGACGAACCGTTCCTATACAAATTCTTCTTTATTAAAAATTACGGAGCAGACAGCTGGGAATGGTTCATTCAAAAAAATGGAGAAAAAACATGGACACAAATTGCAGAAAACGAAGATACTGTCAATGTAAATTTTGAAGATTACGGAGGACGCGGACAATATTGGGTTAAAGTAACTTCTCATAATCCTGAGACTGGTTGCGATATGAGTGACAGTATTGTTACCACAGTTACTAAAATAGTGGGCGATTTTGAATTAGCCACGTTTGAGCCTTGTCTTGGCGACACAGCACAATTTGTCGTAAGAACCGACATGGGACAAGACATACATTCGTGGACATGGATTAACAAATGGAATGGTAAAAATGACTCTCTAACATTCGCCGTTGTTGATCAAATAGAAGGAACTATTGATAGGAATGATTATTTTCCGTACTCAAAAAAATTTATATTCGACTCTGTGAATATTGATTCTGTAGTAGTAAAAGTCACCGATATTCATGGTTGTAACGATTACATTAGCAAACCAATAAAAATTTACGAAGCAACCGCTGGATTTTATGGTGACGTTATTTCTGACTGTCTTCCTTTTACAACGACATTCACCGATACGTCAAAATCAGATCACGCAATAGCTAAACGAATATGGAATTTAGGTAATGGAGTCGTTTCGGAAGAGAATGAAATGACTATACAGACAGAGTATAATTCCATGGGCAATAAGACCGTTTCACTTATTGTTATTGACGATCACGGATGCAGAGACACCGCATCTACAAAAGATTATATTAAACCAGTCGTCCCTAACGCTCAGTTTTCCGTTAAGCACAACAAATTATGTCTTGGACACGAAGCAGAACTGACACGAAATACTGGTATGACGAATTTTGCCGACACACTTTCACACTATTCGTGGAATTTTGGTGACGGAACTATAGTTGAAGAAACCGGAAATCTTTCTGCAACGACCAAACACACGTACGAAACAGAATCAAAAAAGAACTTCGACATAAAATTGATTGCATACAGCATCAGTCCCGAAGGACACGAATGTGTTGACAGTTCAACACAATCAATAGATGTGAAAGATGTTGGTGCAAAAATCAAAATCAAAGATTCAGACCTTTGTAAAGAACCTGGACAAAAATTCATTCTTTATCTGGACAATACAATCTACACTTCGAACACGAACTCATATTCGTGGTGGAAAATTGACGGTGGCGACTCGCTATACATCAGTAACAAGAAATCACTGCAAGTTGTTACGTTTGACAATTTTGGCGACCAGTCGCTTTGGTTACGTACTACAAGCAATTATTATGGATGCGAAGACACAACGACGTTTATTCCTGTGCACGTCCCAGGTTACGAAGCAAGTCTGATTGCCGACAAAGAGGAAGCGTGTGTACACGAAGATGTAACATTCACACTTTTGGACACACTCAATCTGTATTGCTACGATGCATACTGGGAATTTGGCGACGGTCAATCGGTTTATCTAACCGAAGGCAACAGCGCCACACACCAATATACTGCACTTGCCGGTACCGATGACAACACCTACAAGGCACAATTTATTGTTGACGCACCAGGGTGCAAAGCCCGCGACATTTCCGTCAATGTTAAATTATTCCCTGTCATTGCAATGTTCATTAGGGGCGAGGACGACTTGGACACCGCCGACTGCGCACCATTCACAGTAACACTGCAAAACACATCAGTGGCAGGAGAAAATGCAACGTATCTTTGGAATATAGACGGGAAAACATCAACAGAAAAAAATCCTACTGTAACAATCAACGACCCAAATACAATCATACCAGTATCGCTATCGGTAACCTCAAATATTTGTAACGACACGATACACAAAAATATTTCTACCTATCCTTTGGCCGATGTTTCCATTGCTTTGGATTCGAGCATTTGCGTTGGAGAGACAATTACAGCAACGGCGACTGGCAACTTCACCGACATTTCGTGGATGCCCGACAAAATAGTATCAAATGCGAAAAGAGCAACAACGAATATTACGCCCAAGACATCGCAATACGTCTATGTATATACCAAGAATAGTTACAACTGTCTGCGCACCGACAGCATTTTCCTATTTGTTCAGCAAAAGCCATACTATTTTGGTGCACCCGATTCTGTACTTTTGTTTTATGGAGCTGACGGAGAACTGAAACGAGCAGCAAAAACCACAAACAACCTCATCGTAGGACAAATGTACAACGTGAACACCAATGAAATAGCTGGCGTGTCATATTCATGGAGTCCAGCAACATATCTTTCGTGCACCGAATGCTCAAATCCAGACATTGATTTGTCGTGCACTGACGAAGAATGTCTGGAATATCCAGAGTCAATAGACTACCAGATTTTTATGCAAGACACACTCGGTTGCTTTACGAACGATACGACCATTCACTTCAACATTATTTTCGACACAAAAATCGCCATGCCGGAAGCATTCACGCCAAACGGCGATGGAATAAACGACATTGCATTTGTACGTGGTTGGGGTATACGCGAATTTATAGAAGTGAAAATCTATAACAGATGGGGACAAATTGTATACGAAAGCGACGACATGGCACAAGGCTGGGACGGAACCTACAAAGGTGAACCGCAAGGCATGGACACATATAGTTACACAATTAAAGCAACCAATATGAAAGACGAAGAAGTGTTTGCTAAAGGATACATCACACTAATTCGATAAGGAAGTTGACTGCAATTATTTAAACTCTTTCACTCCTGCTAAATCAACAGTTGCCAAATAGTCTTCGACTGTTTCGGCACGGCGAATCATTTTTACTGAGCCGTCGGCACGAAGCAACAATTCAGCAGAACGAAGTTTTCCATTGTAGTTGAATCCCATTGCGTGTCCGTGTGCTCCAGCATCGTGAATGGCAAGAATATCGCCTATTTCTATTTCTGGTAAATTTCGTTGAATGGCGAATTTATCGTTGTTTTCGCACAACGAACCAGTCACATCGTACACGTGGTTGCAAGGAAGATTTTCTTTTCCCAATACCGTTATATGATGATATGCGCCATACATTCCCGGACGCATCAAATTATTCATACTTGCGTCGGTTCCAACATAGTCGCGGAACGTGTGTTTCAAGTGACGGACAGTTGTCACCAAATATCCGTAAGGACCGGTAATATATCGTCCCGATTCCAAATACAATTTAATTGGAGCCAAACCATTTGCAACAATAATCTTTTCGTATTCCTTGCGGATACCATCGCTCACTTTCTGTATATCAACAGGATTTTGTTCCGGACGATATGGAATACCGATTCCACCACCAAGATTGATAAACTCAAAACGAATTCCCAACTGACGATTTAATTTAACAACGAGGTTGAACAAAATTCTTGCTGTTTCCACAAAATATTCGTCGTTCAACTCGTTCGAAGCAACCATTGTATGGATTCCGAATCGTTTCACACCTTTGTCCATAAGCATTTTGTAGCCCTCGAACAATTGATTTTCCATACAACCATATTTTGCCTCTTCCGGCGTTCCAATGATTGCATTTCCCGATTTAAGATTCCCTGGATTATAACGGAACGAAACCAAACTTGGCAAACCAGCAACTTTTTCAAGGTATTCTACGTGCGAAATATCATCAAGATTGATATTTGCACCCAATTCCACAGCTTTTTTAAATTCATAGTCACCAGTATCGTTCGACGTAAACATAATATTTTCGCCAACATTTCCAGCCTGTTCGGAAATAAGCAATTCCGGATACGAACTACAATCGCAGCCAAATCCGTGTTGAGCAAGCAATTTCACCAAATATGGATTTGGTGCAGCTTTAACAGCAAAATATTCATGGAAACCTTCGTTCCAAGCAAATGCCTTTTTCAATTTTTCCGCATTGTCGATAATACCTTTTTCGTCGTATATGTGGAAAGGCGTTGGATATTGTTTAATGATAGATTCTATTTGTTCTTTGCTGAAAGGAACTGTTTTTGCCATTGTTGTATGTATTAAAATCGGTGCAAAAATAACGAATTGTCAATAAAGTTGCAATTTCATTAAACGCTTTGGTTCAGTAAAAAATCGCAATGATTTTTCAACAATTGAAACCTTTGTCGCATTATGATGGTCTATAAGGCAAGAAGATATGGATATGAAACGATTGATATTTATTTTTACTCTAATTTGTGCGCTCAACGGGTGCGGCAATACGGAATCTGATGTTCAAAACGCATACAACGAAGGACGCGAAGCTGGCTACAATAAAGGGTTTTCGGAAGGATTTGAGCAAGGTAAGAAAGAAGGTTATCAAGAAGGATTTGACTCAGCAGAACACAAAAAAAATTTTTACGAAGAATAATAAATAACGTAAGTTATTTGTCTCAATTCAAAAGAACATTTTACATTTGCATACGCAAGCGAGAGTAGCTCAGTTGGTAGAGCACAAGCTTCCCAAGCTTGGGGTCGCGGGTTCGAGTCCCGTTTCTCGCTCGATGACAAAAGCACTTACAAGAATTTGTAGGTGCTTTTTTTATGGTACCAATCGAAAAGTAATTGATTATTTTATTAGTGAATAATTAGATATGTCATAATATCTTTGTATTAAACAGTCAAAGGATTAATCTCTATGAATAAGATAGAAAAACTATTTGAACAAGATATTCAAATCCATCAACAAGAAATCTTCAAGTGACATACCTCCAGAGCCAACGACAAAAGATTTATGAGGTTTATATGCTTCGACAAACTTCGGCAAGCCAGTGTTTGTTGTTCTCCTACCTGTTTTCACTTCTATAGCGATTTTTTTACCTCGACGCACCAAGACAAAATCAACTTCGTTGTTGCCTTCTCGCCAATAATACACCTTGTAATCCACAATGGCTGACTGACTCACGAGGTAAGCTCCTACAGCCGACTCTACAATTCTTCCCCATAATTGAGGATTTTCTATAACGTCCAAAAATTCTTCATCTGTATATACATTTCTCAACGCACTATTATGTACCTGAAATTTGGGAATGGAATTATATTTTCGAGCATTGTCTTCGGCATATTTTTGTAAGCCGCACAAAAGTCCACATTCATCAAGTAAATGTAAATAATTAGCAAGGGTTGTCACGTTACCAACTTCTTGCAATTGGGCGGCTATTTTTGTGAGCGACAACAACTCACCACTATAACAACTACCCAATTCAAACAACTGACGAAGGAGCTGCGGCTTCATTATTTTAGTATCCAACATCACATCTTTAGAAATAGATGGTTCGACAAGAGAATCCTTTATGTAATTTCGCCATCTTTTTTCGTCTGTTATATATTGCGAAGCTCCTGGATAGCCACCATAATAAACATATTGAGGTAACGTCCATCCAAAACATTCCTTCATTTCTTTGTATGTCCAATGAGGCAATCGTATCAATTCAAATCGTCCAGCAAGCGATTCTGTTAATCCTTTTTCGATAAGCATTCGTGACGAACCCAACAAAACAACAATAAGTTCCCGTTTTTCTCTAGTATCCAAGTCCCATTCAGCCTTTACAATCTCGCTCCAATTCTGAATTTTTTGTACTTCGTCAACAACAAGAAGCCGACGCGACTCTCCTCGTGCATCCATAGTCATTCGTTGTGTCTCCCATACAGTATGAAACCAATTATCACTAGAACCAACGATATCATCGGCAGAAAAACTACCATACGGCATAGAACATTCTTGTAACACTTGTCCAATTAACGTAGATTTACCTACTTGTCGAGGTCCCACAAGCACTTGTATTTTGCTTCGTGGTTCTTGTATTCGACTCATAACCTCATCATACTGAACTCTTTTGTATTCCATATTAAAAAATGTTCAATCAAGTGAATATAAATGTTCAATCAAGCAAACAAAAATGTTCAATCATCACAAAAGTATAAACTTTTAGCTATCTACCAAAAGAAACAATGGGAAAAACACAATGTAACAAAACAAATTAGTCATGCTTTCTTTTTTACACGTGTATCGTTGGGGGTTCGGTGGACATTGTGCGATTTTTGGAGAAACATACCTCAACTTTCCCAGATTTAATCTAGATGAAAAGACACTAAGCAGTTCTGCTAAAATACGCTTATTGTACTGCCTGGTTTTTATATTTTGGTATGGACGGTTAGGTTATAAGGGTTGACAACATTTACTTCTACATTTGCGGTTTCGGTTAGTTTACTCATATTACTTTTCTGTTTTAATTAATACCGTATAGTGTATCGTTAATATCTATATATTTAATTATATATCAATTAATTATACAGAAATATCAATTATCATTTGAAATATCATTTGAAATATCATTTGAAATAATTGTCAGTATTCAACAAATATTGTACATTTGCACCGAGTTCATCTTCCATTTGGAAGAAGGAAATCGAAAGACGCAAACCATTGATGTTCTGCGTCTTTTGTCTTTTAATACAAATCTTTTTCTCTCCTTTCATATTTCTTAATTATCTTATCTCTCATCTTGTCCTTACCTTCCAACAAATAAGCCGTAAGCAAATAATAATACTCATATCCTGTGGTTTTGTTGGTTTTAGGTTCTAGAATAATCACATATTTTTCGTCATTGTCATATACGTATGTACGTATTCCGTACTTAGGCTCTTTAACTGAAAATCTCAATAATTTTTCAGGAGACCTTCCGTCTATATGAAACTTAATCCAATGTAAGCGTTCTGAACGTTTCATATCAAATTCACGACTATTGGTTTCCTGATTCACTGTCTTTCGAGTAAGATGATTAAATAATGTGCCCATTGCATCTTCGCCATCAGTACTAGGTGTTGGATGAATTGGCTTACCATTAAAATAGAAATGGGTATTGTTTCGAATATCTCTGTTGAATATTCCTAATAATGATTTTATTCGATCCTGTTCCGTAAGCGAGACCAATTCCAATAAGTCATTATATTCTTTTAGCAAGTTAAATGGCATTACTTCAAATTGATAAAGAAAAGGTTAAACTTATTGGATTGATTTGTCTTACTCAAATCTGGAAGTGAAGAATGACGTTTTATTTTGTCTATAATTTGCTGTTTGGCGAGATTCTTTTTATCCTGCATATTTGCATTGTACGAAATTGCACCCATTAAAAAATCAGACAATTGCAACAACAAACATTCACGTGAATGAACATTCTGCACATTACGAAATACTCCATATTGAACATTCAAAATATCTTTCAATTTGCGAACCTTATAAGCACTTAAAGTGTCTTTAATGTCGAGATATACATTGTAATGCCATTGCATATCAATATTGTGATTCAGCAATTGATAATACATTTTGTAATAGAAATCATCGTATGTGATTCCAAATTTTTCGCAACTAATCTTTGATTTGTCAACACCCACAGCACGAAAGCGCAAGTCTGTATCAAAAAAGTAATCCAACAAATCCATATAGAAACGAATTTTTGAAATAGAGACTTTTGACCATTTTATTTCTGCATAAAAATTATGTTTTACTTTTAGTTCTTTAATTCTCTCGCAGTGACGTTCAACCTGATTGAAGGCACTGCTGACTGAACCTAGAAACATATAAGGCTTATGGTCGTTTTGTAAATGGCAACTTTCGTCGCAGTATAAATTAAATGTCTTTGTTTTTTCCATAATCAATTTGTTTTTATTCTCCTTTGATAGCAATTGCCCCCTATCTGACCATGCCTATTGGATACGATTGTTTCTACAATTGCAGTTTCAGTTAGTTTGGACATCTAATTTTTATTTATTGGATATCATAAATTTCCTGAAGAAAATCAGATTCCAATTTGTCTATATCCAATCTTATATATTTTTCTCTAACATACTGAATTAAAGAATACAATGAACCACAAATAACCTTTTTCTGTTTGATAGTATAATCGTATCTATCTTTATTTTGAAAAAAAACGTCACATCGAAATCCAATGAATTTATATCTATGAGAGTTGATTGAATCTGCTTCATAATACCTGTAATTGTCACACATAAAATTGTTCCATGGATACCAAAATGCATCAAATAACTCTTTTAATTTAGAATCATAAATATGAAAAGTAAAAGAACTCCTTAATTCGCACCATATTTCATGCGATAGAGGTAATCTATCATCTATAAAGATAGGATTGTCAAAATATTCTTTTATTAATTTGGAACTGAAATTCGAAAACAAATTATCTAATGTTTGTATATCACGCTGATTTGCTATTTCGCTATCTATAGTTGACTCATTTATGGCAATAGGTGCATATTTTATTGCATTAACTTTTATGATAAATTCATTTCTTTTGTCTTCCCAATTATTTGGGATTTGCACATTGAAAAAATCAGCAATATCATTTGCAAACATATCTAAACGATCTATCGTTTTCTTTTCTTTATTCACTTGGATAGCAATAGAACTACTATCGTAGACTCCTTTCAAATTGGAGATATCACAGTCATTAGTAAGGAAAACATCATATTTTGAATTCAGTGCCCATGCAGCCCCCATTTCATTCAATGATTTAGGACTATTATAGTATCTTGGAGAACTAATTACAATAAAATAAAGTTCATTTTCTTCATATTGTTTCTTCATTGTCCCAATAATATTTCCTCCGTTAGAAACACCATATTTGGGTTTTGAACTATAAAAAATCTTTTGTGGATCGTTTCCAATTAAAACAACAATAAGCTCAAATAGAGCATCTCCAAATGCACTATCTTCGGTGTTATGACTTATAAAAATTTTTTTGTTTTTTTTAATCAACTGATTTTCAATGTATTCTTTTAATGGTTCCATATAAATCTATTTTTCTATTAATATACTCTTTCTTTTTTCGAAAATCAACATTTCTTATTCTTTCCCCCTCCTCACTCTCCCATTAGCAACTGCTGCATGAGGATCTTTTTGAAATTCTTCATTGTGGTAATCTTTTGTTTAATTAATCTTCCGTCTAATCGTTTTTTCTTCTTTAGTTAGTCTCATGCTTAATTCTTTATAATTCATCCTCTACCCTGTCCATTCATTAACATTGGTAATAAACGATAGTGAAGTTTTGTTTGATTCTGATTAGAAATGTTTTCTCATTGTTGTAAATACAAATCACCACCTACTTGTAAGTTTTGTTGTAAGTTTTGTTGTTGATTCTGTTGCTGATTTTGTTGTTGAGATTGTTTCAATTCATTTACTATTTTAATTGTTTGATTACATTTATAAACAGAAACACCTGCACCTCCAACAGATAGTATAGCTAAAATAATTTCCACAATCAATCTAAAAGTATGTTTTTTCGTTTGTGAATCTATTTTAGATATTATTGTTTCTATGACATCAATAAAAACTTTTTTATCGTTATCAAAAGTTGTATGATTGAATGGTTCAAAAAATTCATGTCCAAAACTTAGATCTTTTATTTTAGTGATAAATTCACAATCATTCCCGAAAACACTCATTATTTGAGTTTCTACCATAGAAACAATGGAATTTATGGTAGGGTTACATTCTTCCTCTCTTGCAGTTAAATTATTTGCTTTTTCAAGTAATTCGCTTAATTGTTTTTTCTCTCGACTATTATTTTTCATATATATCGTTTAATTTTCTATTTATCTTTTTCCTCCACCTATCCATTCATTTACAACGGCAACAAACGGTTATGGATTAACATCCTCTTTATTTGATAAAACTTCCTTTATTATTTAAATTCCTTAACATCTTTTTCTATTTCACCTTCTCCAACTCGCCTAACACTCCTTCTATCCTTCGTACTATCTCTTCTTGCTCGGTTTGTGGGGGAAGGGGAAAAGATAACGAAAGCATAACTTGTCTATCTATTCCTGGAATCATACTATTTGCTTGATATTTTATTTTATCAAGATTAGCTTCAACGACACACTTCGCATAATTGATGTCTACACCACCATAACTGCTTATTGCCATTATTTGTCTTGCAATGTGTAAATCTCCAAACTCATTAAATGCTAACTTTCCGACAGTTCCTTTGCACGTAATAAGTAAATCTCCTTTATGAGATATAGTTACAGGAACCTCTGACCACCTATTAATTATTATATTCCCGTTTTCTATATTACTCGCACCTGTTATATATGGAATTCCCTTATGCTTATCGTTGTAATCAGTAGGTGTAAGGTCCCTTCCTGATAACAAACCCAAAATTTCCCCCAATCTGCACCACGTCCACGTGTCGGGGATTTCGAATGGTTTTTCGTCGTCGGTTATGGGGGCAAGTGGTTTCTTAGCATTGGCAGTTTTGCGTATTTCAGCAAGCAAATCTGCACCTGTTTGGGTAACAGGGTTGTTTGCTCTCCAATCTGCTGTGAGGTTACCGCAAATGGCTTGCTGCAATAGTTGTTTGTTTATTTTACGGCACAAACGTTCTATTTCGGTTTGCGCTGCTTCTATTTTGTCTATCTCGGCAAATGCTTGCTCTATGCGTTTTACTATCTCTTCTTGCTCGGATAATGGGGGAAGGGGAATACAAGAATTTATAGCATCATTTGTTGCCAATCTTGGCATTTTTACACCATAACCAAGTGCATTTGTATATTCCAAATAATATGGAGAACGCAAAACAACACATAGATAATGGTTTATTATAGCCATTTCATTATTTTCGATAGGCATAATTTCAGTTGTACAAAAACCATCCTCTTTTGCTATCAGAACCTTATTTAGGTATGTTCTTAATTTTGAGTAAAGTATATTTCCTTTTTTAAATGAATGTCTAGTTCCTCTAATTTCTCTTTCTTTCTTGGACAATCTTACTAGCAAGGTTGCTGTATCTTTTTCCAAATCTTCCAATTCCAACACCCACGCATTATCTGGAATTTCATTTACAACAACATTTTTAGTTTTACCATAGTTTGCAATTTCCCCCAATCTGCACCACGTCCACGTGTCGGGTATTTCGAATGGTTTTTCGTCGTCGGTTATTGGTGCAAGTGGTTTCTTACCATTGGCAGTTTTGCGTATTTCAGCAAGCAAATCTGCTCCTGTTTGTGTAACAGGGTTGTTTGC
>CALAUG010000088.1 GCA_937892155.1 uncultured Bacteroidales bacterium | reverse complement strand
AAACAAATTGGTTGAGTTTCTTCGCATGTTTTATAAGGATCCAAGCCATATTGTTCGCAGATAGCATTTGCTTCAGCTAAATCTTTGATTCCGTATGCATTCAATGCTGCATTAACTTGTTTTTCACGACGGTCTTGAGACTCGTATTTTACTTCTCTTATCATAATGCTTCCTCCTATTCTTTACGTGGATCAATAGATTTAACGGCACCTTGTTCTGCAGTTACACGACCATAAGTTCCAGTAACTTTCTTCAATGCTTCGTTTGCATCAGTACCCTTCTTAATTTCTTCCATGAACTTGCCAAGGTGAACAAATTCGTATCCACAAACTTGATCGTCTTTGTCCATGAAGATTGTTTTGATATATCCTTCAGCCATTTCAAGGTAACGAACACCTTTTTCTTTTGTGCCGTACAAAGTACCTACCTGGCTACGAAGACCTTTACCTAAATCTTCCAAACCAGCACCAACAACCAAACCACCTTCAGAGAAAGCAGATTGAGTACGTCCATAAACGATTTGCAAGAACAATTCACGCATTGCAGTATTAATTGCATCGCAAACTAAGTCTGTATTTAAAGCTTCCAACAATGTTTTTCCTTGAAGAATTTCAGCGGCCATTGCTGCAGAGTGAGTCATACCAGAACAACCGATAGTCTCAACCAACGCTTCAACAATAACACCTTCTTTTACGTTCAAAGACAATTTGCAAGCTCCTTGTTGTGGAGCACACCATCCAATACCATGGGTAAAACCAGAGATGTCTTTTATTTCCGTAGCTTTAACCCATTTTCCTTCTTCAGGAATTGGAGCTGGTCCGTGTTTTGGACCCTTTTGTACAACGCACATGTGTTGCACTTCGTTTGAATAAACCATATTAATTCTGTTTAAATTATACTTGAATTCATTAAGCAAACAAAAATAAAAAAATAGTACGAAACTTGAGCAATTTTGCCAACCAAATTCATAATCTTTCAATAAATTCTGGCAACTCAAAAAAGGCTACCGTAAATTCTCAAATTTTTGATATTGCGAAATGTCAAATACCGATGATTCTATTGGATGCGGAGTAATTTTCGTCACACGCAATGTTGATTTAGGAGCACGGAGCAATGTCTTACACTCTATCATCATTGGCATAGCATGCTGGATAGCTTCTTCAGGTAAAACGGAACAATACGCAAACGAATCATCTATGGGAGAAGCAACTTTTGCCATTGACTTATAAAAATCATACTCGCCATCAGCAATCCAATACGTCATTTCCCAATTGGATTCCTCGTTACGAATGCGCCACTGGACACATTTATTACCATTTATATACTTATAATTTCCTGTATGAGTAACTTCACAAGTTGCTTTTTGCTCTTTTGATTTTTCTACCTGCGTATATAACTGTTTCTGAGGATTTATCAGCAATACAACCTGTTTGTCAATATCAACTATATACGCATAAGTCAGACGGTTATATTTATCATATTCGTCTATTCTGACATTATTACCTTTTATGGTGTAGGTGTAATATAAAGTATCAGAATACGTGGTTTTAACAAAACACATTTCCCCTTCAAATTGCTGGGCAAATGAGAATATGCACACGAACAAACCGACGAATAGACAGCAGAACCACTTCATTCTATTTTTTATACTGAATTTCACGCTTCACTTCAAAAACATCGCCATTTTTGCTTTCAAACGACTGTTTAATCCAATTACCTTTTTCGTCGTATTCATATCGAGCAAATTGCTGCTTGGGCTCTCCTTTAACTATAAAATTATGATCGTCGTATTCACATTGAAACATCGGAATCATTTCGCCATTTTCCTGTGTCTTCTGTACATACACAATTCTTTGTTTGTCATCACGCTGAATAAAGCAGCTATCGTTACGATATCCGTCAGTGCTGGTGAATTGCAACAACTTACCTGTTGAATCGTACGTCATCGTACTTGTTTCTGAACTAATTAACGGCGGATTTTTACCTTTTGCCGCTTTAAAATATCCTTTGTTTACTTTTATCAACTTACCATTTTCGTAGTAATATGTTGAACCCTCAACCATATTGCTGTTAGTATAGGTTTTAACCTGTTGCTCAAGTAAGCCGTGTTTATATGAAAAATCATATACTGCATCACGTGATGGATTTGAAGCTTTTTCAATTCGTTCTTTCATCAAACCATTACTCTTGTAATTATATACATACAATCGTTCTATAGCCCATTCCTGTGTAGAACCATTTTCTAGTACCTCATACAAATATATTTGTGCAGTTGTGTCTGTAACTGTTTGATTTTTCCACAAATCGGTATAAATATAATCGCCTGCCATCATTGTCTTTGCCTTGGCAGAAGCAACCGACGTATTCCCTTTTGATTGATATGGTTTTAAGGATGCTTCGCTTGCAACACGTCCCTTTTTATCGTATGTTGTTGCAATTATTTGATTGTTTTCAATCTGAACAATTTCCAATTTATTATCGGAATTGTACACAAACTTTACTGAATTTTTCCCTTCACACACAACACTTGCAATTTGTCCGTTGGCATACTGACAATCACACGACTTATTATTATATGTAACGACAACTTTTTCTATGTCTCCTGACAAATTATCCAAACCTATTTTCTTTAACTGGTTTGACAAATTTTCTATATGGTTTGTCATTAAATTTCGCGGAGAGAATGTACGTTCGACATCGTCAGCCGTACGAATTTGAGCGATTAAAACTATTGAACTAAAAAGAGAGACAATTGTAAGTAAAATATGTTTCATATCTATTTGGTTAAAAAAGAGACATCTATCAAGATGTCTCTACACGTATTTTATTTTTTTATAAATGATACTTTCGCTACTAGTTTATTATCATAATAAACCATAACGTAATAGGTTCCCGCTACAAGGCCATCAATTTGCAGTTGTTCCACATCTGAGTCAACTTGTTGTGACAACACTATCTTTCCTGTTCCAGAAACTACTGTTATTTGTTCACCAATCGTTAGTCCCGAAATCGACACAACTGAAGAAGCAACTGTTGGATATGCAACCACGGCATTCTCTGCAATATCATCTATAGATGCTTGATTCATGCTATATTCAAAATTAACAACAGGTCCGCCGTAAACAGATGAAAGGGAATTACCTTTATAAACTATAGTTACATCATTTGGATTATCGATATAATTACCAAGAGTTATTACTATACGTTTTGGATCGAGTGGCCAAGTAGAAACATCCAAGATATTGTACATAGGTATTTTCTTACCATACACGAAGATATCGGTATAAATTTCTGCTTTAGGCGCAGCCATATCCTCAGAGAACTGTAGATACAATTGGTTACCCAATTTATTCATACTAACTGATTCCAAAACTGGTTTTTCTGTTACCACAATTATCAAGCGAGTCGAAATTGCTGGATTATCAACCGATGTAGCAGTGACAGCAACCGATCCGGCTTTCTTTGCAACAATCTTTCCACCACCTGTTACATTAACAACTTCAGTATTAGAAGATGTCCACAACAAATCGGTTGTTGAACCAACAGGCGTATAAATCAAAGTTGGCGTATATTCATCACCAGCAATCAAATTAACTCTTGATTCCGTAAATTCAATTTTCTCAACCTTATTTGGAATAACTGAAGCAAAGAACGCGTCAATTGCAGACTGCAAAACAGACACAGCAACTTTCACTTCTGCCTGAGTTTTTGGAGGATTGGCTACTATGTTACTTGCCGTTGTTATAGCATTCTGCAACATAGTAAAACTTGCCTCTGGTATGTAACCTGCCTCATTTCCTTTTCTGTATTCATTAGATTGAATATCAAGCAATGCTTCACTAATTTTTTGTTGAAGAATAGAAATATCAAGTTTTTCTACTTTGCTGTTCAAGAAAGCTTGTATTGCCTTACTCAAAGATGTTACCTGTTGATTTATCTGATTTTGAGTATAATTTTCATATTTATCGTAGTATGCCTGTGCAACAGAAATAGCTTGTGTAAATGTATTTTTAGCAGTCACAGGATACGAATCATCTCCAATATACAATGAAACTATCGCATTTGCACGCGCAATAGTGTCGCCCAGTTGTTTTCTGTCGATTGTTATACCCTTTGTCACAGTAATTTTCGCAGTAGCAGAATTTGAACATCCGTTTACATCTTCGTATGTATATGTGATTGTATATGTTCCTGCGCCAACAGAAGGGTCAAATTTTGAACCGCTCACACCAGTTCCGCTTAGTGTTCCCCCTACCGGAGAAGTAGAAATTGTTACTGGCGAATCGGTCGTTTCCAACGATGATGCAGCAGAAATTGACACTTTCGGTAACGCATTGATTACTAAAGTAACCTTTTTAGCAGGCGACTCACATGTGCTCTTTTGTGTTACATAATAATTATATGTACCAGCATCAGAATCCGTTGGTTTATATGAAGCGCTTGAGCCAACTTTATTTGTCAACGATGCGTCAGAATACCATACAAATGAATTTGAACCCGATGCAGTGAAACTTGGATTTGCAGCACCTTCGCACACGCTTTGAGTGGCATTCGACACTGTTGGAGCATCCAAATCACAGTCTGTAATCTGCAACGTTACTGCCGTTTTTTCTGAAGTACATCCTGCTGCATTGGCAACAGTTACGTAGTACGTATATAAACCTACAGCAGTTTGATTTGTTGCAAACGAACTACCTGTACCGACCTGCACATTATTATAGTACCATGTTACTGTATTAGACGATGCCGTTGTTACTGTTAAATTAGGTACCGTTGCACCCAACACTGACGACTGGTTATTAACCGAGAATGTTGGCATTGCATTTATTGTATATGTAATAGTTGCAGCATCACTCATACATCCGTCAGTTTCTTGTTTTGCATAATACGTTCCTGCAGTTGTAGGTGAATATGTTTTTCCTGTTGACAATTCAACATTTTCGCTTGAATACCAAATTGTTGAAGCAGAAGTTGACACAAATGTTCCTTTTTCGCCTTCACAGACACTCACGTTGGAAATCGTCGGAGTGGCAGGTTTTGTTTTTTCAGTAAAGATTACTGCAGACTTTGGACTTTCGCATTCAGCAGTTGTTTGATACACATAATATGCTCCCGGTGTTTTTGTAGTGAAAGAACTTGCTGTTGCAACAGTTTTATTAGACTCGTCTATCCACACCCAACTGGCTGAATTGTCTCCCATGGCCTCAAATGTTACCGATTCACCACTATCTGAACAAACTGATTGCGATGTCTTTTTCACAACTGGTGCAGATAATTCACAAGGAGTTTCTTCATTTGTTACTGTGATAGTTATTGATGTAGATTTTGATGTTCCGTCTTGAGAAGTAACTTTTACCGTAATAGTAACATCAGTATCTTCATCTACGCTACCTGCCGACACTGCTCCTTTGTCAACAAAAGCTACCGATGAACTTGACGACCATTCTACCGATTTAATTGAAGCATCACTTGGATTTATTACCAAGTACCCTGCAAGATTTACAATTTCATTTTCGACAACAGATATTGCTGATGGATTATTAAATGTTACAGATTCAACAGGGGCAACAACCTCTACCGAACAAGTAGCAGATTTTGAACCTGTATATGATGACGTAACTGTAATCACAGCTTTTCCAGCACCAACTGCAGTCACCACGCCATTTTCGTCAACTGTGGCAACTTTTGAATCAGAAGATGTCCATTCAACATCTTTCGGTGCATCGTCTGGTGTTATAGTAACTTGTAACGCATCTGAAGATTCGCCTTTCAGCAATGACAAAGAAGTCTGATCCAATGAAATTGTTTCAACATCAGGTTCAGAGCAATCCGAAACAGTAAATGTCTTTTCCGATTCGCCATAACATCCATATTCATCTTCCACGAAGTATGCTATTGTATGTGAACCTTTTGACAATTCACTTGGAATAAAAGATTCAGCTATTAAGCCATCAACAGTAAAGTCACCGCCTGTGATACTTGCACTTAATACTACCTCTTTACTATCAGAAGTACAATATGTTCCGAGAACATTCAATGAAGGTTCTGGCAAAGCATGTACCGTTAGCGTTGCTGTTGCTGGTTCCGAAACACATTCACCAATTACTTGCGATACAGTATATGTATAGACTTTTGCTTCCGTTACTGCCACATCCTGTATTGTTTTAGTACCCTGTGGCGTTCCATTTTCATCATACCATTGTAAAGTTGCTCCTTGAGCAAGACTTCCAGAAACTCTCACGATATAATCAGCCTTTGAATTATAACAAGCTTCTGTAGCATCGGTTTGTGGTTTTGAAGGCTTATTGGCAATGGTATAAGTAACTTCGGCCCAATCAGATGAACAACCATCTACAACCTGCTTAACGTAGTATGTAGTGGTTTTTGTTATTCCAGATGGTGTATATGATTTACTATCAGTTACAAGAGCCGTAGCCGTTTTATCGGCATACCAATTCGCAGAAACATCTGTCGACATTGCCGTCAATGTTGAGCCACCACACGAACTTGCTCCAGTTGCAACTGGTGTAGCTGGTTTTGATTTAACTTCAACAACGACTGAAGCTCGTGGTCCCTCGCAACTTGGATTTTGAGAAGCATAGTACGTTCCAGCTTTTGTAGGAGTATATGTTGCTCCTGTTGCTATTTGTGAGCCATCAGTAGCGACATCATACCACGAAATATTTGTTCCTGTCGCCTTCAATGTTGGAAACGCATCACCTTCACAGATTGCATCTACTGCATCTATCGTTGGTGCCTCGGTAGCACACGAAGTCACCGACAAGGTAACAGCTACTTTTTCGCTTTCGCAATTATTTTCCGTATTAGTTGCATAATACGTAAATGTTTCTTCCGATGCTGTTGAAACAGATGGTGTGAATGACGTTCCTGACGCGATTGACGAACCTGTTTCAGATTCATACCACTTAATTGTTCCAGAACCAGAAGCCTGTAGTGCTGGTACAGCCCCGTTTTGTTCAACCGTTGCCGACGTAACTGTTGGAGTTGCTGCCTTTGTTATAGTAACAGTTACAGCCAAACGATCATCACTTTCGCATATTCCATCATTTTTTGCTGCATAATAGGTTTTAGTGCCTACACTTGTATTGCTTGGTTCAAAAGTATTACTTGTTACCAACGCGGTACCTCCCGTAGCTGCCTCATACCAAACAGCTTTATAACTCTCATTTGAGAACGATGCAGTGAGTTGTATACTAGCATCACCGTAGCAAAAGTTTGCATCCTTAATTTCACTGCTGGTTGGTGCCGTTGCAGTACAACCTTCTTGAATAAACGTTACTACATATTCGGTTTTCGTTCCATCCTCCGCCGTAACTGTGATTGTTGTCTCTGCTATATTTTCAGAATTAAACGATGTTGCTGCACTTACCGTCACCGATGCTCGTGAATCGGCCGCAACTGCGGTATATGCAGATTCTGCTGGCAAAGTTGTTCCATAAGGAACTGTAATTTCATACTCCGTTGTCGCAGCAGAGAAAGTTGGGTCCAACGTATATGACGTAATTGCCAACGATTTCAGTTCACTGCCTGTATTTGGTTTTCCAATTTCGTAATCAAAGATTTCACCAGCAGATTTCGTAAAAAGAGTTCCTTTTACCTGAGTCGTTATTAGCTTGTTTGCTGAATTGTCCCACACCTTCCATTCTACTTCTTCTGGATCGCTTGTTGAGCCAGTCATGTCAGTTACATCACCACCTTGAATTACAGACGAAACATATAAAGAACCATTATATGCGAATACTTCTGCCACCATACGGCATTCATCGCCAACAAATGCACCGATATAGTCACCTGCTTCAACAGTAATTGGGAATGCTGCATCGTAGTGATTAATCATCACTTTGCCGATGAAAGCAGTTGAACTAGTATAATTAACACGCGTCCACGTTGGAACTGCAGACGAGACGATTGCCGAAAACAAAAAATAGGCAGAAATTGCTGCTATTTTTAGAAAATTATCAAATCTTTTCATAATACTCAATAATAAGTGTGTAAAGATAGTAAAATTAGAATGTATTACGTTTTTTTCAGCCGTTTTTTACACCAAATACCTACATCTTTTTTTACAACTCTTATTCAAAACTGCGAAGAACGATTCTTTTTTATTAACCACCTATTCGTATTTTGTTAAAAAATGTGGTAAAATTCTAATAATCTTACAAATAGGGTTACAAAATAAATTTCTATTTTTGCAAGAGAAAAAAATAAAAGTATGCCATACAGACGTCTACCAAATACTGATGCCGCCAGAGTGCGTGCAATCCAGGCTGCTGTAGAGAAAGGTGCAGTCGGGCAACCAAACGAGAGTATTATTTCGTACGATTTATTTTTACGTGCAAAATTCTTTTTGGTATCGTTTCAAAACGGTATTACGCAATGTCGTACTACATATTCAAAATCAGTAGAAAAGGGTGCAAATTTCGTCCAAATGCAAAAGCGGGCAAAAATGTATATTTCGCACTTCATTCAAGTGCTGAATATGACTATTCAACGTGGAGAAATGAAAGCAGATGTGCGAAATTTCTACGGTCTTGAAGGAAGGAAGTTACCTGATTTATCTACTGTGGATGACATTCTTGTCTGGGGGAAAAAACTTATTGACGGCGATGCAAAGCGAGTAGCTGCCGGCGGTCCAATTATGCAATACCCAAGAATGGCAATTGTAAAAATTGAATACGATAAGTTTGCAGCGGCTGCACGCACCAACGAATTCCGTTTAACTAACGACAAACGGAGTTCTGAATATATGGACTCTTTAAGAAATCAAGCCGACGAAATTATTCTAACGCTTTGGAACGAAATAGAAGCACATTTCTCGGATTTAGACCCTGACGAAAAACGAAAGACCTGCAGTGAATACGGTATTTCGTACGTATGGAGGAAATCCGAATTGGAACAAAAAAGCAACGGAACAAACTATCAATAATCCCCACAAACTATGAAAAAAATTTGTTTTGCTGTTATAGCACTATTGTTTTTCCTATCAGGCTGCGACAAAAACAAGTTTGACGAAACAATGCTATATGGCACCTGGAAATCGGGAACATTGTACGAAAAATACACATCTACTGGAACCGGTTACACATGGGACACATCCGATGATGTTGATGAATCGGAAGCACAAAGTTTCACGTGGACACTTGATGACAACACTCTTACCCAATATCATCAAATGGAGATGGGTGGTATTGTACCAAAACAATACACTATAACGACACTGACGGAAACTACATTATCGTACAACGCCAACGGAAGAACATACACATTTTCAAAACAGTAATTGATTCTATGAAAAAAGCCCTTAAAATTATTGGAATATCACTCGGTTCGGTTGTAGGTGTTTCACTCATTACTGTTTGCACAGCTATATGGCTTGTTTTTACTCCGGCAAAACTGACACCAATTGTGAAAAAATATATTCCACAATTTGTCACCTGTCAAACAGAATTAGACACCGTTGACCTCACGTTTTTCAGTACATTCCCTCATTTTGGAATTCGTCTGAACAATGTGGCACTCATTAATCCAATGGACGGAGCACAATCGGATACAGTCGCACATATTGATGAATTAATTGCCACAGTTGACGTTAAAGAATATCTTTCAAACAAAAATATCATTGTCAATGGTGTGTATCTTAATAATACACAGGCAAATATTTATGTTAATGCTGATAGTGCTGCCAACTATGATGTTTTTGTTATTGATACGACCGCAGTTGAGGACACAACAACAACTTCAATTTTCAAAGCGCTGGCTATCAAAGACGTGGAATTGAAAGATATTTCTGCTTCGTATGTTGATGTGCCGTCAAAAATGAACGCTTCCATAAAAAACGTCTTTTTAAGTGCTGATGTGTTGATGGAGAATGATGACATAGCGACTGATTTGAAAATGACTTCTGGTGCCATTGATTTTGCGATGACTGATTCCACACAATTGGTTGCTGCAATCAATAATCTTGAAACGAAGTTTTCGGGTGGAATCGGGAACTACAGCGACATACAGGGAACTTTAAAATTGTTTTTGACTGGTGTTTCTGCCACAATGGGCGAAACACAATATGCTGATTCTTTGAATGTACAAGCAGTATTACCTTTAGAAGCATCTCTTGATTCTCTAAAATTCGTGTTGACTGATGCTTTGATTGGCATTAACGAACACCAGATTTCACTGACTGGCGATACGGAAATTGGCGACGACATTCGTATGAATATGAATTTTTCAACGAACAATATTGCACTGAACAAATTGTTCCCGTTAGTGCCAGAAAAAATGATGAAAGAATATCTAGACGGCATCAACTTAGATGGTATTATTCAATTGACTGGTAACGTACGCGGTATTTTAAACGACACTTTGATGCCACTCATTACCGCAGATGCAACTTATTCCGATGGTTCTGTCATTATTGATGGTCTTGGCCACGATTTGTACGACGTTGCGGCAAATGCACACCTGAATATTGATTTGAACGAAGAGAAAAATTCAGCAATAAAAATCAATTCAGTATCGGCAAAAACGGGAAAATCCTCGGTTACGGCAAATGGCGACATTCTTGATTTAATGAACAAGATGAACTTCAATCTTAAGCTCAACGCTCACTTGTGGTTGCTTGATTTGAAAAATGATATTCCAGATTATATTTTTGCAACTGGTTGGGCCGATGCCGCCCTCACGGCGAACTGTTCGTTAGACGCACTGACGGACGTTGATTTACAGCACATTATAGCAAACGGAACAATAAACTTATCTGATTTTGATGCCGTTTACGAAGATTCAACATTCGTCACAAGCAAAAAAATGGCAATAGACGTAAAACTTCCCAGTACGCATACCTGTCAGGAATTCAAAGAATTGCTCGACTTAGGCATTACAAGCGACAATATGAACGTAACAATGACTGACTTTTTTAAAGCCGATTTACATGATGCAGATTTGCGTCTTGGTCTGTCCGACGTAATGGACACGGCACAGGAAGTTGCTCTTGCCTGCGATTTTGACATTTCCAATGTAAAATACATCATGGAGACAGACACAATTTCGGCAACAATCCGCCACCCGAAAGGAACAGCAAAAATGTATCCAAAGGGGAATAATACAGGATATGTATGCCTATTTAACTGCGACAGCGTGTATGCAAAAGTTGCCGACGTTGTTTCCGCACGCACTGGCATTATCAATATTGATGCAAAAGCAGAATACGACGAAAAACAGGAAGACGCATTACTACAATGGAATCCTGATGTAAAACTGAACTTTAACCAAGGACAGATTGCCATTACCGACTTAGAAACACCTATAAAAGTGTCAAAAATAAAATGCGATATGAACAAAAACCGTTTCAATATTGATCAAAGCAAGGTTATTTTTGGCAACTCCGATTTTGAATTACAAGGAAGCATACGAAACATAGCTGACTACATTAACGGCGAAGATCTTCTTAAAGGTGACCTTACCTTTACGTCAAACTACACCGACATAATGGAGATTGTGAACACTATCAGCGGCATTGGTGACACCACCGAGGTTGCTGAAGAACAGACGATTGCGAACAACACTGCCGACTCAACAGAACTTGAAGAAGACAACCCATTTATGGTACCTCTTGGTGTTGACATTGTTCTCAAAACCGACATAAAGAAAGCTCTTGTCGGCAATACAATCATTGAACACGCAGGCGGAGGAGTTACAATCCGCGATGGTGTGTTAGTCATCGAAGAAATGGGTTTCACCTGCGATGCAGCACAAATGCAGCTAACGGCAATGTACCGTTCAGAACGTAAGAACCACTTGTTTACCGGACTTGATTTCCACTTAATAGACATCAGCATTGCCGATTTGATTGATATGATTCCAGACATCGACACACTTGTTCCAATGTTGAAGTCATTCTCGGGAAAGGCAGAATTCCACTTAGCTGCAGAAACATATCTAAAATCTAATTACGACCCAAAATTCTCTACACTTCGCGGTGCAGCCGCAATTAAAGGAAAAGACCTCGTAGTTATGGACAACGAGACATATCAACAAATTTCAAAGTTGCTTCTTTTTAATAAAAAGAAAACTAAAAACATAATTGATAGCCTTGACGTTGAAATGACGGCCTTCAGGAACGAAGTTGACGTGTACCCGTTTGTCGTTTCAATGGACAAATATCAAGCCGTACTGTCTGGCTACCACAATTTGGACATGACGTATAATTACCATATTTCGCTTACAAAAAGTCCATTGCTATTCAAATTAGGTTTGAACATTTTGGGTAATCTTGATGATTTGAAATTTAAATTAGCAAAATGCCAATACAAAAAATTGTATAAGCCAGAGAAACGTGGTGTTGTTGACGAACAAATCCTATCGTTGAAGAAAATCATCAGTTCTTCATTACAGGCAAACGTAAAAAATCAGGATGCATTGATTAAAGACTAGTATGAACATTGATTATCAATCAATTATTCGGCTTGGATGGCAGGAATACAATGCCAAACGCGAAATTATTGACATTCAAGATTTGAGCGTCAACGTTTCGACAAATAAAGTCTTTAAACTTACGCTCACCGACGGTGGCTGCCTGATGGTTAAAGTTTCCAATTTTGGCAAATACGAAAACTTTAAGGACGATCACACCATCATAAACGTATTAGCAAACAATTTAGAGTATCCATACGAATCGATGTTGTCGAGTTCGTTAATGAAAAACGACGAACTGTATTTATACAAATACGAAGACACAATGATTGAAGTATGGATGGTGTTTTACCGTCCTGTCCGCATCGCACAAAAGTTACCTAAACGATTGAACGACAAACAAGTACGCATTTTCGGTACGGAAATGGCAAAATTTCATAAAGCCTGCGACACAATTGCACCCGTTTTGCCACGTTCCTCGAAGAATCTGCGAAAGGACATTATGCAATTAATGCGTAACATAGAAAATCCCGAGCATACCGAACAATTTAAAGGCAACGAAAACCTTATTCGTAGCCACTGCGATTTGTTCTTGAACAATATTGCAAAACTTGGCTTTGACAATTTCGCTAAAATTCCTGTATTTGTTGACTGGAACAGTGGTAATTTTTCAGTACGGGACGACGGGACACTGTATTCCCGCTGGGATTACGACTGGTTTAGAATGAGTTCGCGCATTATGGACTTATATATGTGTAGCCGCGTAGTTTCCGACATTGGCGACAAAACAGATTTTAGTTATACCGCAACTCAACTAAACGAAGAACGTTTTTTGATGTTTTTGGAAGAATACCACGCTATTTTTCCTCTCACAGAAAACGAAATACGCTTTATGAAAGAAGCATACCGTTTCTTCATTCTCCACTACGTAATTAGCAACGGCATTTATTTCTTTTCACCGACATACGCAAAAAAACTTCAAAAAGAAGCCGTAAGCATTTATTTACCAGAATTAGACCACGTGTTTGACGCAGAAAAAGTTCTAAAACATCTGCAATTTTAAAGAAACTTATATCAAACAAAATTTTTGTAAAAGCCGAAACGATTCTGAGGCTATAATTTGTTTTGTAGTATTCTTCAGTCCTTGATGGTTTTTATCCTACAACGTATGTGGACAGCGCACTGCTGCCATACGTTTGCTTTTATTGTTATTTTCAACAATGTACGAAAGCGTTATCTCAGCTGCTCCGTGACCGTTACTGGCTGTCTTTAACGAAGAAATATTCAAATCGTAATTAAACATTATGTCAAATCCAGAATAGCGGCAACCTATACCAAATATCACTGCATCTTTGTTTTTTGAGCGGAACCATGCGCCATACTGCACTTGCGAAACAGCACTCCCATCGAAATAACTAATTCCCATTAGACCAAAATGAAACTCGTGCTGCTTTCCTTGGAACTGCATCTTAAAACCTGGTATGACATCAATATTTGATGTCGGACTAATTATTCCGGAGCCGTGTACAAGAAAACGGTGCGGCAACGGAATATCGTTGTCGTAGAATGAAATATCGGGTTGATTGATATTGTACATCGCGACACCGATTGTATAGGTTTGATTTTTTCGTGGTTTGAATGTACCCATAACGCCGGCGTTTAAATCAAAATAAGTAACCTCATTCATATCCAACGCTTCTGTTATTTCGGCATCTGGATTATATTTCATTCCTTCAAACTGTTCGCCGAACGTTAGATTAGCATAATCAAACGAACAATAATGAATTGCAGGCAAAATTCCATACGAAATAATAACCGTGTTGCTAACCAATTTAAAATGCTGCGCAAACGGAATTCCAAACTGAACCGTGTTGTAATTTGCATCGCCAGCCACATCCATATTAAGCAAAGCACCGTATCCCAATATGAAGTTCCACCCTCGTTTTGCAACTTTCCCATCAAAATTTGCTGTAACCGTCTGATATGGCTTTGCTACCGTTCTATATTGATCTCTATATGCGAGACAGAACCGATAATGACCCGTAAAAAATCCAGCATCGGCTGGATTTAAATTAAGTGTATTGGTATAAAAATTTGAGAAGTGAATATCCTGGGCATACACATCAATCGCAGCCATAGCAACAATACAATATGTCAGAATTTTCTTTAGCATTATCGAATAAGAGTGATGTTACCCTTTTCCTCAAACTCTTCTCCATTGAGACACGTTCCTTTTAAATAATACACAAAAACCTGTGGCTGCAAAGGTTTTCCGTTATAGGTTCCGTCCCATGCATCATTTGAATCGCTAGTTTCAAAGACTTTTTCGCCCCAACGGTCAAAAATTTCAAAAACAAAGTTCGAAATAACACCACCATACACTTGAATAACGTCGTTTTTGCCATCATTATTTGGCGTAAAAGCCGTAGGAACGAATATAAATGGATTCCCACAAATCCACTCCACCGATTTAATGGTAATAGTATCGGAACGCTGACAGCCATACTGATCTACGGCGACAAGTTTATATGTCAGGTTAAGTTCTATATCCGGAGTTACGGTTACTATAGGTTTTTTGTTGTCATCGAGCCATATATTCGGTGTCCATATATAACTAATGGAATCTGATGGATGCTGCGTAGCATAGAGTTTCGTTTCCTGACCAAGATAAAGTAAGGTTTTGTCTGCAGAAACCTCAACATCTGGTAAACGTTCTTCAAGAACAATGTCGATAGGATTTTTTATGCTATCGCTACAACCATTGGCATCGACGAGTTTCATAGAATATGTGCCTGGACATAAATGCGTTGCCTTGGCCAACGTGTCTCCATTTGACCACTGGTAAGAGTATGGCTTTGTTCCACCCGAAACAGAAACATCTATCCAGCCATTACAAGCACCTTTACATGATTCGTTAAAATGAGATACGTCTGTAATTTTCAGTACATCAGGTTCTTTTACTTCAACCTTCAAAGAATTTGTGCAGCCCAATCCGTCGGTAACAACCACATTGTAGATTCCTTTACCCAAATTGTAACGGCCTGGCAATGTAGAACCATCTTCCCACACATATTCATACGGATCTATTCCTATCGGAGCGACTTCTATCTGCGCATCCGTCCTGCCATTACAACTAATCTGCTGGAAGTTGTCAAGTTCCAACAAAAGTTCATCCACATCAATGCGAACGGTATCGGTATACTGACAACCAATTGCATCGGTTGCATATACAACAAAATCGGTTGAACGAGTTGGCTTCACAAACGCCATATCGTCGCTACTACCCGATTGAATCACATTTTTAGGTGTCCATTGATACGTCAATTCATTTTCAGGATTAAAATTTTTAACGTACACAGAAACAATATCACCCAGACACATCAACGTGTCTCCAAATGCCTGTATATCGTTATGGAACACCTCTATGGTGATTGTATCCTGTGCTTCAAAATCGCAGTACGTACTCAATGTTTTCACATAGTAAGTTGTTGTTTCTGTTGGTGCAACGTCGATATAGTTAACAGAAAAATCGGGATTGATAATTTTCGTAAACTGTCTATCTGTTGACCACAAGAATCGCTGCGACGGAGCATTTGTCTGTACCGTCAGCCGCACAGTTTCTCCCTTGCAAATTTTTGATTTTCGCGGCATACCCTTTTCCGTGACATCGATTTTTTTTACATAATAATCCTCGTTAAACGTGTTGACTGTCTGCTCGTACACAGTTTGGCACCATCCCGAAGTAACCGTAAGCTGGTAGGTAGTCGTATCGTTCGGAGTTGTATAGGTATGTGGCTGCGATGGATCCGTCAACCAATCCTTTGGACTCCATTCATATTCCAACGATTCGTCATATTCATTAGGAATACCAACGAGAACACTATCGCCAAGACAAATATTCTGCACATCAAGGGTTTCATAATTTGTTTTCGTAGCAATAGAAAATTCCTTGGAAACAGAATCACTCTGGTTGCACGAAGTGGAATCTTGTACGTATAAGGTAATTTTGTATGTCCCTACAGATGGGTATACGTGCGTCGGCGATTCCTCGTTTGACGTTGTTCCATCACCAAAATCCCAGGTATATACCACATGGGGATTATTATAGTGAATTTGAGTTGTGTTTTTAAATACCAGTTCCTTGCTTACGCAACCAACCTCCGGCAAATCAAAATCTGCCTCTATCAAACCAAAATCAATAACAAAACGCAGCACTGCGGCATTGCAGTTGCTTGAATTATTTTTTGTTGACCACACACCCGGATTTGGAGCTATTGGAAATCCGTTGCAACCGCCACAACTTGCGCACACGCTTTGATACACGTATCCATTTGCATCAAAACGGCTCGTACCACCATCAACGTGGTCGCGACCACCATTGGCACATCCATAATATGTGTACCCGTCTGCTGCAGTATATATCACCCTACCATCGGCCAATTCGCCAAAATAGGTTGCATAATCAAGACCATTCGCTTCGTCGTCAATCACCATGATATAGAAATCCTTTCCATCGGTATCCTTTTGATAAGCATCATCGGTAATGTCCATACCCTTTGTCCCATTGATTGACAACCAACCGTAGTCATACAAAAGTGTGTACTGGTTACCATAATAATACCACTGTGGCTGATCGTTCCACTCACGCCCTACACCAGCCAAATAAATGCGGTTACAAATATCCACTTCAAACGCAGTTGGTGAAATATTTGGCACGCCAGAACCACTTCCAAACACCGTTGACCATCGTAATTCCGACAAGTCGTTGTTAAACGATGCCAAAAACTGGCCACTATTTGGGGTACTATATTTTGCATTATAAATCAACGTACTGCCTGGAGCTTTCGTCTGCCCGAACAGATACACATTTCCGAACGAATTCACACGAACAAAATGCGCTTGATCGTATTCCGTAGAACCAAAATACGAACCTGACTGCAATGCTCCGTCGCTTTGGTTAAGTTTTAAAACAAACGCATCAACCGTACCACCAATTCTGTTTGACTGATATCCACCAACAGGCAAATTCAACGTTGAAGAACACGTACCACCTGTTATATATGCACCATCACCGTGGTCGACATCAATGGAATAAGCTGCATCTTTACTGTCGCCACCAATATATGAGCTCCAAACAAGTGTTGAAAGTGTCGGATCTAATTTACATACAACGCCATCCTGGGCACCGCCAAACGTGTTTTGAAATCCGTTAAGAACGGGAAAATCGTCTGAAAATGTTGTAGAAGCAATGTAAACATTATCATTGTCGTCAACCATTATTTCGCCACGGGCACCATCACCATAATTGTAATACAACGAATCGTGACCATATTCCAAATCGGTTTCCCAACTAAAATTGAGACCGTCATTTTTCGTTCCACCCAAAAATGTTGAAGAAAGAATTGCAGAACCGTCAACGGCAAGGCGAGCAATAAATATATCTACACCATGTTCAAACATTATCGTATTGTCGTATATGACAGAATCACCACCCATAAATGTTGTCTGGTACCCACTTTGAACTGGAAAATCAGGAGAACCGGTTGTTCCAAGAATGAGCAGTTCGTTTTTGCTGTTAGCAATCAAACTATGCGGCATTTCACTACTTGACCCACCAAGATAGGTTGCATACAAACGATTTTTCCCAGAGCCATCAAGTTTTATTAAACCAATATCCCAATTCCCGCCGCCATATTCCGTCTGTATTGCACCCATATTTACTGGATAACCAAATCCTTCGACTATACCACCCAGATAGGCATTATTTTCGGAATCGTATGTCGCCGTAAATCCCCAGTTGTCGGCGGTAGAGCCAGTATAAGTAGAAAATATCAAATCAGGATCTATGTACAAAGCGTAATTTTTGTTGTATTCGCCTAAATCGTACGAAACAGTGAAATATTCCAAATGATATTCACACGGGACGACAACCGTATCGTTCCCAATTATCTGATATGCAAAGGGCTTTTGCTCATACACTTCGTTCACTGATGTTTGTATCACCAACACACCATCGTGACGAACCGACATTGACGGGACGCTGCTATATTCCAACTTGATTTTTTTAGGATCTCCACCAGGTTTTACCACAAAATCGTACTTCAAATCGGTTATGTTACCATATAAATGCAAATCAATGTTGCGATACAAATTTTCGTACACCACATCATCAAAACTGCGAACGCCAGACGACCAATACTTTGGATTTGGTCCTTTAAGGTAATTTTCCGTATACATATTTTGATTGAGGCCATATACTTTCGTCCGCGGGTTCATTCCCGAAAACTTCACCTGATATGCGTGTGCCTTAATGGTATCGGAATGCTGAGAATGTTCAAACGGCAGCTGCATACCCGTCTGCATAAAATATTCACGACTACGGTCTAAATCTGCTTCCGACAAGGATGTACTGGCGTGACGATGCTTTAACGATTCCGCATCACGAAAATAATAAGTGAGACAGTTTTTCTCCAAAAACACATATCCACCATACAGGTGACTCCTGAACAACACTTTTTCATCCCATTGATGCTTATTTTCCGTAAAAAACACAGCCGACGATTGAGCTAACGCGACAACAGTTATCAACAGACAGAACAGCAATGTGAAATACTTCTTCATACTGAAAAAGACATAGAAATTTTGGTAAAGTTACAAAAGATATTCTGTATTTTAGCGAAAAGATTTTTCTATGGCAGATATTTGGAAATCAATGACCTACGAATGCCCCAAAGTAATGGGAATTCTTAATGTTACCCCCGATTCATTTTACGATGGAGGTACATATAGCACGGCAAAGGACATAGAAAAAAGGATTCAGAAAATGGTTGTCGATGGTGCTGATATTATTGATATTGGAGGATATTCATCACGACCAGGCGCAAAAGACATAGACGAGCAAGAAGAACTACGACGGTTGGAACTTCCCTTAACCATCATTAAAAATACGTTTCCAGAACTTCCTGTATCAATAGATAGTTTTAGACTTTCCGTTATCAAACATATAGTAGAATCGTTTGGACCAATTATGATTAATGACATTTCGGG
>CALAUG010000087.1 GCA_937892155.1 uncultured Bacteroidales bacterium | reverse complement strand
GCCAAATTCCCATACAGATTCGCGTGTATGCCGACAAAATCATGATTTTCAACGATTGTCGGCTTTCTGCTTACTGGACAGACAAAACACTGAAACAAAGCCACAAAAGCGAACCTTACAACCCAAATATCGCCCATGTGTTTTATCTTTCGGGACATGTGGAAAGCTGGGGCCGTGGCATCGACAAGATATGCAAGTCGTGCTCCATACACGGAATCCCATTGCCGGAATACAATGTGCAAACCGAAGAAATATGTGTTACTTTCAGGACATCCGACGAGTACTTGAATGGCGCTAAGGGAACAACCGACTTCCCAAAGGATTCCCAAAGGATTCCCAAAGAAGTTCCCAAAGAAATTTCCGAATCAGTCCGTAGAACGTATGATGCAATTGCCGAAAATCCCCGACTTACAATTAAGGAACTGGCTGAAAAACTTGGAATTTCGGACAGAACAATCAAAAAACACATTGTGTACTTGAAGAAAGAAGGTCTTATAGAAAGGGTTGGAGGCAAGACACACGGACACTGGCGAGTAAAGCCTATAAAGTAAACGAAAAACAAAAGGAATTAGAAATAAAGAAGATATGGCAACAAAATATTCCGATATAATCACAATTCGCGAAGGCAAGCCGGCTTATAACATTGCAAATGAAGAAGGTGGCCAATGGACAAGTTTCATTGCAAACAGACAGTTTAATGACATTCTGAGAACTGTTATTAAATCCGTAAGAAACACTGACATTGATGCCCACCGCTCATTTTGGATTTCGGGCACATACGGAACGGGCAAAAGCCACGCCGGAGCTGTCATCAAGCATTTGCTGTGCGATGAGGTTGAACAAATCAGAGAATATGTGGATAATGAGTACAAGGAAAAGGAATATGATTTGCTTCGCCAAGACATTTATTCATTGCGTCAAGGCAAACGATTGTTTCCTGTAATGCTTTATGGACAAAGCAATATTTCACACAAGGAGGATTTGTCGCTTCAATTGCAACGGGCTATCAGCGAAGCGTTGCAGAAGGCAGGCATTTCAATTACTGTAAAAACCGATTTTGACAATCTTGTTGAACATATTGAAAAACAGCCTGATCTGTGGAATTTACTTATTGAAAAAAGTCCTCAATTGGCTTCTGTTGCTCCGACAATCGAAAAGTTGAAAAACAAACTGCAAAACAAAGATAATTCGACTTTTGCGAAAGTAGTTGAGGCACAGCGTAACACAGGAATAGACATTCGTCTTGCGAATACCAAACTTGCGGAATGGTTTTTTGAAGTACAAAATGAATTGGCAAGTCAGAAGGACAAGTTCGGCTATGATGGCTTGCTCGTCATTTGGGACGAATTTACTGATATTGCAGCATCTGATATAGGGCCAAGCCTTTTTGTCGCCTTGCAGGAAATAGACGAAAAGGTGATGAACAAAGAAAACAATTCGTACTTCTTCTATATTTCTCACCCCTCGGCTTTGAATGGACTGGACAATCAGGAACGTGAAAAAACAAAAGGACGTTATCATTTTATGCCATACCAAATGGAGACGGTTTCGGCTTTCAAGATCATGAGCCGTAAATTCCGTTTGGCAGATAATGCGACGGCAGAAGAACAAGAGACAATTGCAAATAAGTTTTTTGCAAAACCAAAATGCGCATCATTGCTTTCATTGTTTGCACCAGATTCTGCAAAAACAGAGGAGACCCAAAAAGACTTGTTCAATCTGTTCCCATTGCATCCAAGCACGGCAAACCTTGCCACCTATTATGCTCGTGAAGCAGGGTCTTCAAGTCGAAGTGTTTTTGAGTTCATTGGGAATAACGATAAGGTGAAAGCTTTTTTGGATGATGAAAATCATTTTCTTAATGGCGATGTCATCACAGCAGACTATTTATGGGATTATGTTCAGGACGTGTTTAATGCCGATGTCTTGAAATACGGTGTAGTAACCGAACGCTATAATGCGCGTCATTTGGAGGTTGAAAACAAAGGATACGAGTATTCTGCTGTATTTAAAGGCATTTTGTTACTCAACGCCTTAAACAATATCGCGGCAAGTGACACTGTAACTCCAACTGGTGGAAATATATCAAATTTGTTTACAGGGACTTCTATCAAACCAATTCTTGATGAGATTCTCAAATACTTTGACGAGCATAGCATTATCCAGCGTTTGCCAGGGGATGACAACGGATTGTATTCCATTCAGTTTTCTGCATTGCCGACAAAAGAAATCGAAGACGAGAAAAACAATCTGAAAAACAGTGAATTCAAATATACGGAAAAACTGTTGAATTTCAATGATGTTCAGGTACGCAAAATCATTGATGGTTGGTTGTCGAATGTTAATCGCCAATACCAATATAAGATTTTCTCTCAATATGCTAATGAATCCTTGCTTTTAAGCCAGATTGAGAACAATTACAAACAAGCAAAACCATACGAACTGTTTTTAGCAATGCTTTTCGGGAAAAATCTCAACGAAGTTAATGCATTGAGAGAAATTGCAAACAACAATTCTTCTGACGAGCGATTTGCGAATGTAGTGTTTGTGGTATTTGAAGAACCGTTTAGCGATAAAAACTATGATAGATTTATTGAATTTATGGCAAATTCCAAATGTGCCGGGAAATACAATCAGATGGAGCAGCAGAAAACGCATCGGGAAAATGCTTTTTCTCTTGTGAAGGATTGGCTATTTTCCGTCAGACGCAACAATTTCACATATTATTTGAGGGGAGAAAAAGGATTCGGTTCCACACAGAAAATCACCAGTACAATAAATGAGGATATAACAACAAAGATATTTTCCAAGGGTCCGGAAACGATTACGTTTTTGCGCAGAGTTCCCAATACGTTCTGGAAGAAACAGTCAAGCAAGACTATGGCAGACAACTTTTTGTCATTTTCAACAAAGCAGGAAATCCTTGACAAATGTACTGGCCCCATGCAGCCGATACGTTTCGTCTTGCAAGATATGGTAAACGAAAATCTGGAATGGGTTGATGGTGCAGATACGAATCACCCATTATATGTCATTTCAAATTTTATTGACAACAAGTTCAAGCATACTTCCAAAAGCGAGCAATTTAATATGGGTGAAAGGTTGAAGGAACTTTCGTATCCGCCATACGGTTTGTATCAATCCTACGCTTCCATGGGTATGGTCGCATTTGCCATGCGGAAATGGACAAAGCAAATTTTTGATTTGAATGGCAAACCACGTGATGTCAAAAATATGGTGGATGATGTTGTTGAGCTGTTTAATGCTTGGGAAAAAGACAAAGAAAGTAACAAACTGGATTTCCGTTTTGAGACTAAAGAAAGCCGTAACGTTTGTGAAACCATCGTAAAAACATTCAAACTCAATAATCTAAAAGGCTATTCAGACATCAGTAGTTTGACAGATGCCCGCAACGCCTTTAAGTATGGTTACTTGGCTGAAAAGGGATTCCCACTGTGGTCGCTGAAATACGCTGATGAAAACATCAAAGATGGAATAAAAACACTTTTAGACAACCTGCTGCGTATCATAGCCACCGACAACACCCGCGACCCGAAGTTGTTAAACGACACATTAGATGGTTTCCACAACTATAAATTTGAATTGTCGAATTATCTGAATGAGGCGGACTCTTTCAAAAAAGGATTTGAAAACTATTTGTTGCAATTGCCTAATATCAAATTTCAAGTCAATGAGTTTGACGAAGCGTTTGACTATTTGGAACATCATCTGCAAAACTCAAAAGGGTTATGGAGTGAAGAGGAAGTCTCGAAAGAAATCAGCAATTGGAGTGCGTACAAGTCTCAAGAAGAGACAGTCAAAGTTAAGCTTGAGTTAATTGCCAAAATTGACAACATTGAAGAATGCAGCAAATATTTAGTTCATGGTGACGAAAGAATTGTTGAAGCGGCAAAGAAACGCATTGAATATTTGAAACTGCTTGCACCTCAGCCTCCGCAACCAAATCCCCAATCTCAGCCGCCTACTCCGACGGTTCAATTCCACCAAAAGCGGTCAAATGCCATCAGCAAGGTTCAGCGCATTTCTGATGTCAGCAAGGCTCGTGAACTTTTGAAGAAGATTTGCGAAGATGACAGTGTGGCAGAAAGAATTATTGACATAATAAACAACTACGATGCGTAACGATTTTGCTCATTTTGAGGATTTGATTAGCTTTGTCAAAGCTGACAAAGAACTGTCAGGAGTAACGGCAGGAACTGCCAACCGCTTTCCTGTGCGGTTTGTGCTGTTTGATAACTTTCAGGATTCATATCGTTTCGTTTCTTATGTTCAGGAGCTTGGATGCCATTTTAAAAATGTAAATGATTGGATGGACAGTGATTTTCCAGATACAATTCTTACTTATAGTGAATTGTCAAATAGCATACTGGAATACGCCTCTTCGTATAACGATGACTGCATCATTACGCCATTTTCAGAATTGGCAAGATTTTATAATAATGAAAGGTCAGCGAAAGAGTTTGATGCGCTTGTTAAAACAATCAAAGGAATTGAAAACAACAGCCAGGCGGTCGCGAAAAACCGTCGTATTTACATTCCCATTGTCGGTCTTGAAGGAAAGATGTCTTTGTTTGAAAATGACTCCCAATGTACAGTGTGGTATTTGAAAAATGCTGACAAGAGCTTTACATACGACCTTATATTAACAAATGGCACAACATACGGTATTTGTGATTTGTCGATGTTCAACGTTGCGCATTCCGTAAATGAGTGGCTCAATGTGTGGAAGGCTCAACCTGCCGTTAAGCCATTGATAATTTGTACTTCTCCAGCTATATTTGCCAATGCACAATATGCAAAGCCAGACAATGCGTTTTATTTCATCACGTGTTCATCCGCTTATGAATTTTTGAAAGAAGGATTAAAACTGGATTTTGGGAAAATTGAATACAAACCTACAGATGAGCAACATTGGCAAAGATTGGCTCAAGAAATTACCGATATTAAATCTTTTTCTTTTGAGAAGTTTTTCAATTCATATTTCCATATCGACAATCTTTCCGATTACAATGTTTTCCTCAAAACGTGGTTTGAATGCAATGATGATTTTGAAAAATGGCTGCTTACGACCTATTACAATGAAAAGTTCTGCCAAGAAGGCTATATTTGCCAAGTAATTAACAAAATACAATGTTATACCAATAACGAGTTCTTCTCAGCAGTTGCTTTAGCAATCTTCTCTCTTGACAAATCTGATAATTATATAGAAGAAAGGTTGACCTGCTTGCAATCCGCCAAAGAACATAATGTTTTGTTGAGCCATGAGACAGAAGTTATGCTTAAAGACGGACTAAGCAAGTTGGCTGAAGTGAATGGATATTCAACAGCAACTCGCCATTTCTCGCCTTTAACTAAGACCGAAAAACTTTTGGCAACAGAATGGTTCGCTCAAGGGAACATCTCAAAGAATAGTTTTCAATCATTCTTTCCAGATCTGTATAATTATCTTGAACCAAATTCGGGTGCTTCTCTATCTTGGATTAATAGTTATTTCAATGCTTACAAGCAGGCAAAACTTGCCGACAGATACACTTCGGAAATAGCTGGTTATATCAAAGAAAAGAATGGTTCTGTATCAGCTTGTAATGAATGGTATCAGCAATTGAAAACGACCAAGACAATTTTAAGTGGGCGATCGGATATAGATGTTTATTATTGGATTGACGGTCTTGGCGTTGACTGGATTCCGTATATTCAAAAGTGTCTTGAGAAGAAGCAAAAAGACGGCATCTTTCTTAATGAAATTCATATAGCACGAGCTGCATATCCATCAACAACAGAAGTCAACAAAAAAGCTTTATTCGAGCTTTCAAACGGAACATTAAAGAAGTGTGGCGACTTGGATACTCATGCCCACAAAAGCAACAAGTTCCCAAATTATATTCTTGAAGAGCTTGAGATAGTAAATAAGGCCATTGAAACAATAGTTTCAGAATACAATGGAAAGAAGATAGCCATCGTATCAGACCATGGTCTTACGTCGCTTTCTCAACATTGTGATGGTTTGAATTTAGCCGGAGTAGAATCTGATCATCATGGTCGTTTGGCGTTTCGTAAAGATGGAAAGTGCGTTTCTTGCGAAGATTACATTGTATGTGATGATGAGAAAACCATGTGCGCCCTAAATCATCAATCACTATGTGGGAAAGTACCCAACGGACAAAGTGCTCATGGCGGTTGCACGCCAGAGGAAATACTTGTCCCAATATTTGTTATTTCCTCTAAAAAAGATGCGACTCATTGGACGGCGACACTTTTAACAAAAACGCTGTCTGAATCTGCTCCAATCGTCAAGTATCAAATCAAAGGCATTAGTTCTATTGATATTCCTTATGTCAATTATAATGGAAAGCAATATATGCTATCTTCAAAAGGTGATAATGTTTATCAAAGCGAGAAACTATCATTAAGTCAGTCTGTAAAAACAATTGAACTTGTTATTTCAGGAACAAAGCAAACCGATACTATTGACGTAAAACTTGGTGCCGAAGAAGACGATTTGTTTAACTTTTAATCAATGAAACAATGGATAATTCATTAAGCGAAAAAATAAGAACTCAATTTGCTTCAATGGCAATTTACAAGGACTCTGCTTCAACGAATAGCTTATTTGCGGGAAGAAACCTGCCGTCGTTTGTCAAAGACTTTGTGCTAAAGAAGTATATCAATGAATTAGGGCAAGTTGACAAAAATGGCCTTACTAACTTTCTTGATACAGTTATCCCTCAAAAAGCGGAGGAAGTGAAGGACCGTTTAGGTAGTGGAGAGGAAATCACATTGCTCACTCGTTTTATCATTTATATTGATTTGGTTAAAGGAGTTCGACGTTTTGGCATTCCAGATTTAGGTATAAAAATAAATGAAGGGCAAATTCCTGAATATGTTTATTCAAAGCATAAGGGCTCATTAGTCGATGGAGAGAAATGGGGAATAATAAAACTTTGTGTCCTTCCTGATGCTGATGGAAAGAAACAACATGTTGAAATGACTGATTATAAGCCATTTAAACCATATAAATCTGTTAATGTTGATTTCTTCCGTGAAGTTCGTAAAAACTTTTCCACTTCCGAATGGATAGACTTTTTGCTTTCTGCCATGGAGTATGATCCTGATGGTTTTGAAAGTATTGCATGTAAATTGGAGTTCCTGACACGTTTGCTTATTTTTGTTGAGCCAAGGCTGAATTGTATTGAACTTGCGCCAAAAGGTACAGGAAAATCATATGTTTTTGGCAATCTTTCTAAATATGGATGGCTTGTAAGTGGTGGTAAAGTTACCCGTGCCAAGTTGTTTTTCGATAAGCAAAAACAACAGAATGGAATTATTAAGAACCATGATTTTACAGCATTTGATGAAATACAAACCATTGTTTTTCAAGAACCATCTGAGATACAGGCGGCCTTAAAGTCATATCTTGAAAGTGGCAAAACCACTATTGATAATAACGAGTTTTCTTCGGAATGCGGTTTGATTTTGATGGGAAATATCCCGTTAACAAAAGACAGGCATCCTGTGTCGGTGAGATATTTTGATTCATTACCAGCAAACTTCCGAGAATCGGCATTATTAGACCGTTTCCATTGTTTTATTGAAGGTTGGTATTTGCCGAGGATTAACAAAAGTATGATTTTTAAAGGTTGGACTGTCAATGTAGAGTATTTTTCCGAGATACTTCATTCGATGCGTACACAAAACCAATATGGGCTTTTGTTTGATGAATTAGTGTCTTTCCAAAAAGACTCAGATATGCGTGATTTCACTGCCGTAAAACGTATCACAACTGCGTATATGAAATTGATTTTTCCGCATTGGATAACAATAGAAGATGTAAATCTGGAAGAATTTGACTTGTATTGTTTACAACCTGCCATTCATCGTAGGGGTATAGTTAAAGAACAGTGTCACAACATTGATCCTGAATTTAAAACACAAATGCCTATAATTGAATTAAGGAAGTTTTAATTCAAAATAGCTCATCGACGACCCCAACCACTTCTTCCGCGAAACGGCACTCTTGGAAGTCTTTCTTGCCTTCGACGCCTCGGTTGGTGAGAACACCGTCGAAGACGAACCCGAACCATTGGATTGAACCTCTTCATCAAAACAAAAAGCTGAAATCACAAACAAGCCCCAAAAGTTTCTCTTTGACTTTCGGGGCTTGATCCGTTGATTTATAAAAACTTAAACGTCCGGTGACTATCTCACGACAATCCTCCTTGCCGCCACATTTCCGCTTTCACAAATCTTGATGACATACAGGCCTTCAGACAAGCCGCTGACGTCAACACGCTGCGGGCCGTCTGCCGTTCCGCCAAAGACCTGCTGACCTAAATTATTGTAAATGAAATAGTCGTACTCGACATCGCCGACATTGATATAAACGACATCGTCGGCGGGGTTCGGATAGACGCTGAAACAGATTTCATTTTCATCCACAGCGGTTATGACATCGACCAGCACGTTCACAGGCATCGACTCGCCGCCCGAATAGATTGCCGTGACACTGTAAGTATATGTCATCTCGTCCTGAACCTGATCGTTGTAACTCGTGGCTGTCGTCTCGCCCAGAGTGACGCCGTTGCGTG
>CALAUG010000086.1 GCA_937892155.1 uncultured Bacteroidales bacterium | reverse complement strand
GCACCGTCAATTGAAAATATTAATCAAAAAGTTGCATTTATTACTTGAGTTCTGCTATTACAAACGAATACAACTGATATAATCGAACATTATCATTTTTAACTATAGGAAATCAAAAAACAGATTATAAAACCCTAAATTATGGCTGATTATCTCGCTTTTAACGAAGAGTGTTGGTTGCATCTGACCGACAATGTCATCAAAGGCAATTATGTGCTGGTGCTTGGCAACGAAGCCTTATTAGACAAGGAAAAGACAGGTGGATTTTCCGACAGCAAGGAATATCTTGACAAGATAAGGCGTGAGCGGTGCCGCGAAGATGACGATTTCGCCGACATGTCAAAATACGACCAGATTCTTGAAACCGTAAAAAATCACAGTTTTGACAGTAATGATGTTTCCGAAAAATTGAGGAAAATCCTCAAGACGAAATGTTTCCGCGTGGTACTGACCGTCAATTTCGACCCATACCTCGAAACCGTGATGCGTGAAATCTGGGGCGACAAGCTTAGGGTACTCGACATATTCGGAGAAAAAGGTTCCGATTTCGACATCAGCGAGACCGCATCATCAGATGAGTTTTTCGATGTGCCGCCCACCTTGTATTATGTCTTCGGGAAGGCCGACCCCGACAAGGTTACAAAGAAGTTCGCCGTTACCGACAACGATGCGATTGAGGTTATCGCAATGTGGATGAACTCCAATTCCCATCCTACCAGGCTGATGAATTTCATGAAACGCAAGGAGATGCTCGCTATCGGATGCAGGTTCAGCGACTGGTATTTCCGCTTTTTCTGGTATTGCCTCAGAGGGGATGTGTCGCGTTTGAAATACGGGCAAGTGGCCATGACCCTGAACTGCGACAACGACTCTTCTTCGCCCGATGCAAGCCTTGTCAAATACCTGAAAACACAGAAGGTTTACACTTTCCCCGATGCCGCTAAATTTCACGAGATGCTGGCATCGAAATTAGATATAGTCAAAGGCAAGTTCGAAGATTTAAAAAACCTTGGCGGCATCTTCGTAAGTTATGCTTCCGAGGACTCGGCAATGGCAGCCTTGATTTTCAGCAAGTTGAAAGAAAAAGGATTCAATGTGTGGATTGACTCCAAAAAACTGTTCGGCGGCAATTCCTACGACGACCGCATAGCCGATGCCATCGGCCAATGCAAGGTGTTTCTCCCCATTCTGAGCAAGCAAGTGAAAAATGACCTCAAGGACGGAAACATGGAGCGGTATTACATGAAGGAATGGGACCTTGTCCGCCCAAGGCTCGATGACGGATCTACAGAAATGATACCCATCGTGCTTGACGGATATGAAACACACTCCGACTACCATCGTTATTTTGAGGAAAAAACCACTCGGAAAACCTCTTTTGACTTTTCGCAAAATCCTATCACCGAACTTTTTGACATCATAAGAAAATCGCTGCAAAAATGAACAACACCATTTCTTCAAACCCATGGCCGGGCCTTGGGTCGTATGACGACTCCGGACGATATATGTTTTGCGGCCGACGCAAGGCAACAAACGAACTGTATTCGCTGATTTCGGACCACACCGTCGTGTCGCTTTACGGACGTTCAGGCATAGGCAAGACCTCGCTCCTGAAAGCAGGTGTCATACCTCTCCTTTCGCGACGCGGATATCTGCCTGTTTATGTGCGTCTTTCGCAGGAAGAAAAAACACCTGACGAAAACGGACGGACTCTCACCTATTCGGAATGTGTGGTCAGGTGCATTGAGAGCAAGATGAGAGAAAACGGCTTCACCCAAAACAACACGCTAAAGAAAGCCATTGAGCCTGACGACCCAAGTTTCATCTGGTCGTATTTCTGCAAAGTTTCTTTCCAGTCTCCTGAAGGAAATCCATGCACGCCTGTCGTCATCCTCGACCAATACGAAGAAATTTTCCAAGATCAGCGTGAAAAAGCAGCCCTGCTGATGCGTCAGCTTTATGCTTTGGTAGATGATTCAAGGAGGTTGCCCGACGATTTGGACTACGATGACTTCAGAAACCGTTTCCGTTTCGTCATGTCGTTCAGGGACGACTCGCTGTTTAGGTTGGAAGATGTAATCAACGAATACAACCTGACGGCTTTCAAGGAAAACCGCTACCTGCTGAAAGCCTTGAGCCGCGACGAGGCCATGAATGTCATCACGGAGCCGGCCGAAGGACTGGTTGACGAGGACGTCTCCAAACAGATTCTCGACAAAGTGGTTTCGATGAGTGACGGCAGCAGCGTTGATCCCGCCATTCTTTCCTTGCTCATGTATGGCCTCTACGACCGGATGATTCAAACAGGCAGCACGGCCATACGCAGTGTCCTTGTCGGCGAAGCCGGCGACGACATCGTGCGCAGTTTCTACGAGCAAGGCATGGCCGGCATTGGGATTACGGCAAGGAAATTCCTTGAAGAGCACCTCGTTTCGTCCGACGAGCGGCGGCGTTCGGTGGCCGTTGCCGACCTCAAGGCGCATGTCAACGACGAGGATTTGAAAATGTTGACTGACAGGCATATCCTTACTCGGTTGGAGCGCGGCCGTTTTACCGACTACGAGCTGACACACGACGTGCTGTGCCCTATTGTGGCAGCAAGCCGCGCCGACACCTTGGCCAAGGAAAAAATAGCCAAGAACAGACGCATGGCAAGAATCATGACCGCAATTGTGGTTGTAGTGCTTGCCATTGTAGCCGTCTTTCTCTTCCAAAACAGACGGCTAAAAGAACAGCACTGGACAGCCTTGGGCAACCAATCGAGGTTTGTGGCCGAAAAAGCCTTGCAGCTCGCTGAAGACGGCGATGCCCATCTTGCCAAAATGCTGCTGATAAACACCATGCCTGCAAACTTGGACAACCCCGACCGGCCCTTGACATCTGAATCAGCTTTTGCCTTGGAAACAGTATTCGGCAATGAAAATGGCATACTGAGAGGACATACAACTAGTGTTAACTCCGCCTCCTACAGCCCTGACGGGAAGCACATCGTTTCCGCGTCATGGGACAAAACCGTGAGGATATGGGATGCTGCCACAGGGAAATGCCTGAAGACCTTGGAAGGACATACAGAAAGTGTTCGCTCTGCCTCCTATAGCCCTGACGGAAAGCACGTCGTTTCCGCGTCATGGGACAATACCGTGAGGATATGGGATGCTGCCACAGGGGAAAGCCTGAAAACCTTGGAAGGACATACGGATGGTGTTAGCTCGGCTTCCTTCAGCCCTGACGGGAGGCACATCGTTTCCGCGTCATGGGACGTGATGATATGGGATGCTGCCACAGGGGAAAGCCTGAAAACCTTGGAAGGACGTACGAGTGATGTTAACTCCTACAGCCCTGACGGGAAGCACATCGTTTCCGCGTCATGGGACAATACCGTGAGGATATGGGATGTTACTACAGGGGAATGCCTGAAAACCTTGGAAGGACATACAGCTTATGTTAACTCTGCCTCCTACAGCCCTGACGGAAAGTACATCGTTTCTGCATCTGATGACGGAACTATTAAGATTTGGGAAGCCCTTCCACCTCTACAAGAAATGCTCGACATAACCCGTGAAAGATTCAAGGACAGGGAATTGACACCAGAAGAAAGGCATCGGTATTATTTGGAGTAATTAATCAAATTAAAACAATGGAACAACGAACATATACCTTTAACCAATCAACCCTCACCGTAAAGTTCGGCAATATTCTGGAATCGCAGGCTGAAATCATAGCCAGTTCGGATGATTGCTATGTGACTATGGGCGGGGGAGTGTCGCTTGCAATTCTCAGAGCAGGTGGTGAATCAGTCTTCATCAGTTCCGAAAAATCCAATACCTCCATCAATGTCATCCGCGAGATAGGCTATGCCGTCAATATGAACAAGCCTATCCTCCCTCTGATGCTTGATGATGCACCATACGCCAAGAGCATCCGCTTGGACATCTCCGACATTGACCAGATTGACTTCAGAAATCCGATGGCTTCAAGCAAGAAACTCATAACCAGTTTAATGTATGTGTTAAATAAGTAACTTGATTGAACATTATCATTTTGAAGAATTGTAAATTATGGAAAATGAATTAATAAACCATTCCAACAACATTCCCTCACTCCAGTCCCCCTTCGCGCAATTGTGCGAACATGATGCCGAAGGCAAGGAGTGGTGGAATTCGCGCAAACTTGCACGAATTATGGGTTATGGCAAGTACTGGAACTTTGAGCGCGTGATGGCAAAAGCCCAGGCGTGGGTGACTCAGAAAGGTTATCCGCTTAGTGAACATTTCCGTGAGATAGAGGAAATGGCAGAACTTGGTAGCGGAGCTACAAGACTGGTGAATTCCGTAATGCTATCTCGTGCCGCCTGTCTGGCTGTGGCGATGAATGCTGACGGGAAGAAGGGTATGGTCAAAGCTGCCCAGGAGTACTTCTCCGCTTCTATGACAGACGATGTGGCTGTCAAGGGGATGGAGTCAACCATCATGCTGTATAAAGGTGCCAAGGGTAAGACTGAGGTGCAGGTCATTTTCGATACCAACACGTTCTGGCTGTCACAACAGCGGATGGCGGAACTGTTCGGAACTGCAATATCTACTATAAATTATCATCTCTCACAGATTAATGCAAGCGGTGAAATCCATTTGTCCGACTCAATTCGAAAATATCGAATACCTTCGGACAAATGGTCGGGCGAGGTCCTGATGTACAATCTGGACGTGGTCATTGCCGTCGGCTACAGGGTGAACAGCTATGAGGCGACACAATTCCGAATCTGGGCTACCAGAGTGCTGAAGGAATACCTCACCAAAGGCTTCGTGCTTGACGATGAACGGCTGAAGGGCAAGAATGTATTCGGTGCGGACTACTTTGACGATTTGCTGGAGCGCATCCGCGAGATACGTCTGTCGGAGCGGCGTTACTACCAGAAGATTACAGATATTTACTGTGAATGCAGCTCTGACTACGACAAGGATTCCGAAACGACGCGAACCTTCTTCAAGATGGTTCAGAACACAATGCACTATGCTGTTTCGCACAAGACTGCAGCCGAGATTATCTACGAACGTGCCGATGCAGAGCGTCCCCACATGGGGCTCACTACTTGGAAGAATGCGCCTGACGGCAGAGTCGTCAAGTCGGATGTCACCATTGCCAAGAATTATCTGAGCGAGAAGGAAGTAGAGTCGCTGAATCTGATGAGCAGTGCTTTTCTTGATATGGCGGAAATGCGTGCTTTGGACCATGTGATTATGACAATGCGTGATTGGCATGATCAACTGAAGAAATTCATAGATATGTACAATCGTGACATGCTCCCTGATGTAGGGCGCATTACGCACGATCAGGCTATGGAAAAAGCACTTACGGAGTACGACAAGTTCCGGGTAATTCAAGACAAAGAGCTTATGTCCGACTTTGACAAGGAAATTGAACTATTGCTGAATAATAATGAATAGAATCTTCATATCCTACAAACGAGTAGATAAAGATAAGGTCTTTAAGATTAAGGACTATATTGAGGCAGCAATAGAGATAGAAAACTCACAAAAGGTACTTTGCAGTCACAAATAGGTTTGTTTATGTCTTTTCTATTGTATGTGGAATATTATGTACTACTCTATTAATGTTTTTATATTTCTATATAGGAAATTCTTTGGCTAACACTATTTTTGTATGCATCATATTGTTTTTAGTTATGTTAGGCTGGTTCTGTATGTTTCCCGTGGCAAACTATCCTTGGAGAATTAAAAAGCAATGAATATAAGTTTCAAGTATTGATGTAACGTATCCAAATCGCGTCATATAATTATGAAAATCATCCTCTGTTATGGAAAACACCTTAAATAGAATCGTATTTTTGCAGGCGGAAAGCCCAACGTTGGGCTTTCCGCCTGCAAAAGTGCCTGACACAGATTTTTGAAAATTCCCAACTTGTCCTTTACAAAGAAAATGTTCCTGAATCCTCGGTTCTGGTGGGCTATCTGGAGGTCGGAGAATACTGAGATAATGAGTTTTGGCAACTACACTCCGCAACCTGTTGATGCCACAGACATAACTCATCCCTAAGAACTATATATTCTGGCAGAAGAGATTGCAAAAAATGTACACGAAGGTTTGCGCAGCCGGACGAATGAGAGATGGCTTGCTATCTCCTTTTCCCGCAATTAGGGCAGAATAAGGCCTCATCCTGTAGCTCGTGGCCGCATCCTGAACAGAAACGTGGCTGAGCGGAGGAAGTGGTGACATTGCCGCTTATTACCTCTTCGGCTATGGCAAGTGCCTTGTCGTCCAACTTTGATTGCTGGACAAGCCCCCATATCTGGGTGACCAAAACAGGCCATGCGACAAACCACATGATTAGCGTGGGGATGACCTGCT
>CALAUG010000085.1 GCA_937892155.1 uncultured Bacteroidales bacterium | reverse complement strand
CCTGACGAGAGCGGCGAATACGGCCTGACTGCAACTCTTAACAAATGTACGAGCGCCCCGGCAACACCAGTGACGGTGACGATAAACGAGAAGCCTGTAATCAAGACGCTGACCTCCGACAAGAGTGCGGTATGCTCGGGCGAGTCGATAACACTGACCGCAACGGTGAGCGATGCTGGCGACGGTGAGTTCACGTGGACGGGCGACGGCATAAGCGGCAGCGGCAGCAGTGTCACGATAAGCAACGAGGTAGATGCGGACAAGGAGTTCACTGTGACGCTTGGTTATACGAGCGGCGATGGTTGCGTTGCCGAACCGAAGACGATAAAGGTGACATTCTACGGCATCCCGGAAGCGCCGACTCCACAAGATGTATCGTACTGCGAAAAGGCTGCAGCCGATGCATTGCAGGCAACAGCAACGACGGGAGCAACATTATACTGGTACGGTACAAATGCAACTGGTGGAACAGCATCAACAAGTGCACCAACTCCAAGTACAGCCGTTGGTACAACAAACAAGACATATTATTATGTGAGCCAGAAACTGAATGGCTGCGAGAGCGACCGTGCGAAATTAACTGTTACAGTTAACTCAAATTTAACTCCATCAATAACCATATCAGAAGACGAACTTTGCCCTGGAGACGAAACAAAAATCAGCCTAACTCAAGATTTTGCGATAGTAACCTGGACAGACCTAACTGGTGGTGACTACGATGATTTAACGTTAAAAAGCCCTACTTTCACAGCAGAAAATGTGACATCTGTAAAGACATATACCATACAAGTTGATGTAACTGATGAAAATAAATGTAAAGGTAGTGCAACGAAATCGTTCACAGTATATCCTACACCAACTGTTATATTAAGTAATCCAACTGCTGTATGTTCAGGCGAAAGCACGAACATTACCGCCACAGTAACATCCGATCCTTCGACAGGTGGTACATACACATGGAGCACGAATGTTGGTAGCACAAGCGAGACTAGTGCAACATACAGTGGAACCACAAGTGGAACTGTAACATACGACTATACAAGTGCAAAAGGTTGTAAAGCAGTACAAGTAAGCAAAGACGTGGTAATCAAACCCCTTCCGGAAGCCCCAGCTACAACGGCCTTCTCAAAATGTTTGAACGCAGTGAGCGAAAGTCTCGATAACTACGTAACACCGGCAACTGGTGCAACACTAAATTGGTACGGCACAAACGCAACTGGTGGAACAGCAAGTACTATGGCACCAACACCAAGTACAGCAAGCCCTGTTACAGGCTATTTGTATTATGTGAGTCAGGTTATTGACGGGTGTGAAAGTGCAACTAGATCTTCGGTAAGCGTCACGGTACTTGACAAGTTATATCCAACTATAACATTAAGTAACGACGGAGAAGTCTGTGAAGGTACTGCCATCAACGTTTCGCTAGGTGATACGTACAAAACCGTGGAATGGTCGGGAACTGCGGCTACAGAGTTCAATAGTACAAGTACTGCGACACCAGTATTCAAAAATACCGCAGCAGCAGGAACGTATACCGTAGCGGTCAAAGTTACCGATGAGAACGGTTGCGAGGGCGAAGGAGATGCAAGCATACTTGTTAACCCTAAACCTATTGCTTCTTTTAGCAATGAATTAGAGGATAAATGTGTATCCAACGAAACAGAACAGACACTACAAGTAACAATATCGCCGACAGGAACAACTGGTATAGGTACCTTTGCTGGTGATGTAACCAAAGCAAGTGAATATAGTGCAATTTTTAAACCATCAACAGCAGGTACAAATGTACACGAAATCACATACGATTTCACAAGTGACAAGGGATGTGTTGCCGACCAGATAAAAACAGACGTAGAAGTTTTTGCTCTGCCAACTCCTACAGTAACAGTAAGTAATGAAGATGTCTGCATAAGTGGCAATAACAGCTCATTGGTAACAATGACAACAACCGGCACATCGAATGGTGGAAGCTTAAATTATACAATAAACAATGGAGGTTCTATAAATGCCTCGACTGGTGAATTTGACCCAACAGCAAATGCGGCAAAAACATATACGATAACAATGACCTATACTGATAAAAATGGCTGCGTTGCATCGGCAACCGACGACGTAACAGTACACGCATTGCCAACAGTTGACATTACAGCACCAACAGAAATGTGTTACAATAGTGCAGCTGTAGATTTAACAACGACAGTATCTCCTGAAGGAGGTGAAGGTATATGGACAGGTACAGCATCATCAACAAGTGCATCATTCAATCCAACAGAAAAAACAGTTGGAGCCAATGAAATAAGCTATACCTACACAGATATATATAAATGCCAAAACGTGGCAACGGCTTCTACCGAAGTTGTAAAAGTGAACGCTCCAACGGTTGGTTCAACGCCTACCGTATTAATTAATAGTGGGACTGTTACTGGTTCTAGCGAACTGACTGCTACGGCAACGACAACTGGTGACATTCTAGAATGGATGCCTGAAAACGGAGGCAGCGTGAAAGCTTCAGGATCAACATACGACATGGGAGTATCTGCAACTACCCCTGTTGGTTCGTATAAATTTGCCGTACGCGAATATCGTGTGGTGAATGGTGGCAATTGCTACAGCGACAGCACAATAGCGACAGTTGTAGTATCAGCATGTGAGGCGTTGGCGCCAGTTTCAAGCGACATATTCGTATGTCTCGGAGACGAAGACAAGGACCAAACATTAACCGCTTCCAGAAATACAGCTTCGACCATAGAAGAAACAGACTCATACATCTCATGGCTATCGATAGATCCTGTGGGAACTAGTGGGACTATGAGTGACGACAAAATATTATCGGGAGGAGATAAGACGTCAACATTCAACCCATCAGAATCTGTAAATGCAGTAAAAGATTTTTCATACTATGTTGCAGAATACGATAAAACACATTCATGCTGGTCTGCAGGCACAAAAGTAACCATCCATGTAGTCGACACACCAAGTGTATCAATATCAAGTCCATTGAATATATGCGCCAAAGGGACAGAGATAGTGCCCGTAACCGTTACGCCACAAACAGGTGTGCTTACATCGGACGGTGTCGGTACAATCAACGGATTCAACTGGCAGCCAGGCGACTATTCGGGCGACAAGGAAGAAGTGACATTTACATACGTTGTTACAAGTGATGCGTACGCAGATGGAACAACTTGTAAATCAACCGTTACTAGTGAAACCACAGCCCACTTCATGGAAGCTCCTACGGGCGGTACATTTAACTGGCTAATAAACGATATCGCAAATATCAGTGACGGATTTTTGAAGGGGAACAATACATCAACGGGTACAGCAATGACGTGGTATGAAACCTCAAATTCAACAACTTCTATTGGTACAGGGACGGAGTATACCCCAGATAGAGATGCGCTACAAACTGCCGTAGGAACAGCATCATCGTATACAAAAACATATTATATAAGTCAGACAGATGATTATACCTGTGAAAGTGAACGTTCTGAAGTTATATTGAATTTAGTAAACTGTCCTTGGGAGGCTCCAACAGTCACTGGTGATGAGCAATGTCAAAATGAGACATTGGCAGACCTCTCTGGAACAGTAGGTGCTTCGGTTGCATCATTATCAACAACAGGCGATGCAGACAAATGGAGTTGGTACGATGAAAGTAATACAGAAATTACCAGCACTACTACGTCTAATTACGCCCACGGTGTTTCAAGTGCAACGGCAGGGACAACAACATTCTATGTGTCATACTGGGCAACAGAAAAGAACAGCAACCAACAGTGCGAAAGTCCAAAGACAAAAGTAACAGTTGTAGTTAATCCATTGCCAGAAATAACTGTTGACGACGTACACATGTGCTACGCACAAGGCAAAACGATTGTTTCTGCAACTGCGAACGGCACAAGCTCTACAACAATAACAAGTGGCGGTGTATGGACACTTGACGGCGCATCAACAAGTATAAACGCTTCCTCAGGAGAAGTAGATCCTTCATTTGCAGGACAAGTTGATGGTACATACACAATGCGATACACGTATACAGATGCGAAAAACTGCACCAATTATGCAGAAGGCGATTTGACAATTGAATATCCAGAAATTCCGACAACAACGGAATGGATAGGAATCATAACGAAACCTGTAGAAGTTTCTTTGATGGCAGGAGCAATAGAAACAGGGAAAACATCCGTATCTGTCAACTGGTACGATGGAACTGTAAAGAAATCCACAGACAATCCTTGGAAGAGCGGCGACGATCCAGAAATGGAATTAATAAAAAGTTACCACGTAAGCCAAACAATTGACGGCTGCGAATCAGAAAAGGCTGAACAAAAAGTAACTATAGTTAATTGTCCTTGGGCAGCTCCAAGTATTACTGCGGCAACTGTCTGTCAGAGCGACGATGCCATTCCTGCAATGACAGCAACGGCGGCAACTGGTGCAACAGTGAAAGCATGGGCATGGGATGGTTCTGAGGTTGCTTCCACAGAAACAACTGCAGAATATACTCAAAGCAGCAAATCAACTGCAGGCATCACGACATACAAAGTACGCTACCAAGCATACGAACCAGTCAGCGGTGAATACTGCTGGTCTCCAGAAAGCGAGGTAACGACAACAGTCTATGGCAACCCTACAATAGTCTTTACAAAGACAAGTGAAGATGTATGCTATACAGACGGTTCTATAAAAGTAGAAGTAACAGCAACTCCAGGCGATGACGGCAACGGGACATCGAACGGCAGCGGCAATGGTAGTTGGTCAATAACTGGCGATGCGTCTGCAATAAGCACGCAAGGCGTATTCAATACAAAGGCAAATGGTGAGTCAAGCGGTGAATATACGATTACATATGAATATACCGATGGCCGAGGATGCTTCAACACAGCCGATAGAACCATAAACGTGACATTCCTTCCAAAACCAGAAACAGAAGGTTTCTATGCAATGACTAGCCAGAAAAATCCTGTAACCGTAAAAGTTACCAGTACAGTAGAAAGCGGAGCGGTTATAAAATGGTTTGCCAACGAAATGGCAACAACATCAGTAGGTGACGGAGAGAATTGGGGTACTGGTGATGCTGTTAATAAGGAAATTAACAAAGACTACTACGCACGACAATACAGTGCTGCAGGAGGCTGTTACAGCGAACCAGAATTGGCAAACGTAAAAATAGTCCCTTGTCCTATACCAAGTATTATAATTTCCGATGAAACTGCCTGCAATTATGAGGAAGTTCCGACACTGGTAGCTACAACTGGTAATTGGTCGGAAAGAGATGGTTCAACGTCAGAATTCAGATTTTACGCAAACGAAAGTTCTGCTTCTGCCGAAAAAACATCTACAGATGGTACATATCAACCTAGCTTGTCAATTCCAGGTGAATATACATACTATGTAAGTGAATACAATTCAACACCATTGACAGGATTGACATATAACGAAGGATGTGAAGGACCAAAGAAGACCGCTACAATAGAAATCATTGGTACGGGAAGTCCAATACTAACATCAAACATCACACCTGCCGAAGTATGCAAGGGAGTGGAAAACCCGACGTTCAGCGCATCGAACGTGGTCGGCGAGATCGGCTGGTACGAGGAAGACCCGGGAGCACTGGGCGTGCCGGAATCGG
>CALAUG010000084.1 GCA_937892155.1 uncultured Bacteroidales bacterium | reverse complement strand
ATCGCGAAGTAGTAGGCGGTGAAAACGTCCTGCACCACGTCTTTTGCGCTTTCGGAATCCTGTAGCATTTTCGCCGCAATCCTGAAAAGTTTCGGGTAAAAGTTTCGATATGTCGTCTCAAATTCTGAGTTCATCGTTTGAATTTTGCAATAAGACGTTTGGAACGTGCATTTTGTGACAAAAGTACAAAATTTTATGGTTTACAATGGGAAAGCGTATTCCCTTTTCAAAAACGATTCATCGCGAAACAGCAGACTGTACGAGGTCGCGGTGGAGTGAGAAACTAATATTTTTTATTAGGAAACTCTACAGATGCGTTAAGCGATGCATTCACGCTTGTAACTTATTGATATAATTTTAATTTTGTAAAAAACCGAATGGTAAACAAATTTGTGGTCCACAAGGTTGTTTACTTTTCTTTTTTTTTTATTTTTGCAGCCTGAAATCTGAATTAAAATGGAAAAGGCGTTTGTTTACGGAGTCTCTGTCGAAGGTGATAATTTCACCGACAGAGTTAAAGAATCAAAAAGGCTAAAATTGAATTTCGAGAATGGTCTTAACACTATTATTATCTCGCCACGACGTCTCGGAAAGACTTCGCTTGTAAAAAAAGTGAAGAATTCCATTGATAATCCTGAAATTGTTGTGGTTTATATGGATATTTATGATTGTAGAAGTGAATATGATTTTTATAACAAACTTTCTGTATCGGTCTTAAAGCAGACTTCAAACAAAATGGCGATGTTGTTTGAAAATGCCAAGGACTTTATGGCGCGACTCAGTCCGAAAATATCTTTCGGAACAGATCCGGAAACAGATTATTCAATATCACTTGGCATCACTCCTAAAACTCATAATCCTGAGGAAATATTAAATCTTCCGGAAACCATCGCAAAGAAAAAAGATATTAACATCGTGATTTGCATTGACGAGTTCCAGCAAGTCGGGGAGTTCCCTGACACTCTGACGGTACAAAAAAGAATACGTTCGGTCTGGCAGCACCAGCAGAATGTTTCGTATTGTCTTTTCGGAAGCAAAAAGCACATGATGACCAATCTTTTTCAAAATAAAAGCATGCCGTTTTACCAATTTGGTGAATTGATCTTTCTCGACAAAATACCAACTGAAGACTGGATCAGATTCATTCAATCGAGGTTCGAGATTAAAGGGAAATCAATCTCCGGTGATCTGTGTGCAAGGATTTGCGAACTTACGAATCGGCATTCATCATACGTGCAGCAACTTTCATGGAATGTGCTTGCCGAAACTTCTGTTTCAGCTACAGAAAGTGATTTAGATAATGCTGTTGAGACCATGCTTTCACAATGCAACGCATTGTTTGTCCAGCAGATTGAAGGGCTTACGAGCCATCAGATGAATTTCATGAGAGCAATCGCCAACGATATTCACGACAAATTTGGTGGCAAAGATGTGATGGATTCGTATGATTTCGGCACAAAAGCAAATATAAACAGAATTAAAAACACATTGATTTCCAAAGAGTTGATTGAGATTGTTGATGGCAGTTTGTATTTTGCAGATCCAATCTTTGCGATCTGGTTCAAAAAAGAGTGTCTGTAAGAGAAAAATTTCGCTTTCCTTAAGAAGCTGTTTTGATTTGTTCGAGTCTTTGATGTAGATGCATCTATTCCTCAAAAATTTGTAAAGTGAAAAGCGAAAATGTAATGTCAGAATACCGTCCTTAATTTGTTCTCCGAATCGTGTATTACATTCGTGAAATCTTTCCATGACTGCGCCGATTGCGGCACATGAAACGGGATGACCGACAAGGTTCCTCCATAGCCTACTAATTTGAATTTTTGAGGCTTGGATTGTTGCTCAAAAGGATAAATATAGCCGCCGTTTTCCGCTTTCCTGCAATACATATAGGTTGTCACTTGATACAAATCTTCGCGACTAACTCCTTGATTTAGATGTTTGTATTTTGCATCAATGATGTAATTGTCTTTCCAGAAATCAGGAAATAATTTTCGAGAATTTCTATCAATTTGCTCGCCATCAGCAAACGTGTCGTCAGCTTGAGGTTTCTCAAACATTGGCAAACCGCCTTTCGACTTTTTGTTTTGAGGATGTTTGAATCCGCATTCCTTTAGAATGGTGTTCAAATACTCTTCCCAAAGCCAGGCTCCATCGAATAGCACACCATAAACCTTGTCTTTTTCCATCCCAAATTTAATGGATTCGTGACGCAGACATGGCACTTCCGGTTTATAATGTTAATGAGCCTGTCGCGCCGTTGAAACTCAACGAGTCACGAAGTCTTTTCAAACTCTTTCAAAATGATGTCGGACTCCTTGCGTGTCAATATGCCGACGGCATCCAACTCAAGATTCTCGAAGGCAACTTGACGCTAAATTTCGGCGCAATTTATGAAAATGCGGTGGCGCAGGAACTTCACGCACACGGCTGGAACATGCATTATTTCAACAGCAAAAAACAGGGTGAAATTGACTTCCTGATTGAACGCGATGGCGTGGTGATACCAGTGGAAGTGAAATCGGGTAAGAATTATCAAAGGCATAATGCGTTGTCGAACATCATGTCCAACAAAGATTACTCCGTGCAGGGGGCGATTGTGCTTGGTAATGCAAATCTGAGCAAATGCGAGAGTGTCGTATATGCTCCTGTTTACATGACCATGTTCATTCACAGAGATGTTTTTCCATGATTCTATGCCTTATAAGATTGATTGGTCGGGGCTAAAATGAAATTTTATGGCTTCGGGAATTGACAAGAATCGAAAATTGCATGTTTTTGCGGAAAAATACAAAATATCATGAAAATTGATTTGTGCATTGGTTTTATAATGTGGTGTTGAATGTTTTTTGAGCTGAAACATTTTTTGTAGAGTTTTTTTGCTCTGCTGAATTCAAGGATTTACTATACGTGTAGATTATAAATTGACATTCTTCCTTTTCTTCTTGAAGATGAAATCCGCTGTTAATCAAATAATTATTTATTTGATTCAACGGCATTGACTTGCGGCATGCAAAAACTGCTTTGTCATTTTGTTCAAAATCAGCATCCTGAAAATTGCAATCGTAGTAATATCCGAGGCCACAAAGGTAATCGTAGAAAGCGTAATATAATCCGTTTTGACCTTTTTCTTTGAAAGCCAAGTGTTTATCGTCTAAATAATAAGTGAATTGCTTGTCGAAGTATTCCGGAATGATTACAATGGTTCTTTCGTTTTGCTTGGTTTCAACCAGTTGACTGACAATGGGTTGGATTTCATCATGCCAGCCACTGTATCTTTTTTTTGAGCTGTCGGGCGAAAATGAAAAAGCCATTGCGATGGCAAAAACTGACATTATTCCAATTTGGAATGGTTTTCTGAGGGGAAAAATCTGAAAAGCGTAGGCTGCTATTGAAAGATAGAAAAACGGAAACAGAAAATAGAAATATCTATCGAGGAAGAAGCCCGTGATAAACGACAAGGCAAACGAGACGGACATGGGAACGATCCAAAATAAACTTATGATTGTTGTATTCGAAAAATTGGCTTTTTTGTTGATAACCATATAGATAAAAAAGGCAAATGCAACTGCTAAAATGATAATTGCGATGACTGCTGTGACGGGTGCATTTGACATACAGCAGATAAAACTGTAAACATCTTCTATGCCTGATGCTTTTGGAATCCATGTACCGTTGACTCCAGAATCCAAAAACCGTCGTAAAAGTGTTGGAATCATTGGGCTGAATAATGCAGCAAGTGCCAGAATGTGAATCCAGTAGCCTTTTCTGATTTTCTTCCTGATGTTTCCGTTGAAGATGAAAACTGCAAATTCCATGACAATCATCCAAATGGAAAGATAATGTCCGTACATCAAAAGAATGTTGACAAATGTTAGCCAAATGAAATTTGATTTTTTCTGATTATGTATGCAGTTGATAAACAGATAGGCAGACCATGCCGCAAAAAATCCAATAAGGCTGTAAACTCGGCTGTCGTGCGACAGAAAAATAGAAAATGATGAAAATGCAAAAAACAGCGATGCCGCAGCTCCAGCATGGCGTCCGATGTGTTTTTCTCCAATCAGATAAATTGGGATAATTGTCAATGCGTTGAAAATCAGAGACAAGCAACGGATTGCGATTTCGGATATTCCGAATATGCCGACCCAAAAGTGAAGCATAATTTCCCAAAGTGGTGGATTGTCACCTGTGCAAAGCAAATTCACGATGTCGGTTTGTTTTTTCAGGGACACGAACAGCGAGAAACCTTCGTCAAAACCTAAATCTGTCTTTCCAACGAACAGCAAGCGGAGAACTGTGGTAATAACGACAAGCAAAGTACATTCGATGAAACACCTTTTTCTCTTTTGCCCATCAAAAGGATTGTTATATAGTATGGATTTCGTCATTTGTGAAAAAATTATTGAGAACTTCTATTTTTACTCTTTTCTCGTCGCCGGCCTTTGAATTTTGTGTGGTCCGTCAAACAAAATCCCAAAGGGAACGGTGCTGCAAAATTACATATTATTTTATCATGTCCAATATTTCAGTGAGATTTTATTAAAAATCAGGTGGTGATTTTTTAATATTCAACATGCCATGCAAATCGATCCTTCCGCGAAATCCTTTAACGAAAGTCGGTGGGGAAATGCGAACTGCAAAAATACATTATATTCCTGTCTTTTTTCACATTTTTATGCTAAAAATCACACTTGTTTCTCTATTTCCACTTTCAGCGGTTGGTTGTCGTAGCACCATTCGCGATGATTTGACATCTGTTCGGAAATGAATGTCTTGATGCCGTCCATATTCCAGTCGAAAGCATCTCCGGCATCGATCAGAATCTCAGTGAGGCGGTTGATGGCTTGCGAGTGATATACGCCTGACACTTGGTTGAAGGTTTTCCCGGTGGCATGGGCTACGGCGTCGATGGTCTCAACAGCTCCGCTGAGTTCTTCAAACAACAATTCTTCGTTGTGACGATTTCGTTTCCTGTTATCTTGGTTTACCATAGTATATAGCGTTTGTTTCGGCTGCAAAACTAAAACATAGGTGTGCCAAATGTGGGCACACCTCTGATAAAAAGTGTTTTTGGTGGACAAGGATATGAATGTAATTGGATAAAGAGGTGAAGAGTTGGGATTATTGTATTTCGGGGTATTCATCGATTTCAACTGCACAATTATACTCCTCTGTTGCCGGCTGATTTGCAAGAGCCATCAGTTTTTCGACAAATGAATCTGAAATTGAATCTGCATTGAAACGATAATACTTTTCGTCTTCATTAGAGGCATCGGATTTTTTGATTTTGTATCCCAAATCATTTTCCAATAAATAGATATAATTGTCATAACACCATTGGAAATTGATGCCGTGGAACTTAAAATTCACATTCCATCCCCAGAAACCGTATGCCTGTTTTTGGGATTTATGGATAAGTTCAATGATTTTGTTATCAAGGCAGGAGAACAGCATTTTGTCTCTGAAAGGCATACTGAGAATGAAACCTTCGGAACTTGGATAAAGACAAAGGTTGTTGTAAATCCATCTTACATAGAACTTGTCTTTCCTGTTGTCTTTATAGCAGTCGTAAATTACCGAAGACCCAGTCAGATAGCGGAACGAGGATCTTCTCCAGTCATCTATCAAATCATTTGGAACAGAATCGGATGGACCATCCCCAACAAGCAAGTGGTGGACTGGGCTTGCGTAGAGAGGACTACCGTCTTTTCTGAATTTCAACAAGATGTTGTTTTTCCAGCAATTGAATGAATCGCTGAAAATAAAATGATTGTCATGAGTATGGGATTCAATCTGGTAATACCACGAATCACAGTATGAAAGGATGGTTTTGATGGCTTTTGCTCCATCCTTATATTCGCTTTTCAGGCCTTTTTCATCTATTATTTCCTGAAGATTGTTGAATTTCTTGCCGAAATCATTCCAATTGTATTTGCCGTTTTCGTCTGTGAACAAAAACGATATCGAACCATTGAAGGCTGCATAGTTCTCAGCCTGAATGATTTTGTTCTCCCAAGTCTCATCTTCAACAATCTTTTTGGCTTTCTCAATTTCCTCCTTGCATTTTTGATCGAATGCGTCCTTGTCAATCTTAGACAAATCAAATTCTGCAAGGCTATGATACACATCGTGGCTGTCCAAGGCACTGATGAATTCAATGGCTTTACGAACAGCCCTTGTGCTTCTGATTTGAGGCTTTCCATCTTCGCCTTCGCCTGAAACCAGGTTCCAAACCACTCGCAGCCACTGCTTTAAGGATGTTTCCGTGCCGGATTCTTCTTCAAAGTATTTGCACAAAGCAAAAAACACGATTCGTTCGGGTTGGGTTAAGGCAGCGACTTTTAGGATGGCCTCGTTGGAATTGTTCGAGTATTCCACGTTAAAGCTGTTCTCAAAAACATATTGCGGAATGAAATGAAAGTCTTTGTTCCATTGGCATACAAGAAGTTGAAACCCTTCTTGTGTGTAATTCAGATAATTGTCGAGAATCGTTTCTGCTTTTTTTAAGAAAACTACTGGAATTGTATTGTTGTGATACTTATAGTTATCTAAACCTAAGTATGCAATTCTTTCGAACTTCTCGTTCCTATTTCCGGAATCGTTCAAATACGAATATGACTTGTTTTTGTTTTCCATAACGGAGCTGTCGTCATCTTCGCCCACCTCAAGAATGTATTCCGTTCCGTCTTTGGCAATGAACAATTCGTTCCAAAACAGGCGGTTCAAGAATGTGAAGTAAATTTCATCGACTTGGTGGCTTTTAGAGATTTTCCCCTGGGAATCTCTCACTCCGATGGATTTGTTTTTCCAGAAAATATCCATCCAAGCCGTGTCAAGTTTAATTGGAAGACCAACTACGGGATTCAACAATGCATTCCATTGACCTTTTATTTGATCGTCGGTGGCATCCCGAGCACTTTGTTCGATGTATCCGATGAGGTCAGCCTTGAAATTCTCGAAGTTGGTCAGTTGCTTGCCTCGCGCATTCATCTTGATGTAGAGGTCGTCGGAAAGGCCGAAGTCTTTCAAAGGCAAATAATAGAATACAATAGGAGCGTTTTCTGATACAAGTCTTTCCCAATACTTGACAAAATTCTCTGTTTCAGTCGTGGCGAAAAGTTCTTCAATCCCATCAGGAATGTCATCCCCGTTTTTGTCTGTTTCCTTTGTGCCTCTTATCATTGTCAGCAAAGCCTGAATGGTTGGGTCTTGCTTCCATGCGGAGTAGAACCATGTGCGTTTTGTGATGTAATCGGCGACGGAACCTTGAAAATAATCTTTGAAATTGTCGGCATTACACAACTGCTGACAGAACTCGCGCGAAGTGATGCGGGTTTCGTATGTGAATTTTTTCAGGACATCAGTTGCTTCATTCATTTTTCCAGCCATCAAAGCGACATACCAATGAAGCAGCCACAAGGTGGTCAGCCTTTGCTGTCCGTCTAATGGGTTCAACTTGTCGTGTTCGACCGAACCGTAAACGAAGTCGAGTTTAAGCGTTTTTTCACCGTTTGGCAAATTTTCATCCAAGGCTTGCTTCAGGTTGGTCAGGAAAGAGTTCCTGATATATGATTTGTCGTTGCGTCCTTGTGCGTAATCGCGTTGTATAATGGGAATTTCTATGGTGTTTTCCTGCAAAAATTTCCAAAATGTGGTTGCTTTATTGTTCATTGCTGTTTTCCTCTAATTGTTTAATGCATTTTTCGATATCTTTCAGATAAGCAGGAGCATCGGTATCCTTGTCCCAATAATTGAAATCGCTCAACGATGCGGAATAGTATTTCATGAAAATCTGTTTGGTGCAAGGCGGCACGAATGAAGAGGCGGCATCTTTCTCTTCTGCGATTTCCAAACCGTCGCCACCTCTTTTCAGTTTGGGAATGGCCAGCAGTTTGCCTTGGTCTTTCCCGATGATGACTCTCCGCTTTCCGGAGAAAATGGCATTGCCGTAACTTCGGTTTGTGGATGAATCTAGCAGTGCATAATTCCAGATACGATTTTTTTCCTTTGGTGTCCAGTTGTCAACGGAAGGAATGTCGCCCTTTAATTCTTCGTAGGGGACCGATTGATTGTTGAAATAGCTTTGTATTTTTCCTTGGACATCCTCGTTTACAACAAGATAAACATTCATCAGCCATTCTTTTTGAGTCGTTTCGTCGTTTTCAGGATTGGTCGTGTTGGAGTTGATGTGCTCCACATCCCAGCTTTCCTTTTTATAAAGATGGAACGGAAACTTGTAGAACATTCCCAAGCCGTAGGCATCCTTGTTTTTTGAGTTTTGGTTGATGACCGTCTGAATATTATGGAACAAAAGAATCGGCTTGCACTTGCCTTTGTCGCTGCCGTCTTCCTTGTACTGGAAGTCCAGACTGGGGCATTTTGATATTTTGTCTTTTATTTGCTTTTTCAGGTAGGAAACGAAAGTTTCCTTACCTGCATTTTTGTTCCATTCCTCGACAAGGGAACTCAATGGCTGATTGTACGTTATCAGATAACCTACATAATGATACAATTCCAAATCGTTGTACCATTCCTGAAAAGTCTGGAAGTATTTCTTCACTTTAGCCCAGCACTTTTCAATCTTAAGCCCTGACTTTTGGTCGTTGCCATCATGCGGCATCTTGAAATATTCGTAGAAATAACGGAAAGTCTTGTAATGGTCGTTTCCGATGTTTTCAAATTCTCCCAAAGCGTGTTGGCCGCAAATCAGATCGAAGATGAAGTCGATGCGGGTAGGGCGATTGTAACCGGTTTCGTGCAGGAAAAGCCAGAATTCTTCGTTCTGCAAGGTGTATTCGATGCGGTCCCATTCGCTTGCGATTTCCTGCTGGCGCAACCTGACATGACCTTCGTCGTTGATGTTGAAATTGGTGCGGTTCAAGAACAATGCCTTGATAAGTTCCGAATTGGTCAAAGGAATTTTGCCGATGTTCAGACGGGTGAAAACCTTAATCGGGTCTTCATCGACCGACTCGTACCAAATGAATCTTGTCGAGCTTATTACCTTTGATTGGAACTTGTTCGTGTCGAAATCGCTCCTTTTTTCTTTTTCCGAAGCCCATTCGTGTATTACTTCGTATGCCTGAAGCATGAAGTGGTAATCAATCGTATCATTGAAATCTCTCGTTGAAACAGCCTTGCTGTCCAGAATTTCAAGTGAGGTTAGGAAAGAGAAACTGTCCTTCCGGGTTGCGTACATGATTCGTGGCAAGACAATTTTGCTTTTACCTACCCACATTTCGTTGAAATATTGAATGATTAAGGACAATGTGGTCAAGCGTTGCTGTCCGTCAATCACCTCGTACCAATCAGTATTATTGTCCACCTCGTTCAGCCGATAATCTTTCTTATCCATTTTTCTCACCACTAACGGTTGTAAGCAATACCACGATTCTTCATCAGAATCACATTTACTTATCGGGTTGAACTCATTGATGTCGTTCAGCAAATCCTTAACCTGTTGTTCTGTCCAGCGATACCCCCGCTGATAGTTTGGGATGAAGAACTTCATTCCAAGAAGTTCTTTGATTGATTTTAGTTCGATTCTGTTATCCATATTCTTTTAACGTCCTTAATACATCCACATCTTCCGCAAAGATCCTTTAACGAAAGTGGGGAAAAAGCCATAAGCAGATTTACAAAATGTTTCCGTTCCCCCCTTTTTCTATAGCCTTTCTCTCCTTACCATCCTTCACTTCCAACGCCTTTTTGTCTTTCGCGTTCAAAGGTGAAATAACGGATTGTCCTGTTCGAGCTTCTATGTTTTCTCGGGCATCTTTTGCCACACTGCCGCCTTCAACCGCTATCTGTCGGCTTTCTTCAAAAGTTTCAGGATCGCGCGATTTGGAAATGGCGGTAGTGGTAACCTCAGCCAACATATTAAGCACCAATTCCACGTTGGTCATATTGTCGCGCAGATTTTCCTTTTTCAGATTCTTGAATTGCTTGTACTGCTTCACCGAGAATCCGCTCCAAGCCTTGGTCATCTCGTTGGTCAGGATGGCGTACTCCTGCTCTTGTTCAATGCCACGCGCTTTCCATTCATCGGTCAGTTCCTTGCGCATTTCGATGGATTGCAGACGCTGGTTTATCCAACCTTCTGTGTAGCCTTTGGCTCGGTAAAAGTCAGCACCGCGCAAGATGGCCTTCTCAGGGTCGGCGATTTCGTCCAAACGCTCGTTGCCAACCTGCGCCAACCACATCTTGAACGGCTCCGCCTTGGGCGATGGAATGGACTGGATGAGACGCAGAAGTCCCTTTGTGTCAAGAACATCCGTTTCTCTCATTTTTCCATCGGCAGCTATCATTTTCAACCGGTGACAAATTGTCACCAGTTCACTTCCTTCTTCTGAAAGACGTTGCCTAAGTTTGTTCCAATACTTTCTTGCTGTCTGATAGTCAGCGCTATCAGTCAACACTTCCACCACATCCACCACGGAGAAATACCATTCCTCTTCATCTTCGTTCCATGTGGTGCGGATTTTCTTACTTTCAAATAGTTTGATTTTGTTTTCCATCATTGTTTGATCTTTTGTTTTACTTGATGTCATTAGATGCTATAAATCTACGATTATATTTTTCTCATTCACAAAATCTTCACCGCTATCGCCGCGCAAGCCTTGGCGTCTGCCAATGCGTGAACTTTGCAAACTACAACTATATTTCAAGTGCAAAAGT
>CALAUG010000083.1 GCA_937892155.1 uncultured Bacteroidales bacterium | reverse complement strand
ATGCGCACGTACACGGCAGTCCGCCGCTGCGTGTCGATTCTGTTGTTTGAAAAATTCATGATGATTTTGGGGTTAAATGAATTATTGAAAAGTTGATAGTGAGTTCGATAAGAATGATTAAATTTGTAGGGATAAGAACTATGCTATGACAAAAGAAGAGCTCATAATCCATCTGCAGGACATTGAGTGGGAAGACTTCGAGGCGAAGGAAGCAAGGGACAAAGTTCCGTCAAATGTCTGGGAATCCGTAAGTGCGTTCAGCAACACTTCCGGAGGATGGATTGTATTCGGCGTCAAGCAGGAAGGAAAGAAGTTCGAAGTTCAGGGTGTGTCTGACGGCGAGCGCATTGAATCCGATTTTCTCAATACACTCCGTGGCGGGCAGAAAATGAACGTTCCGCTTTTCCCTACAGCAAAGAAGTATTCAATTGATGGGAAAACCATCCTCGCATTCTATGTTCAATCTTCTCCGGAAAAGCCAATCTATTTCGGCAGTTTGAATAATGTATTTGTAAGGTCTGCTTCTCACGACAGAAAGGCGACAAATGCGGAAATCTCCGCAATGTTCCGCGATCAGATGTTCGGCGTGAAATCAGAACAGTATATTGAAGGAACGTCGTTGGATGACATCAATATGGATGATTTGGCCAGATACCGCAAACGGATACGTGAATTCAATCCTTCATTTCCATACGTTGATTATGAAACGCAGGATTTTTGCATTGAGACGGGGATCTGTAACGATAAAGGGCTTGTCACATATGGCGGTTTGCTGATGTTCGGAAAAAGACTATCCGTTCAAAAATATGTAAGGAACTTTTGGATTGACTATCTTGAAATCCCCGGCACATCATATGATGATGCTGTCGCCAGGTATTCTTATAGAATGCCAGAACAGGACAATCTGTGGCAATACTACGAGGTGCTTATACAACGATTACGTCTTCACGTTCCGGAAGCACCTTTCACCGCAGGTCCCAACGGACATGCTCCAGACGATGAGTCCGAATTATATGCATTAAGAGAGGGGCTTGTAAATATGGAAGCACATGCTGATTTTTTCAGCACAATGCATTGTACCATAAGAGTATTTGACAACAAGATTGAGTTTCAGAATCCTGGGCGTTTCATGCTTGACATGGATGAACTTGGCAAACAGATTCACTCCATTCCAAGGAATCCGGAAATTATCAGATTGTTCCGCTATGCAAAGCTTGGTGAGAATGCTGGGTATGGCATAGGCAAGATTAAGAAGTGGGAGTCGCTCACAGGTGAGAAAGTTACTTTCGAAACCGACATGATAAGTTCCACAATCACTTATTATCGCCCTTCAAAGACCACCATAAAAAACCATGGTGAAACTACCATAAAAACCACCATGAAAAATAAAGGGAAGACTACCATAAAAGTAAGAGATAAAGTATTGAAAATCATACGGTCCACGCCAACAATTTCCATAGATGAAATTGCCAGGATATGCAATATGTCGCGAGATGGCATTATCTACCATATCAAGTCACTGAAAAAAGCGGGTATACTAAGTCATACTCCAGAACGGAAAGGTGGTCATTGGATAATACACGAATAGGTTATTCCCTGAAAGATTTTTTTGAGCTGTAACTCGATTCTTTTCGACTTATAGCTCATTTTCTTTATCCCTCACAGAAAGATGTCAGTTGCGGGGTGTGTCAAAATCGGTATCCCGCGAAAGTGGCCGAATCACGCTTATAACACACTGTCCATTAGCTCGCTATAATGTTCGCAGTACGTCAAAATCATCCATACAGACAGATGAACGGAACCTGTCCCCTGTTCATCTAATCTCAATTTGGATAATTAAAGTGCCAGAACGATGATTGGATCAATGTCAAGTTTCTTGGAAATCGTCCGGGCCTGATGATAGGTTGGAGTTTTTTTTCCGCTGATGATATCGCACAACCTTGGTGCGGATATTCCCAGCAAAGATGCGAGTTCTTTCTGTGAGTAGTTGCGTTCATTCATTCTTGCTACGATGATATTCGACAATGAAGGAGTCTGAATAGGATAATATTCCTGTTCGTATTCCTCCACCATCGCTGAAAGAGCGTCAAGTTCTAACAGCCGCTTGTCATCTTTCGGCGTATTTTCGTCAGTGGCAAAGAAAAGTTCATCAATCCTTGCCATAATAGCATCGTACTGCTTTTTGTCCCTTATCTGTGCCATAACTTAAATGTTTGAAACGTCAATCTTCATATATTCATCGTGCGTTCCCACAAAACGGATATAGACCAATTTCGGGGTAAACTTGACTGCGACCACAAGCCGGTAATTATTACCTTTTATGTTAAACACATAATGCTGATTACCGACATAATCAACAGAGTTGAAATCCGCTCGCATATCATTGAACGATTCCCACTGTGCCCTGCTTACCTTCAAATACCATTCGCTCAATGGTTGCTGAGTTTCGGGATGTTTTTCCCAATACTCACGAAGACTGTTGATTGAAATAATTCTCATGCTGCAAATATACTAAATTATTCAATATGAAACATTATTATTAAATAAATAATTTATATCTAGTTCATCCGTCTGTATCAACGATTTTGAGGTACTACGAATTTCCCCGATTCAATCAATTGAGGAACTCGAATGAAGTCTGATATGTGTTAGGTCAAAATGAACAGCCTGAAGCCTGTTCCAGCTGTGCCTTGCACGCAAAGCTATAGCAGCAGGCTTCGATATACGACCCCATAACGTCAAGATAAGTCTGTTGCGCGGACAACAGTTCTATCAGGCTGCTTTCTCCTTTCAGGTATCCGGTTTTACGGCTCTCCAGAATATTCTGAGCATCTTCAAGTATGGACTCGGTGTACTGGTTCTTCACCGCAATGGCCGCCATTAGGGAATTGTATGCCTGGATAACCTCTGAACGCACCTTTTGTCGAGCGGCTTTCAAATAATATTCGCTCTGGCGTATCTCGTACTTCGCCGCATTTATCTCCCCCTTGTTCAGACTTGAGAACTTCAAGGGGATGCTTACCCCCACCATCAGACCATTGAAACGAGGGGCAGGAGCAATCTCGTTGCGGACTTCCGTATTAT
>CALAUG010000082.1 GCA_937892155.1 uncultured Bacteroidales bacterium | reverse complement strand
AGAAGCAAGCATATCCGGAACTGAAATCAGGATGCACACAGATATTACCGACAATCTCCCCAGCAGTTCCTTCCGTTTTCTCTACTTTGTCGTTCATAGTCTAAACTTTATTACGCGAATATACGACTAAATCTCTAACCACTAACCTTTAAGTTCTAAGCCGTTATCGTTATCGTCATCGTTATCGTGGGCGAAGCCCAATCCATCAACCGACAAAGCAGCCACCCCCTGTTCAAACGACAGGTCTATCACCTCCTGCCAGTCGATGTCAGAAGGCAATGCCCCTACCGCCTCATTGCCCAAGGCGGCACGCAGAAGATGCAAAAGTATGCTTGAAGAAGAATTATTCATAATTATGGCAACTTATACTTTCGTATATGAGAAACGAGGAGATATCGCAACATTGAATGATTCAAGTCGTCAATCTTCTATGCCTGCAGATACCTTCCCAACTCAAAGAAATAATCCCCCAGTCTGTTCAGATATCACACATCCGTTACATCCGCATTGATCTTTACAGCCAACCTTTCGGCCCTTCTACAGATGGTTCTGCACACATGGCAATAGGATGCAGCCAAGTTTCCTCCTGGAATTATAAACTCCCTCAAAGGAGGCAAAGCCATCGCGTCAATCTTCTGCTCAATCTCAGCCACAGCATCCTCAGGAAAAGAGATTTTGTTATATCCGGCAAAACGCACACACAGAATCTGCAGATTCCTTTGTATCTCTGTCAAAAAAGATAATTGCTCGTCAGACCAAGTTCCCGAGTCTTTAAGTACTCCGATAAATGCGGACAGTTCGTCAAGCGTTCCGTATGCTTCCACTCTGTCGTCACACTTCGGTACTCGCTCCCCTGTAGCCAGAGAAGTCATTCCTTCATCGCCTTTATGTGTATAAATTGCCATTATTGCATCTGAGAAATAATCTTTCTGTAGCGATCAATGGTGTTGATAACGTTTCCATCTTCATCCACCACTTTGATACCGCCATCCTTGATGGCTGTCTGATACCGTCTGGCCTTACCAAACTTCTGATGCTGATCCATCAGATAAGGTACAGGCAGGAAACCTTCACAGAACACTCTGTAGAATCCTTCAGGTGTGTAGAGATTAGGAATAGCTTTCTCCAAAAGAAGAATGGCTTCCTTGCATTCAGCATAAAGAGCCTCAGTACGTTCCTGAGTATCTCTATCATATCTCATATCAGGCACTTTGCCCAACTTTCTTGCAAGACGGTACTCGTGAAGGGCATTAAGGGTAATCTGAATACTCTCTTTTATTACAGGTGGCGTTGCCAATCTTACAGCCTCACAATAGTTCACCACATGAACTATCTCAGGACTATTGTCATTTTCAGGCTCAATGTCATCCATCAGACAGGTTACAGCTGCCAGTTGAACTTTTGCAAAGTCAAGATCAGGAGCAAAGTAATCCAATCCCGCACGAGATTGAAGCGATACTTCGAAAGATGAATCCTCCAGTTCTCGAACAAGTTTGAGCATTGTCCTACCTTTCGCCAAATCCTGCACGCCCCAAGTATATTTAGGCGTATTGAGCATATTTTGGAGAATTAGATGATTCACGCCCATCTTCTTACAAGCCTTTGCGGCCAAATAACCGGAAATAATGTACGTTACATCATCGCAGCCTCTGAATGCGAAATGATGAGGAACATTCGGTTCAACTGGCTTGCCTGTGGTTACTATCCAACGAACTGCCTCAAAATGCTCTTTCAAGTTATCAAGCAGACTGTTATGTCCTCGACCATCCAATTCATCAAACCACCAGAACGAAAGTGCGTGCCATGAAATATTAAGCGCACGTTCGTGTATCTTTGCCAGTCCTGGAACATCCTTTGTCCCAGAATATGTTCTGGCAAGCATAGGTTTTGCATTCTCACGGATAATGCGATACTCCATCTCAGAGTTTACAGGAACGCCTCCACCATTAGGTTTGCCTTCCCAGTCTTCGCCAAAATTGGATTGAGTAAGTTGTGAACTACCTATAGAAAGGACATCAAGCAATTTGCTTTGAGCAAGTTCCTTGCACCACGAATTGTACTCCTTCAAGGCCTCCAACCTATTGGGATTGTAAGGACCGGAATGGGTTCTGATGATAGGCAAAGCGTGTTTTGCCTTGGCATATTCCAGACGCTTTACGTATGTATCCGTATCTGTACCGCACTCTTTATAGCCATAATGATCCTGACAAGACTCCAATTTGTAACGTTCTGATGTAATGAGATTCTTTGCAAATTCCCATCGCATATTGTCGTATGGATTGTCGTTTACAAGAGTATCCGGCAGACACTCTTCCGGCACTTTGAGCTTTTTTAGTGACTCAATAGGAGTTTCATTACCAGGGAACACCAACACCTGACCATCTGTCTTGCCTTTGACTAATTCACAGGTGTCAGGTAGTCCAGCAAAGAAAATCTGCGTTAGAGGACCACCTTTCTCTTCAAACATATTATCATTGGCAAGTTGCGTAAATAGGGCCATAAAATAATCACATCCCTCGCGAGGATCAAGTCGGTAACTGAACCCTACACGTGTTATATGGTTATCCGTTATCCACTTCTTCACAAGGCTGTAATTGTTGACCTTCTGGATTTTTTCAATCGCTTCATTCACGTCATCATTGGCCACAAACACCTTGTAGCCACAATCCTTCAGAAGATTTGCTATAGTGAACACGCCCATTGTGTGCACATCCACCAATGGCTTTACAAAGCCGAAAACATCTTTTGATACTACCTTAGGCTTCATGTGTTATATAATCTAATATCTGTTCTTTCGTTTTACCTTCAAGTCCGAGATTCTTCAGAGTCCTTCCATTGGTGTGCAAGTCCTGACCCAGCAAAGCTTCCACCATTGAAATCATTGAAGAAAGCAATGGGGTTTCCACACCAGCAGCCTTACCGAGTTCCATTATCGGGAGAACTCCTGTAGGGATATCTTCGGTAAGTTGTCTGGTAAAGATAGTTCCGGGGGCTTTGATGTCGTGATAGGCAGGATTGTTCTTCATCCTTTCACACAAGGTATCGCCTTCTGTATCATTATAAGCGAACTTAATCCATTCGTTCACTCCAAGGAGATCTATTCCGTACGCCTTGCCCACTGCTAAACGTTCAGCATCAAACTTTTCAATGAATGCAGCCACTCTGTCTGTCATATCCCTGTAGAACCAGAACTCATCGTGACGCTCAATGGTTGCCGCATTGAACAGACATACGCAAGGATGGAACATTGCTCCAATATTTTCCAAACTTGTGCGAAGCACATTGTTTGCTGCCATAAAACTGGGATACATCGGATTGATTTTGCTTAAAATATATTCTGTATCTTTAGAAGGAAGTCCTGAAAGCAACACTTCGTCCTTTACACCAATAATGTTCACCGTACCATTCTCAATAACACGGCAAGCATATACCAATGTCTGAGCCTCACCAAGATAGAATCTCTTGGTGCAGCCATTCTCGACAAGTGTCTGCTTGAACACAAGCGCGCCACAAGTGCGACCTGGGTTGAGTATAATAACCTGACCCTCCTCTACAAGCGGAGCAAGACTCTGTGCAACGGCCTTATGTGCATTTGCTATGGTAGTAACCATAATAATTTCAGCGCCCTTTACCGCTTCTGCAATATCAGTGGTGATGCAAGCAAGTTTGCCAAACCCTTTTATGCGTCCCATCAAATGGATGCCGCCAAGTTTTTGGAGTTCCGCTATTTTCTCCTCTACTATATCATAGAGAGACACTTCATATCCTTGAAGTGCGAGATATCCGGATATAGCCTGACCGCCATTGCCGGCACCTAATACTGCTATTTTCATCGTATAAATTTTTTATTTTCGTTCCTTATAAAATTATAATAATTGATTATTTGTCTGAGCTTAAGAATAATGTTAAACCTTTTAAATCTTGAAGTCTTAAACGCCAGTCTACTATATTTCAGCTGAGGTCTGAAACCTAATGCATAATGTAAATATAATGACTCTTTTCGCTTGAAAGCAATGGCTGATTCGATTACATTTATTCCTTTATCCGCAAGTCTTGAATATGCATGTACTATACAAATTCTGCCAAGACCTTTCCCTTGAAACTTTTTATCTACACCAATTCGGAAATCACCTCCAACACAATAATTATTTTTATATTGGCCTATTGAAACCGTTGCAAATACCCCCCCCCATTAATATCTTGATACACAAATGTTTGCATATTCTCAAAAACACTATGACTTTTTAGAAACATCCGAGCCGAATCAATTGTAAAATAGCAATCGTCATAAGAATTATGAATCAAATTGCACCACATCTCCATATCTCTATCATCTTCGTAATTCAACTCACGAACCGAAATATGGTATTTGTCCTCAAGCGTTCTGTCGCTTAATTCAAAGGCTTTCAGGGATGCCTGCAAATAAACAGTCCCATTTATAATCGTATCTAATTTCATATTTTAGAATAAATCGTGTCTCATTATGTCATTTCCATCGCCATCCAAAACTGCAAGATGTTCATTGGCGTATGACAGTTTCTTCAGGACTTCTTCCTCAGATTCTGCCGTTACAAGGAAACCTGCCACCCGGTCACTGCTGGTATCGGACTTTTCAATTAACGAAGGTGCTAGTCTATATGTGAAGTAACTATGGATATCGCCCGAGGCAACCAATTCGTCAAAGCCCCTTAATGCAACGTATTCGCCTGGTTTGCAATAGACATAGCTCATAATTGCATTATTCCATTGCTTCTTCGGTTCAACATGAGGTTTTTCGCCCATCACCATATCAACATATACTTTCATAATATCCACACCTGAAAGCACCTGTATCAAATGGTATTTAGAGCCTCCTCCCATACGGGCACTGAATTCCAACACATTATAATCATTGCCGTTTACTATCATCTGAACAAGCAAAGGTGTATCTTTCAAGCCCCATGCATCAGTTATCATCTGTGCAATTTCTTGTACTCTGTCTTCACTATAATTGACAGGTGCAGGATAATAACTCTGTACTATTGTAAACGATGTCTCATTTTCTTTAATTTTCTTGGAAGCGGTAATAGAAAGCACTTTGGCAATCCCGTTTTCCACATAAAAGTCGCAAGACAACTCTTCGCCACACTTAAACTCTTCAATGATTACATCACCAGAAATAGAATAGCGGAAAGCCTCTTTCAATGACTCATCCAATTCATTAGACGAAAACACTTTTTTCACACCTTTTGAGCCATTACTATCCACGGGCTTAACAACAAGCGGATATTCAAAATCAGGCAACTTCCCATCCCAATTCTTATCTATGTAAATATGTCTGGCGGTTGGGATTCCGTTAGCCACCATTTTATCCTTCATATACCGTTTGTTAGTGAGGTCTCGGACTTCCTGCTCAGTGAGATATGTTGGGGTGCCAAGTTGTTCAGAAACCCAAGCCATTGTGCTGAGAGGCTGATCACCACAAGCCGTCAGGATGCAGTCAATCCTTTCATCCCGTGCTGCCTTCAAGACAGCAGGTCTATCCATCGTACTAATCTTAAGGAACTTGTCTGCATACGGTATCGCTTTCACCTTATCTGACATATCCACTAAGACAATCTCCACTTCCCCGTTGAAATGTCTTCGGAGTTCTTCAATCAATGCACACTGGTCATTTCCACCAGCCAGAATCATTATCTTTTTCATTGTTCTCTCTTATTAGTTGCTGCCAGTGAAAGGACCTGTAGTCAAGACAATATCCTTTGACGACAAAACATTTTTTACAGTCATAAAAATAATCTTGATATCCAGCCACAACGTACAGTGGTCAACATACCATACATCCAGTTTAAATTTTTCTGTCCAAGTGACGTTGTTTCGACCATTCACCTGTGCCCACCCCGTAATTCCCGGACGTACATCATGCCTTCTGTGTTGTTCTTCACTATAGAGCGGAAGATACTTCGGTAAAAGCGGACGAGGGCCAATCAATGACATATCCCCCTTAAGTACGTTGATAAGTTGTGGCAGTTCATCTATCGATGTTTTCCTAATGAATGCCCCCACTTTTGTCAAACGTTGAGCTTCCGGTAACAGATTCCCCTCTGCATCCCGCTCATCCGTCATACTCTTGAACTTGATGACCTTGAAAATCTTCTCGTCCTTTCCCGGGCGTTCCTGATAGAAGAACGCACCAGCCCCCTTGTTGGCAAAGTGCAGCCAGATGGCAATGATAATCAAAAACCACCCAATGCACAGAAGCGCAATCAGGGCAATTGTAAAATCGAACAGTCTTTTGAAAAAGTGTTTGTACATATAGTTTATGATTTTTTATTTCTGTTGTGTAGTCATAATGTTTCAACGAAAACTAAAACTAAAACTAAAACAAATCATCCAGGGTCAGTTCCTTTTGCGCAACGGATGAGTGGGTGTTGCGCTTGAGACCCTTGGTCGTGATGAGCGCCACCTGCGTCCACTGTTTGTCGGGATTCTCGCTCTGGAAGGTCGCCTCACGGAGTTCAATGCGTTCCGCCTCGGCCTTGGTCATCTCATACGGCAGGCGCGAATACTTCATCTCGCAGATATTCACCACGCCATCGCTGCGGTCAATCACCATATCTATCTGCACAGAGGACTCCGACCTGCGGCTTCGCCAAGAGTAGAACTCCGAATGTATTCCGCTCACGCCCAGAGCCGCAATCACCTTGCGGAAATGCCACATACATACCCGCTCGAACGCCAGTCCGTAAAAAGTGTTCTGCGCAGGGTCGTTCAGCAGGTTGCTCCAATAGTGATTGTCGGTGGTGCGCCTCTTGCCGAACTGATGGTAGAACAGCGTGAAGAAGTCCACCAACTGGTAGATGCCGCCATTCTCGTTCGTACCGTTGTTGTACCTGCGCAAGAAATCGCAATGCACCAAATCGTCCAGCATATCACCGAAATGGCCGTTGTCGTGTACTCCAAGCGCCCTGGCAAGTTCCGCACGAGTCATCCCCTGCCTGATACCGGCAAGCCTCTCGATAATCGCCATATACCCGTCCGGATGGGTGTACATCGAGCGGTACAGAGCCCTGTACTCGTCCTTCAGCAAGGCATCGTCCGAGAAAAACATTCGGTCTATATTCTCCGCCACACTCTCGCCAAAATCAAGCAGACTCAGATAATACGGAATACCGCCCAGCACAGTGTATGCCTGGAGAATGGAAAGACGGTCCCATCTGCCTCTGCGCGAACGGCAATACTTCTCGGTTGTGGCCAGATCGAAAGGGTGCAACGGAATATCGTGCGTGAGCCTCTTGTGCAGACCGCCCCTGGAGTGAATCAGATTCTTTATCATCCAGCTGGTAGCCGACCCGCACACCACAAACATAATATTGTCCATCCACGAAGCCGAAGCGTTCCAGAAGAAATCCAGTGCCTTGATAAAGCCGCTACCCTGAGTGTCAAAGCAAGGAAGTTCGTCAAGAAACACCACCTGACGAGTGGTACGCCTGCTGCACTTGCTCTTGAGCAATTCGGCAAGCATCTTGAATGCCTGCATCCAGTTGGTGGCTTTTTCGCCCTTCCATCCGTAACGTTCAAGTCCGATGTTGAAAGCCTCCAGTTCCTGCTCGTAAGTGCCCTCGATGATGCCGGTGGCGTAGAACACGAACTTATCCTTGAATGCACTCCTGACAAGGAAAGTCTTTCCAACCCTCCTTCGCCCATAAACAGCTACAAATTCAGGCCTCCCCGAACCTGCAATTTCTGTAAGAGCGCGAATCTCCGCTTCTCTACCTATAATACTTTCCATATCTATTGATGTTCAGTTATTTATATCCAGTGCGAATATAGGAAATTTTATTAGGACAGCCAAACTCATTCGGGCGAAAACGTATGATTTTGCAGCACCTTTCGCCGAATCAACCGTCAATCTCTCCCCGTAATTTCTGTTGTGTAGTCATATTATTTCAACGTTAACTTTTAAAAATTCAAATCTTCACAATCCATACTCCCGATTTTGAAGAGCCGTCACGTTCAACAATGCCACGAGCCTTCAAGTCGTCCATATCGCGCTGAATCGTTGTCTTTCCGGCTCCACATTGTTTCGCCAATTCCGGAAGTGAAACCCGAGGATTGGCCTTCAATGCCGTAATCACCAACTTCTGACGAGCCGACAGTTCATACCCATCATACCCATTATCGTACCCACTATCGTACCCATCATATCCATTTTCCGTCACCTCGTGCTGCCAGATAGTGGCACCCGTCAGTGCGCCATCATCCTCCACACCAAGAGCAATCACACCTCCGTCAGCATTGGCCATCGCAATAATCGGCACAGCCAACGCCTTCGGCTCAATCCTCACGCTCTTGCGGTCAAAGACCTGAAACTCCGTAGTATGTCTTATGTATTCTAATTCCATTTTTTAAAAGGTTAGAGGTTAGAGGTTAGAGAAAACTAATCTTCTTTCTCATCAAGAAGTTTTGCCAGTTCCTCCTTCGGAGGGAGAACTTCGAGCAGTTCCGGGGCAATCTCGTCAGCTGTCTTGTAGGTGG
>CALAUG010000081.1 GCA_937892155.1 uncultured Bacteroidales bacterium | reverse complement strand
TAACCTTGTATGATTTTGTTTTCTTTTGTTTTCTGGATAAAATTTTCCAATCGTTTCTGAAATTCCTCCGGACGCTTGCGTGCTGCATCAATATAGGCAACCCGGATGCGCCGGTAAGGCTCCGAAAAGTTGCCGTAATTTTTCCATGTTTCCTCGTCTTTCCTGATTTCCGCAAGAATATCCTCCGGAAAAAGGAATGGTGTCTGAATCAAAGGCAGCACCGAAGGCCTGACTTTCGGATGAATCAAATTGTGTGCGTCAAGCCAGATCAGCCGCTCGATGTTGGGACGTGAATACGTGCTTTTCGGATTGCGCGGCGTGATGCGCTGCGCCCGATGGGTTGGGTCGATGTGCTTGATTGTACTGTCAATCCAACCGAAACAAAGTGCTTCCTCCACCATATCGTTGTAGGAAAGGCTCCCCTCTTCCGCCGCCTTCACGGGAAAGACGAACCAGATTTCTTTCTCCGTCTCGAAATGCTCGCCGAGCCATTTGCGCCATTCAGCGCGGTCGTTTGTGTAGAAGGTATTCATATTTGTTTTCCCTCATTTTGCGACAGACTCATGATTCTCACCGGACGGTCGCCGCCAACTTCAAGGTTGGGGCAGGTGGTTGTCCTTCCGGTGTCGGAAAACCCGCATTTTTCCATCACTCTGCCGGAAGCTGGATTTTCCGGGAAATAATCGCCCCAAAGACGCGTGAAGCCCTTCACTTCAAAACAATAATCAACGACAGCTTTCATGGCCTCGGTGCAGATGCCTTGGTTCCAATATGGTTTGGCAATCCAATAACCTACTTCGGCTTCGTCGTCGGCAATCGGCAGATTCGAGGCCGAGGACGGCAGATAACCCACGCAGCCGATCGGTTCGCCGGTTTCCTTTAATTCCACCGCCCACATGCCTTCACCGCTGAATATTCCGTTGATGATTTCGCGGCTCTCCTCTACGCTTTGGTGCGGCGGCCAGCCGGCACGCGGCCCTACTTCGGGGTCGGAGGCGTACTTGTAAAGTGCTTCCGCATCGTCCTCGCGCCACGGACGGAGTATCAATCTTTGTGTTTCCAAAATTTTATTGCCCAGGTTCATGATTTTCTTCTTTTTGTGCTGTTTCCTTGCTCAATATCTGTTTTTCCATTCAAATGACGGGGTGATGTAGATGTAGTTGTCCTCACCTTTTTTGAGGTGAAAAATAGTGTCGAGCTTGTAGTTTCCTCCACCGCATGCCCTCCACCCCGATGTGTTGATCAGCAGTGCCACGCAGTTCCCGCGTGCCACGTCCTTCAGGGTGCCGGAGGCCCATTCCACAGTGTCACCGTCGGTTATCACGGTGTCCAGATGGTGCCTTTCGCTCCGCCATTTGCCGTTTCCGGTGGTGTCGCTCGTGAGTTCGTAGGCTTCCAGAAAATCGGAATGCATGTCGGTGTTGTCGAAACAATACCGTATTTCGTATTCGGTTCTGTCGCGGCTGCAACCCAGCAGCAACGCGAATGTCGCTATGAATAAAAGTCTCGTTTTCATATATTCTGTCCTAATTTCAGGGCTTCCTGCAAAGCCGTCGTGTTTACAATGTCCCCTTTTTCCCTTACTCCTCGTACCAGTACATGGCCCATGTCTTCCAATTTGAAGAATTTCACACAAAGCCGGTATTGGGCGATGATGCTGTCGAAAAGTTCCGGCAATGAAGCGGCACCCACCAGAAGCAATGCCGTTTTCTTTATTTTGAAGGTGTCGCGTATCGGGTTGTGCAAGCGGTCGATTACGGCTTTCATTTGGGCACTCAAACCGTAGAAATACACGGGTGAAGCCAGTACAAGCATGTCGGCCTGTTCCATTTTTCCATAAATTTTTTGCATGTCGTCATTCTGACAACAGAGGTTTCCTTCATTTCCGAAGCATACGTTGCATCCCATGCATGGATTTACCTTGTATCCGTGTACCGGAATGACTTCGACGTGGTGTTTTTTTGAAGCCCCATTTGCAAAAGCTTCCACAAGCCGGTCGGTGTTACCCCCGATCCGTGGACTTCCTGATAAGATCAATATGTTCATTGCTGGTTGTTCTGTGTTTTTCGTTTCCAACGTTTCAGCATCGGGAAATAGCCGTGCGTCTTTATTGTTGAAAAATCGTCCATGTGGTACAATTCAGCAAGCCACCTTCCACTGCGACTTCATTGTAGTCAATGGTTTCTATAATGCGGTCAGGAAAAGTCTGTCGGAATATTTCTTCGGCTTCCTTGTCGCAATTTCCTTCAATATTGAATTTTGGCAGAACTATCAAATTCCCGACTTCCAAATAGTTGACATAAATTCCGATGGCGTTTAACGGATGGTTTTTGTCGTATTTTGTTTCAAAAAAAGGAACATTGATATACTGAAGTCTGTTTTCAGAGCAAGCTATTTTTATTCCCTCGCGAATATAATTATAGTCGTTCTCCAAGTTGTTGCCTAAGATGGTCTTACCGTCAACAAAACGGACCATTCCATCTGCGTGGCCGGTAACGTCATCGTATTCACTTTTGTATGCAGGAATGATGATGATTTTTGCCTTGAGAAGATTTTCGAGCTCGACAATGAGCTGTTCTTTGACATATTCCGGATTCTCTTTGAATATCTTATCGGTAAGTATAGCCTTATCTCCGTGTAAGACCACATTACCACCGTCAATTTTAATGTTTGAATAAACAGGCTTGATGCCATTGGTTTCACATACTTCATGCACATCACTACGGGATTCTTCCCATTCTTTGTTGCCTTTTAAGTAGGAAGGGTTGTAATTGAATTGTATTAACTCGCCTAAGTGATTTTGAACTGGCATATAATCGCGACACCAGATGTCTTTTGTGTGGCTTAATTCCTTTACGGGGATGTTATGTTTTTTCAATATCGCCATAAGATCGTTGGCTGCTTTGGGGTATTTTTCCTTCAAAAGACTTGAAACATATACGATATTAGGTCTATTCATAGTAGTTTGTGTTTCGGATTGTTTATCTTGATTATCTAAAATTATGGGTTGATTACTTGCTGGTTTGACTGCATTTTTCCAATCAGTTCTTAAAGCCGGAGAATCGTAACCCAAAAACGAGTTGCAGATATCAGGCGTTGGTTCCATATTGCTTGCAATGCATATTTCCAGCAGGATAGCGGTTTTGGTTTTTCTGTCCGAAGAAAATGAATTGATATATGCAGAAGGTATGTTTTTTCCGTATATCTTCAATTTTAGATTTATCTTCTGGAGCGTTTTTGTTTGTTTTTTTGTAGATAACTTGTGCGATGCAAGATTATTCAGCAGATTTTTTAAGTCCGGTCTGGTTTTCTGTTTTATATAATCAGAGCCAAGCCAACAGGATATGGCAATTCCAGCTAAACCAATGATAGTACCGATAATAAATTCGTGATTCATACTTGTTGTGATTTTGTTGTTAGATTTCAATGTTTGTTATACTTTATCTGATAATTTTCTATCGTACACATGATTCCTTCAAAACGCGTTTGCGGATGTCAACGGGGTGAATGTAGTCGCATAGAAGTCGGTATGTCCCATTTTTTCATAAATCTTCCGCATATCGTCGTTTTGGCAACGGAAGTTTCCTTCATTACCGAAACACAGGTTGCACCCCTTGCAAGGATTTACTTTGTATCCGTGTACTGGAATGACTTCGACGTGGTGTTTTTTTGAAGCCCCATTTGCAAAAGCTTCCACAAGCCGGTCGGTGTTACCCCCGATCCGTGGACTTCCTGATAAGATCAATATGTTCATTGCTGGTTGTTCTGTGTTTTTCGTTTCCAACGTTTCAGCATCGGGAAATAGCCGTGCATCATTTGTTTGTACTCTTCACGTGTCATGGGTTTGGGCATGTGTTTGTTTACCTCGTCTACGAATTGCGAACAATGTTCGATCATCTCCTCCATGCTGCAGTCCTGCGTGAACTTGCCGTCCCTGTAGCAGAACTGGCAATAGTCGAAGTTGATGCT
>CALAUG010000080.1 GCA_937892155.1 uncultured Bacteroidales bacterium | reverse complement strand
CTCCGTTTGCTTCTGCATTCGTTTGCTTCGTAAAGTCTTTGAGAAGGCAAAGAAAAGTTGATCAAAAATGTCCTTTTAAATATAAGCCCTCATGGTATATGTCAATGCCTGGAATATGATTGAACGTTATTCAAGCATTAACAGCCCTAACCCCTTACACGTATGCTCGCACAGAAACGAAACGGCGTGCCACGAGTGCTTTTTCTCCGAAAAATCGTCCCTATCGCCTCCGTTTCCCTGAAAGTGCGAATTTTCGTTTTCTGCACTTTACGCCAACTTTTCTGCATATTCAATCTACTTTTCTGCAAATTCGTAAGTGTTTATGAAATAGTGTTTTCCTATTGACAACCGCTGTGTTATGTGTTATCTTTGCGGTAGGAATCTTTAATTTTCACAACCATGTATCAACCGCAAGACAACACCACCTATTTCATCTATCCGTTAGCGGATTTCAGTTTCAAGAGAATCTTCGGCACGGAGAGCAACAAGGAACTGCTCATCGCCTTCCTGAACCAGACGCTATCCTCAGACACGGGCGTCATCACCGACGTCAGCTACCTGCCGCAGGAGCAGATCGGCAACAGCCGGTTCGAGAAGGACGTCATCTTCGACATCTACTGCACCAACCAGAGCGGCGACCACTTCATCATCGAGATGCAGCGCAGCAAGCAGCACTTCTTCGCCAACCGCGTGATATCCTACGTCAGCCGCGCCATCAGCAACAGTCTCCGAAAAGGCGACCGTCACTACAACTTCCCGACGGTCTATTCCGTGAATCTGTTGGACTTCCAGCCGGACGTGTTCCCGGAGAACGAGGAGTATTTCTGGAAGGTGATGCTGAAGGACGAGGCCAACCGAATATTTTCAAGGAAGCTGTTGCTATTCTTCTTCAAATTGAGTAATTTTGCCGCCCAGCCGAAGGAAAGTCGGAAACACTTCGAGAGCGGTATGGTCAAGTGGCTGTACTATCTGAAGAACATCCAGAACATGAGCGAGCAGGACCTGAAGAACGAAGAGGAGCCCGTATTCCGGAAGTTGCTGGAGGAATGCAAATATTCAAATCTCAACAACATGGAACAAGAAGAATACAGGAAAAGTCTCTTGGAATACGAAGGCATCCGGGATGCCATCGAGTGCGCCCGCGAAGACGCTGCCAAGGAGAATTTCGAACAAGGACTGCAACAGGGGCGAGAAGAAGGCGAAGCAAAAGCCAAACTTGCGATGGCGAAATTATTGTTAGAGCAAGGAGTCGATTTTGAAATCATCTGCAGGACCACTGGCCTGACGGCTGAGGAGATAATGGCGAATTGACAATGAACAATGTACAATGAACAATTGGGGTTTTGTGCGGTTTTCGTGCGAAGCCCTTTTTTTTAGGGTTTAGGGGATAGGGATTAGGGATTAGGGATTAGGGATTATACGATGAGTGCGGACGCGCCTGCATCTCGGAGAGAAGCGACACCATAGATACGTCATCAGTTGGCATCTCCAATGCACCTTACAAGGTACGGTGGCGCGGAGTGAAAGCCTCAAAGCCAAGGACGGCGGCAAAAGAGTAAAAAAATGCGGAACCGAAAGAATTATGCCTACCCAGCCGCCTTTCTTTTGCAACTTTTATTTGTCAAGGCAAAGAAAAGTTGATCAAAAAATCCTCCGTTTCAATGAAGCATTTACCCTCAAAAAAGATGATGTCCGTTTTTATCGGACACCAATAGTTCGTTTTATCGAAACAAGTATTGAGAAGTGGGACGAGCATTGTTGTTAATGTGCGGGAAGCATCTGTGGATCAGTCGAAAAAGGATTTCGAGGCAAAACTTTCAATATCTCTGATAGAAGCTGTCGAAACGGAATACTGGCTTGAACTGCTACACGAAAGTGACTTTATAGATACAGCATCTTTCAATAGCATCTACGTAGACAACAAAGAACGGATAAAACTCTTAACAAGCATCTTGAAATCATTCCGAAAAAATCAATTGTCCATTCCCACCAGCCCTTTCGTCACGTTCCAGCGGAAAAGCACGAGTTTGTTGCCTTTAGCGAACTGAAACGTAACAGCGAACTTCAGCCACAGCACAAGTGTGGCTGCCCACTTGATAGTTTCGGGAGAAAGGTGCTTGAAATGTGAATGCTAAAAAGTTTGTTTGAAAAGGTCTGCCAATGTGACATTAAACCGTGAAATATCAGAATAGGTATTGCTGTTTAAACCGAATGTTGTTATCATCGATATCTGCCAACCTTTTCGTGTTTTTGATTCAACACGATAATTTTCAGCACGCGTAATGATTTTTTGGTATTCGGCTTTGGAAAGAGTGTACACAATTTTGGAAAACTTAATTTCACAAATCGTCACCAGATTATCGGCCCTATCAATAATCATATCTATTTGCGAAGCCGGTTCGCTTTCCTTACTTCGCCAGGAGAAAATTTCGGTATGAATATGATCCAAGTGAAGGGCTGCCAGAATCTGGTCAGTATGCTGCATACAGATTCGTTCGAAGGCCAATCCTTGAAACGTATTGATCTTGGGAGTTCCTATCTTATGTGACCAAAAATGCTTATCGGAAATTTTCCTTCCGCAAAAAGTATTGTAAAACAATGTGTAAAAATCACTCAACTGAAAGATTCTATTGCTTTGTTTCTTTCCATTCGTGCGGCTGACAATAAAATCACAATATTCCAGGTCTTCCAATACTTTTGTCAATGTCCCGCTGGAAGGAATCCCCAATGCGCCGGAAATCTCATTCCTCGACAACCCCGATTTCTTATTGCAAAGAAGTTTGACCACTTCGATATAGGCGTTAGGATTCTTAAACAAAGAAGCAAACAATCGGAAATATTCATCGGCAAGTTCTGCGTCTGACGCAAAAAACAGACGGTCGATATTGTTGGGAACGCTGTCTTGAAAATCCAGCTTGCTCCAATAATAGGGCACACCACCGATAGCCATATACATTTGAACAATATCAAATTGGGTCCAGCAAGATTGATGGTGTTTAGCATACAATTCGGTTTGCCTCAAATCAAACGGATGCAGATGTATGCTATGGGTCAAACGATTGTGCAATCCACCGTGATCATTCAGAACCTTGTTGATGATCCAACTTGTAGCAGATGCGCAAACAATGAG
>CALAUG010000079.1 GCA_937892155.1 uncultured Bacteroidales bacterium | reverse complement strand
TCCAGGACATCCAGAAGACAACCAACACTGTCATCGTCATCACGGAAGACGACACCTGCGGCATAGTCGAGATTGCCTCCACGAACAAGGAAGACCTCGAGGCTGCCAAGGCACGAGTGAAAGCCATCGTGGCAGTGCCGGAAGTCGGCGAGGTTTACGACGGTGTAGTGAAGTCTATAATGTCGTTCGGCGCCTTCGTGGAGATTCTCCCGGGCAAGGACGGACTGCTCCACATCTCGGAGATCGACTACAAGCGTCTTGAGTCGATGGACGGCGTGCTGAAGGAAGGCGACAAGATCCAGGTGAAACTCATCGAGATCGACCCGAAGACTAACAAGCTCCGCCTGTCGCGCAAGGCATTGCTCCCGAAGCCGGAAGGTTACGTAGAGAAGCCCGAGAGACCACGCGGAGAGCGCAAGGGCGGCGACCGCAGAGGCGGTGACCACAAAGGCCCGAGACGCGACAAAAAAGAGTAATCGAGTTATAAAGTTTGAAAGTTATAAAGTTTGAAAGCATAGCCTTTGAAATTTTATAACTTTCATGATACTTTATAAACTATTAACTTTATGAACTTTTTAACTAATTAAATATGAGGCAGTTAAAGATTACCAAACAAGTCACCAACAGGGAAACCGCTTCTTTGGACAAATATCTCCAGGAGATTGGTAAGGTTGAATTGATCACGGCCGACGAGGAGGTGAAGCTGGCGCAGGAGATCCGGCAGGGCAACAGAGCCGCGCTGGAGAAGCTGACAAAAGCCAACCTCCGTTTCGTGGTTTCAGTTTCGAAGCAATACCAAAACCAGGGACTCAGCCTCCCCGACCTCATCAATGAAGGCAACCTCGGACTCATCAAAGCCGCACAACGTTTCGATGAGACGAGAGGCTTCAAGTTCATCTCATACGCGGTGTGGTGGATCCGCCAGTCAATCCTCCAGGCTCTTGCAGAACAGTCACGTATCGTCCGTCTGCCACTGAACAAAATCGGATCAATAAACAAAATCAACAAGACATACGCAAAGTTAGAGCAGGAGTTCGAGCGCGAGCCTAACGCCGAGGAGATAGCCGAGGTCCTTGACATCACGGAAGCCGAGGTGAAAGAGTCGATGAAGAACGCCGGACGCCACGTCTCAATGGACGCCCCTCTCGTGCAGGACGAAGACAACAACATGTACGACGTCTTGAAGAGCGACGAGGTGGTGACCCCGGAGACCGAACTTCTGTACGAGTCGTTGCGCAAGGAGATCGACCGCGCCATCTCGACGCTGACACAGCGCGAACAGGACGTCGTCCGCCTTTATTTCGGACTCAACGGCGGCCATCCGATGACACTTGAGGAGATCGGAGAGAAATTCGACCTCACACGCGAGCGTGTGCGTCAGATCAAGGAGAAGGCGATACGCCGCCTGAAACACAACAGCAGAAGCAAAATCCTCAAGAGCTATCTTGGCTAATCATTTACGGAATCAACAACTGAACGGAGAGATGCGGGCGACTGTGTCTCTCCGTTGTTTTTGGTGGAAGATGACCATGAGATTCTGTAAATTATTTTTTACACAAACCGACATTTTTTGCTATTTTTGCAGAGTAAAATAGCAATAGGATACTTCTACTTCTTAAATCTATTCAATAAGATAACATTGACTCATGAATCAGAATCCGGAGCAACAAGCTCGAGATAAAATAGATTCCTTATTGGAAGCGGCAGGTTGGGTAATTCAATCAAAAACCAAGATTGATTTCTCGGCTGGTTTGGGTGTTGCCGTGCGCGAATATCAAACAGATGCAGGTCCGGCAGATTATGTTCTTTTTATTAACCGGAAACCTGTTGGCATTATTGAGGCGAAACGCGAAGAAGAGGGAGTGAATCTTACGATGGTGGAGGAACAGTCTGTCCGTTATGCAAATGCCACACTGAAATATCTGAACAACGAGCCGTTGGTGTATGTGTATGAAACGACGGGAACGGTTACTCGTTTCACCGATTACAGCGATCCGAAGCCACGAAGCCGTGCAGTGTTCGCCTTTCATAAACCAGAAACCATCGCAGAATGGATTCGCAACGGAAGAAGTTTGCGTAGCAGATTGCAGGATTTCCCAACATTAGATGAAACTGGCTTGCGTCCGGCACAGATTAAGGCGGTTGAGAATTTGGAAGAATCGTTTAAAAACAATCGTCCTCGCGCTTTGATTCAAATGGCAACGGGCGCAGGAAAGACATTCACTGCAATCACGTTTATTTATCGTCTGCTGAAATTCGCAAAGGCAAAACGTATCTTATTCCTTGTCGATACCCGCAATTTGGGCGAACAGGCGGAACAGGAATTTATGAATTTCCGTCCGAACGACGACAACCGCAAGTTTACTGAATTGTATAATGTTCAGCGGTTAAATTCAAGTTATATAGCGAGCGATAGCCAAGTGTGCATTTCTACCATTCAGCGTTTGTATTCCATTTTGAAAGGCGAGGAATTGGACGAAAGCGCAGAAACCGACAATCCAAACGAATCTACTTGGTTGCAACAAAAGCTGAAGGAACAAAAAGCCGTTCCTGTGGAATATACGGCAAAGGTTCCGATTGAACAGTTTGATTTTGTCGTAATAGATGAATGTCACCGAAGCATTTACAATCTTTGGAAACAGGTTTTGGATTATTTCGATGCGTTTTTGATTGGCCTTACCGCAACGCCCGATAAGCGGACATTCGGTTTCTTCAACGAAAATGTGGTGAGCGAATATACTTACGAGCAATCGGTGGTTGACGGCGTGAATGTGCCGTACGATGTTTATACCATAGAAACTGAAATTTCTAAAAACGGCGGCTTGATTAAGGCTGGCTGGCATATAGATTATCGCGATAAGGCTACCCGCAAGACTCGTTGGCAACAGGTTGACGAGGATGTGGAATACAAAAAGAACGACTTGGATAAATCGGTGGTGAATCCAAGCCAGATTCGTACCGTGATACGTCAGTTCAAGAAGGCGTTGATGGAAGAGATTTACCCGAACCGCTACGACGAAAACGGGCAGTACGAAGTCCCCAAGACATTGATTTTTGCCAAAACCGACAGCCACGCCGACGATATCATCAAGATCGTCCGCGAAGAGTTCAACGAGAGCAACGATTTCTGTAAAAAGGTAACCTACAAGATTGACGAAGATCCGAAGTCTGTACTGAACCGTTTCCGCAATCAGTATTATCCTCGTATTGCGGTAACGGTAGATATGATTGCAACAGGAACAGATGTTAAGGCTCTTGAAGTTCTGTTGTTTATGCGCGATGTTCGCAGTGCGAATTACTTTGAACAGATGAAAGGGCGTGGAACCAGAACCATTAACGAGGATTCCTTGCAACTGGTGAGCAAGACCGCCTCGGCAAAGACACACTTTGTGATTGTTGATGCTGTTGGTGTAACACAGACAAAGAAAACCGACAGTCGCCCATTGGAACGCAAGCCTACGGTTCCGTTAAAGGATTTGCTGGGGGCTGTGACTATGGGTGTTGCCGAAGAAGATTTGTATGTCTCTTTGGCAAACCGATTGATTCGCCTGAACAGGGAAATAACGGAAAAGGAGCGCGAGAAAATAGAATCCCTTGCAAAAGGAAAGGGGTTGGGACAAATGAGTGCGGAATTGTTGAATGCTTTCGATTTCGACAAGATAGAAGATGAGGCACAGTTGGAATTGCGTAAAATTCCTCAAACGGAAATCACGCCTGCTATAGAAGAACAAATTCGCGCAAAGGCACAACAAAAACTTGCCGATGTCGCCAGCAGTACCTTCAATGGCGAATTGAACGAATATATTGTTACCGTTCGCAACCTGCACGACCAGAAAATCGACAGCATTAACATTGATACTGTTGTGCTAAGCGGATTTAATAGCTTTACCTTGGGAAAAGCCAAGGAAACCATCAAATCCTTTACGGAATATCTGGAGCAGCACAAGGACGAGATTATGGCATTAAGCATATTCTACAACCAGCCTTACAACCGCCGCAACCTCACTCTGAAAATGGCGCAGGAACTGCTCGAAAAACTGAAGCAAGACAAACCTTTGCTTGCCCCTTCGTATGTGTGGGATGCCTATTGCGCTGTTGAAAATGTGAAAGCGAACCAGCCAAAGGCGGAACTTACCGCATTGGTGTCGTTGGTGCGCCACGCTTGCGGAATCGACAAAACATTGGCGGCTTTCGACAGTGTGATAGATAAGAATTTTAATGCATGGCTGTTCCGCCAACACACCGGTAACCGCAACCGCTTTACGCAGGAGCAAATTGACTGGCTGCGCATGATTAAAGACCATATCATTAGCAGTTACCACCTCGATTTAGACGACTTGGACTACACACCATTCGATGCACAAGGTGGACGGGGAAAAATGTACCAATTGTTTGGGAATGAGATGGAGAAGATTATTGAGGAATTGAATGAAGTGTTAGTGGCGTAAAAAAATGGAAAAATTCAGGAATAAATATCGAATAGAATCCAATCGCCTGCAAGGATGGAATTACGCCAATTCAGGCCTTTATTTCATTACAATTGTTACCGCAAATCGTATGTGTGTATTCGGTAATGTGGAAAATGGAGAAATGCGATTTTCCCAATTAGGGGAAATCGCATATGATGAATTTCTGAAATCGTTTGAAATACGGAAGGAATTACAATTAGGCGCATTTTGTTTGATGCCCAATCATTTACACGCCATTGTCGGGTTGGAAAACCATATTACGGAAACAAACGTTGAAAATGAACCATTGCAACAATGCGAATCGCAACCGCACGGCATTGCATATCGTTCGCCAAAATCAATTTCGTCATTTGTGGCACAATACAAATCGGCGGTCGTATCACAATACGACGATTTGGTGGATGCCACCAATGTCGGTGAAAAATACAATCGTACAAATCCCTTGTGGCAATCCAATTATCACGACCATATTATTCGTACACAATTGGAATACAATACAATAGAAAATTACATTTACAACAATCCATTGAAATGGAATGACGATAAATTTTTTCAATTATGATTCAATATCCAATATATTGTCGCATTTCCAAAACGAATGATTCCATTGTCGGAACGGACGATTTCATCGGCGGAATGAATAACCCCGTCGGCGGGATGAATAACCCCGTCGGCGGGATGAATGATTTCATCGGCGGAATGAATGATTGCGTTGTCGAAACAAATGATTGCATCGACGGAACGAATGATTGCATCGACGGAACGAATGATTGCATCGACGGAATGAATGGTTCCATTGGTGTAGAGACGCACGGCCGTGCGTCTCTACAATATGACACCAACAATCCAATAAACAATCAAACCACCAACAATCCGTTGAAATGGAATGATGATAATTTTTTTCAATTATGATTCAATACCCAACATATTGTTCCATCGCAGAAACGAATGATTCCATTGCGGGTTCCAT
>CALAUG010000078.1 GCA_937892155.1 uncultured Bacteroidales bacterium | reverse complement strand
AGAAGGCCAACAAGAGGAGTCACAAGGACACGGACGCCCGTTGGACGAAGAAGGGCGTGTGGAGCATGTGTTCGGCTACTGCGAGCTGAATCTGCACGGGATGTTCAGCCGCGTCATCGGTTTCGCCCGGAATGCCGCCAGGAACACCTTGACAAACCTGGTTTACAACGTGTGCCGATATGAGCAAATAGTACGGTTAGGAATGAATTGATGTTTTTATCACATTGATAAATAGTAAATTAACAACATTTTATATAAAATATAAAATAATAATGAAAGGTTAGAGATTGAAAGAAAATTTGTAAATTTGCCGTGTCATTCACTTTGAAATTTGGCTAACGGACTTCACGAAGTTCAGAGGAATGGCGCAAAAATGCTAAAAATAGAAGTCCCCATCCAAATTAAATTACTATGGTAAAACGTATATTGATTGCATTTCTATTGTTTTTTGTTTTGGTTCCACAATTGAAAGCTCAACAACCTATTCGCGTTAAGTCCACCACAGAAAGTTCAAACGGTAAACATAGACCCGTTTTTTATATTGTTTGGCCTAACGATTTTTCTGGCAACAAATATGATGTCAGAGTTCATATAAGTTATGATGTCAAGACATCGGACGGTAGTTGGCATAATTATAATGATGCAACTATTTATGGAGTGTCTGGGAAATATTCGCTTGAATGGGTGTATGCTTATACAAAACCTATCGTAGATATGAAAATCCGGATAAAAAGTATTGATGGATATAATCAACCATCAAACTCATCTACAATGGATAATAAAAGCAATAATTCAGGAGGATATATTACACCACCAAATTTTGGAGGAGGAGGCGGTGGCGGTATGAGTGGAATGAACCTCGTGTTATCAACTGGCTATCTAGTTTCTCGAATTTGTTACGGACCATTTGCTGAAGCAGCATTGTGTTTTGGTAGTGATAGAGGTGCGTTGCTATCGTTTGGATATGGAGGAAGAGGACATGAGAGTATTTGGCGTTTTGGGCCAGGTTTATACACTATCAGTGATAACGAAAAAAATGAGTTCCGTTTAAGTATTGATATTATATATGAATCTACAAAACTGGAATACGAGAAAAATGATATGTTGGTGCTAGCCAAATTAGGATATACACATTATATTCTAAAGAAGAATTGGTTGGGATTGTTTGTAGAAGGAGGTATTGGTATGGGCTGTATGAATATACTGAGTGATGGTACGGCAGAGGAAGATATATTTGGAGCAGGTTTGTTATTTGGATTAAGGTTTAATTTGGCAAATTTGATTAATAATTAAATGAAGAACTTTCTCACCATCGTATTGTTACTGTTTTCTTTTGCCAAGCCTGCCTTTACCTGCACTAACCTCATCGTCGGCAAGAAAGCCTCCGCCGACGGCAGCGTGATGTGCTCCTACAACTGCGACGGCTTCGGGTTCTCTGGCTCGCTGTCATACAGTCCTGCGGGCAGACACAATCCTGACGAACTCATCGCCATCCACGGTTGGGGGCCGTCCCACGAAGGCCAATATGTGAAACAGGTGGAGTATACCTACAACGTCGTCGGCCTGATGAATGAAAAGCAGGTGACCATCGTGGAGACTACCTTCGACGGACGGTTGGAATTGGTCAATCAAGATGGCTTGCTCGATTATTTCAGTCTGATGCGACTGGCGCTGCAGCGCTCTGCAACTGCCCGCGAAGCCATCAAATGCATGGCTGAGTTGGTGGAGGAATACGGTTACAACAGCAGCGGCGAAACCCTTACAGTATGCGACTCCAATGAGGCTTGGATCATGGAGATTATCGGCAAGAGGCCTGGCAACAAAGGCGCCGTGTGGGTGGCATTGCGCATCCCCGACGACTGCATCTGTGCCCATGCCAACCTAAGCAGAATCAGGCAGTTCCCACAAGAAAAGGGAAGGAGTATCCATAGCAAGCAACTTGCCAAAATCAATAAACCGGAGATAGAATGCGTTTATGCCTACGATGTCATTTCTTTTGCACGCGAGCAAGGCTTTTTCAATGGCAAGGACGAGGATTTCTCCTTCCGTGACGCCTATTGTCCAATCGATTTTGAGAATGTGCGCTACGCTGACGCTCGCGTATGGAGCTTTTTCCGCCATCACTACAACCACGAGGAGATGGACAAATACCTGCCGTACATCAACGGCGACTTCGACCAATGCGACCACCTACCATTGTGGATCAAACCTGACAAGCCGCTCTCCTTGCGCGACTTGCAAAACGACATGCGCGACCACTTCGAAGGCACACCGTTAGATATGACCGCCGATATGACCGCCGGTCCTTGGGGTATGCCCATACGTCCATTGCCTATGCATTTCAATGACAGCGACAGCATCCCTTATTACCGCGAGCGTCCCATCGCAACGCAACAATCGGGCTTTACCATGACCTGCCAGATGCGTTCGTGGCTGCCCAACGACGTGGGTGGCGTCACTTGGTTCAACTGCGACGATGCCAATATGGTAGCCTACGTGCCGCTCTATTGCTGCATCACACAGGTGCCCGATGCCTTCCGTCCCGAGAACAACCCTCGCAACGAATTCAGCGACAAGTCGGCCTTCTGGATGAACAACTGGGTGGCCAATATGGTCTATCCGCGCTATTCTATGATGATTGGCGACCTGCGCGCAGCACAGAAGGAACTGGAGGACTACTATTGCGCCGACCAAGACAGCGTGCTTATGGCCATCAAAGGCTTGATGCCCGCTGAGCGGCAGAACTATCTGAATATGAAGAGCATCGCCTACACCGAGCGCATGATGCAACGTTGGGACAAGTTGGCGAAATACTTGATTGTAAAGTATAACGACCAAATCATACGCCGCACCGACGAGAACGGCCAGTTTCTGCGTTGGGGCTACGACACGTCAGGCTATGATCAACAATTCATCGACGCCATCGGCAAATCCACGGGCGACCGATATAAGTTGAAGGAAGTAATTGATAGGAGAGAGCGGTAAGATACTACTTGCTGTAAACCTAGCCTATACTATCTCGGCAAACGCTAGCTATCAATAATAGATTTCGTACTCGTACTCTTCGGTATATAAGTCATCCAAATCAGGGACGGCTCCGAAATCACCCTTTTCATAGATGATGTTTTCAACTCTTGCGTGGCACACGTCGCCCTCGTAAGTGTAAGTGGTGGAATATGCGTCCATTGCACCTTCGATGTGGCTTTCATAAATCAAACGCCCTAATTCGTCTCTTTCCTCAAATTGGTTCAGATAGTTGCCATCAATTTGGACATGTAGGATTTCTCCTTCGTTTAAATAGGAATAATCGTATGTGACCTCCATACCGCCGATGAGGATTCTCGAAAGACGGCCTTCTTCGTCATACTCATAAGGGCATTTCTAAATAAAACTCTTTGATAATCAAATAAATATTTGTATATTTGCCGCAAATTTGAAGAGAAAATGGACACATACAAAAGGGCATACAGAAAGCTTGGCAACCAAGGTTTATTTGATTCGGAGGAAAGGACATCCATGTTGTCCTCAT
>CALAUG010000077.1 GCA_937892155.1 uncultured Bacteroidales bacterium | reverse complement strand
TGTCAATTTCCTTTTTAAGGTCGCCTTCAACACCGTAGCCGCCCTGTGCGAAGTCTATCCTGAACACCGGATATTGCACCCAGTCTTTCTCCAATCCCTCGATTTTCAGCCCTTTGAAAAGTTCTTTCTCACCTTTGAAATAGCTTTCCAATGTTGATATTAACAACGACTTTCCGAACCTCCGCGGACGGCACAGGAAGCAGATGTTTTTCTGTGCGAGCTGGTAAACGAGGTCTGTCTTATCGACATATACCATGCCGTTTTCGATGATTTTGCTGAATGTCTGGGTTCCTATCGGGTACTTCATAACTGTGATGTTTTTTCGGGCGCAAAGATACAAAAAAGTTTGAAAGTTTATAAAGTTTATAAAGTTTATAAAGTTCATAAAGTTCATAAAGTTATAAAGTTTATAAAGTTTGGAGTGTGGGGTTATTTTCTGTTAAGAGAGGAGAGAGGAGAGTTAAGAGAGTTTGGAACTCGTAGAGACGGGGCATGCCCCGTCTCTACTGCTCGACTCAACGCCAAAGGCGATATGGGATCGTCCGGCTCCCTGCGGTAGCTCGCAAGGACAGCGTTAATTGGTGGTATAAAAAGATGAAGTGTTGCGGCAAAGCCGCAACACTTCATCTCGTAGCCGTTGCCGTACGCTTTAAATTTCGTTCACGGCATTTATAATCAACGCCTTCTGCCTGTCACCGACGCATTCCCGTGCAATGGCTTCATTGAAAGAATCCAGTCGGTGGACATCACTCCCGAAAGCATGGATCCATCCTTTGGAAAGGAATGTCGAGAACTTCCGGCGTGCATCCTCCCCATAGACTCCCGTCAAAGAGGTGATGTTGCACTGGAAGCGAACACCCATCTCCCTGAGTCGTTCATAATCGCCGTTGTCCATATAAATGTAGCGTTCCGGATGTGCCAGCAGAGGCTGACAACCTTTCTCACGGATTCGTCCGATGATGCCGTACAGGTCCATCGGCGAGCTGAAGTAAGACGTCTCCACGAGCAGCGTCCTGCTTTCCTGAGGCCCAATGTGAAGAAGGTCGTCGTTGTCCAGGCGTTCCTCAAAGCCATTGTCCAGCATATACTCTGCCGCGAGATGCAGCCTCAAGGGACCGGTGTATGCGGACGACAGCTCCTTGAACCGCCGCTGGAGGTCGATGGTGGCATTGGGAATATCTTCCATCACGTGGGGAGTCAGCCACACTTCGCGGATGCCCAGCTGCTCATAGCGTTCAAGCACCCGAAGCGCATTCTCCATATCCGGGATGCCGTCATCCACTCCTGGGAGGATGTGGCTGTGCCAATCGGTGAAGCCCTCGAAGACACCGATTGACTCAAGAGTCAATTTGTCATGAAACAACCACATGAGACGACTGAAGCATTTATCACACGACCTTGGGCTTTAGACCTCACGATAATAATTCCCATAATGATGATAGTAACCGTAATGGTAGCCGTAGTGACCGTTGAACTTCTCCGTGCCATTCAGGAGGACAGCCATATTCGGCAGTTTCTGCTCATCGTAATACCTGTCTATCATAGGCAGCATTTCACGTTCCAGCAGTCCCGCGCGCACCACGAAGACCGTCTTGTCGGCATACTTCGCAATGATTGAGGCATCAGCCAGCATATCCACCGGAGGGCAGTCCATGAAGATGAGATCGTAATCGGCTTTCAACTTTTCAAGGAGAGTCTGGAGTCTGTCGCTGTAGAGAAGCTCCGTCGGATTCGGCGGGATGGCTCCTACCGGGATGATGCTCAGGTTCTTCTGTTCAGGATGCTCCAGTATCGGACAACTGTCAACACCCCCCGCCAGATAATTACTGAGTCCCTGTTTCGGCCTGCCCACGTAGTTGCTGAGCGAAGCGTGACGCATGTCAAAGTCGATCACCACGACTTTTTTGCCCTTAACGGCAAGGCTTGCCGCCAGATTTGCCGTGATGAAGGTCTTGCCGGACCCCGGGTTGAAGGATGTCACCATGACCACTCTCTTCTGGCCGTTGTTAACCATAAACTCCAGATTGGAACGCACCACGCGGAAGGCCTCGTTGATGACGCTTCTGCTGTTGGCCTTGACGACGAAGTTCTTCTCGGCATCCTTCGAAGCCCTCTTCGAGCCATACAGTGGTATCTCACCAATAAACGGCGCGGCAAGGTTTTCCAAATCCTTGCGGTCGCGGACCATGGTGTTCAGCACCATTCTCAAATATATGACATTCAGAGGCAGGAAAAGTCCCAGCATGAGTGCCAGCATCAGGATGCTGCTTCTCTTGGGGGCGACGGGCGCCAGTCCTCCGTAAGGTTTGGCCACGATACGGGTGTTGTATGCGGTGAAGGCCTGTGTCAGTTCGTTCTCCTCGCGTTTCTGCAGCAGATACAGATACAGCTGTTCCTTGACTTTCTGCTGCCGCTCGATTGAGCGCAGGTCACGCTCCAGTTTCGGGGTGTTGGATATGCGCCCCGCATATTTGTCCTGATTGTTCTGCTCGGCCTGTATGAGCTGCTCCAGACGCACTTTCTCGTTGTCCAATCCGTTAAGGACTGCGGAATGCATGGCGGCGAGTTCGTTGTTCAATTCGATTACGAGCGGACTCATTTCCGAACTGTAACGAAGTATGTTGTCGCGGCGCATGAGCTTGGCGTTGTATTCGTCGATCTGGCTGTTGATGGATGCGCTGCTCAATCCAAGGCCTGTTGGCAGGAGCTGGTCGCTGCTCTGCGTCATGAAGTTGCGGATATAGCGCACCATATACAGTTCGTTGGTGTACGCACGGATTGCATTTTCAGAGTTGATGGTCTGGACGATATTATGAGCGGAGGCGGCACTCACATCGGCCATGTTGTTTTCACTCTTGAAGGAGGAGATGCCCTTGTCAACCGCGCCCAGCTCGTCCTCCATCACCCTGATGCGCTCGTTGATGAAGTCTGATGTGGAGATGGCGAGCAGGTTCTTGTCCTTCACCCAGCTCTCGTTGTAAACCGTCACTATGGTATTGAGGATGTCTTCCGCCCGGGCCGGCACGAAATCCCTGCACGACATATTGATTATGGCCGCCTGTTTATTCGCCAATGAAAACGACAGTTTAGCCCGGAGCTGACCGACGGAACTATGATAGCCCCGGCGGGTGATGTAGATTGTCTGGTCGGCCAGCTCGTTATGTTTTAAACGAACGCTGATGACGCCGGCGGCAGTCTGGACGGCCGAACCGGGTGTGCATACATATTCCTCCCCGTCGTCAATCTCGACCCCGTTTATCCTGGTCTTCAGGTTGGAAAGGATTATCTCCTGATTCACGATCTGGAGCGTCATCGTCAATCTCTGCTCTGGACGGACGTCCTCAATCACAACCTCCACAGGCAGGCTGCCGCCATAGAGGATGCCCTTGTCGGTCAGATGCTTCTTTGACGAATATGTATAGTCAAGATGCAGACGCTTAACCGTCTCGAACATGATGTCGGTCGATTGGATGCACAGGATCTCGTTCTGCACGTCACTCACCATGCCGAACAGGTTCATGTCGCCCATGTTCTGCAACTGATTGGTGAACGTTCTGGAATTGCGATAGTTCTCCGGCTTGATCATGATGGTGGCGTTGCGGTTGTATTCTTTGGGCGTCACCCACAAATACGCGACGGCCAGCAGGAGGCAGACAGCGACGGAAAGGACAAACCATTTCCAGTCGTTCAGACATTTGTACCACAGATTCTTGAGTGTCACCGGATTGTTTGACTGTGCTTTGTTTTTGTTCTTGTTTTCCATGACTTTATGATTATCTTGTTACGACCGACACTATCGACACGATAAGTGACGCTATTGATATCCAGAAACTTGTGTTGAGCAGGTTGTTGCCGTTGACCGTCGCCTGGCGTTTCCTCACCTTGTTCGGCTCGACATACACCAGGTCGCCCTGCTGCATCATATATGCAGGGGAAGACATCAGCTGCTGCATGTTGGTCATGTCCAACTTATAGACCTGCGTCCCCTCCGGCGTCTTGCGGCCCACCATCACGTTCTGGCGCAGCCCCAGCACGTTCAGGTCCGACGACTGGCTCAGGATGTCCAGTATGGTGACGTTGTCCTGCGTCAGCTCGTAGCGCCCGGGGCGGTTGACCTCGCCCATCACGTTCACGTATGCATTTGACAGCTCCACATTCACAATGGCGTCAGTGCAGTGTTTCTCATCCACAAGCCTGTTTTTCACATATTCCGCCACCTCACTGCGTGTCATCCCCTCCACCTTGATTACCCCGAGCACAGGGAAGTCTATCGTCCCCTCCGGCGACACGGTGTAACTCATCGTGGCGTAGGTGGAGTTGTAGCTTTGACTGGTGTTGCCCGCTCCAAGTCTGTAACCGACAATCGGCAGGTTGAACCTCACGGCCAGTTCCGGCACCGAACTGTGCACCACAATCATCAGTTTCTCGCCCGGCTGCACCTTCAGCGGCTGAAGAGTCAGATTCGTAATCAGGGTGTCCTTTCCGGAGACATCCTGGAAATAAGCCACCTGCTTCGGCGCCGAGCAGGAGGCGAGTACCATTGCCAACGCAATGACGATAAAAATTGACTTTCTCATTGTTTGAATATTTTTTTAATTATTGATTTCAATTGACTTGAATCGATTGAATATGTTATCCCAATCAAATTGTCTATTCCTGGATTCGAAGTTCTCCAGATTATGCCGATATTCCTGTAAGATTTCTGGGGTGGACAATATCTCTGTGAGTTTTGACTTCAACACCAGTTCATCACCTTTATTTTCATCGAAGCAAAACTTTATTCACAATCCTCATCGTTTCCTTCTTCATCATATTCCTCCTCGATGCGTTCATAATAAACTCTCTGTATTCCCCACATCATGCACATCAGATAGAAATAGGTTGACACGCCTTCCAGAACAGGTTCCATAAAGGCCGACAGGAACATACAGACGTTCAATCCGACAATAAAGCCAATCAGCGGATTGTCTTCCATTCTGAAAAGACGGTAGGTGAATTGGTAGTTCCTTACAGAAATGGCGACCAAAATGAAAAAAGGCAGTACGCCAGCGCAACGGGCCACATCAAGCCATAGATTATGCGCATAATATCCCACCGTATCGCTCCATCCGAACGGATGTGTCACAAAATCGCTCAAGGCTTGCCCCCATAAAATAGTACGCGTCCCTCCAGATGCGACAGACGAGTTTTCATTTCTTTCTGCGTATGCTTCCATAGCATCGAAATAGAAGCCGCCCAACTGGGCAACGAGGATAAAAACCACAGCGACGAATGCAGCCGCTAACAGAATCTTCCACCACTGCTCCCTGTAATTGTATATCAAGGCAACAAAGACAACTGCTGCGAAGACAAACAGGCCGGTCCTGGTGACAAGATGGATTACGCAGAACAGGCTCAACGCTGTGGCAAGAATGCTGATAATAAAGACTGCCTTCTTGCGGAATCCGTATGATATGGCACAAGCGATACAGGCTGCCCCCAATGAGGCTGTCATACTTTGCAGTGTTGCCGACCTTACAGAGCCGTCGTCAGTTGCAATAATACGTGAAACGTTAATCAGTCCGTTTTCCGATACATCAGCGATAATGTTTCCCCATAGTATCAGATTGGAAGAAATAATTGTAAGCAGGATAATCCATAGTATTTCATTATCGGAATGCGACGTTCGCACCACCGAGCACCCCATCAGATAGTATGTCAGTGGGCACAACAGCATACCCAACAACTCGAAGTTGCTGTGTATCGCTCCATTGACATACGATATTGCCGCAAACGTGGCGGAGAAAGTCAACAGGGGAAGTATGTTTTTTACATTCGGATTCTCCGCAATTAACGAGGCCAATGCAAACAGGCAAAAACCGACCTTGACGTACACGTGTATATCAGGCAACGACAACGTCAGCTGGATTGCAAGAAACAACGCCAACCGAATACCCGGTATTGAGAATATATTTCGGACAGTAGGACTGATATTCTGCATTTGTTTTTATTTTTTTAATTCAAAGGTCTCTGGACCTGACTTTCTTGCTTTTATTATCAAAAACGCAGCTGTGATGACGAACGCGAACAGGAAGACCAGCACCTGTCCCCAGGCAGCACCTACAAAGCCGAACGAGTCAATCATATATTTATAGATGAGCACCGCCACTGCAGCCGCACAGATTCTCAATGCCAATTGTTGTTTGACATATCCGTATCCGGTCATTATACTGCCCATTAGTAAATATACTGCCATTGTGATGTTCTGTATTGCGAAAATCCGTGCATAGAGGCATGAATCGGTGTAGCGGCCCGCTGTCAGCAAATCAATGATCAGTGGAGCAAATGCTACAAATAACAGATTTGAAATGATAACTGTTGCAAGAATCACACCTCCAACCGTCAATAGTTTTCTGGTGTTCCTCTCTGCAATGCTTTTATACATATCAGGCGCAAAAGTAGTAGAAACTGACGAATAAAAAATCTGCAGGTATAGGGCTATAGAGGCTCCGACATTATACAGACCGAACGTATATGAATCATTCAGCTTTTCCAGAAAGAATTTGTCAACTCCTGACAGGAAATACCAGAACAGTGCCGCAAAAGCTAATGGATAGCCGAATTTCAGGGCGGTTTTCATAATCTGCCTGTCGAAATGGTTTTTGTGCAACAGTTTCACACAAGAATAAACAGCAAACAGGAATGAAATGAGTAGTGGAGCCAACAATTTTCCCAATGCGCCTTTGTGCAGCATTACTACGAACAAAATCAAAGCACCTTGAGTCAGCAGACATTGGCCGATATTGATTATTGCAAATTTCTTGGCTTGCCTTGTGATTTTTAGCTTGGACAAATACAATCCTGCTATGTTATTCAGATGAATTTGGACGAAAGCCAGCAATGCATACGGCCAGAAAGGAAATGAATGTTCTGTATTAGAGTAAAACACATAAAAGCCTGCCAGAAACAACACAAGTGCGCAAGACCCGATAATCAGAAGCGTTGACACTATCGTATGCTCCAGGTCAATGCGCTTCCCCTCGGGTATGAAAAAAAACTGTCTGGAATAAAACTTGTCGATATTCAACGTGATTAAAGGCAGCAGCAACAGGTTGTAGGATGAAAAATAGCCTACGATGGCATAATCCAACGGATCGAGGTTCATTGCCATCAACGGATTCATCGCAAGTCCGACAATGGCAACAAACATCGATGAGAAGAAATACCAACCGGCATTCTTTACATAAAGTTTTATCCTATCTGTATATGATTCCAATATACCCATGGACAATTATTTCAAATGTCTTTTTATTGCATCAAACAACCTGTTCAAATACAATGGCAGGTATTGTTTCCATTCTATGCTTCTCCTGATCCGCACAGAAGGGATGAGCTGAATCCCATTACTTCGATTGAAAGCTTTTCGGGGTATCAAATGAAAAACATTTCCCTTTTTCCCTGTTAATATATTGCACTCCAAAGGTATCATTCCCGCATCGAACGACTCTATCACATCTTTTTTGTTACACTTTCTTGATGTGATTACATAATCTTCCTTTATCTGCTCCTTGTGACCCAAAAGGTCAAATTCCACCTTATATGGCTTGTCGTTGATTGTCACTATTCGTGGCATTAACTGAAAATAAGCATCATATTTATACTGTATTGCATCAAAATCAGGTAAACGGAATTCTTTGGTTCCAGATATATCATAAGGGGAGGACTCAAAAACCACGAGGTGATTTACTGTATGAACGCCGGCAGCCTTGTTTCCATTGTATATCTGAGAGACGAATGGGAACACAAAATATCGGTTCGTATCGGCAAGATATGCAATGTAATACTTCTTCCATGAATGCGTCCAATAACGGACTCCCTTAGGAATAGGAATTGTGCTGATATCCTGATGCTCTTCATACCACGCCTTGAAAGAGCGCCATTGCGCTTTTGTCCAAAGTTGTCCCCACGAGGATGCCCACTGGACAAAATATGCGTCATAACCCTCGTAAATAGGCAAAAACAGCGTATGGGTTATCTCTTCCATATAGTAATGGTATATCGACACGCCTCCTATTCTGTCATCATTTTCATAGAATTTCGCAGCGCCCTTTGCAAAACGATAGAAAGATGGTGCGACTTCCAAATCGTCTTCAACAACAATGACAGCATCATATTCATCGGTCAGGTCACCACAAGAAATAATGTTGTTGCGTAGCCCGATATTAGTTTCATGCTCTACGACACGCTTAGGACCGTACGGCCATTCAAAAGCGTTGGCGAACTTGGCAACAGAGTCTGTTCCTGAATAATCCACTGAAAACACCAACGATACGATATCTCCATCATAACTTGCTTTCAGTAATGTCTGGCAAAGTTCGCTTAGGGTCTGAATCCGCTTAAAACACGGTATTACTATTGCTATATTCATTTATCCGTTGGTATTTTCGTTAACTTTCCCATCTCCAATAAAGCCTCTTTCGAGTAAGTATTATGGTATCCTCCAGATGCAGTGAAAGTCATTTCCCCAAAATAAATTTGCCCGTCTATATTATATAGATCAACCCTGACCTGTGGAAATCCCTTTGACAAATCCTCGGCAAAGGAAATCATTTGCTCATAATTTTTCGGTTTATTAATTTTTCCCCCGCCATCTCTTTTATCTTTAGTAAAGACCAACTTTTCCGGGCGATAATTCCAATCCCTGTCGTACCATTCGATATCAGCCTCAAATCGATGTCTGTTATAAAATACCTTGGTACCAAAAGCCTTCCCGTCGAAACACCAAATTTTATAGTCAACTAAAGAAGAGGAAATACCGCTCTCATCTCTCAATAATGATTCTGCAATTATCAATGGCTTGATTCTTAGATAATGAGGTTCCGCTTGCTTCAATCCGAATGACATTCTAAGCCATTTGTTTAATTGAGTCTTGACTCTTCTTTGGCTTATTAAAGCTTTGTCTTCAACTACCATCACTGTCCCGGCTCCATTATTAGTTTTTAACACAAAACTATCGGGAAGTGTAGAAAAATCAATTTCATTTGCATTTTCCCATACTCCCAACAAGGGGACTAAATATTGCTTGTAGCCTTTTTCTTCAATAAATTTTCTGACAGCGTACTTGTCTGCCAATTCTGACCATTTTGTAGTATCACTATTAAACTTCAACCAATTGATTTTCTCATTTAAATCAACAGGACTTTCCCAGTTGATTCCATTTTTATTTCCTGTCGCATCAATATAAAGACGGTCAGCAAGCTCTTGAGGGTTATGCCTGCTTAAATAACTATAATGTATTAATTTGACCATCGATTTGAATTTCCTGAACAAAATCATAATGCTTCAAATTTGTAAACCTTTATTTAATATTTTTCATTGTTCACGACAACATTCTATTGTTTTAGGTTATTTGTTTATCTTGTTTACAGTCTTATGATACATCTCTCTCAAGGACTTCGGACTCTTACCCGAAAGCACCCAATAACGGAGTCTTCTCAGGGATAATGTCACCAATATCTCATATTTGAATCTTTCCCAGGCGGAATAGTGGGTTTTATAGATTCTCTGATACTCTTTTGTCTTTATTTGTATGCCTTTTGCCGAATCAGAGATTCCTCCACCGAGGTACCTGCATATAGGGATATTCAGATAATAAAACGGAATATGGTTTTTGAATGCCTTGACAGTGCAATCATAGTCTGCTGCAATTCTGAAACTTAAATCATACAAGCCGAGTTCTGAGAAAACAGTTTTTGAAAAGAACATACTCTGATGGCACAAAGGCGTTCTGTAAAGGAAGAACGGTGTGATTCTTGACGGCTGCTTCTTATAAACACCGTTCATAATACAGTCGCCGCAAATGATACCGCCACTGATTTCAGAAGAACGGATAAAGCCGGCAACCCGTTCCAGCACATCAACCGAGGCGAACTTGTCGCCACAGTTCAGAAAATGCAGGAACCTGCCCTTAGCTTCCTTGATGGCCATATTCATTCCGTCATATATGCCCGAATCCTTCGATTGGAAAAGCCTGATTTTATTGCTTTCGGGAATCTGCGTTATCGTATCATCCATTGAACAGGCATCTTTGACAACTATTTCATAATCGTCAAAAGTCTGTCTCAAGATGGAATCTACAGTGTCTTTTATCAATGCCGAGGCATTGTAGGACACAACGATGATACTGAATAACGGGTTATTGGTCATCTTTCAACAAAATCAATTATTCTTTGTGCCTGAACATTTTTATTCTTCTGAGTCAGAATGAAATTCTTCGATTCTTCTCCCGTTTTTCTTCTTTCGGATACTGGCATTCCGGCAACTTTCCTTATCGTTTGGGCAATAGATGCGGCTGTCATTTCAGGTATTTCAAACAGATAATTGAAGTATTCATCAGGGATGCCGCCCAAGCGGCACGAAATCACAGGATTTCCCGACACCATATATTCAAACAGTTTGGATGGGAAGCAATATCTGGACGCAGGTTCATCAGGATTCCGCATATTGACCAGCATATCCGCCTGCATCTGTAGTTTTATCAGATCTTCTGTTGTCGGCAAAATGCCATAAAATTTAATTCTTTTGTCGTGTTCCGCATACGACTTCACCACATCTGCATAATCACCTCCGCCCGTAAACCATAACTCGTATGAATTGTCCAGCAACTGCATAGCATCAAGCAAGTGCTGAATACCAAAGCCTCTTTTAATGCTTCCCGAGTACATGACTATGTATCTGTCATCCTGTCGGGATTCGGGAGACAGACGTTCACGGTCAGCAATATCCTGGCTTATTGCCCCCTCCATCACCATCCACGAACCGTCCTTCAGTCCGAGATACTCCGCCATTGGAGCAGCATACAATATGTAATCGTCAACATACCGCATATTTCCTTTGATGCTTTTCCAATCAAGGGCTTTCAACATCCGTTTCAACTTGTTTGCATTCAAATCCATAAACTGCGGCAAATCCGGCACTATCAGATGTATTCTTGCTGAAGGACACATCTCCTTCACCGCTTTTGCCGCTTTCAGACAGGCAGACCGCATTTCGTATATAAAGACATCGAATGTTTCTGACTGTCTTGATTTCAACTGCCTTCTGACTTCTTTTGCAAGAGAAGCACCCATAAACATCTTGTTTAAATATTTGATGTTCAGAAACCCGACCAAGGTGTCTGTTGCTCCTTCTGCATGGGAGAAACTACGTTTCTTGCAGTACAATTCCTTTCCTTTCGGATAGCCATCAGTTGACAGAGCACCTATCGTATCAAAGGTTTTGCCGGACACTTTCTCTATGCCTTCCAGAATTCTCTTCTGCGAAAGGAACGCTGCCAGATTGCCATATCCGAGTCTCCGGATTTTCGCAGCCATATCATCGTTCAGATAACTGCCTATCCATAGTAATTCATTCATAGATTCTCCTCCACTGCCTCTACCAGTGTATCAACAAATCTTTTGACGCACTTTTCCTTATCGAGTTCCGTAACCAGATAGTTTTTCCCGAGCTTTCCTTTTTCTGTCAGTTGCGGGTCGGCAACCATTTTATGGATTGCCTCTATCAGTTCCTCCTTGTTGCCCGCCTCTGCCACAATACCACAGCCGGTGCTCGCTATCAATGATGACAATGCACTGTTTCTGTCAAACGAAGCAAGGATAGGCTTTTCTGCCGCCATATAGCTCCACGTCTTGCTTGGAACTGAATTGCTTCCCACATTCGGTTTGCTGATAATCAAGCCCACGTCACCAAGACTGAACACCGAGGCGATGTCTGCGTATGGTTGGAACGGAAGCAGCGTCACGTTGTCAATCGCCTCATCCTTGATTCTCCTCTCCACTTCTGCCTTGGCGGCACCTTCGCCGATAACAACGAAACGCACGTCTTTCAGCTCGCCATTAATCTCTTTTGCCACATCAAGCAGCAAGTCCATATTTTGTGTATGACCAATCGTACCGCTGTAGCAGATATAGAACTTGTCGCGACTCAAACCGTATCTGTCGAACAGTACATTGTCCTCTCTCTCTATAAGATAAATCCCATCGGTATCCGCCCAGTTGGGGACCACGACAATCTTCTCCTCCGGCACCCCCTTAGCCATGATGTTGCGTTTGAAGTCCTCGGAAATCACAATAATCCTGTCGGCACTGCGGTAGATGTAATCTTCCATCCTGCGGCCTATTTTCCAAAGGAGCGAACCTTGCCGGGTCATTCCCGTACCCACGAGCGAGTCGGGGAAAATGTCCTGAAGGTTATACACAAACGGAACTTTCCTGCCATACTTGCGGCTGAGCCGTTTTGCCACTAAGGCGGTGAGCATCCCCTGGGTCGGTGGGGTGCTGCTGCAGAGCATCAAATCAATGCCCTTTGCCTTGATACCCTTGAAATACTCCACAATGGTGCATAGCAGGTACTTCAATGATTTCTGTACGATATTCGTTCCCTCCTTTATCATCGGGAAGCGGTGGACAATGACATGGCCATCGTGGAACTCTTCGTATTTTATCTTCTTGTATTTCCGTCTCACCTCGTCGCTTACTCCACGCGACGGCATTGGAGTGTAATTGATGCAGACAATGCCTCTTCTGACATATTCCGCGTCAATATCCTCCGCCATCGCCGAAGCGGCAACGTTCTCGGGGTAACAATATGCTCTGAGTCTGAGAATGTTCATATCAATATTAATCATTACATATTGTCAGCGAATGACACAAATATTCATTTTTGTTCAAGAATACAAATTGCTGCATTATCAAAAGGGCTCACAATTCCTCAACGTGCCTGAGCAGAAACTCCTCGATGCCCACATAAGTGATACCCGACTCATCCGTCCAGGGAATGATATCATCCTTCACCACCACAATCTTCCGGAACGAGTCACTGACCCTGTTCAGAGAGGCAGTCTCCTGCTCCCGCTTCTCCTTGGAGTCAACGTTGAGTGCCGACTGGATATAGTACCGCTGAAAGCCCTTGTTCACTACGAAATCTATCTCAAGCTGCGAATGGACGGTCTTGCCATTCTCCGTCTTCCAATGGTAAGGCACCACACCCACATCCACACTGAAACCTCTTGCCGTCAACTCGTTGTACAGCACATTCTCCATGATATGATTCTCCTCCTGCTGGCGGAAGTTCAGACGCGCATTCCTCAGCCCCACATCCGAATAGTAGTACTTCAGCGGAGTGCTGATATACGAACGCCCCTTCACATCATATCGTTGCGACTTACGCAGCAAATACGAGTCGATGAAATACTCCAGATATTGGTCCACCGTATCGCTCTTGATCTTCAGTTTCTGCTCGGTCAGGAAAGTGTTTGCCAAACGGCTCGGGTTAGTCAACGAACCCACAGCCGAAGCCGTAATATCCAACAGCGTCTCCAGCACGCCTGTGTCAGCCTTGATGTTATTGCGCTCTATCACGTCACGGATGTACGTCAACTGAAACAGTTCCTGCAAGTACTTAGCCTTCTCCTCGTGTGTGCTGATGTGCATCGTGTAAGGCATACCGCCATAGTACCAGAAATCCCTCCAAGCGTGACGCTTCTCTCCTTGATATGCAGCATAAAACTCATCGAACGTAAGCGGACAGACGTGTATCTCATCACCCCTGTCACGAAACTCCGTCACGACATCCTTCGACAACATCTTCGAATTCGAACCCGTGACATACACATCCACATTCGGCTGCTTCATTATGCCCAACAGCACATCCACGAACCCAATCATCTCGTCCGACTCAGCAGGCAGGTAAGGATTCTTGATGCTCTCAACCTTCTGAATCTCGTCTATCAGCACATAGTACTTGTGTCGCTTATTCGAAGTCAACTGGCGGATATACCCATCCAGTTCCAAAGGGTTGCGGTACTTGGCATTTGCCGCCTCGTCCAGAGCCAGCATTATGATGTCAGCCTGCTTGATGCCCTCGCTCAAAAGGTGCTCCACAAACAGATTATTCAGCAGATAAGACTTGCCACAACGACGAAGACCGGTTATGACTTTAATCTTGCCATTCCACTTCTTGGCAATGAGTCTTTGCAGATATCTATCACGATTTATAATCATATGGCGGATATTTCAATATAAATATACAATAATTTCCGCTGCAAAATTACAACTTTTTCCCAACCCAGAAGGTGATTTCCGGAATTTTCTTTACACTTTAACGCTTGTTAATATCTCTAACCCCTCCCAGAAGCTCTTCTTCGAGCAGCCGAATACGTGCTTTCAATTCTTCGATAGAAGGTAGTTGCTCTACAACTCCGGCACCCCATTGTTTCTCCGCCTTACGAGTCACAAGATCTCTTCCCAACTGCCAGTTGAAAAGCAGTTGCTCGGCATTCACCTTCACTGCTGCCTTTATCTGGGCACTGCGATAGCGTTCACGGAAATCAGGTCTGTCATAATTCCAGCATTTTGATGAGTCGGAACCCTTCTGCATATTCCACTTCATTGGCGTATCCACGAATGTGGTTCCTCTCAATGGCAGTAGTGAACAGCCGGTTCAACCTGTCGTGTTCGCTGCCGTAGCAAGCCAATGCCTGTTTCTTCTGTTCGATGAAATCGCTGACATCAACGAAATACGTCGGAGTAAACTCATTGTCAAGGACATATCCATTGCTTTGGAACTCAAGTATGTTGCGGCAATGCCGAGCCGCTGTCAGACAGATTCGGCTCGCCTCCACGTGATCCTGGTTCATATCCGCATCGAAATGGATGAAGACCGTGTCGATGTCGTATTCGAAGATGATGCTTTCCACTTGCTGCATAATCTCCCTGCCGTACATAAGCGTAGAGCAAGGCACTGGATTGGGATTCTCAATCTCAATTATACCCAAAGCCTTTGCAGCCAACGCACTTTGCTTTTTCGATTCGCTGTATTCTACATTGACATTCCGCTGCTCGAATTTTGTCTCGTTGTCCGTCAAAGTGTATTTATACACCTTTTTGCCTTGGCTGACCAGCTTTGCCAATGTCCCGCCGGCTCCCAGTTCCGCATCGTCGAAATGCGCTCCGATAATAAGGATATTCTTCATTATATTTTGCTGTTTACGATTCTGTAATAGAAAGTATCCTTTTAAGTCTTTCTTTCCGAAATCCTTTAGGTGAGTTCTTTCTGAATTTTCTCAATCAATGCCTCCATCGTGAAGTCACTGTATAATTCCCTTACCTTATCGAATGGAATTGTTTTCTTGCCCTTGGCGTTATAAATGAACTGCTCAACCTCTTTCACTCTCTCTTCTGTCAGTTCTTCGTTCTGGTAGATGAAACATTTGTCCGGATAGCGCTCAAGATATTTCTTAGCACAGCAGTTCTCTATCTTCTGGATATGCAGTATCGGCTTGCCGCTGGAAGCAAAGTCAATAGCCTTGCTCGGACACATATTGGCAGAATCATGTCCCATACTGACCAGCACATCACAATCCAGCATCGCATTGTGCGCCTCTTCCTGGCTGATGCGCTCGTGGCAGATGTACCCGTCACCAAGCTTTTCCTGCCACAAATCCACTGTCTCACGGTAGTCACACACGCTTCCGATGGTATAGAACCGGATTTTTAGAGTTGAGAGTTTAGAGTTGAGAGTTGAGAGTTTCTCAAACAGTCTGAAGATGAAATCCGTATTCTCATTGCCAAAATAGAAGTCGCCCAAGAAGACACAGTTGATATAGGAATCGTCAAATTCAATCACTCTCTTAGTCTTGTCCGGATTGATAGGTCTGATACACGGAAGATTGAAATAGACAATCTTGTCCTCTATCGGCGAACCTATGTAGTCGTCGCTGAACTCCGTGAGGAAGAATATTTTGGTAGCATCCCGTAGCGTTTCAACCTCCTGACGGATATACTCCTGTCTCTGCTTCTCCGTGATATGCGGATTGAACGCATACGGGTCGTAGGACATTGGGAACCATTTGAGGGTTGATGGTTGAGGTTCGACAGGCTCACCAACCGGGTTGAGGGTTTGATGGACAAGGAAATTGACTTCAAATGCAAGGGCTACGGAGAATACGTAGTCATAAGCCTTTGCATCAAGCACCTTCTTCAGTCCCGACAGGTGCTTCTCCGTAATTGTATGGGTCTCTGACGGGTTCACGGGAGTATAGTTCATTTCAGCCCCTGCTTCCGGACTGATGATCCTCACGCCATTGTATTCCGGCGGATACGAGAAATGGTTGCCCGAAATCTCCGCAGGATAAACATCCACGCTATATCCAAGCCGAGCAAGCGCCTCAGCTGTCCTACGCCCCAGTGTAGTTGTCGCACTGGAGTCGGGGTAATATGTGTCGGTGACAAAAAGGATGTAGTTCATGATTGAGGATTGAAGGTTGAGGATTATTTTTTGATTCTTGACTTCATTGTTTTGACAATTGCTGCCAAGCATTTGAGTACTCGCACTCCATCTGTATTCATTGACTCAAACTGGGTTTGACTAAGATAACCATTGTCATGAAGTAAATTCAGCCAATAGTCCGTTTCATCTGCTTCCTTTAAAGCAATATTCATCTTATTCAGGAAATCAGCATCAGATTGTGCGTGATTGGCTTCTCTCACATTAGCTCCAATAGACGTTCCCGAGCGATATAGTTGTTTGGATTGAATAAACTCTTTATATTCTGACTCTTCCGTCAAATACTGGAAAAGTCGAGTTATCCTACAGGCATAATCATACGATAGAGCTTGAATGTCAGCTTTCTGTTTCTCTTCTTCGCTCAAAAGCGGTTTAAGTACGCCTCTCATCTGTATTATTTTTTTGTTCCGTATCATTATATGCAGCCTTAATCCTCAATCCTTAATCATCAACCATCAATCATCAATCATCAATCATCAATCATCAATCATCAACCATCAATCATCAACCATCAATCATCAACCATCAACCATCAATCATCAATCATCAATCATCAACCATCAATCATCAATCATCAACCATCAATCATCAATCATCAATCATCAATCATCAATCATCAACCATCAATCCTCAACCATCAACCCTCAACCCTCAATCCTCAATCCTCAACCCTCAACCCTCAATCATCAACCCTCAATCCTCAATCCTCAATCCTCAATCCTCAATCATCAATCATCTTCTTCGCTATCTCTGCAAAATAGTCGCTGTACTGTCCGAACAGCGGCCCCATTGTCAGCTGGGAGTGATACATTCCTATGCCCCTAAGGTTCCACTCGATGATAACCGGCTTGTTATTTTTATCAATGGTAATGTCCCAGCCTATAATCCCGAGCATCGGCATACTCTCATGCGCCTCCAATGCAAGGGCCACTGCTTCTTTGTATGAAGGGATTTGTATGCCTCCGAATGTAAAACCGTTCGGAAGCGTCCGTATAGGCTTTGCGTTCTCAAAATATCCGGTATCCGCCAACTTTCCCTCATCATCAATTCCGATACAGACCACACCCACTCCAGGAGCCGTATTCCTGTTGCACGCAACCACATCAGTTGTATTAGTCAGAAGCATACTGGACATCAGTTCTGCCTTGCCGTTCACGATAGCAGTTACCACTCTCATGGCAGCAACACTATGAGAGTTCATTCTGTTAAATTCATCGCATTGGGCGATGACCTCCTGTGCCAGATAATTTTTAGGATATGTTGAAAGAACTTCATCCACTGCCTTCGCATCAGAAACCAGTCGGAGATTTTTTCCTTCTCCCGATACCAGGGATGGCTTGACTATAAGGGGAAGATGTTCGACCATGATTTTTCTCGCGTCCTCAGGACTGATGTGACGATAGTTATGATCAAGGAACCATCCGTTCACATTCCTGACATACGTATGTGGAAACGGAAGTCCAGGCTGATGACGTTCAAAATAATTCTTGTCATCCCAAGCCAGGATCAATTTTCTGTCCGCAAGACCTGGATCCAGATACAATCTGTAAATCTTTTCAGGAACATAACGGACATCGAACTCGCCCTTGACATTCAGCATAATCTCGTGCGTCATGAAGTCGCTCTTTACGGGATGCCGGAGTCCCCAGTATGCAATAATCTCATTTTTCTGCTCTTTTGTGAGCGGCTTCCAATCTGGATAATTGCGCTTTGCGGCGTTCAGTTGGCTTGTAGAATAGATCCTTGCAAATTTTTTTCGGAAAGAATCGTGCGCAAAAGTTTCAAACCAGTTATATACTCTGATACCTAATGAATATGGATCCATCTTTATTTCCTCCCAAAAACTTCGTTCAATACTCTTTCCGTCAGTTCACCGAAAAATGGACCATGCAGACATTGAATCGGGCCAATGTCAGCTTTGCGCATATTAGCTTCAATCAATACGATATCCCCATCCTCATCAACGGAAAAGTCCCATCCAACCATTCTGAAATGTCCGGTAAATTGTGCAAGTCTCTTAGCTGTATCAAGCATTTTGTCAAAGGAAGGCACCTTGATTTCACTTAAAAGCATTCCCTGTGGGTGTCTGTTTGTCGTTTTCCCAGACAGCATATCAAAATATGCACATTCAGTCAGCGCACCATTTTCTCTAACTCCTGCAATGATGCCCGAATTGGCGCTGACATTATCAATACGACTGTTGTTCCCTCCCATTCTCATAGACGCAGACAGAATGTGCACACAGTCCTCCAACAATATTGTGTAAACTCGGACGGTATTAAGCGACTGTGGATGCATCTTGGCCATTTCATAATGCTGTTTCACCAGGTCCTGTACAATCCAATTCTGCTCCTTGGGGTCAAGCAGGAGTTGTTTCAGCCTCTCTGCGTCAGATTTTGTGTCATAAAATTCAATATATCTTCCTCCCCCTGTCTCTTGGGTTGGTTTTACAATAACCTCCGGACACATGGCGAGAAGCGCCATCGCTTTTTCTATATCTATCAAGTGATACTCTTCATCAAAAAGAAGACTTCCTATTTTTCTGACAATAGTTTTCGGCTGCTTGATCCCGGGAAAAATCAAGGAATAGTTGTTCTTGTCATTGAATCCGTAGCCAAGTCTTTTCTGATTGAAATATTGATCAATTTTTGTGTGTTGCAAGTCTTCCGGAATATATCTGGGGTCAAATTTTCCGGTGATGCCGGCATAATATCTGAACCAATCCATCTTCACCCTGCAATAGGGTTTCCAGAATTCCCTGACGGCCTCCTTCTGTTCAGAAGTAAGTTTCGGCAGGTGCTTAACATATTTCCGAAGTTCCCGTCTTTTCTGAAACACGAGAATTTTATTGGCGACCCACGTTTCTGTGCCTTCAAATATTTTGTTGTATAATGCTTTGGCTTTTAAGTTGACAATCATAATATTTTTCTGTTTTCATTATTTTGCTTTTTGTTTTCGGGATAGTTTATTCCTTTATGCAACAATATCGTCTTCACTGTCATAAAAACTATCCTCAAATCAAAGAGGAAAGAGATATTTTCGACGTAAAAGACATCATTGTTATACCGTTGTTCAAGCGTAGCCGAATTTCTCAACAAGGCCTGATTGTATCCGGTAATCCCTGGTCTCACTTCAAACTTTTTCTTAATAAAATCCGTATAGGTCGCTTCATTTCCCATCGGACTCGGTCTGGGGCCGATGATGCTCATATCCCCCTTGAGCACATTGAAAAACTGGGGCAGTTCATCTATACTTGTCTTCCTCAGAAAACCGCCGATTCTTGTCAGTCTTGGATCATTATCCGAATTATAAGTCGTTCCATCCTCGTTGCGGATATCATCTGCATTCATCTTCATGCTCCTGAATTTGTATTCGTAGAATTTACGCATATCCTTGCCATAGCGCAAACCTTTAAAAAACACAGATCCGCCATCTTCAAGTTTAATGGCAATCGCTACCGGCACAGAAATAATAGCAATAAACGGCAATGCTATCAATGAGATAAATATCCCGAGCATTCTCTTAAGAACTTTTCTATAAATGGAGTTCATCCTATCGTTGTTTGTATTCCTGCTTGATATCCTGAAGTGCAGAAATAAAAGTAAAATTATTGTGGAATCCCGCTCCTGATATTTTCGAAATATCCATATAGGAGTTAATAACCGTTTCCTTTACAGAATCATCGTATATCAAATTCCCAGTATTGTCAAAGTATTCATTGATGGTTTCTGCGATTTCCAGGTTGGACATTGGAACACCGCATCCCAGATTGTATATCTGATTCTTTTCTTTCGCTTCATATATGCCCCACAGCAGAGCGGAAACAGTATCTTTTACATAAATAAAATCCCGTCTTGCTATACTTTTCCCATTCAGCGACAATGTCTTCTTATCAATTGCTTCATCAATGAACGTGGAAACCATTCTCTTTGAATGATCGCCTCCGAATACAATTCCGCAACGAAAAATGGTATAGTCGATACCTGCAGCAGAATATTGCTTGCACAAATACTCACAAGTCAGCTTGCTCAATCCGTAAAAGGATTGTGGTGTCGGATACTGCTCCTCCTTCCAAGGGAGCATACTTTCGTCGGAATAAACAGCAATTGATGACATAAAAATGATTCGAGGCACTTTTGCCGTCAGCATCGCTTTTAATATGTTTTCAGTAATTGTTTCATTATCAATGAATGAATGATAATCATTCTCTGTTCCACGATGTGAAGCAAGGTGAACTACAATATCGGCATTCTGAAATAATTTTTCCAACTCCGATATACTGTAATCAGTCGTCTCAAGACCCTTATGAGGAGACCTTGACAGACCAATCACTTGATTGCCATCGCTATCAGAGAGCTTTGCAAATAATTTACTCCCAATATTACCCGAAGCGCCTGTGATAATTATTTTCATTTTTCAGAGATTTCTGATATAATATCCAACTTTTTCAAATCTTCCGTTGACTGGGCGTATGTATTTCCCGTCCTCATAGTAGAAACAATGGTGAACAGCATCCTCCGGTAATTCGAATTCAGATTGTTTCATATAGGTCTTCGGCTCTTTACACCAGAACACCAGTTCCATAGGTTTGACTTTCCCTGTCCATTTGTCAAGCTCGGATATGTCATTCGAAAGGAGATGCTGAAAAGTCAGGCGCATAAGGTTGACTCCTGTGGACCTTTCCAAGACATTCCACATGTGACAGCCATCTAGTCTCGGAGTCATCTCTATCAGATATGGCTTACTTTCCATCACCTTCATTTGGAAATAAACAGGTCCGTTTTGAATTCCCATCCTTCTGCAGGAGTCTTCGGCAAGACATCTTATTTTTCGTTCTATCTCTTCATTGAAAGTTTTGCCAGGAACAATGTGACGATGGATAAGTCCTGTATATTCAGACCATGTGTCACGGTCTGATGCGACAAAAAAGCGCATAACGCCATCAACCATATACACATTTACTGATATTTCTAGACCGTCGATATATTGCTCTACGATCACCTTGCCTTGACGGGAATATGACTTTGCCTCTGAAAAATGTTGTTCAAATTCATCCTGCGAGTGAATCAGAAAAATCCCTCTTTGCCCTTGAGCGTCTGACGGCTTGAGCATTAACGGAAATGCTAAGTTTATTTTTTCAATGTCGGACATCACCTGATAGGGAACATTGCCTTCACAGTCGGAAGAAAGAGCGCTTCTCAGTTCGTTCTTATGGTTGCAGATATAGGCCGCTTCGAAACTGACAAAGTGAGGAAGACCCAAACGTTCACTGATTTTACAGGCAACTGGCATGGCAATATCAGTCCCGGTTGAATAGACAACATCAATCCTGTTTTTAAGAATATGTTTTTCTATTGCTTCTTCATCAAGAACATTGATGATATCAAAATGATCGGACATATCAGCCGCAGGACCATCTTTTGCCATAGCAACAGTGAATGTCTCGCATCCTATCTTGTTCAGTTCAACAACAGCATCCAATTGTGCTGTAGAGACTCCTAAAATGAGAACCTTCATTTAAAAATTTGTTGTTTATAGGAACTTTATCACAATACTTTTAAACCTATCAATCACATACTCCACATCCTCATCCGTCATCTTGGTATGCAGCGGAAGTGTGATCTCATTTTCAAATTTCGCGTACGAAACGGGATAGTCTTTGATGTCAAAACCAAGGTTGCGGTATGCCGTGTGCATTGGGAGGTAATCAACTATTCAAACAAATTCGACCGCTTGTCGGCATCCGTTATGCTTTTCTGTTCCGACTCAATAGGCGAAAGTCCAGTATGACGGAAAGCCAGTTTGCCGGAGAGCGTCTCATCTATCAGGAAGGTCTTCCCTACACGCCTTCGCCCATACACGGCAACCAATTCTGCTTTTCCGCTGTCATACAGCTCATTAAGCTCTTGTATTTCTTGTTTTCTGCCAATGATCGCCATTACATTTTATTGTTTTATTCAGCCACGATTTTATCAAATATATAATCTCTGGCTAAATATAACACTATTTTTGTCTATATCAACCTCCTCAAAATCTCTTCGCAGGTTCATTTCACAAAAGTGTATTTTTTCAGAATCCCGATATATTTCTCAATCACATACTCCACATCCTCATCCGTCATCTTGGTATGCAGCGGCAGGGTGATTTCGTTTTCGAACCTGGCATACGAAACCGGATAGTCCTTGATGTCAAAGCCAAGGTTGCGGTATGCTGTGTGTAGCGGAAGGGGTTTGAAATGGACATTCGTGGCTATTCCTGCGCGAGCCATCTCCTTCATTATCTCGTTTGCCTGCTCGCGCCTGATTCCGGGAATGCGGGTGATGTACAGATGGCCCGAACTCTGATGGTCGGTGGTGTAATGATTCAGGACCTTCATTCCTAATGGCATGAAAGCGGCATCATACCTTCCGATGATTTCCCTGCGGCGGGTGAGCATTGCGGGGTACCTCTCGAACTGCCCGAGTCCCACTGCTGCCGACATATCCGTCATGTTGCATTTGTACCAGGGACCTATGATGTCGTACTCCCATCCTCCTGCCTGGTTCTTTGCGAAAGCGTCCTTGCTCTGTCCGTGAAGGCTGAACAACTGTATCTGACGGTAGATTTCGCTATCTTCGATGCCTTCAAAATGATTCCATGTAAGTGCTCCGCCTTCGGCTGTGGAGAAGTTCTTCGTGGCGTGGAACGAGAATGCAGTGAAGTCGGCGACGCTTCCCACCATCCTGCCCTTGTACGAAGCCCCGAGCGCGTGGGCGCCATCGGCAACGACTGCAATCCGTCCAAGTGACTCCTGAAGGCGCGACGAAGCCTTGAACAGAGCCTTCTTCCGCTCCACAATCCCTAAGATTCTGTCGTAGTCACACGGCACTCCGGCAATATCCACAGGGATAATCGCCTTGGTGTTCTAGGTGATGGCTGCCTCAAGTCTGTCGTAATCCATCTCGATGGAACCATCGGCATCCGAACAGTCCACCAGCACAATCTTTGCTCCGACGTGGCTGATGATAGATGCCGAAGCGGTATATGTGTAGGCGCAGGTAATCACCTCATCGTCGGCACTGCCTCCTGCCTGTTCGCCGATTTGCAACAGTCTCAGGGCGATTTCCATTGCTGCCGTAGCCGAACCTAAGCACGCACATCGGGGAGAACCCTCTCCGTCATAATCTCCGACAAATCCTGCCAGTTTTTTCTCCAGCAGTTTTGTCTTCGGCCCGGTCGTAATCCATCCCGACCGCAGCACCTCCACCACATTCTCAATCTCCAGATCCGAAATATCCGGAATTGTAAATTTTATCTCTCTCATCATGCATTGAAAAAACTTTGAAATGTCCGTTCCCGCTGCCATAAACATCACTCGGCTCATTTCACAGCTTCGCCCCTTCAGTCACATGTTGAACAGGACAAACGACTGTGAATCAGAAAAATAGAACGGTATTAAATCCGCGTCAGCCACCGTCAATCGACTGACTTTTTTCGGCTGCAAATATACACATTAAAACAACCATTTTCACATACCCCCCCCCCGAAAAAATAACATGAAAACGGAGGCGAGATGTGCCCGACAGCGGAGACCGCAGACCGGTTTGCTATTCCTTCACCTGAAACACTTTCTTCTGCGTGAGCATCAGCACGAAGGCGAGCACCGCGCCGAAGATGTCGGACGCCGTGCATGACGCGAAGACGCCGTACAGCGGGGCGTAGCCGAGCCTCGTGAATATCATCGGTACGAGATACATCATCGGGATCAGGAAGATGACCTGGCGCGAGAGGCTCGTCGCGATGGCGATCCACGGCTTGTCGATGCTCTGGAAGAAGTTGGAGTTGACGATGGTGAACG
>CALAUG010000076.1 GCA_937892155.1 uncultured Bacteroidales bacterium | reverse complement strand
AAGCACCTTTATTAGAAAACACAAGTTTATCGTCATATTCCACAACATTTATTTGGCCACCCATTTCATAATTTTGATGAGCAATGGCATTATTCAAAGCTTCTCGAATAACATACGGTTCGTATGTATCAATTTCTTCTGGAAAAAGAGTTTGAAATTCCGGATTAATATAACGATACTTCAAATTTCGAATTTTAGCGTACACCTTATCAATTGCCAACAAGAATGGGCAATGGAAAATACTATAATCTCTTTCAAAACCATTTACATCCTTTAAAACCCATTTTATTTGAGCGACTGCAGGAGATAAAAGAAACTCACTTTCTTCCTTGCCCAGCAACAATAATGCGGTTTTTGTTATTTTACTTTTTATAGTAAGTTTGGCCTTATTAAGAAAAACTATATTATCCCATGAATGTATTTCTTCGTATTTTTCAGGTTTAGCTTTTTCATACAATTTTCGAGCAAATTCGATTGCTTCTTCATCCAAATCATCAATTGTAGCATCATTCACAATTTCGGAACTCCAATCATGTAAAACACTCTGATGCCGTATAGTTTCTATTTCGTTAATATTTAATGCCACCAACGATTCGCCATCACGACCATAATAATGACCTTTATAAGCTATTGGTATTCCTTGAGGTGCAGCAGGAATCTGAAAAACAACAATCCGTTTTTCACAATATTGAATATCATATATTTCTTCAAACGTTATTCTATCTGTGGTTTGATCTGCAATTTTCTTTTTTAGTTCATTTAATAATGACTGAGAAGACTTATAATTTGTACCAACAACAGCATGTGACTTATCATCAATACCAAATACCATCCATGCAAATTTTACACTTTTTAAATTCGCCTCATTACTCAATGCAGAAAAATATTGTCCTAAATCAGAATCACTGAAAGAGTTAGTTGCCTTTTTAAACTCACAAATCTCAGTTTCCTCACCAACAGAAAGAAGTTGCGTTACTATTTTGATTACTTGCTGACTACTATACATTATTCACAACATTGGTTTAGGACACAAAAATACTTATTTTTGAACAACTCACATTAGTTAAAATCTCTCCTACCTACTTTGAGAATATTTTTTACCAAAAAACTTCGCGCAGATAAAAGACTTTATCTTTTGAGGCCAATTTTCTTTTCCAAGTTGCACAAAACCTATTTCCTTATAAGGTATCTGATTTGCCTCAATCCACACATCTAAAAGTAATTCACTTACTCGACCAAACAAACGAGCATCAAAGGCAGATAAAGACACTAAATCTATTTGTTTTTCTAATTTAAAAAGGATATCAAACAGCCATTCACAATATTTATCAGATAAATCCTTTTTCATTATATACATATTAAACATATGTCCCCAAGTTCGTTTCATTACAGTATCAAATGCATATATATATTGCGGCCAGTCTTCCGCTATAATAGCACGGGTTAGTTCTAAATGTGAAATATCATGAGTATCTTTATAGTGATTCCACAAAGATGATATATAATAATTTCTACGTTTAGGTAGAATAACATCATATTCCGCACAAAGTTTTTCGCACTGCTCTGTAGACAACACTGAAGCCATTTTATCTTTTGGGTTTCTTATGGAAAAATGCCTTCGATAATGAGCCAGTCCTATATAGTTACATTGCAGATTTTTCCATCCCCAATATAATGCCGTTAGTTCACAAAAATTAGGATTTTTTTCTGATATATTATCACCATCATTATCTGGTTGATATTCTAAGTCCACATTTTGACTTAATGACCTTCCTACTTGAACAGGAAGGTAAATCTCACCTTTCGGCATCACAAATTGCTTGTGTGACGCTATTAGAATTTTTATATTACTCATCAATATTTTACTTAAATACAAAAAACTATTCTCTTTTTATTTATAGAAACAACCAGAATGAGCAAATCGTACAATCTATAAATAAAACTAAACATCAATTTAACTTTGGACAATAAAATTTATCATTAGAAGAATGTCAACAAAGCATGTATTTATTCAAAATTTGCATACAATCCCTTCTTATAATACTTACATAGTTTGTTAAGTTCTGAAAAATCAAAATGAATTAAATTGTAGTAAAAATGACACAAGAAAAACTTCCAAAGCAAGGGGCTCTTCTCTTTATAATGGCTATAGTTATAACCTTTGTTTCTATAAAAAATATGTGAAAGTTTCTTAGGTTTCTTAAGGATGTAGTATTTCTTTGGCAAAGGAAACAAATAACCTTTTTCAGCCTTTTCTTTGGGATGTCTATGGATAGATGAACAGATTGTAACAAGACCAAAACCATTAGCCTTTGCCCTGAGCATATATTCTTCCTCGTCTCCCCAAATAAACATTTCTTTTTTTACATAACCTATCTTTTCTATAATAGATCGTTTTATCAAAGTACCATTAAAAGGATGGATACCAAAGAAAAACATATCAGTTCTATAATCACAAGTTCGTTGTGATCTGTTTGAATTAACACCCCATGAAAACGCTAACTCTTCCTTATCATCTTTATTGACCACAAGTGCATTAACAATACAATCATTACCATTATTAAAATTCTTTGCTTTCTCGTAATTCTCTAAAAGATTTATTAATTCGTTCTCGTCAGGAATGCCATCATCATCCATCATTAATAGCCAATCATATCCATTTTCATACATGTATCTCATACCTGCATGAAAACCACCTGCTCCTCCTAGATTTTCCTGATTTATAACTATTACATCAGATTGCGAATCCAAATATTTTTTCGTACCATCTGTAGAACCATTATTTACAATAATAATATCATAATTATCGTAAGTTTGCTCTTTAAGTAAACTTACACAATGCTTCAAATCATTAATTCGATTATAGGTAACAACTAAAATAGCTACTTTACCATAGTCTTCAGTCAAAAAATTCATATCTAAAGATTTTCTTTATCAACAACCAATAATATCAATCGTAGCCCCTGCCTTTTCATATAATAAAAGCTTCCCCTTATAATCATACCTGAATTTTTACATCTGATAGAGGCATCCAAGTTATACAATAATTTTTCATGCAAACGTTCTTTCCAAGTCAATTTGTGAAACAATGAAAAGTGTTTCTGCTTAATATATTCAACACTTTTTATCCATGCAAAAAACTTATTCGTAAGTCTATTTGTATCCGTTCTATCTACTCGATACCAACATAATGGTTCTGCTACATAAGCAAATTCTCCCTCCTGAGCAAGTCTCATCAACAACTCATATTCCTGCCAAAATCTAAGTTGTTCATCAAACATACCCACCTTAATAATTGTCTTTCTTTTAACGAATAAGGTACTTGTAGTAATTGTAAGACGATATAATATACGACTACTCATATTCCCTCGATCTAATTCTGTAGGTATGAGTATCTTTTCATGTTCATACCCATTACGTTCTTTGTAATGTATTATACGGCCACAATGAACAACCGCATAATTACCTTCTTGCATCAAAGCTACTTGTTTCTCTATTTTGGTAGGAAACCACACGTCGTCGTCGTCCATAAATGCTAAATAAGTAGACGAAGACACAATTATCCCTTGATTACGAGCATAATTTCCACCTTTGCTTTCAGTTTTTGGAATATAGATATAGTTTACAGGATACAAACGACAAACCTCTTGAGTATTGTCTGTAGAAGCATCGTCTACAACTATAATCTCATTACATTTATACGTTTGATTTATAACACTTTCTATAGCTTCTTTAAGTAAATTTGCTCTATTATGAGTTGTAATAACAACCGAAACAGTTATCATGCTTTAATAATATTTAATAAGAGTCCAAGGATTTAATGTATAGTTCCACCAATAAGTCATCATATCTTCATGAAGTAAAGGTCGAACAAAAAGATAGAATTTATATACAAAAAAAAGCGACAACAGAAAAAGGAAAGGTATTCTACAAGCCACATCCTTTTTATTCATATAATAGTTCCAGCCCAAAGCAAATGAAATAGAAATAAAGACATAGAATAATTCACAATATCTTCCTAGGAACTCTAAACCTGATGAGAACGAAATCAAAAGAATTCCCAAAGATGATAAAAGATAATTTATATAAAGAAAGTGAGTCCCTCTATCTATATTATTTTTTATTAAACTGTAATTTGTAATTAAAATCACATAAAGAGGAATCATTGATATTAAATATACTATAGACGATTTTCTTTCTAGATTTGCATTTTGACCTGTACCAGTCAACCACCCTTCTATATCCTGTTGATATCCATTAAACACTTCAAAATATGAAAACAAAGAATTGATTGGTCTTGATAAATACAACAACCATTGAGAACTAAATAAAAATATTAAAAAAACAGATGCCCCTATAATAATCATGGGGTTAACCCTTACATGAACATAATATAGGATTAAAAACATTGGCACAAAAACTATTATTCCATAATGATGGAAAAAACCTAGTAAAACAAATAAAAGGGTATATATATATTTCTTATCAAGAAACAAACGAAAAGATACAAGTACAAATGAGAGAGCTATATACCAACGTATAAATTGCTCAAATCCCAAAGTTGTGTATAAAACAACCATAGGAAGAATATATTTCAGCAAGCCTTGATAAGGTTTAATAAAAAACAGTATAGAACATATAAATATTAATGCAGATATTGACATTACAATACAAAATGGTATACCTAAAGAGTAGTACAGTTGCCAAGTATATCTAAATAAAAACTCATATGATTCCAAATTATTAAAATTATACTGGAAATAATAATGAATCCAATCACCAAACCTTCCCCACCTAAAGCCTTCCTCAATAGTAAAAGCGACAATTGCCCATCTGCTCTTAAACCAATATTTTTTATCGTAGGACGTCTTATTAATCAAATCAAGATCTTTCCCTACATAATACATAACTACTATCAAAGTAATATGTAGAATTATGTATTCTATTGTTATATCCATTTATTTTGAAAAATATTGTTCTTTATTTCGATTTCTTTTTACAAACAATGTTGGAAATAGAAAATTCAAAAAACTAAGAGAAAGACATCTTATGGCATAGAAAACACCATAATGTCGTTTATTAAAGATAAAATTGTCTCTTGGCGCAGCTCCAAGATCACTTAGATAATTTTTCCATCTATTAGTAAATGAAATTTCAGGATCGCACCACTTGGGCAGACAATTATGTCTATCACAAACTCCTACAAAACATGATGAGACAAAAGAATGTAATCCTGCTACTTTCATCCTTAAACCATAGTCAAAATCACCTAGAGAATGATGGAAAATAGGATCATTTGTTCCCACTATTTTGTATACATAAAACGGAATTAATACTAAATTACCATTAAAATAATCACATTCTTGAAGTTCTCCATTTACAGGAATACGATTTCTTTTTGAAGTATAACCACTATAAGTAGTTTTTGTTTTTGTTTTTGAATCACACGTGGCACCAACAATCACAGATTTATAGTCTTTGGACTTTGAATTAGAAAAAACAATATCCAATGCATTTTCAAACAAAACAATATCATCATTCAACCAAAGATAAAAATCAAAATCTTTCAATTTAGAAGCAGACTTCCATGCCAGAAACATACCTCGATTCCAAAACAAATCACCTTTACTATAGACAATAGTTACTTCAGGAAATTGGTCTTGTACGGCCTCTGAAGTCCCATCTGTACAACCATCGTCTGTCATATAAATATTGAATTTATATTTATCCGCAGGAAGTTTGCTTATAGCGTTATGTAATGATCGTAAACCTTTAAGGGTTATTTCCCTCCTGTTAAATACAGTCAGTAATATAGCTATTCTTTTCACCATTAAATACTATTTATGTTTAAATTATCTTTTGAAATAGTTATCTTTTTTACAAATCTTGCAGGATTACCAGCCCATATTTCCCCAGAAGGAATAGACTTTGTCACAACACTACCAGCTCCAACAATTGACAAATCTCCTATAATGATACCCTTCAGGATAATTGAACCAGCACCAATAAAGCAATCGTGTCCTATTGTCACTGGTGCACTCTTACGGTTTTGATGATCAAGACCATTAATTGAATAGTCTCTGCGATGTTTATAATCCAAGGAATGAAAATCCGAAGAATAAATTTTCACACCACCACCAAACAATGTATTACTACCAATATAAATATCAGCTCCCATTGCAATAATTGTAGTTTGACTCATTCCAACCTCTTCACCAATTGTAATAGTTGCATTATCCATAGCAACCAATATACAAGGTGAATCATACCCAATTTGATTAGCGACAAGTCTGTTATTCATCCGAAAATTATGACCGATATAAATGTGATTGTTCCCCTTTCGACCTACATTAATTATTGGAATTCCATTTGTCGAAAAACTATTACATTCAACTTCATTTCCGTATAATACAAACCATGTTATTATTTTATCCCACATAAAACGTATAAAGCGAAACAATTTTCTGAAACTTTTATACACAAATACTATTGGTTTCATATATATTATCCTTTTGATTATTATAAGACTCTCTTAACTTCTCTACTTTTGTTAAAAGTAACCAATTTTTCTCAAACCATTCCTTAGAATTATTCCACCATTTAATATCAAGCAGCCACTTGATTGTATCTTCGTCATAGCGATAACAGATTACTTTAGCTGGTACACCACCAACTATAGCATACGGAGGAATATCTTTAGTTACCACACTACCAGCTCCAATAACAGAATTTTCTCCTATGGTAACACCTTTACATATAATACAAGAAACACCTATAAATGCATTATCCTTAATCACTACTGGTTTACTTTTGGCATTGATTTCATCCGTAGCTGGATTTGCTCGAAGTACAGGATCCTAAGAATGTGAATCTGTATCAGTAACAATTGTTAGAGCTCCTATCTTAACATTATCTCCGATTGTAACAGATTGAGACACCCAAAGACAACCCGAAGATATACCCGAATTATCACCTATTTTTAGAGTTGCATTTTTACAGTATGAAACCACAAACATTTCGCGCCATAGGATTAAGCATTCCTCCATTTGTAAATCTAAAATTATCACCTATAACTATCTGCCCTTCATTAGATAGTCCTATGTGTCCAATTACTTTAAAATTTTCACCAATCTTTGCACCACTCATTTTGAATTTCAACATGTTGTAGCCACAAGATATTATTCTTGATATTTTATTCATATATAATGGTTTTACTCTTGTTTATTTATTCAATTCGTTCCATTGGTAATGTATTCTAACATTAATATCTCATTTGTAACAATAGTCTGAAGCTATTCATTTAAACGATTGACCCAACATGGTATATCTTTGTATTTTTCTATTTCTGCTTTAACTTGTTGGGACATTTCTGCACGCTCATCAGCAGAAAGGTAATAAATGTATTCTAATCCCTTAGCTACGCTTTTTGAATCTTTATACGTAGCGAAACATCCTGTTTTTTTATCTTTTACAAGTGTATGAGCAATACCAAGATCAAATGAAACTACGGGAACACCTACATAGAACGCATAATTCACCATATAAGGACCTGAATCAGCAATTGTTGTACTTAGGAAAACATTAGCCATAGCAAGCGCCTCCATCATTTCCTCCAGTTTAAGGAATCCTGGTTGAATCAAATCAACATTACCAAGCGCCTCATCTGACAGGTGTTCTTTACCTAACGCAATTACCACCACGTTATTCTTGTCTTTTGCGAATTCTCTAATACTTTCAATTGAATATTTGAATCCTTTTCTAACATCTTTCAGACTTGCTGCCCCAATAAATATAACAAAATCATTTTCAGATATACCATACTTTAAACGTCCTTTAGTGCTTATACTAAAATTTATTTTTGGATATCCAACCGAAATCTTAAACTTCGCATTCTTGTATGCAGGAACCTTAACGGCTTTTTCCAAATCGTAAGATGGTCCAAACATAATCAATGGTATATCAGATAAATACTTATTACGACATACCATCTGTTCATGAGCAAGAATTTTACCCGATTTCAATGCTGGACAAATGTTGCACTCACGTTCATATCCATCACAATCGCAATGATAGTGACAGCCACCAGCTAATGGTGCCTCATCAATAAAGTGGATCACAATCTTAGCTTGGGTCTTTTGGTACAAATCATATATTGTTTTTGGAGACACAAAACTTGCCACCCACATGATGCTAATTATATCTGGAGTAAAACCCGAGAGTTTAGATAAGATTCTATCTGCAGATATGCACTTATCATCAAAAGATAAAAAACAATATTCTGGACGAGTTTTATCTACTCGTACAAATTCACCATATTTAAAAAACTTTTTTACTTTATAGCATGCATTGCGTACTTTTCTGTAGATTTTATACACTTTTGAAGTTGCATTATGAAATGCGTAATCCCTTACTCCATACAATGATTCATAAGTGATTAAACGCACATTATATTCCGCTGGGATGTTTTTTATCGCAGCGCCTGGATGGCCTGCTAATATAGAATCATGAGTTCCCAATATAAGAATATTTTTTTTACCTATTTGCATAATACTCCTTTATCTTTTCTACAATCATATCCACTTGCTTCAATTCCAGTTCATAGAACATAGGCATACGAACAAGACAATCAGTATACATATCACTATTTGGTAATTCTGGGCGCAGATCGCAGTTCTGGAGATACCAATCGCTCTTATGAAGAGAGAGATAGTGGAATGGTGCGGTTACGCCATTATCCTTCAAGAACTTAATAAGACCTGTACGCTCTTCCAAATTACGGCAAACAAAGTAGAACATATGTCCATTGTTTGTTGCGTATGCTGGAATCTGAGGAAGACGGATGAAGCCTTTTGCTGCCAAGCCCTGAAGACCTGCGAAGTACTGCTCCCAGAGCTTCTTGCGCTTACCCTGAATCTCGTCAAGGTTCTCAAGCTGTGCCCAAAGGAAAGCAGCATTGATCTCGGCTGGAAGGAATGAAGAACCCATATCTACCCAGCCGTACTTGTTGACTGCTCCGCGGAAGAACTCGGCACGATTGGTACCCTTCTCCCAAAGGATCTCAGAACGGCGTATGAAGCGTTCATCGTTGATGGTGAGAAGACCACCTTCACCACCAGCTGTGATGTTCTTGGTTTCATGGAAAGAGAATGCACCAAGATGACCACAAGCACCACATGCCTTACCCTTGTAGAACGAGTCAACAGCCTGAGCAGCATCCTCTACAACAATGAGGTTGTGCTTCTCTGCTACTGCCATAATCACGTCCATATCGCAAGCTACACCAGCATAGTGTACAGGTGCGATAACCTTGGTGTTAGGAGTGATGAGTGATTCAAGCTTCTCTGCATCAAGGTTAGGATTGCTGTCCATTGAGTCTGCAAACACAACGGTTGCACCCTCACGAAGAAACGCAAGAGCAGTTGAAACGAAGGTGTATGAAGGTACGATAACCTCATCACCAGTGTGAAGATCGCAAAGCATTGCACACATTTCGAGTGCGTCTGTGCCAGAGGTAGTGAGCAAGCACTTCTTGAATCCATAACGATCCATGAAGAACTGCTGACACTTCTTGGTGAACATACCGTTACCTGAGAGTTTCTTGGCATAAACTGCCTGATACATGTAGTGAGCCTCTTTACCTGTGAGACAAGGTTGATTGAATGGAATCTTTTCCATAATTATATTCTTTTCAATTATTTCAATATGTAATTTGTTTTCTATAAAATTATCCATTGTACGATTGCTTTCTTCTAAGTTCTTACCAACACATAAGGCCTTACCTATGCAATCTCTCGAGTTGGTAAATTTCGATACAGAATCTCCTTTTTTAACAAAAAGTTCAAGTTGTTTGACAGATGAATCTGTTTCGACTATAATTTCTTCTACAATACCTGCCTTTAAAGAGAATAGCTGACGAGTTAAAACGCAATCTGCACCATCTGTTCTCGTAGCATAATAGTCTTTGGCAGACTCACCAATAGCACATCGAAGTACCATCTCATAGTAATTGAGTCCCAGATAATTGCTTGTTAATTCTGGAAGGAAATTGGCTCCTGCACGTCCCGTCAACTCAATAATATAAGGCATGTTATCTTTAATGATTAAATCAACGTTTACCGCACAATTATTAAATCCAAGCGCAATAATTGAATCAGTAACCAATCTTATGGTTTCTTTATTCAAACTATCATCCTCTTTCCATAACGGCATATAGTGCCCTATTGGGATATTTGTTTTGCCAGAATTCCATATAATGTCGCCATGAGGCTGTACAAACAGAACTTCGTTATCATATACAAATGCTTGCGCACCGAATTCATAGCCTTCAATGAACTCCTCTATAATGCAGTAGTTCTGTCTCGACTCATTTATGGATTTTTTATAATTATCGAAGGCATCTTGCCCTGTCTTACATATGTATATACCGCGGCTACCCTGAAGATCAACTGCTTTCACTATCAATGGGAAGTGAAGTTCTTTTGTTGCAGACAGAACGTCCTCGTCATTTGAGATTACACGATAATCAGCAGTCTTAATACCATGTTCTCTGAGAACTTTCTTCATTTGGAACTTATTGGCGGAGTCAATAGCTACTTTTTCAGAAAGTCCCTTCAATCCTAACTGGTCATTTATGTAACCAACGGTCTCAAGTCCGAAATCAGAGCAAACCATAGAAACTCCGTCTATGCCCTCTTTTCTCGCAACATCAAGTACGGCTTCTTTGTCATAGATGTCTACATAATAACATTTGTCAGCATATTTATAACCAAGGTAATCACCCTCAATACCAACAACTATAACATATAAGCCTATAGACTTCGCGGTCTTTATTAACTCAATTTGCGCTTGGCCACCACCCAATATTAATATTTTCTTCATCCTTCTACTTGTGTTTTAATAACTTTAGCAGGAACGCCAGCTACTATTGCAAAATCTGGAACATCTTTCGTCACAACAGCACCTGCCGCTACCCTTGCAAATTTTCCGATACGATGACATGAAGGCATTATTATTGACCTACAACCAATAACAACACCTTCTTCTATAGTCAACTCAGTTGGAATTACTTCTGGTTTCGACAGATAATTAGAATGCTTTGTATGATAATGTGTTTCTATAATAGCCCCATTAGCTATTTGAACATTATTTTTAATGTTCACTTTGCCAGAATAGTCAATCACAACATTTTTACCAATAAAACAATTACTCCCGATTCTTAATTCGCCATCTAGAAAATGACTTTTAGAAATATCAACATTATATTGTATATCTAATCCTTCTCCAAAATTATAATATTTTCTGTATGCCCTCTCCCTTTTTCTTCTTAAATTAAAAGTAGTATCATATTTTATGTCTGAAAATTCTCTATTGAAGCGTCTTTCTTTATACCAATTAGCAAACCATAAATCCTGTCTCTTATTAATTGATCCTAGTTGATTACAAATCCTCAATCGAGCCTCCTTATCAATACAATATAATTGATTGCTCACATATTGATTAGACCTTATTCTATATTTAATGAAACAATATACAATATCAGCATATATATATAAGCGTGATTTTCCTGATGTACCTAATTTTGATAATGTTTTAGAGTCCTTTCTCGCATAATGTAGCATTTGTACAAAACGTCCCATATTATAAAATAAACTTATTGCTTGATTGATAAATAAAATATCCACTTCGGTCGGCACTACATTGTACGCTGCGAAGTTCGTTGTCTGTTATCTCACATTGGATAATCTCCGGATGAGATTGCCAATTTTCAAGAATAGATTTGATGCTTTCTGTCTCTTTGCAAAGGAAGTAAACACCCGAGTGCTTACTGATGGTCTTCTTTGGTTCTTCAAACTCTCCAAGTGCTACATCAATCACACCCTTCACAAAATCGTATCCGGTAGAAAGCCGAACAAGATCTGAACCAATGAAATCGCCACCCATACGACCACCAATCTCCATTACGGTAATACGACCTTCTGGAGCAATCTTATATTCTGCATGTGAAGCTCCATTGGTAAGACCAAGAGCATTGAGGGCAGTCTTGGTGATGTCATAGATTTTAGTGAACATCTCATCCGAGAGAGTGGATGGCTGATGGTGTTCCAGTTCTACAAAGTGAGGAGCTTCGGTTGTTACCTTGTCGGTAATCTGAAGTGGATAGTGAGTACCCTTGTAGGAGATGAACTCAACTGAGATTTCTCTACCCTCAATGAACTCTTCGACCATTGCTTGTTTCTTAAAGCTGACAGAGATAGCTTTCTCTACAGCAGAAGCAAGATCTTTAGGTGAAAGCACCTTGGTAACTCCAAGAGAACCGGAGCGATCCGAAGGTTTTACGATGAGAGGATATGTCCAGTCAATGGTGTTGGTTTCTTCAACAGAAGTGACCATCTTATAGAGTGGACATGGAACACCAGCCTCCATGAAGGCATTGCGCATGAGATACTTATTGTTTGCACGAATAGCAGCTTCATATGGGTTGGCTGTCAATCCCATCTTTTCTGCAATATATGAAACGGTAGGAGCTGCCACATCAGATGCAATGGTGCAGACGCCATCAATCTGCGCTTTCTGACAGATATCGAGAATAGCGTCCTTCTCGATGATTGAGATATCGTGGAACTCGTCTGCAATATCAGCACAGACGGCTCCATCGCGCCAAGCGAAGCAGAGGGTATATAGCCCCATCTCTTTTGCTTTACGAACCAGAGGCTCCTGAAGATAGGAGGCTCCTATGATTGCGATTTTTTTCATTTATGATGTATTTTATTTTTAACGAGTGAAACAAGTTTGGTGCGCATTTCTTTTTCCATAAATATGAAGGACGAAACGCCCACAGCAATGACAGTTACAAAGATGATGATTGCTGCCTCCCAAATGCTGTCACCGAGGAAGAAAACAAATGGGTAAGAAACTGCAAATGAAAGCATGAAGACCTTAGTGCAGTCCCAATAGCATTTGAGGAGTTCCATCAGGCTATAATCAATATCCTTCCAAAGTACGTAAGGTTTAACAAACAAGGAGAATCCTATGACCAGAATTAAGTTGACATAAGGAACCCACATAGCATCACCACCAAAACGCAAAATGAAATATAAGCCAACGAACTGCATGACACCAAGAAATACGGAAGCCATTGAATTGAACTTTATTTTATTAGCTGCCATCATTGGTATATAGAAAGAAGCGCTAAATGTGCCAATTACATTAGCAATGAGTACAAACTGCGTAAATATAACTGCATATTCAGGAACCTCAACAAGCCACAAACCCATGATTGTCTTCATTGTATAGATACAAGGAAGAGCAAAAAGAAGAATGAGATCAAAGCATACTACAGTTGCTTGGAGCGTGAGTTTCTTAGAGGCATTATGATCTCCTGCAGCATAGAGTTTTATAATCTGAGGATTAAATGCTGTTCGGAAATTTGTGACAAAACCCATTAAGGCGTGTGAAACTTGATTTGCCAAAGCCTGAGCAGCAACAACTACAGGTGCTAGGAATAAATTAATAATGATTACAACACCTTGAAGTCGTAAAGTCTCTGTCAGATTGGCAACTATATTCCATCCTGAAAAACTCATTAGACCCTTGAAGATATTCTTATCAAATGATAGAGCTAGGTGAGACTCTTCGTAATGATGGTTGCAATAGAAACGGTAGTACATTGCTACTGCTATCTGTATAAGCGCAATAAGAACTGCATACACGATAAGTTTGTCCCAAGCTGTTATAGTAACCATGTAACATATTCCCAGTTTGGCTAAAGCCTCAAAGATACTCACATAGGCATACGTATTGAAATCCTCATGTGATTGAACTAATGAAGTATAAGGTACTTGCGAGATATTTACAAATGTTGTCAACAGTGATAACTGATATACCCAAAAGCAAGCGTTAAGACGATCTTCTGGAATTACGAGTTTATTGTAGAAGAACCACAAACCAGCTGTCTCCATTATCAAAAGGATGATAAAGGACAGGCAAAGGTGAGTATAAAATGAAGTATTGAAGGTTCGCCAAAGTTTATCTTTGTTACCTGCTCCCAACTCGTATGTGATGAAGCGGGATGTACCAATTGTCAATGTGCCATTCAGGAATGACAACATAGCGACCACACCACCAACTACATTGTAGAGTCCGTAATCCGTTACACCCAGCTTGTCAAGAAGGACTCTTGACATATAAAGTGTAACACCCATTATCAAGAACATTCGAATGTAGAGATACATTGTGTTCTTTGCTATTCGTTTATTGTCTGATGCCATAGAAGGAATCAATATAAGTTACTATTTTTTCAAATCGAATGATTTTCTTAATGAGCTCAAGAGCAAAAGAAATCACCAAGCAAATCAGCAACAGAAGCAAATAGATTATGATTGGATTGCGTGACGAATAGATAAAGTCTTGGAACCAATAATAGTAAATGAACGTATGGAACAAGAATATATTCATACTATGCTTTCCACAAAACTCCAGAGGTTTGATCATGATGTTTGGCAAACTTATGCTCTTGTATGATATAATGAGTATAGTTGTCACAAAGGGCATCTTCCAGTTCACGCTCGCTATATATGGGTACTTTGACTGTGGCAAAGGAGAAGTCGTAATTGGACTTGGTGATTTCGGCTGCAAGACGTCCGCTTTGATCGGGAAGAATGAGTCCATAATTGTTGAGTGCAGGACCTTGGTGTTCGTAATATTGTGCTGTAAAAGCTTGTTCCAATCGCTTTCGTGACCACCCTTCGGTGATAATTTGGCGGATGTAGAAGAGGGCTTTGTGCGGAGTATCGCACTTGCCAAGTATGACCAAATGATGGCTCCAAGGGACCATGGCAAAGGACAAGGGAAATTCTCCAACAGGTTGTTGGAGTTTTGCGTCCTGAGTTTCTCCAACAGCTTGCTGGAGTATTTCTCCCATAAGTTGTGGGAGTATTGCCTCGGTAGTTTCTCCACCAAACTGGTGGAGTTTCTGTGCGAAGGTGGGGCTGGTGAGAACCAGATGGTGCGAAAGTTCGCTGAGTTGCTGTTGTGCTTCAGTGGTGGTATAGAAGAGATACCACTGCTTCATGTACCAGAGGTTGGTGGTGGAGAAGCCTTTCTCGCCAGGGAATTCGGCCTTAAGGTCGAGTGAGAGCTGCTCTACGATGCCTTCGCCCCATCGCGATTCGGCCTTCTTCTGGACAAGGTCTCGACCGAGTTGCCAGTTGAAGAGGAGCTTCTCGGCATTGACGCGTACGGCTGCCTTGAGCTGAGCAGAACGGTAGCGTGCCTTGAGTTCCACAAGCCACTGGGTGTAGTCGGCATCGAGATGGATGTCGTGAGAGTGGACGAGGTGGGGTTCTATGTTGTTATCTTGTGACATAATTGTTTTTTATTTTTTGAAGCACATGATGGTATCGAACCATTATGCGTGGACATACACTTGTGCACGCACTAACCTTATGTTACTTCACTATCCCCTTTTCCAAAAATTCAGCAAGATTCATCTTGCGTACATCTTGAGCGGCATTATCAGCAGCAACCTTAGCCATATCGTGTTTTACCATCAATTCTACTAATTGCTCGAACGTGGTTGTCATAGGATTCCAACCAAGTTCTTTCTTTGCTTTGCTTGGATCGCCCCAAAGGTTAACTACATCGGTTGGTCGATAGAAATCTTCACTAACTTTCACAATTTCCTTACCAATAAGCTCTTGAGGACCTGCAACGCACACACCTACCTCATTGAGTCCTTCACCTTTAAACTCAAGAGTAATACCTGCATGTTTAAAAGCAAGATCTGTAAACTCACGAACAGAGTGTTGTACGCCTGTAGCTATCACAAAATCCTCAGGTTTATCATTTTGAAGTATCAACCACATACATTCTACATAGTCCTTAGCATAACCCCAATCTCGAAGGGAATCTAAATTTCCAAGATACAGACAATCTTGTTTTCCTTGTGCAATGCGTGCGGCTGCTAACGTAATCTTACGAGTTACGAATGTTTCACCACGACGTTCTGATTCATGATTGAACAAAATACCTGAACAACAGAACATGTTGTATGCTTCACGATATTCCTTAACAATCCAAAAGCCATACAATTTTGCTACAGCGTATGGAGAATATGGGTGGAAAGGAGTTTTTTCATTTTGAGGAACTTCTTCTACCTTACCATACAATTCTGATGTGGATGCCTGATAAATCTTGCAAGTCTTTTCTAAATGATTAGTACGAACGGCTTCAAGAATACGAAGAACTCCTACTGCATCAACATCTGCAGTAAATTCAGGAGCATCAAAAGAAACCTGTACATGGCTTTGTGCTGCAAGGTTGTAGATTTCTGTTGGCTGCACTTTTCCTACGAGCTTAACTAACGACATGGAGTCGGAAAGATCGGCGTAGTGAAGATGAAAATTAGAAGTTCCCTCGAGCTGGGAAATTCGTTCACGATAGTCAACAGAAGAACGGCGGATAATGCCATGGACTTCATACCCTTTTGCTAATAGGAATTCCGACAAATACGAACCATCTTGTCCCGTTACCCCAGTAATTAATGCGATGTTTTTGCTCATTATATTATTGTTATTTTTGTTTATACTATTTATTCTATCGTTCTGCTCTCATTGGATTTTCCAAAAAATCCTTATATGCCATACGAATACCGTCTTCAAGTTCTGTTTTGTATTTCCAACCAAGTTTTTCTGCTTTAGAAACATTCAACAACTTACGAGGTGTTCCATTTGGACGAGAAGTATCCCATTTGATTGCACCAGTATATCCAACAACTTTTGCAACCAATTCAGTCAATTCCTTTATAGTCAACTCCTTTCCCGTACCTGCATTTACAGTCTCGTTTCCACTATAGGTATTCATTAAAAACACACAAAGATTTGCCAAGTCATCTACGTATAAGAATTCACGCAACGGTGAACCATCACCCCAGCAAGTAACCTCCGTCAAATTGGCTTCTTTTGCCTCATGAAAACGGCGAATCAATGCAGGTAACACGTGACTATGTTCAGGATGATAATTATCGTTAGGTCCGTATAAGTTCGTAGGCATAACCGAAATATAGTCTGTACCATATTGTCGATTGAGAAATTCACAATATTTCAAACCACTAATTTTTGCCAATGCGTATGCTTCATTGGTTTTTTCCAATTCTGATGTTAACAAACACGATTCTGGCATTGGTTGTGGAGCCATACGAGGATAGATACAAGAAGAGCCTAAAAATTCAACCTTCTTACAACCGTTTTTCCAAGCTGCATGAATCACATTCATCTCCAACATCATATTGTCATACATGAAATCGGCCAATGCAGATTGATTCGCTATAATGCCGCCAACCTTAGCTGCAGCCAAAAACACGTATTCAGGTTTTTCTTCCGCAAAGAATTTTTCCACTTGATCCTGACGAATCAAATCCAATTCTTTATGCGTCCTTGTTACAATGTTGGTATATCCTTGTCGTTGCAATTCACGGACAATCGCGGAACCTACCATACCACGATGACCAGCAACGTATATTTTACTATCTTTTTCCATATAAAATTCTTTTTCTATACAAATTAATCAATTAATCTCTTCTAAAAATATTCCTCGTATAAATTTTATACATCGTACTAGTAATGACATCTACTGCAATTTTTAAATCTTGAAATGAAGTGTTCATATATGTTATTTCTTGCCGTTCAGTTTCTTCGCCTCCATTGCCTTTGAGTCGCTCGGTGTCGATGGCAAACCCCTTGACAATGTATTCCTCAAGACGCTTTGTTGCCCACTAGCGGAAGAGTGTACCTTGCTTGGAACGGACACGATAACCAACCGATATTATCATGCTGAGATTACAGTAGAATGGGGTTTTTTGCTGAAATTCGGAAATTCCGAATTTCTTTACGCACTCATCCTCTCTCAACTCTTCTTCTTCCAGAATATTTTTGATATGCTCATTGATGGTGGAAACCGCCTTGCCATAGAGCTGAGCTATCTGCTGTTGTGTAAGCCACACAGTATCGGCATCTATCTGCACATCAAGATTGACCTTGCCATCGGAAGAAGTGTAGATGACTATCTGGCTGTTGTTGTCATCAATTGATTGTATGTTATTATTTTCGTTGGTCTTTTCGGCCATATTTAATGTTAATTCGTTATTTTGAACTTAAAATTTTCTCCCTCACTCGCTACTCTTCTTTCTAATTAGATTCACATAACATACCTGAACCAGAAATTCCTAGACATTAATCCTGACCTGTTTGTTTTTCAACATTATCTTTTTCAACACTGACAACCGCATACCCTAAATTACCGAACTGCAGGGCTATGCGCACGATGTCCTGGTTATCGCGCTGTTTTACAACTTTTCCCTTTAAGCCTTTTAATGAGCCAAATTTAACAGTAACCTCATCTCCAACGCGCAGGGAAGATGATTCGAAAAATATTGCAGATTTACTATATTCCACAACCTTACGGAACGCATCCATATCGGCATCAGGAACAACCGCAACCTTATTCACCCCAGAAGATGCAGCCACCGTCAAAAACCTTTTAATGCGAGGCAAATGAACGACATGCTTCAAACGTTCATCCTCCGTACAAAACACAAACAACCGTGATGGAATAAGAATCTGTTCCACTTTATGACGGGAGCCATCTCTCCATTCTCTTTCTTCGATGCGAGTCGGTACATAGGATTCAAAGCCACAATTACGGACATCAACAGCCGCCACTTTTTCGGTTCTATTTCCTACGATGGCCACATACCATTTTTTTTCAGAATTTTCCTTTTTTGCTTTGCTAAGAGATACGCCTACGGCGTCGTCAACCTTGAGAGTTGACGCTACTTTCAGTACATCTTTTCCTCTTGACATCTTCAATAGTTAAATCAGTACAAGACATGCATAAATAACACTACGCACTTAGCTTTCAAAGATATTATCTTTTACCGTCACAAACAAAAAAAACTATTATAAAATTTGGGAATTGTTTCCCAAATGGTAAAAACGGCATCTAAAAATCATGCTGCTAAAATGTAAATCTGCCACAAAATTTGCAGAATTAACAATAAAAAAAACAGTTGACAATTGTCATTTATCAATTGTCAACTGTCAATTAATTATGCTTCTAACTAATATTTGTAAATATCCGACTTATACGGTCCCTCAACAGGAACGCCAAGATATTTAGCTTGTTTTTCTGTTAACTTGGTAAGTTTCACGCCAAGTTTTTCCAAGTGAAGGCGGGCAACTTTTTCGTCCAATTTCTTTGGTAATGTGTACACTTTCTTCTCGTATTGTTTGTTGTTCGTGAACAACTCAATTTGAGCAAGTGTCTGGTTTGTGAACGAAGCCGACATTACAAAACTTGGATGACCTGTTGCGCAGCCCAAATTCAACAAACGACCTTCGGCAAGAATCAATACGCTGTGTCCGTCTGGGAACGTCCATTTGTCGTATTGAGGTTTAATGTTGGTTTTCTTAATTCCTGGTATTTTCGCCAATTCCGCCATTTGGATTTCGTTGTCAAAGTGACCGATATTTCCAACGATAGCCATATTTTTCATTTTGCTCATGTGTTCGGCTGTAATGATATCGCAGTCGCCGGTTGTAGTAACATAAATGTCGCCGTAAGGCAATGTGTCTTCAACAGTCAACACTTGGTAACCTTCCATTGAGGCTTGCAAAGCACAAATAGGGTCTACTTCGGTTACGATAACGCGTGCACCTTGTCCACGAAGCGATTGGGCACAACCTTTACCAACGTCGCCATAACCGCAAACAACGGCAACTTTCCCAGCCAACATAACATCTGAAGCACGCATAATTCCGTCGGTCAACGAGTGGCGGCAACCATATAAGTTATCGAATTTAGATTTTGTTACAGAATCATTTACGTTGATTGCAGGGAAAGGAAGAATTCCTTGTTCAGCCATTTGGTACAAACGATGAACACCAGTAGTTGTTTCTTCAGAAACACCCAAAATGTGTTTTTTCTTGTTCGTCCAGAATTGAGGATCTTTTTTCATTGTTTCGCGGCAAAGGTCAAGAATAACACCCCATTCTTCAGAATCGGTTTCAGGATTGAAATCAGGGACTTTCCCTTCTGCCTCGAATTGTGAACCACGAACTACGATTAAAGTTGCGTCGCCGCCATCGTCAAGAATCATAGTTGGACCAGTTCCGTCAGGCCATGTAAGAGCTTTTTTCGTACATTCCCAATAGTCTTTCAACGTTTCACCTTTCCATGCAAAAACAGGAACGCCCTGAGGATTTTCCTTCGTACCTTTTTTACCAACAACAACGGCTGCTGCTGCATGATCTTGCGTAGAGAAAATGTTGCACGAAGCCCAACGGACATCGGCACCAAGTTCAACCAATGTTTCAATCAAAATAGCAGTTTGCACGGTCATGTGCAAGGAGCCGCTGATTTTTGCACCAGCAAGCGGTTTTTGTCCTTTATATTCTGCACGGAGCGCCATCAAACCTGGCATTTCAATTTCTGCCAAATCCAATTCCTTACGGCCCCAATCGGCAAGATTAATGTCTTTTACTTTGTATTCCATAGTTTAGTTTTTTCCAAATAAATTTTCGTGAACGGCAACCAAAGCCTTGTCTTTATTTTCTGTGTCGATAAGCACAGAGATATTGTGTTCGCTACCACCGTAGCAAATCATTCGAACAGGAATGTCTTTCAATGCGTTAAGAACTTCGGCGGCATGACCTTGTTCTTCGGCAATCATATTTCCTACGATACAAATGATAGTTTGATCCTTGTCAACTTCAACAGTTCCTAATGTCTTCAACTCGTCGACTATCTGAGCCAAGTAATCGATTTTGTCTATCGTCAACGATACAGCCACTTCCGAAGTGGTGATTAAATCGATTGGTGTTTTGTATTTCTCGAAAATTTCGAATACGTGGCACAAAAATCCGTAGGCAAGCAACATTCTTCCCGATTTTATTTTGATAGCAGTCAAACCATCTTTTGCAGCAATTGCTTTTACGCCAGTTCCAGCCGTTTTGTTGGAAATTTTTGTTCCCTGTGCCTGTGGCTGCATAGTGTTTTTCAAGAAAACAGGAATGTTTTTAACCTTAGCAGGAAGCACCGTTGATGGGTGAAGAATTTTTGCTCCGAAATATGCCAATTCAGCAGCTTCGTCGAACGACATTTCTGCTATTGGATGAGTATTTTTTACAATACGAGGATCGTTGTTGTGGATTCCGTCAATATCAGTCCAAATTTCTACAGCTTCGGCATTGATAGCTGCGCCAATCAACGAAGCAGAATAATCGCTACCGCCACGTTTTAGGTTGTCAACCTCGTTTTTGTCGTTCATACAAATGAAACCTTGTGCGATGAACAACGTTGTGTTTGGATATTGAGCAAGAACTTTGTTCAAACGTTTTTCTATTTCAACTTGAACAGGTTCGCCATCAGCATCAACAATCATAAAATCCAATGAATTCAAAAGAACGGATTGTATGTTGTTTTCTTCGTGATATAACTGAACCAAATTAGTTGACATGATTTCGCCACGGGCAAGAATCATTTTTTCTGCCTGAATATTGAAAGGCTTGTTTGCAAACGAACGGACAACATCGCACTCACGGGCAATGATTTTTGTTGCCTTCTCGCGGTACGTATCTGTAGCGAGCAAGCCTTCTATCACGCCGGCATATTTATGTTCCAACGCGCCAATCAAATTTGATGCACCGTCGGCATTACCTTTTTTATAGTAATCTGCAATTTCTACAAGATTGTTTGTCGTTCCCGACATGGCAGAAAGAACTACGATTTGTTGAGTTCCGTCTGTAATAAGTTTTGAAACATTTTTCATTCGCTCTGGCGAGCCAACCGATGTTCCACCGAATTTCAATACCTTCATATTATTGATAAAATTTTGCGCAAAAGTATGTATTTAGAATGAAATAGCAATACGATATTAATTGTCAGTTGTCAGACAAAATCTTTCGTCTCCTGATTCTTAGTTTCCGACTCTTTCATTGCTTCAATTCAAAGTTGCTGCCCAGATATACACGTCGCACATCAGGGTCGTCGGCAAGTTCCTTCGCCGTTCCCGATTTAAAAATAGTACCTTGGAACAGAATATTTGCATTATCGGTGATAGACAAAGTTTCGTCAACATTGTGGTCAGTAATCAGAATTCCGATATTTCTATCCTTCAATTCGCGGACAATTCTTTGAATTTCCTCAACTGCAATTGGATCGACACCCGCAAATGGCTCATCAAGCAAGATAAATTTAGGGTTACTGGCCAAAGCACGTGCTATTTCCGTTCGTCGGCGCTCACCACCAGACAACTGAATACCTAAATTTTTACGAATGTGTAATAGATTAAAATCCGTCAGCAATTCTTCCAACTTGTCCTTCTGTTCCTTACGGCTCAGATTGGTCATTTCCAAAATCGAAAGAATATTATTTTCAACCGACAGCGAACGGAACACCGAAGCTTCCTGAGCCAAATAGCCGATACCATAACGGGCACGTTTGTAGACAGGTTCGGAAGTAATATCAACATCGTCAAGATAAATTTTTCCTCCATCCGGGTTAATCAAGCCCATAACCATGTAGAAAGAAGTTGTTTTACCAGCGCCGTTCGGTCCCAACAGACCAACGATTTGACCTTGTTGTACACTAAAAGACACGTCCTGCACGACAGTTCTGCTGCCGTACTTCTTCATTATGTTCTCAGTTCGTAAAATAGACATTGTGAAAATTTAATTTACGAAATTACAATTATTTTTTGTAAAAACTATACGAAAGAGTTATTGATTTTTCAGTTAATTGCAATAACTTTGCAAAAGGACTTAATACTACGATTTGTATGCGTCGATATGTATTAAAAATTTTTATTACACTCATTTTCCTAATCGGACAACTTTCATCATTTGCCCAGAGTGGCTATGTAGAATGGACAGATCCGACGTGTCCTGACCCTTCTAACGGTAAAGCGAAAGTTAAAATTTCTAAGGCAAGTGACGTTGCCTCAGGAAGCTTTGATGTTCAGGTTTTAATAGCCGAATCAGGAGCTTATAAGACAAGTAAGTTTAATATTCCCGTAGTATCAGGACAAGACGCATACGAGTACGACATTCCTTTGGATTTGCCGTTTGGAGTTGAAATTATTGTCATTGTAAAAGCACCTGGAGAAAATGCCTCATTTATTTTGGAACAAAAAGATGGGTTGAACAAGCCTGAATATTCCGCTCACATAGGGAAAGGACGCGATGCAGGATGCGAAAATCAGCCAGTTGGTATTGCAAACGTAACGTTTAACGCTGGACTTGCACCATATACGTGGCAATGGTTTAAATGTAACGATGCAAGTTTTGGGAAGCACGACAATGCAGAACAAGTAACCGACCTGGATTCTGGGAAATACTACGTAACAGTTTCCGATTTTGGCGGCTGTAAAATCAACTCCGATACCTTGCAAGTCAAGACAATTGATGTTGAAGTTTCAGCGGCAATCATTAAAAATATTCTCTGCAAGGATATGAAAGAAGGTAGTGCATCGGCATCGGTTACCAATGCATACAAAAATAGCTGCACCATTATTTGGGACAACATTTCACACGAAACAGCGACTTGCGATGCTTCGGGAAATGCATCGGCACAAAATGACAAACTACCAGCAGGAAATTTATTTGTTGCAGTTGAAGATGAAATTGGATGCCGCGACACAACGACAATAGAAATTACCGAACCTGAAAATAAAATCGCCATTGCATTGGAAAGTTCATCAAACTTGCTTTGTAAAGACGTACCGACAGGTTCCGCATCATTCTCGGCAACGAATGCCATAGAGCCAAGTACATACACATGGTCGGACGGAGGCGAAGGTGCCAGCCGAAACGATTTGGCGGCTAACATAGATTATAAAGTGGTTATTACCGACGCTAATGGATGTAAAGATTCTACGAATATAGAATTAACCGAACCAGACACAAAAGTTGAAGTTTCCGAAGTATCGCATAGCGAACCAAAATGTTATGGCGGTTCCGATGGAGAAATTGAAGTAACAGCAACAGGCGGTAATTCTGGAGTATTCACATATACGTGGAATGGTGCATCAGCAAATGCAAAGAATTCGAATATACAAGCCGGAGAATGGGAAATTATAGCAACCGATGAAAATGGTTGTAAAGACACGTTAAATTTTACCTTGGACCAGCCAGAAAAAATTGGTTCTGAATTTATATTTACAGAAGATGGTGAACCTGCAGATAATATCGTGGCATGCAACGGAGACGAAGTAACCGTTACGGTGAACGTAACTGGCGGCGTTCTTCCCATCAAATATTACAAATGGAATGACGGAGCAGAAAGTTCCACAACATCCATTACATCAAAAGCAGGCGAATGTAAAGTCGTTATGGAAGATTCCAACGGCTGTATGGACTCAGTTCTTACAACAATTGTAGAACCAGAAAAATTGAATCTAGGCATTTCCGAAAAGACCCCTATTGCGTGTAAAGGTTATAGTGGTGAAATAGAAGTTGTACCAACAGGTGGAACAGAGCCATATTCATATAACTGGAGTACCGGTTCCACAACTGCTCTTTCTGGAGATGTAAAAGTTGGTTCTTACTCCGTTAATGTAACTGACGTAAACGGCTGTAAGACATCTGAAACATACGAGATACAAGAACCTGACAGTATAAAAGCCAAAATTCAGATTTCTGCAGAAGCATGCAAAGATATCTCTACAGGAAATCTTTACGTAAACATCGATGGTGGAACCTCTCCTTTTCAATATGTATGGAATAACGGTAGTACAAATACCACATTAGATGGCTTAAAGGCAACTACTTACCATGTTGCAATTACTGATGCGAACGGTTGTACCGACTACGACACTGTTAATCTTGCCAACGCAAACAAATTTTCACTCGGTTGGACAACAACCAGCGTAAAATGTAAAGATGGTGCAGACGGAAGTGCCACAGTCAAGATTAAAAATGGTTTTAGTCCGTATACTGTAAAGTGGAATACTGGCAACACTGTTACCACAAAAGAAAAACAACATAAACTGACAAACTTACCTAAAGATATCTATCACGTAATAGTAGTAGATGATAGAGGTTGTGAATTATCAACTGATCCAGAAGTGAAATTGATTACCCCTATCCAAATATCTAAAATAGCATTGACAGTAACTGCATGTACGGAACCAACTGGAACAGCAACGGCAACGGTCAAGAACGGTACGCTACCATACACATATTTGTGGACAAATGGGAATAAGACCAAAAAGAATACAGGAATGGCCGAAGGTGATTATACTTTAACGGTAACAGATGCCAACGGGTGTGTGATTGATACAACTATTACTATCAAGAAAAAAGCAACATTAGAAATTAATGCCATCAGTACCGATACAACCATTAGATGCGAGAACGGGACGACAGGAACTGCCACTGCAATAGCAGCAAGTGGTGTAGAACCATATACCTTCAAATGGTCTAACGGAGCGACTACCGAAACGGTAGAAAATCTTGCTAAAGGCACCTACTCTGTAACAGTCACCGACAACGAAGGTTGCGAAGCATCAGATGAAATCACATTTATTGAAGATGATATTTTAACAATAATAGACAAAGAAATCCACGCAGTTACCTGTTATGGTGGCAATGATGGTTTTATTGCCATTGGTATTGAAGGTGGAGTTGCACCGTACGAAATTAGTTGGAGCAATGGTAGCACAGCCTATACCAATCAAAACTTAACTGAAGGCACATACACAGTAACTGTAACCGATGCAACTGGCTGTAGTGTGACACAAACATATACTATCACTCAAGGTTCTCCAATAACAATTTCTATTGATGGATTAACATCCATTCAATGCGTTGGAGAATGCAACGCTTCAGCTCAAGCAACAGCAGAGGGCGGTATTGCACCATACACTTATGAGTGGTCGTCAAAAGAATTTACAGACCACGCTTCAGCCCTTTGCTATGGAGAGCAATCTGTTATCGTTACAGATGCAGAAGGTTGCGCAGAGAAAAAAACATTTACCGTTGACGGACGTACCGACCGATTAATGTTAAGCTCAGTAACCCCAACATTACCTATTTGCGGTGAAGGAACTCCATCGGGAATAATATCAGTAACGCCGACAGGTTCTATCAACGGTTCCTATACATACGCATGGTCGACAAACGGAACTGAATTTGCAACGACCAAAGATATTTCTGGCCTTACTGCTGGAGCATATACACTGTTATTAACCGACGGAACCTGTACATTCGATACAACAATTACTATCGGACATCAATTAACTGCCACTGCAGAATTTGAAAGACTTTCTTCTAACTGTGATGGAGAGTCATATCAAATAAACATTTCCAACGAATCAACGGCAAACTATACATACCTATGGTCTAACGGAGAAACGACAAAAGTAGCCCACGACCTTACAGATGGAACAACATATTCTGTAGAAGCAACCGATAAGAACAACTGCGTTTTATCGCAATCTATCACGATTGCTGAGAAAAAAATAGCTGTCGCTATTGACACGAAAGAAGATGCCAACTGTTACGGCAAGGCAAATGGTTCTGCCAGTGCTATTACCGAAAATATGGAAGGGACCGTAACCTATACCTGGTATAATTCGGAGAATACTGCAATTGGAAACACTAACACAATAACTGGATTGGCAAAAGGAAATTACCACGTAACTGCTTACGATGCGAACCATGCAGACTGTCCTGTCACAGCAGATATCACGATAGAAGAACCTGCACAAATGCAGTTATTCTTTGCCGAAACAGAACCTTCTTATTGTAAGAAAAGTAATGGTTCTGCAACAGTTGACATTGTTGGCGGTCAGGCTCCATACACCTATAAGTGGACTGATAAAAATGGTACTATTGTCGGCACGCAGGATACCGTTCACGACATTCTGGCTAACGACTTATATGTTGTGACAATAACCGATAATGTTGGATGCGAAATAAGCGGACAAACAAGCATTTCGGACATTTCGAACTTCTCATTACAAGGGTTGCAGACTGCGCCTATAACTTGTAAAGGAAGAAGTGACGCTGAATTGCAAGTATTTACCAATAATGGATATGCACCGTTTACTTATAAATGGTCGCACAATGCATCGGAACATTCCGCTATAGCGAAAACATTGGGTAAAGGAACATATTCAGTTTCCGTAGTTGATAGTAAAGGATGTACCGCTTCTTACGAATTTGAAGAAGTAAAAGAGCCACAACCACTCACTGTAAGTATTGACGAAACGCCACAAATTACGTGTAAAGGTGGAACTGGTAATATGATGGCTCAAGTTGATGGCGGAACTGGACCATATCACTACGAATGGTATTCTGCAAGCGATGCTGTTTTACAATCATCTAACGATCCAGAATTAACAGGACGTTTTGCAGGGACATATACCGTTGTTGTAACAGATTCGTATAACTGTCCAAGCGAGAAAGTTTCCCATACAATGGAAGATCCAACAGAACTTGAAGCAACATTCAACGTAAAAGTCACAGAATGTGGATCGCGAGCAAATGTTGGAGAAATCACATTGGATACTATTACAGGCGGCATCACTAATGGCATTTACCGTTTCAGATGGGGAACTATTTCCGAATCAGGTACGTGGACAGATTTTGAAACAGAAGAAAACAGAACATTATCAAATCTTGAAGCTGGAGAATACATTTGTACCATTACAAATGCAACCAACCCAGAAAGTTGTTATATCACTAAGAGTTTATACACCTACCCTTCCGTTCCAGAATCAATTGTGACGAATACAACCCACGCCCGTTGTAACTACTATGCAACAACAGACAATGCGGCAGACGGAGAAATAGAAATCACAGAAATATTCATTTCAGAAGGCGACTACACATCACATAGTTCTGCAAATCTATCCGACTACACATTCCTATGGAATGACGCAAAAAGTCAAACAAATCCACACGCAACGCAGTTATCTTCTGGTAATTATGAAGTTACAGTAACTGGTTCAAATGAATGCTCCAAAACATTTGACGCAGGCTCTATAGAAGCCAATATAAATCTAAACGCGACAATCTACAGTGTGAACGACACAACGCTTCAGAGAAAAGAGATTTGTTTCGAAGACTCATTGGAAGTAGCCATTGATACAAAAACGACGTACAAACACGGATATGTTCCAAGCGATGCTACAATTTCGTATGAATGGACATCACAAGAAAACAATGTATTGGCTGCAATAGCTAGTCCAAATGAAGAACAAACGTGGGTAAACCCACTATCTGTATATTATTCAGACAGTACAGAAATCGTTGCAACATATATGATAGATGGTTGTCAATCAAAACCTGCACGTTATAATATTTCCCACTATGATTCGGTTAACTTTGCCATTGAAGTATATGATGAATTAAATAATTATGTTGGTATTGATTCCGTTCTTACAGTAAAAAATGCAACATATTTATTCAATCCAACGGAAGAGCCTTGGTTTGTCAATCAAATAGGAGAAAACGGAATCACGTCAATATTCTGGCGTTCATTTGATATTGAAATGTTGGGAAAAGGAACAATTCCAGACACAGCAACCAACAAGCAAAGTTACGACAGAAGCGGTTTGTACGGATTACAGACTATAGTTGACGAAGCAAACTACATTTATGCCGTCGCAACAACCACACACGGATGTAAAGAAAAATCTTCCGTATTTGTAAACGTATATGCAAGCGTATTTGTGCCAACAGGCTTTTCTCCTAACGGAGATGGAACCAATGACACATGGGTAATTCCTTATTTATCAATTTGTCCGAACGCTGTTGTCACAGTGTTTAACCGTTGGGGAAGCAAAGTTTACGAATGTAAGAAAGGATATGCAGATCATCCGTGGGATGGCCGTGCTTACAATGGCAACGAACTTCCAATGGGAACGTATTATTATGTAATTGAATATAACGACGAAAACAATACCCCAACCAAAACGGGTTCGGTATCAATTTTACGATAAATGAAAAAAATTGTTCTATACATAACATTATTATTAGCGTCGGCAGGTGCTTTTGCACAACAAACGCCACTATACTCTATGTATATGTTCAATGAATTTGCCTATAACCCTGCAGTTACAAGCTTGCATGATTATTATCAAGCACAGGTAAACAACAGATATCAATTCGTCGGTATAGAAAATGCGCCTATCACCGCAACCATTACATTGACAGGGAAGGCAAAAAAACATCCTATGGGCTGGGGCGGCATGATTTTTAACGATAGTCAAGGAGCGTTCAGCAAATTTGGCGTATATGGAGCATACTCATATTTAGTACGCATCGGTACATTTTCAAAACTCTCATTTGGATTAAACATCGGACTGATTCAATACTCCGTTGATATGTCAAAAATCCAATTCCTCGACGAGGAAACAAACTTGAACGAATCGATGTATAAATCTATCAGACCAGATGCTACATTTGGTGTTTACTATGATTTGCGACACTACTTCTTTGGGGTTTCTGTTGATCAATTATTCAACAACCACATTGAAATATACGATGACACGCTTGCAATTGACAACACACTAAACCGCTTTAAAAGCCACCTAAATATAATGGTTGGCTGCAAATATATGTTGTCTAAGACCGTCAAATCTGAATCGTCAATCGTTGCAAGAAAAGTTTATGCTTCGCCTTGGCAAATTGAAGCATCTTCACGTCTGACATACAAAGAAACTCTTTGGGGCGGATTATCGTACCGCAGTAGCGATGCTGTAGTATTATTTTTAGGATATACATATCGTCAAATGATTTCCTTTGGATATTCATACGACATTACCTATTCTAAACTTCGTTTAGGATCACGTGGCGCACATGAAGTGTTCCTTTCCGTAAAATTCAATCAAAAAGAAAACAAATGAAAATACCGCAATACATTGTAATTTCCATATTCTGCATTATTGCTTGTATTTCCTGCAAAACAAAAGCACCTAAAATCACCAGCGAAGGAATTTTATCGGAAGAAGAATTAGTGGCGACATTATATGATATTCACATGCTTGATGCAGAAATATTTACCTACAACACAGCTAACAAAACCGACATAAAATTGTCTCCTGCATATTACGATTCTGTCATTTTTGCAAAGCACGAATGTAATGACAGCATTTTTAGAAAAAGTGTAGAAGAATACACATTGGCTGGAAAAATCAAAGACATATACAACGATGTGATTGATTCGCTCAATAAGACGAAAACTATTCTTGAGAAAAACAACCATCAAGCAAAAACAGAGCAATGAGGACTCTTTCGGCGCAGTATATATTTGACGGCAATGTGCTTCATAAACTTGCAAAGTTACACATCGACGATAAAAAAAAACTGAATTATTTAGAAGAAAGTTTCAATAGCTATCAGGAAACGGCCAAAGTGGAATTTTACAACGGCATTATATGTTTCAACACTGAGCAGATACAATTGGAAAATTGTCTAAAAACCCAAAACAATCATCCTGAATATTCTTTTTCGCAGATACTTCAACAAAATTCTAAACAAACATTCAATTCCAAGATTTATATTCTTGAGAATGTGGATCTCGTCAATTTAAAAATTCAGAATCAAACAACTATCAGACAATTGATTTAAAATTGGTTTTCACGATTGAAATTAATTACCATTGTGCATTATGAATTGTGCATTAATGCTTACCTTTGGGGAAATTAAATATTAAATATAATGTTACCAACAATTAATCCTACTCAAACGAGCGCGTGGAAAGAATTGGAAAAATATTTCGCCACGTTCAATGGTACGCAAATGAAGGATATGTTCGCTAAAGATCCTCAGCGTGCAGCAAAATATTCATTACAATTTGAAGATATTTTCGTCGATTTCTCAAAAAACCTTGTTGACGAAAAAGTAATGTCACTTCTTCAAAAATTAGCTGAAGAATGTGGTTTGAAAGATGCTATCGAAGCTGAATTCACAGGCGAAAAAATCAACAAGACAGAAAAACGTTCTGTACTTCACGTTGCTTTGCGTAATCGTAGTAATAAACCTATCCTTTCTGATGGAAAAGATGTAATGCCAGATGTAAACCGTGTTCTTGCCCAAATGAAAGATTTTTCTAAAAAAATCATTTCTGGCGAATGGAAAGGTTATACTGGTAAAGCAATTACCGACATCGTAAATGTTGGTATTGGTGGTTCCGACCTTGGCCCACTCATGGTTACCGAAGCTTTGAAACCATACAAAAAACCTAATATCACAAACCATTTTGTTTCGAACATTGACGGAACACACATGGCTGAAACTTTGAAGAAAGTAAATCCTGAAACAACGTTGTTCATCATCGCTTCTAAGACTTTCACAACTCTTGAAACAATGACGAATGCGCACACTGCAAAAGATTGGTTCTTAAAGGCAGCAAAAGACGAAAAAGCTGTTGCAAAACATTTCGTTGCTTTGAGTACCAACGCTAAAGCAGTTTCTGAATTCGGTATTGACACAAACAATATGTTTGAATTCTGGGATTGGGTTGGCGGCCGTTACTCTTTGTGGAGTGCTATTGGATTATCTATCGCTTGCTCAATTGGTTTCGAAAACTACCAAGAATTGCTAGAAGGTGCTCACGCAATGGATAACCACTTCCGTAACACAGAATTTAGCAAGAATATTCCAGTAACAATGGCTTTGATTGGCATTTGGTACAACAATTTCTATGGTGCCGAAACAGAAGCAATTCTTCCTTACGACCAATATATGCACCGTTTCTCTGCATACTTCCAACAAGGAAATATGGAAAGTAATGGTAAATATGTTGACCGCAACGGAAAAGCTGTTGATTACCAAACAGGACCTATTATTTGGGGTGAACCAGGAACAAATGGTCAACACGCATTCTACCAATTGATTCACCAAGGAACTAAAATGATTCCTTGCGATTTCATGGCTCCTGCAATTTCTCAAAATCCAATCGGCGACCATCATCCAAAATTGTTGGCAAACTTCTTCGCTCAACCAGAAGCTCTTATGATGGGCAAAACTGCAGAACAAGTTACTGCCGAATTGAAAAAACAAGGTAAATCAGACGAAGATATTGCTATGTTGTTACCTTATATGGTATTCAAAGGTAATATCCCAACAAATTCAATCTTGTTCAAGAAATTAACTCCAAGAACATTGGGTGCTTTAATCGCAATGTACGAGCATAAGATTTTCACCCAAGGTATTATTTGGAATATTTTCAGTTTCGACCAATGGGGAGTTCAACTTGGAAAACAATTGGCAAATGTTATTCTTCCTGAATTGCAGAACAATGACAAGGTTGCAAGCCACGATTCTTCAACAAACGGATTGATTAACAAATACAAAGAAATGAGATAATATAGAATTCATCATTATTAAAGAGGCGATGCAAATAAATTTGCATCGCCTCTTTTTTTCTGTAAGGAAGGAAATAGAATAATTCTACAATATGTATAGAACTATAAAAAAACATCCCTTAAACATTATATTTAAGGGATGTTCACAAAGAATTTTGATTTGTACGAATTAGCGTACTAACGTTACGCTACCGAATTTCGTTTTCTTACCATTACCTGTATCGAAGCCTTCCCAGATTTGTCCGTCAAGGAATGAAGCCTCCATCTTCCAGATATATACGTCGGACTTCATCATCTTGCCTTCGTAACGGCCGTCCCAAGTTCCTACGAACATTCCGTCAACAACTTCGTCGGAGTACCATAGCAGATTGCCCCATTTGTCGTATACCGAAATCTCGCAAGTCTTCAAATTGTAACCTTTAGGACCAAATGAACGTACGCTGTGAGCTGGATTCGTAGGTGAAAATGCTGTAGGCACAAACAATGATGATGTCAGATTCACAAATATACATTCCGTGTACTTTGATTCACAGCCGTATAAGTTCGTTACCGTCAGTATCGGACAGTTGTAACCGTAGATGTAGTTGCCCTCGCGGAACGGATAGTTGCGTTTTTCGTATGGTATCACTGTATCTACATCGGTCTCAGGTTCTCCCTGGTGACCAAAGTTCCATGACATCGTATACGGAATAATTTCAGGCTCAAGCTCGCCTAAGTCGTTTACAACCCACAGGCTGTCCTGAACTGTGCTGTCACGTAATTCTATGATATTCGTATATCCTGGCATTGACCATACAAATGACGCAACTGGAGCAGGAGCAATTCGAACGACAAGTGTGTCAAAACCCTCGCAGCCTGCCCATGTTTGTTCGTAAACAGTCAAAGTATCTATACCGGCATTCAACCAGTCTACGTAACGAACTGACGTTGATGACATATCTTTAGAATAGTTCAAATTTCCACCAGTTACATTCCACATATAATTACTCTTAGGTGTGTATTGTGTATAATATTGTTCCGTTACACCAACACAAACTGAATCTGGACCAACTATTTTTGTCTGTGCCTGAGGTGCAACAGTCAAGAAAACAGTGTCTATTTCAGATTTACATCCCAAATTATTATCCATATCATAGATATTTATATCGTAGATTACGAAACGGTATACGCCAGTATCAAGCATTTGCCCCGCATCAAATTTATATTTAGGACCCTGAGAATAAACCGGCAACGTACCATCAATACTCATCCACATAACATTAGGGCTTCCCAAAGCTTGCAACTGATCTATTTCGTCACCCTGACAAATTACCTTACTAAATACTATTGGAGTGCGGGCACGGTCTATTACAGTATAATCCATTTGAATTGTATCACTATAACAAACTCCTGCATCGTACTTGTAAGTATATACAGCACTGATTTCATATTTACCAGCAGTACTCAACATATTTGTTGGCTGTATTGAATGATCTTCATTATCCATGTATCGTTTTGACAAACTTGAACCTTTTACAGTCCAATCTATAAACGATGTAGATGTAATGGCAGGTGTGAAATTTTCTGCCTGAATAACCAATACGCTATCATATATACAAAGAGTCGTATCATTTCCTATTGAAAATACAGGCTTAGGGATGACATTCAGAGCAGCCATAACAATGTCACTCTGACATCCTGCAAGTTCACGACGTACATAGAACGGATGTAGACCACTACCAATGGCATCTTTTGCTTCCGGAGTATAATTATAACCAGTACCTATTTTCGTCTTTGCTGTTTCATCGGCATACCAACTATCGCTAATCAAATTTGTAGACAAAGACGGTATTTCCGTACTTCCTTCACAAACACTTGCACCTGTTACCGATGGTGCATCAGGCTTACGGTTTACTTGGTACGAAAGAGGTGCTTTCGGTCCTTCGCAACCATCAATTGTTTGTGTTATATAAAACTTCTTGTTGCCTGGTGTCATATCGGTTGTCAAATAGGTGTCATCCGTTCCAACAACTGTTACCTGATCCGATGCATACCAGGTTATATTTTCACCGCCAGCTGACAACATTGGAGCTTCTTCGTATTCGCAGAGACTCTTCTGAGGTGTAATTACTGGGGCATTTGGTAATGCCTTGATTGTATATGTAGCAACTCCTGTCTCACCTTCGCAGCCTTTCAATGTCTGTGCAGCGTAGTATTTGTATTCTCCCGGGATGGTTTCCTTCGAGATGTAGTTGT
>CALAUG010000075.1 GCA_937892155.1 uncultured Bacteroidales bacterium | reverse complement strand
CATTGGAGATATACAAGTCCTTGATGTCAGCTGTGCCTATCCAAAGAGTGTGCTTAGCTTTGGTCGCAAGTTCGAGGACTTGGGAATAATGAGATGAGTCGGTAATAAAATCTAATCTCATATATTACTGAAGGCAAAAATCAGTCTTTGACTTTATGGTTTCTGCAAAATCATCAAGGCATTTCTTAGATGAATCGTGGTTGAAGAATTTACTAACAGGATAACGCTTTGCAACAAGTGTACACCCGTTATTATTATTAACAAGAATATCGTTGTCCTTTCCATAAAGCTCCATGATAGGCTTTTGAACATTCGGGAAAAACTTTCTTTCCGTATCTTTTTTACATACTTCAGCAACAAAAATGAGGTATGATGAGGATTTTTCTGCATCCCAGAACTTTTCTGTTTTGAGCTTTAAATCGTCTGGAACTATTCTTTCGTGTTCTTTCTCAAACCCATCTTTCAGGTAGAATCCGTTATCAGTAATTTGGAAAATCGACATATAGCATTTTGAGCCATTATTTTCATTTGTTTTTTCACCGAAATAGTATTCCATCTCATAACTATAGATAAAGTCCCATGCCCACATTTTTTCAAAAATGTTGATATTGGCATCTTTGTTGTCTTTGCTGAATTTCTCTGTGTTGTGCAAAGGCATTGAGAAATGCTTCTTTCCTGCTGGACTGTTAAGAAAATCATATTTATTGCGCACAAGTTGCATTAAGTCCAACATGCGCTTTTGATACTCAAATATCAATCTGTGAGCTCGCCTCACATCGGCAAGCATATTTTCTATAGCAGTTATATCGTTCATAATGTGTTGAATATTTCGTAATGATTATTGATTTTTACATTTGGTATAGTATCTAAGAATGAATATGAGTATTCATGATGGATATGGAATGCAGTTGTTGTAGTTTTCAAGATTCTTGCAATATGACTATGATTTTGGGCATTCTCACGTTCTGTCTCAACTGACGTTAATAGATTACTCCAGGAACATTGAAAGACCAAACGATGTTGTTCTTCTGTTCGACCACTGATAGCTACAAGATAGACTTCCTTGTTAGAATCCTTGTATTTTAATCTATACGCTTCAAGTTCTTTTTTCCACTGATCTATATATTGCTGATTGCCGTCATTTCGCTTTAATTCTATGATTAAATCAAATTCCTTAAAACGAACGAATACATCAGGCTCTACTCTGTCATTAAGTTTCCATTTCCACTGTGGCCAAAATTCAATATGCTGTAGCTCGGTTACAGACTCTGGCAGTCCGTTAGAATTGTAACATGCACTTCTGATTATTGCCCAAAATTGTTTTGCTGGCAGTAAACTCAACGTACCAATAATGGAAGAGGTCTTTGCATCTTCACTATTCCAAAGCTGCCCCCTGATTTCAGAGCTTATTTTGTGATTGTCGAAAGCTTGTATCATTGGTTTGTTCTTTTATGGAGTTTCTTTAACAATTTTTCTTCGGAAACCATTCTGAATAGATGTTCTTCTAAATATTTAGCGATGGAACCATTTGCCATATCTCGCAAAGTATCACAATCGTCCCATCGCCACCATCTTCCAGTTCTCCCATCTTCTCCAAAAAGATAGTTCCATCCAAGTGGAAAGTATTGATTAGGCTCAATGGTAAATTTCTGTAAGTCCTCAACTGATTTCAATTGTCTTTTCGCTAAAGGATGCCCTTGATAATTACTTACTCCATATAGATAACCGCTTTGGTTACTGATTCTATCGTTTCCTATGCATATAGCCCATCTATCACTTTGTCTTTCGTCATAGAAATAAATCCAAGTGTTAGACTTAAACTCTTCGATACCTTCTTCATCTTTACATTTGAAGCCATACTTAATTGCAACTACCTTCAGTTGCTCTATAAACGATTTTCTTATGCTATATGCAATTTCGTAGAAGTTTGCATATATTCCAAGCGTCGCTTCTATATTTTCTGGTAGAGTTGCAATCTGAACAATTTTTGCGGACATTGATTCATCCATAATGTCAAGTATGTCTTTTAGATTTACTATGTATTGTTTTATTGTATTTTGGACAAGAGGAAAACTTCCTGAGAACGAAAGGCATTTCTCTAACCATTTCAAGATATTGGTGCGATAAGATAAACACTTGTATTCAATGTCATATCCTTTGGTACTTATCTCGGATGCTTCATGACCGTCTTTCGTTAAATATATCAGTATTCCATTTTTTTGGTTGTCTTGAATGAAATTATGATAGCGTAAAAGCTGACTTGGCTGATCTTCTGCATCTATTTTATTTTCGATTACTATGACATGATTGTGTAAATCTTCAATAAGAATATCTATTCTGCCTCCTCTGTTTCCGTCTTTTGAAACCGGACCAATATAGTATTCCACGGAAACATTTACAGTTTCGGTAGCTATTTCTATGTCTATATTGTTTTCATCAAGGAAACATTTCAAACAAGCATCACCTAAACCATGTTTGGATTTGGGATTTAATAAGTCAGCAATAAAAGCAGAGTGCAGACGAACTTCATTTCTGCTTACCCCCAGTATTTCAAACATATTGAAATACTCACCATGGAACATTGCAGTTTCTTGCAGACTTTTCTCTTGTTCAACAATTCTTGAAATTTGACTAAGTAAATTATTATACTTATCCATATTATAAAATTTTCAAAGCTATGGCTGCGCATGCTTCTGCGTCTGCCAATGCGTGATGATGATTTTTTAAGTTATACCCGCAACGCTCGGCTATGATGTCGAGGTTGTGATGGCCGCCGGGCCAGACTTTGCGCGAGGCGATGCAGGTGCAATGAAACTCGTAATCGGGATAATCCATCTGATAGACGCGGAAGACGGCTTTCAGGCAA
>CALAUG010000074.1 GCA_937892155.1 uncultured Bacteroidales bacterium | reverse complement strand
GTTGGTTAAACGAATAGCCTTTAAGCAAATGGTCTTTCAAGACTTTGTTGGCCCACTGGCGAAATTTAGTCGCATTTATGGAACTTACTCTATATCCGACTGATAAAATTGCATCTAAGTTGTAATGAAGTATGTTCCTACGGACATTTCTGTTGCCTTCCTTTTGAACTACCGAGAAAAACTCGGCAGTTGCATTTTTATCCAATTCGTTTTCTGAGAAAATGTTCTTCAAATGCAAACCGACATTATCGCTCGAACAACCAAACAAATTGGCTATCTGCGATTGTGTAAGCCATACGGTTTCTTCATCCATCCTCACTTCGAGTTTGATTTCCTCGTTGGGTTGGTAAAGGACTATCTCATTAGTTATGTTGGCGAAACCGTCTTTCATGCTTTGTGTTTTTTCTTTGAACGCAAAATAATAGCTAATGCGTTATGTTTTAATATGTTATTTTAAAATTTCTTTTTCTTGTTTGTATTATAAGTTGTTTAATGTTAAATTTCTAACTGTTTATTTTGTGAATGCTTTTCTAAAGTCAGCAGTTGTTCTATAGCCATCTTGTTTAATCGAATGGCGCGGTCGGCTTGTGTCAGTCCGAGTTTTATAAGTTCGGCATTCATACTTTCAAGATTTACCAAGACTATGAGCTGTTGTAACGTTGCGTAATCTCGAATATTGCCTGATAAATTCGGATTGTTTTCCCTCCACATTTTTGCGGTTGTGCCAAATAGTGCAACATTTATGACATCGGCTTCATTTGCATATACGAAAGATTGTGCTTTTGAAGAAATATTGTTCGTAATTAAATGGTGTTTGATGGCATCAGTATGAATATGATAATTTATTTTTGACAACTCTCGGTTAAGATTCCATCCTAAAGAAAGACGACTGTTTTCATCTGATTTAAGTCGTTGGTAATCTTTGATAATATACAATTTGAATTCCGGAGATATCCAAGATGCAAATTCAAATGCAATATCTTGATGAGCAAATGTGGCAGCATAACGACCTTGTTTGGAAATCATTCCTATTGCATTTGTGCTTTCAATCCATCTTTTGGGTGTCAGGACAAAACTGTTTAAACCAGCCTCTTGTTCAATTGCCTCAAATTCGAGGCAATTGAAGTCGGGATTGTGAAATCTCTCCCATAGCCCAAGAAAACGCACAGTACTACGAGTACGCATCCAGTTCTGAATTACGTATCCGGGATTTTCCGAAGTCTTGTATTTGGCAATATCCGTCAAGGATATGTAGTCTCCTTGAAGCCCGTTATACTTGACTTCAATCAATAGTCCGTCAGCACTGATTGTTGTTTTGCTCATTGATAATAGCTAATGCGTTAATTTATAATATGTTATTTCAAAATTTCTGTTTCTTGTTTGTATTATAAGTTGTTTAATGTTAAATTACTAATTGTTTATTTAGTGAGTATTTTTCCAGGGTTAGTAGTTGTTCAATTGCAAGTAACTCCTATTTGGTATAAATATTCTGGTGCGAAGCCAATTTCGTTATTCCAGTCAACGGTAAAGGGGTCGAGTTTGAAATTGCGAAAATAGTCTAAAGAAGCCAATTTCCTGCAAATTCCCTCTTTGGATAAAGGCAAAAAATCACAAATTTTAACCTCTCCGTTACTGAACGTTAGACGAAGCTTATATTCGTGCAAATACTCTGCTGCCGTAATAGTCAATATGTCGTTCATTTATACTAATTTAGAGGTTCAATATTCAACAATTCGTCCTTTTGCTCCATTCGTTTCCAATTGTCCATTAATTCAACTTTGTGCAAATCCAACCATTCATACACCAATTTCAAGGCTCTTCGAGGAAGACTTCCTGTAACGACTCCGTCTTCAATGGTAATTATTGCTTTGTAATCGTTGTACCATACATGAAAATGCGGAGGCTGATGCTCATTCATATACATGTAAATGATTATTCCATAGAAGCGACTTATTTCTGGCATATCTTTTTTGTTTTGAATGTGAATAATAGCTAATGCGTTAATTTACAATATGTTATTTAAATTTTCTGTTTCTGTTGTTATAATAAGTTTTTCAATTGTTCTTCGTTAGGTAATATGTTTTCAAGTCCGGCGGGGACTTGTCTGTATGTTTCATAACTGGCTACCCCTAATGGCACATTGTTGCCGCGCAAAGAGTATTCAACAGTCTTTCTTGATTTTGATGAGCACAGCAACAACCCTATTGTCGGGTTTTCGTGTTCTGTTTTTAACGTGTCGTCAATTGCTGACACATAAAAATTGAGTTTGCTTACGAATTCCGGTTCAAACTCAACGGCTTTCAATTCTATGACAATATAGCAATGTAATTTCAAATTATACATCAAAATGTCAATATAGTAATCCTTGCCATCCACTTCTATGTGGTATTGATGCCCGATGTAGGCGAATCCAGTTCCCATTTCAAGCAGAAAATGAGTGACGTTTTCAACCAGTTTCTGTTCTATCGTGTGTTCGGAAACTTTTTCTTCAATTGCCAAGAATCCAAATTTATAGGGGTCTTTGAAGATAGACTTTGCCAAATCGGAGTGTGCTTTGGGCATAACCAACGAAAAGTTATTAATGGCCTTCCCGTATCCGTTGAAAAGTCTGTTGTCTATTTGTAGGAGCATGACATCCCTGCTCCATTCGTTTTCAATGGTTTTTAGATAATAAAAGGCACGTTGTTCAATGTCTTTTACTTTGGAGAGCAATGATATATGATGATACCAGGTCGCTTTTGACAAATCAATCTCCAAATATTGTTGTTCCGATTTGGCAAGTTCGACTTGCCAAATTTCGTTGTGTTTTAATTCGGCAAGCGGGACTTGCCAAATTGGATATTGCGGGTAGGCCTGGGCAAAACGTTTCATCTCACGAAGATTTCTTTCGGAAAATCCTCTTTCCGTTGGATAACATTTCTGCAGATCGCTCGAAAGTCTGGTTATCACTTGCGCACCCCAGCCCAAAGAATCCTGTTTTTCCAAAATAGCACATCCAATTTCAAAATACAATTGCAGCAACAAAGCATTAACCCTCAATGCCGCATTCATTTTCGCAGTATTGATGGCTGTCACAATCGATTCTCGCCAGGTCTCGTATTCTTCGTTGGTATATTTTTCAATGGTCTTATTCATTTTGTCTTTGAATGCGAAATAATAGCTAATGCGTTAATTTACAATATGTTATTTTAATTTTCTGTTTCTGTTTGTTATAATAAGTTTTTCAATTGTTATTTAATTCATTTTCAATATCTTCAATAGAAGGGAGAGAACTTTTGATGTCTTTTGGCAGTGCCTGGGCTAACTCATATTCCGAAATGCCAATAGGTTTGTTAACGTCACGTAAGGCATATTCTGCTTTTATTCTATCGTTATTCTGGCACAACAACAATCCAATGGTTTTATTGTCTCCGTTTTGGCACAGGAGGTCGTCAATGGCAGAACAATAAAAGTTCAGTTTTCCAATATATTCAGGTTTGAAATCTCCAATCTTTAATTCTATAACTACATAACGATGTGTAAATACATGATAAAATAACAAGTCTATATAGTAATCACAATCAGAAACAACAATATGGTATTGACGGCCCATGAAAGCAAATCCGTTACCGAGTTCCAAAAGGAATTTTTCGATGTGACTTACCAAACCAAGTTCTACGTCCCGTTCAGAATACTCGTCAGTAAAGGTCAGCATGTCAAACACGTAAGGGTCTTTCAAAAGATTTTTTACTTGTTTTGATTGTGCTGGTGGAAGGGAGTTGTCAAAATTATTTGTCAGTTTGCCTTGCTTATCATAATAGTTAAGTTTTTATTGCTGTCCGGTAAATATTTTTACGCAGAAAAAAATAGGCTGAATCTCGTTTGAGTTTCAGCCTTTATTGTTATTTTTGTTTTTACCACAAAACTGGAATAACAATGGGCAAAAGTACACATTTTACCGGACAGCCGGTATATTCACAAGTATTAAATTTGCTTGACAAAGCAAAAATCCGGAAAATTAGCAGCCAGACGTCAGGAAGCGAGGCGTATGTGAAGCGTTTGGACGGCTACACGCACCTTGTGGTGATGTTGTTCGGAGTCCTGAAACACTTTGATTCCCTGAGAGAACTGGAGGTCGGGATGAAGGCGGAGGTGAACAAGTTGCAACATCTCGGAATAGATTACGTCATGCGCCGCAGCACGCTTGCAGAAGCCAACATACGTCGCCCGCAGGAGTTCTTTGCCAGGGTCTATGCCGACTTGCTTGAACGGTATGGGGCATTTTTAGCGGACAGCCGGCCCAAACGCGAGGAAAAGGAGTGGGAAAAGATGTTGTACATGATGGATTCCACCACGATTACGCTTTTCGACAATCTCCTGAAGGGTGTGGGACGGAATCCAAAGACGGGGAAGAAGAAAGGCGGGATGAAGGTCCACACCGTCATGAAGTACCATGTAGGCGTGCCGATGGTTGTACAGCTCACTTCCGCCGCCAAGCACGACCATTACCTGCTCAAAGAGGTCCACCTACCTCAGAACTCAACGCTTGCGATAGACCGCGCGTACATTGATTACGCCCAGTTTCAACGTCTGACGGAAGAGGGTGTCTGTTATGTTACAAAAATGAAGAAGAATCTGGTTTATAGTGAGTTGAAGTCCTGCATCCATGTGACAGCAGACGGACTCGTGTCCCATAAGGACTCCCGTATCGTCTTTGAGAAGGGTGATCTCCGGCACGAGTCAAGACGCGTGGAACTGTGGCATGAGGACAAGAGGAAGGCTGTTGTGCTGCTCACCAACAATTTCGACCTCCCCGTGGAGGACATCGAGGAGATATACAAGCGCAGATGGGCTATAGAAACGCTCTACAAACAGCTCAAGCAGAACTTTCCACTGCATTTCTTCTACGGAGACAGCGTGAATGCCATCCAAATCCAGACCTGGGTGGTGCTGATTGCCAATCTGCTGTGCACAATCATCAGCAGAAAGATAAAACGGCACGTCTCATTCTCGCAGATTGTAACGATGATAAGGCTAACGCTGATGTACTATACCGATTTCGTATCCTTCATGGAGCATCCGGAGAGCGATGAGATGAAAATATTGGCCGAAAAAGTGAAT
>CALAUG010000073.1 GCA_937892155.1 uncultured Bacteroidales bacterium | reverse complement strand
TGCCGCTAGCGTTCATCCTGAGCCAGGATCAAACTCTTCGTTGTAGTAAATCTTTTTGTATTATCTCTTTGACTGTCGATAATACCGCTCTGTCTTACCCTATTCTTGGCTTAAACTATTATTTCAATGTACTTTTATCGTTACCCCAACTGCCAACCATACACATCTCCGTTTTGGGGTGTGCAAATGTACACACTTTTTTACTCTTACAAACCTTTTTCACACTTTTTTTGAAACTTTTTTACAACTCACTGGAAATCAATGTCATATTTTAACAAAAAAAAGGTGTACAAGCCAATTAAAACCACTTTTTAGGATAAATCGAAACTCGAAATGCCCCTTTTTTAGAGAGTAAAAATTCTCTATTTTAACATTTCACGCTAAAACTATAATTTTTCGATTTTTTCAATGATGGATATGTCCACGAAGACAACAGCATTCACATAAGACTGCTGCTTTTCCTACAAATTCACGGCAACACATTAACTCAATCTGTCCCGAAAATCTTCGTACCCAAACACGCGAATACACTCATCTTCTCCATTTTCGTGTTCAATCCATATCGAAGGATGTTTTACGCCATTGAAAGTGGTTGTTTTCACCATCGTGTAGTGCATCATATCTTCCAAAATGATTGTATCGCCAATCTGCAGAGGTTCTATAAAATAATACGGCATCATGTAATCGCCGGCAAGACAAGAGTTTCCGCCAAGTTTATAAGCATACGTATTATCCGTTTTTTCAAAAAAAGCATCACGTACGTTCGGGCGATACGGCATTTCCAACGTATCGGGCATGTGCGCCGCAAACGACACGTCAAGGATAGCCGTCGGTGTTTCTCCATACGGAACAACGTCGAGTACACGAGCTTTCAACACTCCGGTTTGCCAACCGACAGCGCCGCCTGGCTCAAGAATTACATCAACATTGTATTTTTTTTTGAAGTTCTTCAAAAGTTCAATCACGTGTTCCGGTTTGTAATCTTTGTGAGTGATTAAATGGCCACCGCCCATATTCACCCATTTGACAGAAGGTAGCAAGTGGGCAAATTTTTCTTCAAAAGATTTGAGCACGCGTTCCAGCGAATATGAATCATTCTCGCAAAGTGCGTGGAAGTGAATTCCTTCAACACCTTCGGGCAAACCCTTTTCTAAATCTTTTGCCGGAATTCCCAGACGAGAATTTGGCGAACAAGGATTGTACAAATCGGTTGTAACATCGCTATAACCTGGATTCACGCGCAATCCAACCGAAATGCCGAATTGTTTGCATTTTTCTTTATACAAATTGAATTGCGATAGAGAATTGAATGTAATATGAGAACTACATTTTGCGATTTCGTCGAATTCTTCGGGTGCATAAACCGGTGCAAAAGTGTGAGCTTTTGAACCCATATAATCCACGCATAGTTTTGCTTCTGCCAACGAGCTTGCCGTTGCTCCCTGCAAATACTGTTTCACCATAGGAAACGATTTCCAGAGCGCATAACCTTTCAAAGCAAGAATAATAGATATTCCAGCCTCTTCCGACACACGCGACAATTTTTCCAAATTCTTTCGAAGTAACGATTCTTCGAGAATAAACGCTGGAGACGGTATTTCTGGATAATAATTCTTCATTGCAATAATTTTGTTGACAAAGATAAATTATTTGCGGAGTATTGTAGAAATCGATTGTATTTAAATTCCAGAAAAAAGAAAAGTGACCACGAAAAACGCAGTCACTTTTTACTTAAAATATATTGTAAGACGATGTGCACATCGTCTCTACTGATTATTCAACAATAAAACTATTGCGATACACTTGGTTTGTTTGCGTATTCTTCAAGCTATACAGATATACGCCTTTGTCAAGTCCTTTGCCAACAATAAAACTGTTGCCGCTGGTTTGCATAGTATTTATTATTTTTCCTGTAACGTCGCTTATGGTAAGTTGGAACAAATCGTTGCCCGCATTGTCGAATTCCAACACTGAATAGTCGCGGATTGGATTCGGATAGAGCTTCACCGTTGCGTTATATGGAACTTCAATGGCGGTGCTTTCCTCGTTTTTCAGAATCGTGTACGTCATTGTATTCATAGTGGTGTTGGTAACAACGGCAGGGTTGTAGTCGAAGTAAATATGTGCCGTATTTTCAATCACCGTATTGTCGGGCAAATCTTTTTTGGCTTTAATTCTATATTTTACAAAACCATGACTTTCTGGCTCGTTCGTGGTGCTATCGAGGAGCATAATGTTATCGAATCGGAATTCTACCACGCCATCGCTCGTGTAATTCGTCTTGAGGTTGTGACTTGCCGCTACTACCTCGAACGTTTCCAAATCCAAAGCTGAAGAAAGCGTGTCGATTACAACGACGTTCTTTGCATAGTCATTCCCCGTATTTTGAAAACGAATGGTATATGACAACGGCTCGTTCATCAACACAAGATTTTCGTCAGTAACGCCCATCGGGAACACTGTTTTATCGTTCGGGTCGTACGAGCAACGCACTATAACATTTGCGGTATCGCTACACAGGACAGATTCCGCATCTTTATATGAAACGACAGATTCCAAAGTGTCGCTCGTGAAATTAAAATCAGGCATATGCATAGATATTTTTATTTTTCTCTCTTCAAACGGTCGTAAAGACATATTCCAACTGAGTGTTTTAGAATCTATCATGTCATAATCTTGTGAGGCGGAGCGAATGTCACCATATCGAGGGTCTAAATTAAATTGTATGCGTCCTTGCTCTAAAACTGTCCCATTATTTTTAACAGCCAAATACATTGGGAAAGTTTCAAAACATCTCCCTGCATCCAATGATATGATGGAGATTTCAGTTTTTCGTTCTTCTTTTATGTTTTTTATTCCAAAGTCAATCCCTGTCACATCTGTTGTTTCAAGAGATACTTCTGCCATTGGTACGCTTGCACTCTTCAACCCATTAGACGATATCTCGGTGGTAAGTTTCCAATTGTCGGATAGTAGCGGAATAATTTGATAGACTGTTTCTGCACCACATGAAAATGAATAGTTTCCTGAATTATCGGTTTGTGCATATATGCTATCAGGAAGAATAAGAAGAGGATGTCGTGGTATTCCATATTCTTCATTGTCTTGTATTCCATTTTCATTTTCGTCGAAGAAGACTGTTCCCGAGATACAAATATTTCCAGAGCCAATCATCGGAGACAACTCCTTAATCAAAAAATCTTTCCATTGAGTTGATTTTTGGTAGTTGTTAATACAACCAAAAGGAACATATAACGAAATATCTTCTTCTGAAAGTCCCTCTAAGCCATTTGGGACATACGATCCTTCTGAATAAAATATTTGTGGAGGAACTTTATTATAACAAAAAAATGAAGTTAGAGAGTCACATCCTGCAAATGCATCCATTTCAATACTCGTAACGGTACTTGGTATCACAATAGAAGATAAATCTTTACAACCGGCAAAAGCATATTTGTTAATAGAAAGTAAAGAATTGGGTAATTTTAATGTTTTCAAACTACGACAACTACAAAAAGTTTCATTTTCAATAAATCTAATATAATTTGACATTGAAATTGATTGTAAACTTGTACAACCCAAAAATGCTTTTTCTCCAAGAAACGTTACTGAATTGGGTATGTCAATTGTTTGTAAACTACTACATTGTAAAAAAGTCTGGGCCTCAATACGTTCAACTGAATTAGACATTTTAACGGATTGCAAATTAGTACAATTTAAAAATGCACCTTCACCAATGAAAGTTACTGAATTGGGTATGTCAATTGACGTTAAACTACTACAATTAAGAAAAGCAAGCCTTGCAATCTCTATTACAGTATTAGGAATTTCAATTGACTGTAAAGAAGTACAATGGGAAAATGTAGTTGATTCAATGCGTATAATATTCTTAGGCATTACAACGGAGGTTAAATTAGTACAACCATTAAATGCCGCTGTCCCAATAAAAGTTACAGAATTAGGTATCACAACAGAATGTAAATTTTGACAAGATTGAAAAGCTCCTTCTACAAGCCTTGTTACTGCATACGTAATGCCAGCATAAGTTATCTGTTCCGGAATAACTATATCTCCGCTATAATACACCTTGGATTCGTCTTTGGCGTGATTCAAAGGAACGACCTCAACCATATATGGTTCCGAATCAGAAATTACATGATAATTGATTCCATCAACCATATATGTTACCGTATACGTAATGCCAGCATAAGTTACCCGTCCTGGAATAACATATACATTGAAATCGTCGTCGGAGTAATTCAAAGGAATGACCTCGGCTTTATATGGACACGAATCAGAAATCACGCGATAATTGATTCCATCAACCATAAATGTTTGTGCCAATAAAGTCGTTGCTCCAAGCAACAATGCACCAAAAAGTAATGTAAATCTTTTCATAATAGTGCGTTTTTAGTTAATAATCTTCCAAAGGTAGATAAAAATAGACAAGAAACAAATTCTTCTGCCGTAATTCTATCAGTCTTACATATATAAGACAATCAAACAGAGAAAAACCCTATGGGGAACCATAGAAAATAAAAAAAATGGCTCCGAAAACTTATTTTATAATTTTTCCCATCATATAGCGATGGAGCAGGAACGCCAAGAAATATGGGAAGGTATAGAATTTGCCATTATATCCAATGTTTTTCTCACAGAATTTTATGCCATATTTTATTTCTGGATAGAGATCTTTTTCTATCAAATTATTGAGCGATGCAGTTGCGTTGTTTGTCGCTTTCACTTCAACGGGAACAACAGTATCGGCATCCCTGACAAAGAAATCCATTTCTACGGTTGACTTTTCGTTTCGGTAAAAAAACAATTTATAGCCAGATTTAACCAATATTTCTGCTATAACATTTTCATATATTGCCCCTTTGCACGTGTTGAAATTACGATTTGCCCGCAAGTCAACCTGAGATTCCTCATCCAGCGAGGCGATGAGCAATCCCGTATCGGCAAAATACAGTTTGTAATTCGTTGGATTGTAATTTCCTCGGAACGGCATTTCGGGAACATCAAGACAATAGCAAATATTTACAATGCCAGCATCCTGCAACCAGTCTGCCGTTCCAATGTAATCTCGGTTTCTTGCATTTTTCGCAATTTTCGAAATCTGAAATTTTTTGTTGTCCTTGGCAAGAAAAACAGGAATATTATCGTACACATTTTTTATCTTGCCTTTATCCAATCCAATGGCATATTTTGTAATGTCTTCCTCGTAATTGCGAAGCAACATTTTCTGCATTCGCAAGATTCCCGAGAAATTTTTCTGACTCACATATTCGTCAACCACAGCAGGCATACCGCCAACCACCATATAGGTACGAAACAAATCAAGCATTACGTCCATTTCCAACGGAGTGAATGGTTTCAAATCGCACATGTGGGCATACAAATCATCTATTTGTGAGTTTGAATAACCATTCGCCCACAGAAATTCTTCAAAATCAAGAGAATACATTTCGTATTCTTCCTTAAAACCAACACTATTTGATTCAATTTCGTTATAGTTTATTCCCATAAGGGAACCCGAGCAAATCACATCGTATCGGCCGTCCAATTTGAAGAACTTCAAACTCGTTGCACAATTCGGACAAGCTTGCAGCTCGTCAAAGAAAAGCAACGTGTCGCCGCTCACAAACTTCTTTGATGTGTCTATCAACGTGATTTCCTTTATAATATCGTCTGGCTTAAAACTTTTATCGAAAATTTTTCTGAATTGCGGTTCTGTTACAAAGTTTATTTCCACAAAGTTCCCATATGATTCGGAAAAATGTCGTATAGACGAGGTTTTTCCTATTTGCCGTGCACCTTTTACGATAAGAGGCAAATGGTTCTCCCGTTGCTTCCATGCGGAAAGAAAACTGTCTATTTTTCGATTAAGCTTATAACTCATTCCTTAAATAGTTGATAACTATACAAATAAAGCAACTTTTTCACAAAATTCCAATAGTTTTTCTTGAAAATTTCACAAAATTCCAATAGTTTTTCTTGAAAATTTCACAAAACTCCATATAAAATCAGGAAAAATTTCACAAAATTCCAGAAAAAAGAAAAGTGACCACGAAATCCGTAGTCACTCTTAACTCATAATTCTTAATTTTTAATTTAAAACTAATATGTCAATTCCAAATCAATATCTTCTTTAACTTCGAATGGAAGACCGTGTTTCCCGATAACTTCCATAAATGGATCTGGATCAAATTCTTCTACATTGAAAACGCCGGTTCCTGACCATTTACCTGTTAGGAACATCATTGCGCCAGTCATTGTTGGAACACCTGTCGTATATGAAACTCCTTGTGCGCCAGTTTCTTTGTAAGCTGCTTGGTGGCTGCAGTTGTTCCAAATGTAAACAGTCTTTTCTTTTCCATCTTTGATACCTTTTGCACGGCAACCGATGGAAGTTTCACCAGTGTAATTTTCACCAAGAGTTTCTGGAGCTGGCAATGTTTCTTTTAAGAATTGAAGCGGAACAATTTCCACTCCTTTGTACAGGATTGGTTTGATGCTTGCCATTCCAATGTCTTGAATCACACGAAGATGAGTCAAATATTCGTCGCCGAATGTCATAAAAAAACGAGCTTGTTTTATCGTTGGGAAATTTTTCACAAGTGATTCCAATTCTTCGTGATACATCAAATAGGAGTTGCGAACGCCAATGTTTGGATAAGTCAATTTGAACATAATCTCTTGGGGCTCGGTTTCAACCCATTTGCCTTCTTTCCAATAACGACCTTTTTGCGTGATTTCGCGAATATTGATTTCTGGGTTGAAATTAGTGGCAAATGCTTTTCCGTGGTCACCGCCGTTGCAGTCAACAATGTCCAAGTAATGAATTTCGTCAAAATAGTGTTTTGCCAAATATGCAGTGTAAATTTGGCTTTGTCCGGGGTCAAAACCACAACCAAGAATTGCCGTCAATCCTTTTTCTTTGAATTTGTCCTGATAAGCCCATTGCCAACTGTATTCAAATTTTGCAACGTCTTTTGGCTCGTAATTGGCTGTGTCCATGTAGTTTACACCAGCTTCCAGACACGCATCCATTATACATAAATCTTGATACGGAAGAGCAACGTTTATGACTAATTTTGGTTGGAACGATTTAATCAATTGTACCAAAGCAGGAACATCTTCCGCGTCAATTTGAGCAGTTTGGATTTTTCTACCAAGTTTTTCTTCTATAATGGAAGCAATATTGTCGCATTTTGATTTTGTACGACTGGCCAACATTATGTCTGAAAAAACTTCCGGATGTTGTGCACACTTGAACGTAACTACCTGACTTACACCGCCAGCACCAATAATTAAAACCTTTGCCATATCTATGTAATATTAAAAAACGGTATAAAATTAAACAATTTAGTGAATTGACAAAAAATGGCACGGAGACATAGTTACATTTCAGTTTCAAATATTCCCACTTCGGGTTTATTTGCCCAATTGACATCAATTATTTTTTTTCTTTTGCACGTGAATGTAATTCACATATAAGGCAAATTGTGTATAATTACATTATTTTATAAGAGCAATTCGCAATGACAAGCAAGGAAGTCAATTTTATTGCAGACTTGATTACATACAGACCAATCAGCTGTATTGTACGTATATTTTTTATAAGTCTGATTGGTTGGCTCTGTCTGTTTATGACGGCTTCCGTTGCCGACGCATACGAATTTCACCTGCACATGCCGTATGTGTCGTATAGTTTAGGATTTGTTATCATAACTGAGCTCAACGTACTTTTCAATCATATAATAATAAAGTATGGACCACAAAAAATGAAGGAATACATGATAACCATGCATTTTCTTCTCAATGTAGGTTTATCCATTATTCTCATTATGTTGATGTTACCATTAATTGAAGGTAATGACATTTTGAACAATCCAATTGTGGTTCTATCGATTATTTTTACTTCATTATTTATTGTATTCATAATTCTAGGCATTACACTGCTTCGCTTGTTGCAGACATCAATCAAAGACAGACAAGAACTTACTGCGCTACGTGAAGCACAAAAAGCGAGTGAATATCAGTCACTGGTTGAGCAAGTAAATCCTCATTTTCTGTTTAACAATCTATCGGTATTAAAGTCATTGATTGTGTACGACAAAGACAAAGCCGTGACATTCACACAGAATTTCACTGACATTTATAGATATGTATTGCAAAGCAAAGACAAACCTACGATTCGGCTGACAGAAGAACTTGATTTTGCCCAAGCATATATTGCCCTACACAAAGAACGCATTGGCGAAGGACTACACGTTGAATTCAACATTTCTCAGGAATCACAGGGAAAATCAATATTGACAATGGGTTTACAGCTATTAATAGAAAACGCGCTAAAGCACAACATTGCGACGAAAACTGCACCTCTGACGATAACGATTTCCTCTACAGAAGATAGTTTAACAGTGAAGAATAACGTGAACAAAAAAGACGTTCCTTTTTCAACGAAAAAAGGGTTGGAAAATATCGCACAGCGTTATCATTTACTTACGGACAAAGATGTTGTGATAGACAAAAGCGACACTGAATTTTCGGTGACATTACCATTAATATAAATTGCAAATCAGTAGTAAAACTCCAAACAAGAGCGTATGAAAATAATAATTATTGAAGACGAAGATTACAACGTAAAATTATTGGAAGGAATGTTGAACGAACTACGTCCAGAATGGACTATAGTTGAGACATTTGACAGCATTGCAACGTCTGTGGAATATTTTAACAACAACGAGCAGCCCGATTTAATTTTTATGGATATTCAATTAGCTGACGGAATAAGTTTTTCGATATTCGACCAAGTTGAAATCACCTGTCCTATTATTTTCACAACTGCATTCAACGAATACGCAATACAGGCTTTCAAAGTAATGAGTGTGGATTATTTGCTTAAGCCACTAAAAGACACCGATTTAGAGAGAGCCATAAAAAAATTCGAGTCTTTAAAAAACAATTCGAATAAATTACCAGAAGGTACCTATAAAGAACTTCTTGATGCAATACGCAACGGAGAAAAAAAATACCGTACCCGCTTTTTAATCCAAGGTCACTCTTCATATACAAGTTTGGAGACAAACGACATCGCCTATTTCTACAGCGAAAACAAAATCACATTTGCTGTCACATATACTCAAAAAGAACATATTGTAAATTTCTCACTTGAACAACTTGAAGAAGAACTGTCCAAGAACGATTTTTTCCGCCTAAACAGAAAATACATTGCCAACATAAAAGCAATTAAATCATTTGAAGATTTCTTCGGCGGAAAATTAATTGTACACCTGACAGTACCTACTCAAGAGCAAATTACAGTAAGCCGATTAAAGAACAGTTCTTTTAAGGATTGGATGGGGAAATAAATTAAAAGTGTTTATTATACACTTTTTTTATAAAATGTTGATTGATATAAAAAAAATTGTATATTTGCACAACAAATTCGGCGGACGTATTGCTGAATGATTTAGTTCTTTGAAAGTATAATCTTACGATAAACGGGCGGCCAGGTCTTCTCTTTTTTTCATGGTGTTGCGGCTTTTTCATGATTGGTTATGTGGTGTTTGAGGTTAATGTAAGGTAGTTTTTAGTTAATTTCTTCTTCTCTGGTCACCCGTTTTTTATATTTTCATTTTCTTTTTCCGGTATAATTTTTAAATTTGTTCCTGCGTTTATATTGATATTATGAGCTTAGGGAAACATAAATGGTTGGTTATTAATTGCATCGCCATAATTGTATTTATTATCGGTGCTTTTGTCGCATTCACTATATGGCTGAATTCATACACTGCACACGGTGAATCGGTTATTGTACCTACATTGTCAGGTTTGGATTATGATGCTGCAAAAATTTTAGCAGAAAACGAGGGATTGAAAGTTATTGTTAACGACACAATGTGCGTTGACAATGCTGAACCAGGAAGTGTAGTAGACCATTATCCTATTGCTGGCTCAAAAGTAAAAGCAGGAAGAACTATTTACCTTTCAATAAATTCGATGACACCGCTTATGGTTGTGATGCCCAAAGTAACGGATGTTTCGTTACGTCAAGCAACACAAATGCTCGAGAACAAAGGCTTGAAAGTTGGTGCTATTGAATACAAACCGGACTTTGCAAATAACTACGTATTTGAGCAACGCTTTAAGTCAAAACAAATTGAACCCGGGACTAAAATTCCCAAAGGTTCTTTGATTGATTTATTGGTTGGTCAAAACGCAGGCAACGGATTTAACCTGTATGTTGATGACAATGGTCTTATATCTATTCCATCATTAATTGGATTATCTTGGAGTTCTGTGAGAGATTCTCTTATAAGACACGGATTGAACGTAAACCCTATATTCAATGCTTCTATAAAGACACAGGAAGACACTATGAAAGCACGGGTGCAACGGCAGTCGCCAGAATTTGTTGAAGGTGGTAAAATGTCTCCTAGCGAGATTATTGATGTGTGGTTTGACTTTGATCCAATATACGATGCCATTTCCGACGATATGGATATGAATTAATATGAATCTGAAAGTTTTTTTCTCCATACTATTTATAAGTATATTATGTTCGCTACAATGTTTGTCGCAGGCAGAAGACATTGAGATTGTACCGAATGCTTTTCCACAGTTAAAATCCTCGGAAACACCGGCATCACTCCTGTCCCTCCCATTTTTTGATGACTTTGCATATCCCTATTCCACTCCGACTCGTTCTCTATGGAATGGCGATGACGTATTTGTGAACTCAGCTTTCGCCAAAAATGTTGTAACCATTGGGGTCGCCACACTGGATGCAATGGCAGCAAATGGTAAGCTACACGAAAATGCAAGTATCACAGCACAAATATCTGATTACCTAACATCATTGCCGATTAATCTTAAAACATACGAACATATTTACGCAAGCGACAAATTGTATAAAAAATCAGGAAGTTCCTACGTATTGCTTGACGATACATATTTTTTATTTGATGAAATAAGCGAATCGTACATTTCCGTTACGCAAGGTGTAGCTTACCGTCCTGGAGACAAATTGTACGTAAAAAGTGGTAGCAGCTACGATGCCACATCAGAATACCTCTACGATTCCGATCAAAACTATATTGATGGTTCACACGAAGGTAAACACATCTTTTACAACTATTCTTTGAACGATTCGCTGGCACTCAGTTTCTACTACCAAGCAGGCGGTTTGGTTGATGCGCCAGAATCTACAGATAGTTTGGTTCTTGAATTTTATGCACCTTACGACACAACAGGAATCTTCCTAAACGAAATTTCTACGAAGGGCATAGAAATATACAATGCAACCGAATCAACTATGTCGTTGGAAGGATACATATTAAAAGTCGACGAAACAACATCCATAACACTTCCTGCGTACGATGTTGAACCATTCGGACACATTGCAGTTTCTGCAAAACAATGTGGTAAGGATTCGCTCAGTCTAGCATACGCATATCTCTACACATCTGAAAACGCTCTTGTAGACAGCATAGATTTAGAATTTCCATTAGCAAACGATGACGTGTACGCACGTTTGACAGACGGAAATCCTCAATGGTCATATACAGCAACAGAAACATTAGGAGACTGCAATCCATCGTGGGACTGGATATGGTCAACAAGTAAACTAACCGGAGACACATTTCAATCTGCCTACAAAGCCATTGAATCTGAGAAATATCTCGTAAAAGGATTCCGATTCCGATTCAAAAATTATACAAGTCTGAGCAACGATAAAAGCCATGCACGAAATGAAGATTTTTGGCACATTGACCTAATTTGGCTCGATGCAAACCGAAATTCTCAAAACCAGAATGTTCCCGATGTTGCTTTTGCGGCAGAAATTTCACCGCTTTACACAAAATATAAAGCCATGCCAATGTCGCATTTTGCCAATGTATCAAACAACGAATTCCGATTGACAATACCAACAACATTTACAAACTTTGACAATAAATCGCGCAAGTTGAAATTCAACTTCGATGTAAAGAAAACGCACACAGGCGACAAATTACACTTTCCTACGTATGAAACAGACTTGCCAGAATTTATGACAGCTTCAGAACGTGATATTCTCACTGATTTCGATGTTGACTTCTTTGATTTTATTGCTGAAGATATTGATGTGTACGATGCTGGCAAATATGAATTTCAATACTACTTCACCGACATTAATAATCCGCTATATTCACAGTACCGCTGGAACGATACCTGCCGCACGACATTAACATTGGACAATTACTACGCATACGATGATGGAATTCCAGAAGCAGGATATGGTTTACGCGACGCTCCCATGGGGAAAGTTGCCTTTAAATTTGATATTTTAGAAAGCGACACATTGAAATCAATTGGAATGTATTTCAACCCAACGCTTTTGGAAAATACAACAACATTCAACCTTTGCGTATGGGCAAACAATAATGGCTATCCTGGCACATTACTCTATTATTCTCCAAGCGAGAAAGTTCAATATGCCAATGGATTGTACGAATTCGTGCACTATGATATTCGCCAAGAAAATATTGTCTCGGGAAGCGAAAATTTAGTGGTTCCAAAAACATTCTTTATTGGTTGGGAACAGCCAAACGATGTATTATTGAACCTTGGCCTAGACCTCAATGCAAACCTCAACAATAGATTGTTTTATAATCTCGGATTTGAATGGGAAAATTCCGTACAAACAGGAGCATTATTGATGAGACCATATTTTGGCAACTATACACCGCAAACTGATATAGAACTAATTGACAAAAATTCTGTCCTACTCTATCCCACAGTTGCAAAAAATGAGGTTTCCGTATTGTCCAACGAAATCATAAAAACAATAACAGTATTCAATAGTGTTGGCACTAAAGTGCTCAAGACAAACAATACTGAATTTTCGGTTGCATCATTGTCAAATGGATGCTACACGGCTGTTATCACATTATTAGACGGTCAACAAATTTACAAGAAACTGATTGTTGTAAAATAAAAGCTTGACATCAAAGGTCGGGAGTAGAAATTTAACTACAACCCGACAACCTACGACGTTATATGTACTACTAAATAGTACGTCATTCTATTTTATCATTTCTCTGCTGAAAATTCCCGAACAAATTTCTTCAACAGGACCTGTCATTTTTATGTTCCATTCTTCGTCTATGGAAATTTGCAGTTCTCCGCCTGGCATTTTGATAGTAACATCTTTATCAACTAAGTTGTTTTTTCTCATTGCCGAGGCAACAGCACACGATGAACTTCCCGAAGCTAATGTGTTGCCAACACCACGTTCCCAAATTTTTATTTCAACTAAGTTACGATTTACCACGTGGGCAAACTGAACATTTGTACGGTTTGGAAACATTTTGTCAGTTTCGATAATTGGTCCATATTTCAATAATTCTTCCTGATTCAACTCGTCGCGGAACACCACACAATGTGGATTTCCAACAGAAACACAGTTGATATGGAATTCTTTTCCTCCGAAAGTTACTGGTTCGTTTACGCACTCTTCTTTTGGAAAATTAACAGGAACTTGCTTCGTTATGAAATTGGCTTTTCCCATATCGACACGGATTTTTATTGCTTTTCCCTCTGCGTTCTTTTCCAAAATTTCGCAGTGAATCAAACGGCCAAGAATATCAACCGTAAACTTGTCCGACGACAAATAACCATAATCGTGTAGGAACTTGCTGAAAATTCTCAAACCATTTCCGCAGTTTTCGGCAACCGAAGCATCGGTATTGTAAATCATCAGTCCGAAATCGGCAATTTTAGAAGGAACTTTCAGCAAAATACCATTGGAACCAACGCCAAAATGCAGGTCGCAAATGCGGATGATTCGTTCATTCGTCAGTTCAAAATCTATTTTATCGGAATCAATTACAATGTAGCAATTGCCTAATCCGTGAGATTTTACGTAGAAATTAGTTTCCATTATAGTTCTACATTAAATGTTTTTGCAATGTCTTGTAAATCTTCCACAACAGGCATCAACAAAGGAATACCATTTTTCATACGTTCAGCTGTCATTTCACGTTCTGGATCGCCAGGAATGATTACATGGTCATGACCTGCTGCAGGCTCGCATTTACGCATAGCTTCTATCCAAATGTCAAGATTTTTCTTGAAATCGTCAACAGGGCGGAACGCATCAACACGCATAGCACCTACAAAGTGGCCGATTCCTTTTCCAACCAAATCTTCGCGAGGTTGAAGGAATGCCAAGAATGGAGGCACCCAAGGACCATAGTTTGCACCCGAAAGGACGGCGCACATAATATCAACAATGGAACCAAGACAGAAACCTTTGTGGCTACTATGTTCGCGGTCGGAACCAAGAGGAAGCAGCATGCCGCCTTTTTTCAATCCGAAAGAATCTGTTGTTGGGTTTCCTTCTTTATCCTGAATCCAACCTTGAGGAGCATCTTCACCTTTACGTTGAAGTATTTCCAATTTACCAACAGCTGTTGCCGTAGTTGCAAAATCGGCCACCAAATCAGGTTGAGTTCCTGCAGGAAAAGCAACAGCAATAGGATTTGTTCCCAACATTTTCTGTTTTGCAAATGTAGGAGCAGTTGTTGGTGTTGCATTCGTTGAAGCAAAACCAATCATATCGTGAGGTAGCGCCATCATTGCGTGATAGCCTGCAATTCCAAAGTGATTTGAATTGTTGATGGCAACGAAACCACAACCTACATTTTTTGCTTTTTCAATTGCCATTTGCATTGCCTTGGGAGCAACAACCAATCCCAAACCATTGTCTCCGTCGATTGTGGCAGTTGATGGAGTTTCGTGTTCAATTTTTAGTTTTGGTTGTGGATTCATACGGTTTGCTTTCCAAAGATTTATATAACCACGTAAGCGTGCAACTCCGTGAGAATCAATACCACGTAAATCTGCAGTAAGTAAAACATCAGAACCAAGAAGCGCATCTTCGTGCGAGTGTCCCATTGCTTCAAGAACATTTGTCGTGAATGTTCTCAAGCGTTGATAATCAAAAGTTTGAGTATTTGCCATTTGAATAAAAATTTTTATGCACAAAGATACATTTTTACCTTGCTTTTACAAAAGAAAGGTGCAATGGTTATATAAGAGCATTATGATTTGTCAATGATGATTTACCTAATGACGGATAAAAATAATGAAAAACCGCAACTTTGTATGGTTTAATTATTAACTTGCACTTGTTTCTTGTTTTTATAGGATTAAAATTAGATAAATATGAAAAACATACCCCTTTTCTGTGTAGCAATGCTGGCAATGCTATCGTGCAATTCAAAAGGAACGACATCGCAAGAAAATCAAAATGACAATGTTGTTGAACAACAAACTGTTGAGCAGCAAACGATAGAATCGGAGCCACAAAACGTGGGAACAATAGATAGTAAGTTCTTAATCACTAATGCATCTATTGGATTGTTCAGTCAGAACTCAAATTGGAGAGAAGACTACCAAACGTATGGTTACAATAAAGGGAATAGTGAAGAGTGTGTTGATGCGTGTTGCTTTGGGACGACTGTATTTTGGAAATCAAATGAATCTAAAGAAAATCCAAGTATTGTTTTATACAACAAGTATTTTGAAGACGAACAAACTGCAGATTCTATAAAAATGGATTATGATGCATATTCAACAATGTATTCTTCGCGAAATGATTTATTCTTTGTAGGATCCGACAATTGTTCTGATTGGTATTACAAAAATTTAATTACAGCTTGTGCAGTATATTCTTCTGATTTCAAGACGCAAGAAAATATTGGTGTTGGCAGTGGTGTAGAGGATTTTTTGAAAGCATTCGACAAAGCGTATATAACTATTGGATGGATTGAGGAAGATGCTGATGCAATTCAATTATCTACCGACAAATATCCAAATCTTGCCTTTATTGTTAATTCCGAATTATTCAATGTTGATTGGGTGCCAGCAGACAAGGATAGAATTGGTGGCGAAGAAAGTAACAAATTTGTGCTTCATAATACAGCTTGCTTTATAGGAAACGCAAAGATTGTAAAGATTACATTGAAGTAAAGCTACAAACAATTTTAGGCATTGATAATCATACAATTGTGTGTGTGCTATTTATTCAATCTCTCCAGTAATTCTATTTTCGTAAACTCGGTAATTTTGGAAAATGCGAACAATTTCTTTCCTAAATCCTTTATTGATGCGCCAATGTGATACAAGTCGTTGTCGATTACGAGAAAACGGTCGTGGGCATTTTTGTAGATTTTGACTTCAATTGGTTGATATTGAGCGTTATGTTTTGCAATGTCAAGTTGTAGTTGCGAAGAAATTCGCTGAGTAAAAATTACGGCAGGAATATTTTCGTTTCGTTTGTCAAGTAAAGTCAAGACAGATTCGTCAATATAGTTGTCAATCAAAACAATGGATTCCTTTGTTGATTTAATTAGTTTAGAGACAAAAACGTATGCATCGAAAATTTGATTTTCGAAGAAAATGCCTTCCACTGGAGGCAATGAAGTGCGGACGAAGAAATCGATTTGTTTTTCGTTGTTACTGACCCGTTGCTCGAGATGTTCAATTCGTTGTGTTAGGATATTATGTTGTAAGACGTGTACTTTTAGAATATTGTTTGCCCATTGACGAAAAAGAATGCCTTGCTTGCTGTTAACGCGAAATCCAACAGAAATAATCATATCAAGATTATAAATGGGAATCTGTCTTGTGATTTTTCTGTTCCCTTCGACTCGAACCTGTGCAAAAATTGCACAAGTTCGATTTTCTTCTAATTCTGCGGAATTGTAAATATTTTTAATATGTCGAACTATAGAAGTTCTATCTGTATTGAACAATTCTGCCATCTGGGCCTGCGACAGCCAGACGGTCTCGTTCTCCATTCGGACTTCCAAACGGATTGTTTCATTTGGTTGATACAAGATGATTTCACCTTTGTCGGCAGTGGTTGGTAAAGTGTTTCCTTTCATAAATATGTCTTGATATTTCGGTTATGGAGTGAAAAATCAAGACAAAAATATGAAAATGTTAGGAATTTTGTATACCTATTTTTCTCCAATCAACAAGCATTGCCAACGTGGTGTATAAAAATGGGAACAATGGTATTTTGTACCGGACGATTCCGCCAACAACAGCTGTTGATATGCCTATTTCCCAAATCAATACAACGGAGAAAAATATGCAAAACCAAATAAAGTTTTTCTGCGATTCTTTTGGCTTTTTGTAGAAAAATATCACCAAAGCAATAAGTATAAACAATAGTAATGATTCCAATGCTGGCACAAATTGCAGAACTCCTTTAAAGTTCCAAATGTACGGCAATGCGATGGCGTTCCATATTGCCACAGGTGTTTCTTTCAAAAAATTCCACGGAGTGGGATCAATTTTACCAATTGGCAACAAACTGCCTGCCTGCTCAGAAACAGCAAGATTTATGGAATCTCCTCGTTTGCCAGCAAACGACTCGAAAAATGGAAGCTTGTGAAAGCCAAAATCCAATATTCCCAACAGCACTACGCCCACTACGCAAATCAGTACGTACGACTGCCAATAGTGTTTTGACTTAACTATATAATTATAGGCAAAAGCGATAAAAGCTGGTAACAACGCAACCAATACATATATTTTTATGCCGAGTAACACAACTAGACCGAAAATAAATACAAGTACATATTTCCACGAGAATCCACGACTCATATTAACCATTCCGTAAAATGCCAATGCTAGTCCAAGCATTACGAGTACTTCTTTGAGCATTGCCGCATTCCATAATATTGAGGAAGGAACGAGGAAAATCAATGCAAACAAAACGTATCTATTGCCGTAGAGAATTGCAAACGCCTTATATATCAACACATAACTAATCAACGATATAAAATCGGCAAAAACATAATGTACCAGATGATTGCCCCAAGAAAAGAACATAATCAGCATATTCACACGAATAATAGCCTGATTATCACACATATATCCATAATTAAACTCACGTGTCCAATCGTCGGTATTTGTTAAATACTGCTGGAGACTCGGATTATCCATATCGATTCCAAACAACAACCGTAAAAAATCAGCAAGTGAATAGTGTATAGAATCAAAAAGCGCTACAGCATCATTGTAATATTTAAACACATCACTCCTACAATGATAATAATCGGTATATATATAATTAAGCACAAAGGACGCACACAATTTACAGACGAAAAGGCCAACGATAATCCACTGCGCAAAGCCTTGCAATTTGAAAAAAGGATGTTTCCAAATGATAAACAAAAAAAATAAAATCCAAATTGCAGGCAATACTATGTTCATGTAAACTTGTTTCTGTTGCAAGTATAAAAAAAATCCAGTTTGGTACGCGTCGGTATCACAGAAAAGTAGCGCATTCATCAAACAAAAAAGGCCATCCATCTGGATAGCCTTTTCCCGTACTTACATGTAACGTATTAATCTTGAATCTTACGCAACAAATTGTTCAAAGAACATTTTCCTGGAAGTGTTGCAATAACTTCGTCAATTGACATACGAACTTGTTCCATTGAATCGCGTTCGCGGACTGTTACTGTGTTGTCTTCCAATGTTTGGTGGTCAATAGTTACGCAGTATGGAGTTCCGATAGAATCCTGGCGACGGTAACGTTTTCCAATAGAATCCTTTTCTTCATATTGGCAGTTGCATTCGATTTCCAACTGACTCATCAATTTTTGAGCTAGTTCTGGCAAACCGTCTTTTCTAACCAATGGCATGATTGCGATTTTTACTGGAGCCAATGCTGCCGGAATACGCAAAACTTCGCGGATTTCGCCGTCAACTTCTTCTTCGCAGTATGAGTTACAAAGAACAGCCAAAACCGTTCTATCCAAACCAATAGAAGTTTCTATAACGTAAGGAACATAACTTTCATTCAATTCTGGATCGAAGTATTGAATTTTCTTTCCAGAGAATTTTTGGTGTTGACTCAAATCGAAGTTCGTACGAGAGTGAATACCTTCCAATTCTTTGAATCCCATTGGAAAATTGAACTCTATATCGGTTGCAGCGTTCGCATAGTGAGCAAGTTTTTCGTGGTCGTGGAAACGATAATTTTGTTCGCCCAAACCAATTGCGTGATGCCATTTCAAACGAGTTTCTTTCCATTTTGCAAACCATTCCATTTCCGAACCAGGACGTACAAAGAATTGCATTTCCATTTGCTCAAATTCACGCATACGGAACACAAACTGACGCGCAACGATTTCGTTACGGAAAGCCTTACCTATTTGAGCAATACCGAAAGGAATTTTCATACGACCAGTTTTCTGCACGTTCAAATAGTTTACGAAAATACCTTGAGCCGTTTCTGGGCGCAAATAAATTGAACTTGCACCTTCTGCAGTAGAACCAAGTTTCGTTTCAAACATCAAATTGAATTGACGAACTTCCGACCAGTTTGCTGTTCCTGAAATAGGACAAACAATGCCTAAATCCAAAATCAATTGACGCATAGCCTCCAAGTCATTTGCATTCAAAGCTTCGTCGTAACGTTTTGTTATTTCGTCAATCTTTGCTTGTTCGCGAAGAATGTTTGGATTTGTTTCGCGGGCTTTTGCTTCATCAAACGCATCACCAAATTTCTTGCGACCTTTTTCCAATTCTTTTAGGATTTTTTGATTGTGTTTTTCACGTTCTTCCTCAATCAAAACATCGGCACGGTATCGTTTTTTAGAATCTTTATTGTCAATCAACGGATCGTTGAATGCATCAACGTGACCGGAAGCTTTCCAAATTGTTGGATGCATAAATATTGAAGAATCGATGCCCACAATGTTTTCGTGCAAACGAACCATTGCGTTCCACCAATATTGTTTTATGTTGTTTTTTAATTCTACACCATTTTGACCATAGTCATACACGGCACCAAGACCGTCGTAGATTTCGCTCGAAGGGAAAATAAATCCATATTCTTTAGCGTGAGCGATAACTTTTTTTAATACATCGTCTGCCATTTCGTCTATACGTTAAAATATTCGCGTGCAAAGGTAGAAATTTATTGGAAATGAGCGACAAGTATTTTTATTCTTATTTTTAAAAATCAAACAGAAATGAAATTCAGAAATTATAACTATCTTTCGCCGTTAAAAATTGAATGTTTAATCTTAACAATTAACTATGAAATACGGTTTCTTTGATGACGCAAATAGAGAGTACGTCATTACAAATCCAAAAACTCCTTACCCATGGATTAACTACCTTGGTAATGAGGATTTCTTTTCTTTAGTATCTAACACTGGTGGCGGTTACACGTTCTACAAAGACGCAAAATTCCGTCGTTTGACCCGTTACCGTTACAATAATGTTCCTACCGACGATGGTGGAAAATATTTCTACATCAAAGATGGCGATACAGTTTGGAACCCAGGTTGGAAACCTTGCAAAACAACTCTTGACAAATACGAATGTCATCATGGTATGAGTTACACAAAAATCATTGGTGCTAAAAACGGTGTTGAAGCAGAAGTTCTTCAATTCGTTCCACTAGGTTTTTGGGGTGAGATTTTGAAAGTTTCTTTGAAAAACGATTCAAAAGAAACAAAAAAATTAAAATTCTTCTCATTTATTGAATGGTGTTTGTGGAATGCTTCGGACGATATGGAAAATTTCCAACGTAACTTCTCTACCGGCGAAGTTGAAATCGAAGGTTCTGTAATTTACCACAAAACTGAATTCAAAGAACGTCGTAACCACTACGCATTCTATTCTGTAAACACTCCTATCCAAGGATACGATACCGACCGTGAATCATTCATCGGTTTGTACAACGGTTTTGATCGTCCAGACGCTGTTTTCGAAGGCAAACCAAGGAATACCGAAGCTCACGGATGGTCGCCAATCGCTTCTCACTATATCGAAGTTGAATTACAACCAGGTGAAAGCAAAGATTTCATATTTATGCTTGGTTATGTTGAAGTTGCTCCAGAAGAAAAATGGGAAAGCAAACTTGTAATCAACAAGAAACCAGCAAAAGCAATGATTGCAAAATATGACACAGTTGAAAAAGTTCAGGCTGCTTTCAACGAACTTCGTTCATATTGGGACAACTTGCTTGGCAAAATCACTATCAAATCAAACGACGAACGTCTTGACAGAATGGTTAACATTTGGAACCAATATCAATGTATGATTACATTCAACATGTCACGTTCGGCATCATTCTTCGAATCAGGTATTGGTCGTGGTATGGGCTTCCGTGATTCTAACCAAGACTTGATTGGTTTCGTTCACCAAATTCCAGCCCGTGCTCGTGAAAGAATCCTCGACATTGCAGCAACGCAGTTCGAAGATGGTTCTTGCTACCACCAATATCAACCTTTAACTAAAAAAGGTAACTCTGCTATCGGTGGTGATTTCAACGACGACCCACTTTGGTTGATTCTTTCTACTACAGAATACATCAAAGAAACTGGTGATTTCTCTATTCTTGACGAAATGGTTCCTTTCGATAACGATGAATCAAAAGCAAAAACTCATTTCGAACACTTAAAGATTTCATTCTACCACGTTGTAAACAATCTTGGTCCTCACAACTTGCCATTGATTGGCCGTGCTGACTGGAACGACTGTTTGAACTTGAACTGTTTCTCAAATGATCCTAATGAATCATTCCAAACAACAGGAAACAAAAAAGGTAGAACTGCAGAATCATTAATGATTGCTGGTTTGTTCGTAATCTATGGTAAAGAATTCGTTAAACTTTGTAAACAAATCGGCAAAAACGACGAAGCTGCCGAAGCTCAAAAACACGTTGACAACATGATTGAAGCCGTTAAGAAAGACGGTTGGGATGGTGAATGGTACTTACGTGCATACGATTATTTCGGTCGCAAAGTTGGTTCCAACGAAAACGAAGAAGCTAAGATTTTCATCGAATCACAAGGTTGGTGTACAATGGCAGAAATCGGTAAAGAAGAAGGCCTTTGTGAAAAAGCACTAAACTCTGTTAAAGAACGTTTGGATTGCAAATACGGTATTGTATTGAACAACCCAGCATTCACTAAATACTACATTGAATATGGTGAAATTTCAACATATCCAGCTGGTTACAAAGAAAACGCAGGTATTTTCTGCCACAACAACCCTTGGGTTATGATTGGTGAAACCATGATTGGCCGCGGTGATCGTGCATATGAATACTACACGAAAATTGCTCCAAGTTTCTTGGAAGACATTTCAGATCTTCACAAAGTTGAACCATACGTATATTGCCAAATGATTGCAGGTAAAGATGCTTATCGTCCAGGTGAAGCAAAGAACTCTTGGTTGTCTGGTACTGCTGCTTGGAACTTCTACGCAATCATTCAATACATTTTAGGTTTGAAACCTGATTATGATGGTTTGTCTTTAAATCCTTGTATTCCAACTGCATGGGATGGTTTCTCAATGACACGTCAATTCCGTGGTGCTACTTACGAAATTACGGTTAAGAATCCAAACCACGTAAGCAAAGGTGTTAAACAACTTATTGTTAATGGTAAAGAAGTTAACGGTATTGTTGTTCCAATGCAAGCTAAAGGAACTACAAACAAGGTTGAAGTTGTCATGGGATAATTTCAGCCTTGCTTACTTAATAAAAAAGTCCGGAGGGAAACCTTCGGACTTTTTTGTTTTTCAATAGAATAATAAAAGTCTAAAACTTTTTTATTCGCAATTATTTAGTTTCATTCAATTTTGACAAAATATCGCTCATCTTAGCGACATAATTTGTTATCAAGCCATTATAAAAGGCTTTGAATGTCATTTTATCATCCATTTTATAGGCGAAACGGGTATCATTGTACAACTCTATCGCTTCATCCATCAATTTTTCAGACAATTCTTTCTTTTCTGGGAAAAAATCACCAGTAAATGCGCATTCTTCCAACACTGTGAAAAAAACACAATCTACATCTTTCTTAAAGTCTCTCTTATTTGCCATATCATTTAAATTTAATTTCTACAAATGTAACCCTTTTTGTGATCAAAACAAGCAAAGCTTACTTCTTATTATCAACAACCCGTTTCCACGTCTGCGTATCTGAAATAAAACCCCAGGTACCCTTCACTTTCAGTTTATCGGAGCCATCCATCCACAACTGGCCATCAATAATAAGCCCACTTACTGGGTCTAAAATGCCATCGTCCTTCTCCCATTTACTTCCTTTCTTTTCCAACCCACGGATTACCATCAAGCCCACTACTGGTTTATTCTTATTCTCTCCAGAACAACGCGTACAAGTTTTATAACTCTCGTCCAAAACTTTTACAACCTTACCATATAGTTTTCCGTTCTGTTGATAAATTTGAACGTGCGACATCGGTTTATCACGCTTGTTATCGTATGTTTCCCAAATTCCTATCTCGTTTTGTGCATATAAAACTCCGCAGAACAACGAGACAAACAATGTAATCAGTAATCGTTTCATACCAAAAGTTTTTGCAAAAGTAATAAATTAGCCCGTTAATCTTTGCTTTTTTCGTTAACTTTGCCGAAATGAATGACTACATATGGAAACAGTATTACGAATTATAGAAATAACGATACCTGCTGTAATAGTCTTTTTAACAGCATTTTACATCATTAAATCATTTTTCAAAAGAGAAGAAAAAAAACAAGAAGCAAACCAGAAAATTGAAAATGCAAAAGTCTCGGTTCCACTCCGTATTCAGGCATACGAACGTCTGGTATTACTTCTAGAACGCATCAAACCTGATTCTCTTTTGCTCCGCGTTCAAACACCTCAAATGACCGCCGGACAACTTCACCATGACTTATTAGTCACAATACGTGCAGAGTTTGAGCATAATTTGTCGCAACAAATCTATGTGACACAACCATCTTGGAATGCAGTAAAACTTGCAAAAGATGATTTAGTGCGCATCATCAATGAAGAATCCGAAAAAGTTGCAGCAGTTGCCCCTGCCACAGCATTGAGCGAAGCAATACTAAAAGGATACATTTCTCAAAAGAACAATTGCATAGACGTAGCATTATCTCTACTAAAAAAAGAAGCTGAAAATTACTTGTAACCGTGAATATTTCGGAATTTTCGCTATTATTTACAAAACATCCGGTTCTTCGAAAACTGTGCAAGGACATAGAGTCCAATCCCGAATATAAAGGATTGCTCAAAGGATGCAACGGCTCCGAGCCATACTTTTTTGTTGCGCACATTTTTAACGTTCTCAAACAAAACCTGCTGCTCATTCTACCTGACGCAGACGAAGCATCTGACGCTATAGATGATTTAACCAGTATTTTGGGGGCAAGATATTCGCTATTGTTTCCATCGTCGTATAAACGTTCTATTCAATACGAACAAACCGACAAATCCAATATGCTTCTGAGGACGGAGACACTGGAAAAATTATCCAATGCCAAAAATCCGTTCATTGTTGTAACCTATCCAGAAGCAATCATTGAACAAGTAATTTCCAAGAAGGATTTCCAGACCAAGATACAAGTGTTGCACAAAGGCGAACAAATTGATTCTCAATTTCTGAATGACATTTTATACGAATTCGGATTTGAACGGGTTGATTTTGTTACAATACCTGGACAATTCTCCGTACGAGGCAGCATTGTGGATATTTTCAGTTTTTCCAACGATTTGCCATATCGCATAGACTTTTTCGGGGATGAAATTGAAAGTATCAGGACTTTTAATGTTGATACACAATTATCGGTAGAAAACATCAATGAAATCAACATCATTCCCGATGTTCATAATACCAAGTCACAACAAACTTACATTCCAATATACGAATATCTCAACAAACCTATTATTTTCTGTAAAAGCACTACAGAAATATGCGGAAGAATGGAGACGATAAAACAACAGGCTGAAAAAGCATACAAAACAGACACAGAGAAATTAGATATGCTCAAAACTGTTTTGTTACCTAACGAAAAATTGCTTGAATTCACTAAAGCAAACCGTACCTGTGAATTATTCACATCGTCTTCATTTGAGAATTCAATAGAATACGAATTACATACAGCTCCACATCCTAAAATCAATAAAAAATTTGATTTGTTCGGACAACAATTAATAGAGAAACAAGGGAACGGATATTCCAATTTTTTTATTAGTCAAACACAACAACAATACGAAAGGATTCAGGACATCTTCAACGAAATCAATCCACTCGTAAAACTGACACCTATCATTACATCCCTGGCAAAAGGATTTATTGATGATGATTTGCAAATATGCTGTTTTACAGATCACGAAATTTTTGACCGATACCATACACGGGCAAGACAGAAACGAATCATTTCATCCGAAAGTCTCTCAATTCAAGATTTAAAAGAACTGAATCCTGGTGACTTTGTAGTTCACATTGACTTCGGTATAGGAAAATTTGCCGGTCTCGAACGCATAGAGAATAATGGCAACGTGCAAGAAGCCGTAAAACTTGTTTATCGCGACAACGACCTGGTATATGTAAACATAAACGGTCTGCACAAAATATCAAAATATAAAGGGAAAGACGGTGTTGTGCCAACATTACATAAACTTGGTTCCTCGGTTTGGCAAAACACAAAGCAAAAGACCAAGAAGAAAGTAAAGGACATTGCTAAAGAATTAATAGCTCTATACGCAGAAAGAAAGAGTCAGGAAGGATTTCAATATTCCCCAGATTCATACCTGCAAAACGAATTAGAAGCATCATTCTTTTACGAAGATACTCCAGACCAAGCAAGTGCCACTGAAAAAGTAAAAGCTGCCATGGAAGCTCCATATCCTATGGATATGCTTGTTTGCGGCGATGTAGGTTTTGGAAAGACAGAAATAGCCATAAGAGCAGCATTCAAAGCTGTCACCGATGGTAAACAAGTTGCAGTTTTAGTTCCGACAACGATTTTGGCTCTCCAACATTACAAAACATTTTCGTCACGACTCAAAAACTTTCCCTGTAATGTCGATTTCATTTGCAGACTAAGATCTGCTAAACAACAAAAAGAATCTATAGAAAATTTAGCTGCAGGAAAAACCGACATCATAATTGGTACTCATCGATTAGTCGGGAAAGACGTAAAATTCAAAGATCTTGGATTACTCATAATTGACGAAGAACAAAAATTTGGAGTGAGCATCAAGGAAAAACTGAAACAACTCAAAGTAAATGTAGACACACTTACGCTTACCGCGACGCCCATTCCAAGAACGTTACAATTTTCTCTATTAGGCGCGCGTGATTTAGCGATAATTAACACACCACCACCGAATAGACACCCAATTATCACGGAAATACATACCTACAACGATGACATTATTAAAGAAGCAATAATGTACGAAGTGGAACGTGGAGGTCAGGTATTCATTATTAATAACAGAATAGCAAGCATCTACGACATTGAGAAAAAGATTAACGAAATTTGCCCGAAAGTCAAAACAATCGTTGGGCATGGACAAATGGATGGTCAGAAACTGGAAGGAATCATGCTTGATTTCATCAATCACGAGTATGATGTGTTAATTGCAACAACCATCGTTGAATCTGGACTTGACATTCCAAATGCAAATACAATGATTGTATACGATGCACATCATTTTGGTTTAAGCGATTTACACCAACTTCGTGGTCGTGTCGGACGCTCAAATAAAAAAGCATATTGCTATCTTATTGCTCCTCCTCTTCATTCTCTACCAGAAGAATCTCGCCGAAGATTACAAGCATTAGAGGATTTCTCAGGACTTGGTAGTGGATTCAACATTGCTATGCAAGATCTGGATATTCGTGGAGCAGGAAATATGCTTGGTGCGGAACAAAGCGGATTCATCACTGATATCGGATATGAGACGTATCAAAAAATTCTTGACGAAGCCATTTTAGAATTAAAAGAAAACGAATTTAAAGATTTGTTTACCGGTTCTGACGAAGACAAACAGAATGCTCTAGATAAAATCGACTCCATGCAATTCATTGCCGATTGTCATATAGACACCGATATGGGAATTTTATTCTCAACTGATTATATTGAAAACACAAAAGAACGCGTCAAATTATATAGAGAACTAGATAGTATATCTGACGAGTCTGGACTTCAGACTTTTGAGCAGCAACTTGTTGACAGATTTGGCGAAATACCTTCTGAAAGTTTAGATTTAATGAATATTGTTAGATTGAGATGGAAAGCCATTGATTTAGGAATAGAAAAGATTACTTTGAAAAACAAAATGATGATTAATTATTTTGTTTCTAATTCAAACTCCCTCTACTATCAATCTTCAACATTCACACAAGTTCTGAATTTTGTGCAACAAAATCCACGAATCTGCTCTTTAAAAGAACATCAAGGCAAGTTAATGCTATCTTTTAAGGATATACCAAGTGTTCAAGACGCTATTAATATATTATTAGCTATAAAATCATAAAAAATCCCCACGATAATCGTGAGGATTGGTCGGGGTTACCCGACTTGAACGGGCGACCTCTACGTCCCGAACGTAGCACGCTACCAACTGCGCTAAACCCCGAAACGATGCAAAAATAATCCTTTTTCTTTTGTAAAAATGATTTGGTGATAGAAAATTCCATAAAAATAGAAAAAGGGAAGATTTACATGAACCTCCCCTTTTCTATTTTTACTTAAATTTTAAACAAGAATACTCTATTCTGCTTTTTCCTCCTTTACCTCAGTTGCTTCTACAACAGCTTCAGCTTTCGCAGCTGTAGATTTTTTTCTACTTCTACGTACAGGAGCCTTCTTTTCAGGAGCAGCAGCAACTTTCTTATATACATCGTTGAAATCAACCAACTCCATTAAGCACATTTCTGCAGCGTCACCATTACGGGTACCCAATTTAATAATTCGAGTGTATCCACCTGGTCTATCAGAAACTTTTGTTGAAACTTCTCTAAACAACTCTGTTACAGCATACTTATTCTGCAAATCGCGGAATACCATACGACGAGAATGAGTTGAGTCGTCTTTTGAGCGAGTAATAATAGGATCTATATACTTTTGTAAAGCTTTTGCTTTCGCAACAGTTGTTTTTATTCTTTTATGCATTATCAAAGATGTAGCCATATTCGACAACATAGCTAATCTATGTTCATGCGTTCTACCTAAATGGTTTATTTTTCTTCCGTGTCTCATCTTGTTCTATTCTTTATCCAATTTATACTTAGTGATGTCCATACCGAAATTCAAACTCAATGATGCCAATAACTCATCAAGTTCGGTAAGCGATTTTTTACCAAAATTTCTAAACTTCAGCAAATCAGCTTTGTTAAATTGTACTAACTCGCCTAATGTTTCTACATCAGCTGCTTTCAAACAATTCAAAGCTCTTACAGACAAATCCATATCTACAAGTCTCTGTTTCAACAACTGACGCATATGCAACACTTCTTCATCAAATTCTTCGTTGTCGAATTTATCAGCCTCATCCAATGTGAATTTGTCATCTGAGAACAACATAAAGTGCTGAATCAACACACGAGCTGCTTCTTTTAACGCATCTTTTGGATGGATAGAGCCGTCTGTCTTAATTTCAAGAATTAACTTCTCGTAGTCAGTTCTTTGCTCAACACGATAGTTTTCAGTAAAATACTTCACATTAACGATAGGAGTAAATATAGAATCTACAGCTATAATACCAAATTCTGCATCAACGGCTTTGTTTTCCTCTGCTGGTACATATCCACGTCCTTTACCAATCCAAAAATCGATTGTCAATTTTACGGAAGGATCCATATTACATAGAACCAACTCTGGATTAAGAACTTGAAAGTTCGTCATAAATGCATTCAAATCTGCGGCTGTCAAAGTGTTTTTTCCAGCAACAACTACTGTGAATTTTTCGCCAGAAACCGCTTCTGCAGAAACTCTCTTAAAACGAATTTTCTTAATATTTAAGATTATCTCTGTAACATCTTCTACGACACCCTTAATTGTCGTAAATTCGTGATCAACACCTCCGATTTTGATGTTTGTAACCGCATAACCTTCCAAAGCAGAAAGCAAGACTCTACGGATAGCATTACCTACCGTGGTACCATACCCAGGTTCAAGCGGACGGAATTCAAAAACTCCTTGACGATCATCCGATTCAAGCATAATAACTTTATCGGGCTTTTGAAATGATAATATTGCCATAGAATTATACCTTTACTGTTATTTAGAATAAAGCTCTACGATTAATTGTTCTTTAATATTTTCAGGAATCTCCGAACGTTCTGGAACATTCAAGAATTTTCCCTGCATTTCTGCATTATCAAATTCCAACCAAGAATATTTACTAACAGAATGTGTGCTCAATGAGCTTGTAATCACCTCCAATGATTTTGACTTTGGTCTTACACCGATTACCATACCTTGTTTCACAGAGAAAGAAGGGATGTTAACGACTTTACCATCAACCATTATGTGACCATGATTCACTAACTGACGAGCAGCTCTACGAGTTGGAGCTATACCCATACGGAACACAACATTATCCAATCGCTGTTCCAACAACTGAATCAAAATTTCACCAGTAATACCTGGCTTTCTTTCTGCTTCAGCAAACAAATTAGCAAATTGACGTTCTAATACTCCGTATGTATATTTAGCTTTTTGCTTTTCTTGAAGCTGAACACCATACTCAGTTTTTTTACCTCTTCTTTTTGAAGGACCATGTTGCCCAGGAGCATAATTCTTCTTCTGTAACGAACTATCTGGACCATATATTGGTTCACCAAACTTACGAGCGATCTTCGATGTCGATCCTATATATCTTGCCATGTAACTTACAATTTAATAATTACTATACTCTTCTTCTTTTTGGAGGTCTACAACCATTATGAGGAAGTGGTGTAACATCTATGATTTCTGTCACCTCAATTCCTGCATTGTGAATTGTACGAATTGCAGATTCTCTACCAGCTCCAGGACCTTTCACATATACTTTTACGCGACGTAAGCCCAAATCAAAGGCTTCTTTTGCGCAATCCTGAGCGGCAACTTGTGCTGCATAAGGAGTATTTTTCTTTGATCCACGGAATCCTTTACGACCAGATGAAGACCATGAAATTACTTGACCTTCTCCATTTGTGATCGTAACAATAATGTTGTTGAAAGAGGCATGAATGTGCGCTTGTCCAGCAGCTTCTACCTTAACAACTTTTTTTACAGACTTTGTCTTTTTAGCCATACCGTATCAATTATTATTTAGTTGCTTTTTTCTTATTTGCAACAGTTTTCTTCTTACCTTTTCTTGTTCTTGCATTATTCTTCGTAGACTGACCTCTTACTGGAAGACCTAATCTATGACGAATTCCTCTATAACAACCGATGTCCATCAATCGTTTTATATTCATTTGCACTTCTGAACGTAATTCACCTTCAACCTTCAAATCTTCAGCAATAATGTTACGAATTGCTGTTTCTTGATCGTCCGTCCAGTCCTGAACTTTTAGACCTCTATCAATTCCTGCTTTATCCAAAATATTAGCAGCGGTCGTTCTTCCGATACCGTAGATATAAGTCAACGCTATCTCACCTCTTTTATTTTTCGGTAAATCTATACCTGCTATTCTTGCCATACTGACTCCTTAAAAAATTTGTGCAAAATTATTAAATTATCCTTGACGTTGTTTCATTTTAGGATTTTTTTTGTTGATAACATAAATCCTACCTTTTCTACGAACGATTTTACAATCATCGTTTCTCTTTTTTACTGACGCTCTAACTTTCATTTTACTTTATTTTACTTATATCGGAATGTTATTCTTCCTTTTGTTAAATCATATAATGACATTTCTACTTTCACCTTGTCTCCTGGTAAGATTTTGATGTAATGCATTCTCATCTTCCCAGAGATATGAGCAGTTATAACATGTCCACTTTTTTTCCCATCATCTTTTACCAGTTCAACTCTGAACATCGCATTTGACAATGCCTCAACTATAACACCATCCTGTTCTATTGATTGCTGCTTTGCCATAAACTATATCATTGTTGTTCCAATGCCTGAACGACCTTTTATACGACCATTCTTCATTAAGCCATCATAATGTCTGTTCAGCAAATAACTTTCTATCTGTTGCAAAGTATCCAATATTACCCCCACGATAATCAACAATGAGGTACCACCGTAGAAATATGAGAACTGATTACTTACATGTGCCAACGAAGCAAATGCAGGTAAAATCGCAACTATAGCCAAGAATATTGAACCAGGCAATGTGATTCTTGAAATAACATTATCTATAAAATCCGCTGTTTTCTTTCCTGGTTTTACACCTGGTATGAATCCACCATTACGTTTCAATTCCTCAGAAATTTGTTGAGGATTCATTGTGATTGCGGTATAAAAATATGTGAACAATATAATTAATACAGCATATACTATGTTATACCACAAGTTCGTATGATCTGCAAATGCCGACAAAAATGATGAAGCATTATCTGAGGCAGAGAAACCTGCAATTGTTAATGGAATAAACATTAACGCTTGAGCAAAAATGATAGGCATTACACCGGCACCATTAACCTTGATAGGCAAATACTGACGAACACCTCCATATTGTTTATTACCGACAACCCTTTTTGCATATTGAACTGGTATTCTTCTTGTTCCTTGTACAAGCAACACTGCCAATGTAATAATAACAAGAAGCATCAATATCTCTATTAAAAATACTATCAAACCTCCAGCACCTTCAATACGCGTTCCGAATTCCTGAAACAAAGCAGATGGGAAACGAGCAATAATACCAATCATAATGATTAATGAAATACCATTACCAATACCCTTGTCTGTAATTCTTTCTCCCAACCACATAATGAACATTGTTCCCGCAGTCATTATAATAATTGAAGAAATCCAGAAACCAGACTGAAAATCTGCGCCGATTTGATATTCCAAATTCTTTAAATACGCAGGGGCTTGAGCGGCTGTGATAAAGATTGTCAAAACACGCGTAATCTGAGTGATTTTCTTACGTCCACTCTCACCTTCTTTCTGCAATTTCTGAAAATAAGGAATTGCCATTCCCAACAACTGAATAACAATTGAAGAAGAGATATATGGCATAATACCCAATGCAAAAACTGAAGCATTCGCAAAAGCACCACCCGAAAACATATTAATCAAACCAAGAAGACCTTCGTTAGATTGCTTTGCCAAGTTATCCAAACTTGCAGGATCTACACCAGGCAGAACAACAAAAGATCCCAAGCGGTATATTAATATCAAACCGAGAGTAAATAGGATTCGAGAGCGTAATTCTTGAATCCTCCAAATATTCTTTATGGTTTCGATAAATTTCATATCCTTGAATCTTTCTATTCTTCTACACTACCGCCTTGTGCTTCAATAGCAGCTTTTGCTTTTGCAGAGAAAGCTTGAGCCTTAACTGATACTTTGGCTGTTAAATTTCCGTTACCTAAAATTTTGATTAAATCATTTTTCGATGCCAAACCATTGTCAATGAAAACGACATTATCAAATTCTGAAATACCTTTTTTATCAAATAAGTTTTGAATATCACTTAAGTTAATCGCCTTAAATTCAACACGATTTAAACTCTTGAATCCAAATTTAGGAACACGTCTTTGTAACGGCATCTGACCACCTTCGAAACCGATTTTTCTAGAAAAACCACTTCTTGATTTTGCACCTTTACTACCACGGGTTGAAGTTCCTCCATGACCTGATCCCGCACCACGTCCTAATACTTTTTTACTTTTTGTACCCTGAACAGGTTTTAATGACTGTAAATCCATTGTACTACTAAATTTCTTCTGTTTTTACTAAATGACTTACTTTGCGAACCATTCCCATTATTTGAGGAGTAGCTTCTTTTTCAACGCTTGAACCTATTTTATTCAAACCTAAAGACTCTAACACAGCCTTTTGTGCTTTACTTCTGTCAATCTTGCTTTTCTGTAAAGTAATTTTAACTTTTGACATATTCGTAAAATTATCCGTTAAAAACTTTTGTCAATTCTATACCTCTTTGTTCTGCAACCATAGCTGCATCTTGCATTTCCATCAATGCTTTGAAAGTTGCCTTTACAACATTGTGAGGGTTTGATGATCCTTTTGATTTAGCCAACACGTCTTTAATTCCTGCACTTTCCAATACAGCACGCATTGCACCACCAGCTTTGATACCTGTACCAGGAGTTGCTGGTTGAATCAAGACTTGAGCGCCACCAAACTTTGATTCTTGTCCGTGAGGTAAAGTACCTTTTACTAATGGAACTTTTATCAAATTTTTCTTAGCATCCTCAACACCTTTTTCTATTGCTGCAGTAACTTCACCAGCTTTACCCAAACCATAGCCAACAACGCCGTTTTCGTCACCAACAACTACTATCGCAGCAAAGGTAAATGTTCTACCACCTTTAGTAACTTTAGTCACACGATTAATAGCAACTAAACGATCTTTTAACTCTAACTCAGAAGTTCTAACTTTTTTTGAATTTCTATCTAACATGTGATTAAAAATTTAAACCGTTACTACGTGCTGACTCAGCTAATGATTTTACTCTTCCATGATATAGATAACCATTTCTATCAAATACAACAGAATTGATACCTTTATCCACAACTTTCTTTGCTATAGCTTCTCCAACTAGTGCAGCTTGTTCTATTTTAGTTTTTCCTGCACATGAAGAAACGATATCTTTATCCAATGAAGATGCTGCGGCAAGTGTCACACCTGCGACATCATCAATTACCTGAACAGAGATTTGTTTGTTACTTCTAAAGACAGACATACGAGGTCTTTGTGCTGTTCCAGACACAATTTTACGTATTCTTCTCTTAATTCTTACTCTTCTTTCTATTTTTGTAATAGCCATCTTTCTAAGATTTATTATTTACTTGCAGATTTACCAGCTTTACGACGAATTTGCTCGTCTTTGAACTTAATACCTTTACCCTTATATGGTTCTGGAGCTCTTAATGAACGTATTTTTGCAGCAACCTGACCTAACAACTGTTTGTCACAACTTGTTAGCGTCAACATTGGATTGCTACCTCTTTCTGTTTTTGCTTCAGCCTTAACCTCATTTGGCAACTGGAATATTATAATGTGAGAGAAACCAAGTGCCATTTCCACATTTTGACCAGAAACTGTTACACGATAACCAACGCCCACAAATTCTTGTTCCGTTTTGTAACCTTCTGTAACACCAACAACCATATTGTTAATCAAAGCACGATACAAACCATGTTTCGATTTGTCTTCTTTCTCATCAGATGGTCTATTAACACAAATCTGACCAGCGTCAACCTTAACTTCAAAACCATCAGCAATTTTTTGTTCCAACTCGCCTTTTGGTCCCTTAACCTTTACAACATTACCTTCGACCTTAACTTCCACTTTTTCAGGAATATTAATCGGTGCTTTTCCTATACGTGACATTGTACTCTCCTTTTAATATACGTAACACAATACTTCACCACCCACATTCAACGAGCGAGCTTCCTTGTCTGAAACAATTCCCTTATTTGTTGATAAGATAGCAATTCCCAAACCGTTCAATACACGTGGCAATTCCTCAACTGGGACATATTTTCTTAGACCAGGTTTACTGATTCTCTCCATTTTTCTAATAGCTGGAGCTTTTGATACTGGATGATATTTTAATGCAATTTTTATAACGCTATCTGCACCTTCACCTTCAAACTTATAACTCAAGATATATCCTTTTTCGAATAATACCTTTGTCATTTCTTGTTTTACTTTTGAAGAAGGTATTTCAACTACTTTATGTTGTGCCTTCTGTGCATTTCTAATCCTTGTTAGATAATCTGCTATTGGATCTGTCATTGTTGTTGTATTTTAAATTACCAACTTGCTTTCTTTACTCCTGGTATTAATCCAGCCGATGCCATTTCACGGAATTGAATACGGCTGATACCAAATTGACGAATATAACCTCTTGGTCTTCCTGTTATGCTGCAACGATTATGCAATCTGACACGAGATGAATTCTTTGGCAATTTGCTTAAACCTACATAATCACCTTGTGCTTTTAATTCTGCACGTTTTTTTGCGTATTTGTCAACTAATTCTTGGCGTTTTCTTTCACGAGCCTTCATTGATTCTTTTGCCATACGTCAACTATTTTTTAAATGGAAAACCAAATTCTTTTAATAAAGCGAAACCTTCTTCATCAGTTTTTGCCGATGTTACAAATGTTATATCCATACCTAACATTTTCCCAACCTTATCAACTTCTATTTCTGGGAAAATAATTTGTTCTGTTATACCAAATGTAAAGTTTCCTTTTTTGTCAAATTTCGTATTGATACCTTGAAAATCACGAATACGAGGCAAAGCTGTACAAATCAATCTTTCCATAAATTCATACATTTTATCTCTACGCAATGTCACACGAACACCTATTGGCATTCCTTTACGCAATTTGAAATTTGAAATATCTTTTCGTGAATAGGTAGGAACTGCCTTTTGACCAGCGATTATTGAGATTTCACTAACTGCTGTATCTATTAACTTCTTATCCGAAACAGCATCACCTATAGCCTGATTGATTACAATTTTTTCAATGCATGGCACCTGCATAATTGACTTGTAGCCAAATTGCTTTTTTAAATTGGATTGTATAGTCTCAGTATACAATTTTTTCAAAGTAGGTACATAAGTCTCCATTATTTAATTTCCTCCCCTGACTTTTTAGAATATCTTACTAACTTGCCTGTCTCTGTACGTTTTTTTCCAACTCTCGTCGGTTTTCCTGTCGCAGGATCAACAAGCATTAGATTAGAAACATGAATAGGAGCTTCTTTCTTTATAATTCCTCCTTGAGGGTTCTTTGCATTTGGCTTAGTATTCTTTGATACTAGATTAATTCCCTCTACGATTGCTCTTTCAGATTTAAGTTCCATTTTAAGGATTTTTCCTTGCTGTCCCTTATATTCACCAGAAAGAACGATTACCGTATCACCTTTTCTTATGTTAAACTTCTTTTGCATCTTAACACTAATTAAATTATAATACCTCTGGAGCAAGTGAAACTATCTTCATATATTGCCCGTCACGTAATTCACGACCAACAGGTCCAAAAATACGAGTTCCTCTCATTTCGCCAGCTTCGTTAAGCAAAACAACCGCATTGTCATCAAAACGGATGTATGATCCGTCAGCACGCTTAACTTCTTTTTTAGTTCTAACAACTACACCCTTAGTAACTTGACCTTGCTTAACATTACCATTTGGCATTGCACTTTTTACAGTTACTACGATTTTATCACCGATAGAAGCATAACGCTTTCCTGTACCACCTAAAACACGGATACACAAAACTTCCTTTGCTCCACTGTTATCAGCAACATTTAATCTTGTCTCTTGCTGTATCATCTCTTATTTCGTTTTTTCTATTATCTCAACTAATCGCCAACGTTTTGTCTTACTCAAAGGACGAGTTTCCATAATTCTCACAACATCGCCTTCAGAACATTCAGACTTCTCATCATGAGCAACAAACTTAGTCGTTTTTTTCAAAAATTTTCCGTATAAAGCATGTTTTTCTTTACGCTCTACAGCAACGACAATTGTTTTGTCCATTTTGTTGCTAACAACAATCCCGATTCTTTCTTTTCTAAAATTTCTTTCCATTTTAGGATTCTATTTAGTTAATTCTCGTTCATTTAAAACAGTTTTCAAACGAGCAATTGTTTTTCTCGCTTCCTTTATCTGATTAGGATTTTCCAAAGGAGAAATCACATGATTAAGTTTCATCTTATTCAATGCTTCCTGTTCAACTTGGATCTTTTCCTCAATCTCTTTTGTCGATAATTCTCTAATTTCAGTTGCTTTCATGGCTTACTTTTCTATTCTTGAACATAATCATTTCTTACAACAAACTTGGTTGTTATCGGCAATTTCTGAGCAGCCAAGCGAAGTGCTTCTTTTGCAACTTCCAATGGAACTCCATCTGCTTCAAACAAGATTCTCCCTGGAGTGACAGGTGCTGCCCAGTGATCTACCGCACCTTTACCTTTACCTTGACGAACTTCAGCAGGTTTTGCTGTTACTGGTTTATCAGGAAATATACGAATCCAAATTTGACCTTCACGTTTCATGTAACGAGTTACTGCAACACGAGCTGCCTCAATTTGGCGAGCAGTAATCCAATAAGATTCCAACGATTTAATTCCAAAAGATCCGAAAGCTAATTCATGCCCTCTTTGAGCATTACCTTTCATTCTGCCCTTTTGTTGCTTTCTATATTTTGTTTTCTTTGGTTGTAACATGGCCTATTCTTATTAGTTATTTTTTTTACTACTTTTTCTCTTCGCTCCTGCGTTACTAAAACTTTTCTTAGGAGCAGCACTACCAACAACGGTGTTTGGAGCTAAATCAACCTTACCATAAACTTCACCCTTGAAGATCCAAACTTTTAATCCCAATTTGCCATATGTTGTCAATGCGAACGTACTTGCATAGTCAATATCTGCTCTCAATGTATGCAATGGAATTCGTCCTTCCTTGTACATTTCCGAACGAGCCATTTCTGCACCATTCAAACGACCAGAAATCTGGACCTTAATTCCTTCTGCACCCATTCTCATAGCAGAAGCGATAGCCATTTTTATAGCGCGTCTATATGCTACACGACCTTCTAACTGACGAGCAATACCATCTGCAACAATTACAGCATCTAACTCAGGACGTTTAACCTCAAAAATATTGATTTGAACTTCTTTATTAGAAATTTTCTTCAACTCTTCCTTCAATTTGTCAACCTCTTGACCACCCTTTCCGATAATAATTCCAGGACGAGCTGTGTTTATTGTAATTGTAACTAATTTTAAAGTACGCTCTATTATAATCTTTGATATACTTGCTTTTGCAAGACGAGCGTTCAAATAGCGGCGAATCTCATAATCCTCATGTAGTTTTTCAACATAATTATCGCCACCATACCAGTTAGAATCCCAACCTTTAATATATCCTAACCTATTTCCTATCGGATTTACTTTTTGTCCCATGAAATCTAATTTTACTTGTTAATTGTATCAACTACAACTGTAACATGATTTGAACGTTTACGAATTCTATGTGCTCTTCCTTGTGGTGCTGGTTGAATTCTTTTTAAAGTTCTTCCTTCATTCACAAAGATTTCCTTCACATATAAAGCATTATCTTCTATTCTTTGTCCCTCATTTTTCTGCTGCCAATTATTCACAGCGCTCAAAAGCAATTTTTCAACACGTTTAGCAGCTTCTTTTGAAGAATAGCGCAACATATCTAATGCTAAGTTAACTTCTTTTCCTCTAATCATATCAACAACTAAGCGCATTTTTCGAGGGGAAGTTGGACAGTCACGCAATATAGCGAAGGCTTTAGCTTTCTTTGCTTCTTTGTATTTTTCTGCTGTTATTTTCTTTCTATTCATGACCCGCTATTTTACTTTTTATTACCACCATGTCCTCGGAAGTTACGCGTAGGTGCGAACTCTCCCAATTTATGACCTACCATATTTTCTGTTACATAAACAGGAATAAATTTATTTCCGTTATGAACTAACACTGTATGACCTACAAAATCTGGAGAAATCATTGAGGCACGTGCCCATGTTTTTATAGAAGATTTCTTTCCACTTTCATTCATTTGAAGAACTTTTCTCTCCAAATTAAAATCAATATATGGTCCTTTTTTTAGAGAACGACTCATAGTTTCTTCTTTTTAGTTACTTCTTTCTTCTTTCAATAATTAACTTATTCGATGCTTTCTTAGGTGCACGTGTCTTATATCCTCTAGAAGGAAGACCCTTTCTTGAACGAGGAAGACCTCCTGATGCACGTCCTTCACCACCACCCATTGGGTGATCAACTGGGTTCATTACAACACCTCTGTTTCGTGGACGACGTCCTAACCATCTTGAGCGACCAGCTTTTCCTGATGCTTCCAAAGAGTGTTCCGGATTGGACACAGAACCAATCGTGGCTTTACAAGTAACAAGTACCATTCTTGTTTCACCCGAAGGAAGTTTTACGATTGCGTATTTCCCATCACGAGAAGCTAATTGTGCATAAGATCCAGCACTACGAGCTAATTGTGCTCCTCTACCCGGAGTTAACTCAATATTGTGAATAATTGTACCTAGAGGTATATCCTTCAGATACAAAGTATTTCCAATTTCTGGTTCCGCAGTTTTACCTGAAACTACTTTTTGACCTACTTGAATCCCATTAGGAGCAACGATGTATCTTTTTTCCCCATCCTCATACTGAACCAAACAAATTCTTGCACTTCTATTAGGATCATATTCAATAGAAACCACTTCCCCTTGAATATCTTCTTTATCTCTTTTGAAATCTATAATACGATATTTGCGTTTATGGCCTCCACCAATATAACGCATCGTCATTTTTCCCGTATTGTCTCTACCACCAGTACTTTTTAACACTGCCAACAACGATTTCTCTGGCTTATTAGTCGATGAGATTTGTTCATCAACGACTACAACCTTATGACGTTGTCCTGGAGTAGTTGGTTTTAATTTTTTTACTGCCATTTCTATTAAATATTACTATAGAAGTCTATTTTTTGATCTTTTTCTACCGTAACAACTGCTTTCTTGAATGCATTGGTTCTCCCAATCATCAAACCTTGTTTTGTGTTACGTGCTTTTAATTTTCCTTCGTAACGCATAGTGTTTACTGCCAATACCTTCACACCATACATTTCCTCAACTGCTTTCTTTATTTGATCTTTGTCAGCTGTCTTTTCAACGATAAAACCATATTGGTTCAAAGCGTCGCCTTTCTTCGACATTTTTTCTGTTATGATCGGTTTTTGCAATACTTCCATCACCAATTATTTATTTAAAGTTTTAACTATTTCTTCAACTGAACCTACACACAAAATCAAATTTTTTGCCTTAAGGATTTCATAAGTGTTTAATTCTGAAGCACATACAACAGAAAACCCTTGTAAATTTCTGGCTGACAAATATACATTATTATTTGGATTTGCCATAACTAACAAAGAATTTTTGTCATTCAAGTTGAAATTCTTCTTAAATTCCACCATTTGTTTTGTCTTTGGGGCATCAAAAGAAAAATCTTCAACAACTATGACTTCGTTATCTTTTACCTTTGCTGACAAAGCAGACTTACGAGCTAAATCCTTAACCTTTTTATTCACCTTTTCTGAATAGTCTCTTGGTTGAGGACCAAAAACTCTTGCTCCACCGCGGAACAATGGGTTTTTAATGCTACCTGCACGAGCTCCACCTGTTCCTTTTTGTCTTTTCAATTTCTTTGTACTACCTGAAATTGTACTTTTTTCTTTTGAAGCGTGAGTACCTTGACGTTTATTAGCTAAGATAGCTTTCACATCCAAGTAAACAGCATGTTCATTTGGTTCAATACCAAATACAGAATCGTCAAGAGTGATTTTCTTTCCGGTTTCTTTACCTTGTATATCTTTTACTGCTATTTCCATCTTACTTTGTCATTATTAAATATCCACCTTTAGCTCCAGGCACAGCACCTCTTACTAATATTACATTCTTTTCTGGCAAAACTTTTACAACTTCAAGGTTCTCTACCTTAACCTGATTGCCACCCATTTGACCACCCATTCTCATACCTTTGAATACACGAGAAGGAGTAGAACAAGCACCGATAGAACCTGGCGCACGTTGACGGTCATCCTGACCGTGAGTTGCTTCACCAACACCGCCGAATCCATGACGTTTTACAACACCTTGGAAACCACGTCCTTTAGTCGTACCTGTAACGTCTAGCCAATCACCCTCTGCTAAAATATCAGCCACAGAAAGAACATCACCTAGACTAACTTCTTTGTCAAAATTTCTAAATTCAACAACTTCTCTTTTTGGAGTTGCATTTGCTTTTTTGAAATGACCTAGTTCTGCACGAGAAGTATTTTTTTCTTTCTTATCGTCAAAACCCATTTGCACAGAATTGTAACCATCAGTTTCTTTTGACTTAACTTGTGTAATAACGCAAGGTCCTGCCTCGATTACAGTACATGCTACGTTCTTTCCATCTTCCAAGAAGATAGAGGTCATACCTACTTTTTTACCTAGTATACCAAGCATCTCTTTTTACAATTTTAAATTACTACACTCTAATTTCAACTTCTACACCACTTGGCAACTCAAGTTTCATCAAAGCATCAACTGTTTTTGAAGAACTACTATAAATGTCAAGTAGTCTTGCATGTGATGACAATTGAAATTGTTCACGAGCTTTCTTGTTAACATGCGTAGAGCGGTTAACTGTAAAAATTCGCTTGTGAGTTGGCAGCGGAATCGGACCACTTACTACAGCACCTGTAGTTTTTACAGTCTTAACAATCTTTTCAGCAGATTTATCTACTAGATTGTGGTCATAAGACTTCAATTTAATTCTAATTCTTTGACTCATGCCTTTAATATTAATTTTGTTTACTAATTATTGTTTCTGCAATATTTGCTGGAACTTGTTCAAAGTGATCAAACTCCATTGTTGATGTAGCACGACCAGAAGTGATTGTACGTAGATCCGTTACATAACCGAACATTTCAGCAAGAGGAACAAATGCTTTTACTACGCTAGCATTGTTTCTTGAATCCATACCTCGGATTTGACCACGACGTTTGTTCAAGTCACCTACAACATCACCCATTGATTCTTCTGGAGTAACAACTTCCACCTTCATAATTGGTTCCAACAACTTCGGACCAGCTTTTCTACAAGCTTCTTTATATGCCATCTTAGCACAAAGCTCAAATGACAATGCATCAGAATCAACTGGGTGGAAAGAACCATCCATCAATTGTACCTTCATTGATTCTACAGGATAACCAGCTAATACACCATTTTCCATCGCTGCTTTGAAACCTTTCTCAACAGAAGGAATAAATTCTTTTGGAATATTACCACCTTTAACGTAATCTTCGAATTGCAAACCTTCCTTACCTTCATCAGCAGGACCAATTTTGAATGCAATATCAGCGAATTTACCACGACCACCAGATTGTTTTTTGAAAACCTCACGATGTTCAACTTCGGTAGTAATACATTCTTTGTAATTTACTTGAGGAGCACCTTGATTACACTCAACATGGAATTCACGTTTCAAACGGTCCATGATGATATCCAAGTGAAGCTCACCCATACCACTGATAACTGTTTGACCAGTTTCTTGATCTGATTTCACTGTGAAAGTAGGGTCTTCTTCTGCCAATTTAGCCAAAGCCATACCCAATTTATCAACATCAGCTTTTGTTTTAGGTTCAACTGCGATACCAATAACTGGCTCTGGGAATGTCATTGATTCAAGAACGATAGGTGCTTTTTCATCACACAACGTATCACCAGTTTTAACATCCTTAAAACCTACACCTGCACCAATATCACCACCTTCGATGAATTCAATAGGATTTTGTTTATTTGCGTGCATTTGGTAAATACGAGAAATACGTTCTTTTTGACCACTTCTTGTATTGAACACATAAGAACCAGCATCCAAGTGACCAGAATATACACGGAAGTAACACAAACGACCAACGAATGGGTCGGTTGCAATCTTAAATGCCAAAGCACAGAAAGGATCTTCAACACCTGGTCTACGATGAACTTCTGCGCCAGTGTTAGGATCTGTACCTTTAATATATTCTTTATCAAGTGGACTAGGAAGAAGTTCCATAACGTAGTTCAGCAATTCTTGAACACCTTTGTTCTTAAATGAAGAACCACATAACATAGGAATTACCTTGTTTGCGATACAAGCTTTACGAAGAGCAGCAAGGATTTCCTCTTCTGTTATAGAATCTGGATCATCAAAGAATTTTTCCATCAATGTGTCATCAAATTCTGAAACAGATTCCAAAAGTTTTTCTCTCCATTCTGCGACTTCGTCCTTCATATCATCTGGAATAGGAACTTCTTGATAAGTCATACCTTGATCAGCCTCGTTCCAAACCATACCAACGCCTTTTACCAAGTCAACAACACCCTTGAACGAATCTTCAGCTCCGATTGGTAATTGTAAAGGAACGGCGTTGCCACCCAACATTTCACGAACTTGTTTACAAACGTTCAAGAAATCTGCCCCTTGACGGTCCATTTTATTAACGAAACCCAAACGAGTCACATTGTAACCATCTGCCAAGCGCCAGTTTGTTTCTGACTGAGGCTCAACACCATCAACAGCTGAAAACAAGAACACTAGACCATCAAGGATACGCAATGAACGATTTACCTCTGATGTAAAATCAACGTGTCCAGGAGTATCAATGATATTTATTTTATATTGATTGTCTTTGTATTTCCAGAAACATGTAGTCGCAGCAGAGCAAATTGTGATACCACGTTCTTGTTCTTGAACCATCCAGTCCATTGTTGCTCCACCATCATGAACTTCACCAATTTTATGAGTTTTTCCCGTGTAATAAAGGATACGTTCAGTAGTAGTTGTTTTACCAGCGTCAATGTGAGCTGCAATACCAATGTTTCTTGTATAATGTAAATCAACTTTTGCCATCTTTCGGTAATATTAGAATCTAAAGTGAGAAAATGCTTTATTTGCTTCTGCCATTCTGTGAGTTTCGTCTTTCTTCTTGAAAGCTCCACCTTCTTCGTTGAAGGCAGCCAAAATTTCAGCAGCTAGTTTATCTTTCATTGAATGGCCGGCACGTTTACGTGCGAATAAAATCAAGTTCTTCATACCCATTGATTCACGGCGCGCTGGACGAATTTCAGAAGGAATCTGGAATGTAGCACCACCTACACGACGGCTTTTTACCTCTACCAATGGAGTAACATTGTCTAGAGCTTTTTTCCACACATCTAAAGCAGACATATCTGCAGTTTGTTTCTTTTCTTCAACGATATCTAACGTATCATAAAAAATTTCATAAGCGATGCTTTTTTTACCATCGATCATAAGATTGTTTACGAACTTCGTTACTGCCACATCCCCAAACTTAGGATCTGGAAGAATTACTCGTTTTTTTGGTTTACTCTTTCTCATTGAAAATGCTTATTAAAAATTACTTCTTTGTTTCTTTTGGACGTTTTGCTCCGTATTTAGAGCGAGATTGCAATCTTCCTTCAACACCAGAAGAATCCAACGCACCTCTTACTAAGTGATAACGAACACCTGGTAAATCTTTAACACGACCACCACGTACTAACACGATAGAGTGTTCTTGTAATTTGTGACCTTCTCCTGGAATGTAAGCATTGACTTCCTTGCCGTTTGTTAAACGAACACGCGCAACCTTACGCATTGCAGAATTAGGTTTTTTAGGCGTAGTTGTGTAAACACGAACACATACACCTCTCTTTTGTGGGCAAGAATCTAATGCTGGAGATTTGCTATTATCAACAATCTCATTTCTACCCTTTCTTACTAACTGCTGAATTGTAGGCATATATTATATTACTTTAATTATTAGATATACTATTCCCATTAAATCGGGTTGCAAAGGTAATTATTTTTTTTAAATACAAAACATTTCCTCAAAAAAACTCTCTTTTTTTTCTTTTTAACAAAAGAATCAATAAAACGAAAGGGGGAAACCACGCAATTTCCCCCTTCATTATTATAACGTTACGTTATTATCGTACTAATGTCACGCTACCAAATTTAGCCTTCTTGCCGTGGCCTACATCGAAGCCTTCCCAT
>CALAUG010000072.1 GCA_937892155.1 uncultured Bacteroidales bacterium | reverse complement strand
GAGCAAGTTCGCACGCTCACTGAGCAAGTTCGCACGCTCACTGAGCAAGTTCGCACGCTCACTGAGCAAGTTCGCACGCTCACAAGTTCGCTTGCGAAAAAGGACGAGCAAATTTCAAAATTGATAGACAAGATCAAGTGACCAGAAATGAAAACAAAAACATACAAAAGTATATTTTCATGTTAGTCCAGGTTGAAAATTTTGTTGCTTTCGTAAGAGATTTTTCCTTTCATACACCCATAAAGTTTTTGTATGGGTGTCTTCACAACCTTTTTGGAAGATGGTACGGAAGATTTGGATTTTGTAGCAGCCATTTATTTGAAAAATTGAATAAGCAAATTTATATTTTTTTTGCCATTGTTCCGGGACTTTTTTGGGACAAAAAAAAGGAAAAAATGCCTATTTCTAAAAAAAACAATATTGATAATCAACGAATTGATTCGCAAAACAAACCTGGGGCAAACCGGGGGTTCGAATCCCCCACCTTATAGAGGTCATCTAACAAAGATGACCTTTTTTTATATAAAATAATAAAAAAGGCTCGTCGGATGGCGAGCCTTTTCTGTGGAGAGAAATCCCCCGAACTTTATCATCTGCATATTTATATGAAACAAAAATTTTTCGACCCATAAGCCTGTTATTATTTTTAGAATCCTCATCAACTATAATGCCAGTTTAAAGATTAAGACAATATGTCATACTAAATTAGGTAAACATGGAGGAAATGATTTTTTACTTCTGAGAGAGAGGGCTTTGGGAATAAAATCAATTATTATGAAAGATATGTGTTGTCAAAATGCACATCTCTTAGAATGTCTAAATTAAAATTCTCCTTTATACACCTAGTTACCATATCGTATTCGAAAAACATATCTTCCATACATAGTTTTTTATCGCTCTTTGTACTTTGTTCATTATAATAACTTATCATTTGATTAATTACGAATACTAAATAGTAGCGAAGATCACTTGTGATATTGGCTATATTCTGTTTAATGGCTGCTTCATGTATAAGTTTGTTTCTTAGTCGGTAAATACGCGAAATATGTTGTGCCAAATTCGTTTCATGGGCTTTGATGTAATTCTTTCTTTTATCAGAATTTCCTATTATTATCGGCTCTATGATTTTCAGTCTATATAGTAGTAAAACTGAAATTTTACTATTGCTTTCCGCTTTTTTTAATGTTGTTGCATCGAATATCGTTTCTTCTGTCGATAATATATTTTCTTTCTTTAGTAGAGAGTCTAAATATAGAATGTTTCTTTTTATATAACATGATACAAATATGTTTATGATATTGGTCTTTACACGAGAAAATGTTGATTCATTTGCTTCGGCAGAAGAAAAAATGAACTCTAATGCAATCCAGTAATTTACAAACTGTTGTTCTATGTCTGATTGGCAATTCCCGATTCTTAAATGACGCAAGGCTGATGATAATCGCATTGATACTTCTTTATCAATGTTAGGCTTTTCCATTAATGAATTTATCGTGCTAAATAATGTGGGATCATTATTGTTGTATGTGCCATCTATATAGAATTCCTTAACATATTCAAACCTTGTTTGTCCATTATCGTTTTTATACGTTACAAGAGCATATTTAGGTATTTCTACTTTCAATAGATTATTGTTTAAATGTAACATATCAAGTTTTTTTGCGATTATTTCGCGTGCTTTTTTGGCAGTGGAATAAGAATCTGTATCGGATGTTGTTTCGAAAATAAAAAAATTGAAATTTTTATTAGGTCTTAAGTAAGATGCAAATCTCATAAGAATCTGCTCGTTTACATATTTCTTAGGAACTTCGTTGACCAATTGCATTAGAGAAACAATCTTGTTTTCTTTTTCTCCAATTGCAAGTTTTACTATAACAGCTTTGTTCAATTTTGTTCTGTTACATATGGTTTGTTTAAAATTACTGTATGAATCCTCAAATTGATATACATCAAAGGTGTTTGAAAGATGAAAAATGTAATACTTTGAGAATCCTATATACATCAATTGTGTCGCAAGGGCCGAAATCAAATGGTCAAATTCGATAAATTTGTCAGTAGGAAATGTTTCTTCTTCATAATCGGAACACACAAAGTAATCTATTTTTTGGAAAAGTAAATAGAGATAGTGTTCTTTATTTTCACACACAATGGCGTCTATATAATAGATTAATTTCTTGAATATATTCCGTTCCTTTTCACCTCTATTTGAACATTCAGAAAGGATATGGTCAAAAATTGTTTTACTGCATATTTTAAAGGTGAGAATCACATCTTTTTTTACTGCCTCTTGAACCTCTTCAATGCAATGTTTAACGGTATCATAATTTTTTAAATTGGCATTTTGCCAATCCATAACAACCTCTTTACATTCAATCAAAAGGGTGAAAGCATTATGATTTCTAATGCGAAAACTATCAATGGTATCCTTGTGAAATAATTCAACAAGTCGCTCTTTAAAGAATAGTCGATATAAATTTTTAGTCATTCCCACTTATTTTTGGGCAAAAATATTGTAAAAAGGGAAAATATGTTATATTTGCAGAAAGAATTATGATAAAATCTTTACAAGAATGATATAAAAGGGAGCGCATCATTCTTGCTTTGAGAACGATAAGTTCCTCGGTTTGAGTCACCTCCCTTCTCTTTAATAGCAAAGGCAACTATAAATAGTTGCCTTTGTTGTTTTGAGATAGTTATTTAGTGGGGTATACCATAAGACCTCCAACTATCTTTTTCGGAGTTTAAGCAGATTGGCCGTGCGTGGGGAAAATTGCGGGAAATAACTTTTTGATATATAATGTTAAGAATTTTTTTCATGTATAAAGACTACACGTTCCATCCTTTGTTCTTTCTATTCTTCCTCATGAATTTAAAAACTTCTCTATTTCATCCTTATGCTTAGCAGCAGACTTAAAACCGTCTGCCAATATCATCAGACATTTATTCTTCGATACCATCACCTTTTTTACATCTTTCTGCAAGAAGCCGTCCATTAAATCTCCATAAGAACATCCCGACATCATCTGCCAAAACTTCACTTCATGTGGCGAAATACAGGATTGTATAAATTTATCCAGTCCGCATGGTTGCGAATCTATCATTTCCTGATTCCATTTGTCAATGATAACAATTCGTTTCTTGTCCTCATAGAGCATATTCATCATCCGTATCAAATTATTCACATAAATATCCCCGAACGAATAACCAACTATCACCAATGCGTTGCTTGAATAAAGCGCTTTATACAAGTTGCCATGGTAGAAATCGTATGGTATGCACGACAGTTTATCAGTCTTCTTCAAGCCTGTAATAATAGGTCCTGCAAAATACTCTTCATTTGTCTGCGATACTTCTTTACTCTGCGAACGTCCTTCCATCATGCCCTTAACTATATGATAATCAGGATATTTATACAAATCATGAATGGTCGTGTCTGAAGCGTCAATATTCCAGTTCTTCTTGTAATAATAGAGTATGCATCCATGTAGATGATTAATTGTTGACAAACCCCGCTCATTTTGATGCAATTTCAATGGCGAGAATTTTTGATAGCTTTCGCCATTCACCTTCTCTTAGCCATCTTCATACGAAACAAGACTATCCTCCACCATAGTATCATAGTTAAAGTTGAATACGTCCCATTTATGATCCATATTGAAGAAATCTGCAAACCAACTTTCTTCGTTCTTATGCTTTTGGTAGTATTCATTGTAAGCATTCACTATATCCATGATTCGTATGATAAAAGGCTCCATCACCGCAGACAACTCATCACTCGAGAAATCAAAATTTCTATAAGTGAATGGGGCAAAATACGGATATATATAGGGATTCTTACAATATCCCTGCCATACAATGTCGTATGCCCTCAACTGCTCCATCACATGAAAAAGTATCTCAAAATGAATATTAGGCTGCTGATTCTCTATCCACCACAGGTTGTGATTCACAGGAAATGATGCCATCAATTTTTTGGATATCCTTTCCACCAAGTTTGTCTTTTTTCCTGGGTTCAACACTATGTTGTATGGTTCTATCACCTTCTTTGTGATATTTGCGGTTGATGGCCAAGTTACGTTATCAGGTAATGTCAAATCTAAAGGAGCACCTGCTCCCATAATCATCGTTGCTCTTTTCGTATTTATTTTTTTAGTTATTGTCACTTTATTTCTTGTTTATTCGTGTTGTAGTATTTTTAATTATACAATACTGCAAATATATTGCATTTTTAGGTATTGCAGCACATTTGGCAAGGAATTTTATAATAAAGGCTCGTTAATGGCGAGCCTTTTCTGTGGAGAGAGTTCTCCTATATATAGAAATTGTACAATTGGAGCGTTAGCGGTAACCAATGAGTTTTTATTACAATTACGTTGAAATTCAACAAAAAACAAATATATTTATTGATTTGTAATTTGAAAAGAATATCATTTACCTATGCACTTTTATACGGAACATACGAATTTTGGAGAAGAAACGGGTCGATTCTCTGATGGTGGAGAAAATAGTTTTCTTGTAACATCGCAATTTTGTCTGAATGATGACATGAATGCGTTTGCCTGTCAAAGAGGAATTATAGTTCTACCTTGTGATAATGATTGTGAGACAGGCGAAGATGACGAACTGGTAACTGTAATATTGAAACCGACAGAGCATTTGGTATTGCGTTTCATAAAAAATTTTTAGAAATATGAACTTAAAAAAATATATTTTTATTGTGTGTATATTAAACAGTTCCATGTCGTTGTTCTCCCAACCCGTTAAGATAATAAAAGACTCTGTTTGTATAGATGGAAAATGTTGTGAACTTCAAGAGCTTACAATTACACAGCCCCAAATTTATCGTGCAATACAAGAGGTATATTATGTCTTTGACAGTAATTTTACAAACTACAAAGATCGTTTGAATTATAAGAAGAAATTAATTTTGGATTGCAATGGTATATGGGAATGTTTACGGGAAAAGGATTATGTGTTGGAATACTATGATATCAATTATCAAAAAAATGATATCTTAAATGTAACATTACGCACAGAAAATTTCGCCGATACATTCATAGGTATTGAATTATTTACGTTTGATCTCAAAGAGGGCAAAAATCTTAGAGAAGAGGTGTTTATTAATAAGGATAAACTATTGGAAATATATCGGAAAAAGATAGAAGAAGATTATGATGATGTGAAGAAGGACAATGATGCATATGACGATGATGATGATTTTTTTTCATATGGCGAAGACATAGCCCCTGTTCATCTTTCCCAATATGAGATTGAAATTGATTCTTTGGGTAAAATAGTCACATTTCGTTTTTTTTATCCCTTTCATTGGAATATGCGTTTGTTAGCCGAATTTTCTTTCGAAGAAATAAAGCCATTTCTAAAGCCAGAGTTTTTAAGACGCTTGACAGATGATGAATAAGTGTTGGTAAGATAAAATATATGAGAATGTGGGGATTGCGGGAAATAACTTTTGTGATTAAATATTTTTATTAATTTTGTGGTGGCCTAGTAGCTCAGTGGATAGAGCGCTCTTTTCACTAAAGAGTTGGTCCCGGGTTCGAATCCCGGCTAGAAAATAATTAATCTTTATATATTTGCTACAATTATGTAGTGTTATTAAACAGTGAAAGGCAACCGTGATTGGTTGCCTTTTCTGTTTTGAGGGGGTGCCTCGATATATAGAAATTGTACAATTGGAGCGTTAGCGATAGCCGATGAGTTTCCTGTAGGCGTTTGGATACCAGTCGGCGGTGGTGATGGTGAAATTGTAGGCAGTGGCCGAGCAATCGGCATCTTGGATTTTTACCCTGATGCGTCCGCCTTGCATAAGGATTTGATGAAAGATTTCGGCATCGGTGCGTTCGCCCTTGTATGAGAAATCGTCGAACCTCAACCTGTCGGAATGGTTGATGGAAGCCCGAAGTTCGTGCCATTCTCCCTTGCTGTCCTGAACAATTACATTGTAACGGTCGTTGTAGCCGGTGACAGGATTTGAACCTTTGTATTCAAATAGTTTGATTGCGACGGAGTTTGCACCTGCAACGACTATTTTCACACGTAAATCGGATTTGAGGGTGGCAGGGCTTGAGAACGTGCCGTAGATGGGTGCCTTGGTGGTGATGTACTTTTCGCTCGTTGGTTCGCCAAAGATGTCGGTGAAATACTGAATTTCCCAGATTCCGAGGTTATCGGCGTTTGCCCGAAGGACGCTGTCCTTTTTTGCAGAATCGGCGGCGAGCGATAATTCTTCTGCCTTTGTAGTAACATACGGCAACAAGTTGAGGTAAAAGGATTTCTTTTCGGAACGCGGAAAACATTTCACGAACAAGTCGATGTAGTTTTTCGCGTCGATGAACTTTCCCGAGTCGATGGATTTTTCGATGAGAGCGAGATATTGTTGCTCGGAAAGTTGCACATCGGGAACATCAGGCAATTCGGTTGATACGGAATCTTGTCTTTCTGGAGTGCGACGTTGTTCCGCTTCGGAACGTCCGCAACCGACAAGAGAGGTTGCGAGCAACATTGCTGAAATTAAAATCTTTTTCATTTTGAATATGTAGTTAAATTTGTACCTTTAAGGTACGAAATTTTGGTGAATAAAACAAGAATAAATGAAACGCATTGATAAATCATTTACAGTACAATGGTTGGGACCTTTTGATAAATTAGAGGGTTTGAAAGAGTATTTTAAGGGTGAAAACGGTTTGGATAAAGGTTTGTTCAACTTTTATTATTTTGAAGCGAGAAAAACAATACGTTCTAAACCTTGTTGTTATTTCGGTATTCACAAAAAGAACGATGGAATAACCAAACGATTGACAAAAAGTCATTCTCATTACAAGCAAGTAAAGGATTTCAAATATGTAAATATTTGGATAGGAAGTTTAGGGCGAAAAAAAGACCAAACAATAGCTAATGTTGACCTTGTGGAGACTCTATTTATTCGTGCTTATAAAGATATTGTATCTGAAAATGACAGAAAGAAAAATTCGCTTCCTGCAGAAAGCGTCACAGTCATCAACTATTGGTATGATGAAAAAAATAACATAAAACATCGAAAGAAAAATGAAACTTGCGGATTTCACGATGTAATTTGTTACGTAGAAGAAGAGTTTCATAAGGGGAATTTATCAAGAAAGAAGGATTTTTAATTGGTTCAACCTACGATAATCTTCCCATCGTTCACGATAAGGGTCACGACGGAAGTGGGTCGGTGTGCGTTGGCGGTAAACTACGGAAGCCCTGCACGCCGTCACGTAACGGCAATGTTTTTTAGCAACAATCTGTTTTCTTTTTACGATGTTGTTCCAACTCGGGTGCGTGCATTATGGGCGAGCCGTTGCGAGCGGGAGCCCGGGTGCGAGACCGAGAGTGCAATGAGCGAAGTTTGTTGAGGGGAAAGAGTTTCAATTTAAGATTTTAGGTTTTTAGGGCAAAAGTGTTCACGTAACGAAGAGCGAAGAGCACGGGGGCTCGCTACCCTGAAAGGGCGCGCTGGCGGAGTTTTTGTTTGTGTGTTGGGTTGTGCGTAGATACAAAAACTATGACAGCGATTACGCCCGGGCGACCTCGCAGGCTCGCCTCAATAAGCAGCGACAGCCCCCCGTAATGTTTGTTTACACCCCTTTGGGGGGTCGGGGGGCTGTGGAAGCTGCGAATGAGGCACGCTAACAGCACGACAACAAGAAAAAAAAGCCACCAAACAACGAAGATAATGCGTACAAATGTATTTACCTTAACGATAGATTTGCAACGGACAAAGATGTTGCGGTGCGCGCAAGGGCGGCGAATAAAATTTTTCTCATCTCCTATCCAATAAAAATCAAAGAAAGATTGGGCGTAGCTCTTTTTGTGCGTGGGGAAAAATGCTTGAAATGAAGTGAAGCGGAGAACGGCGTCACAGCGAGGCACGAGCAGTGAACGACGTCGAAGCGAAACGGAATGAAAGCGTTTTTAGTTGTGAATAAAAAGCGGTATGAAGGCGGAACGTGAGCGATAGCGAACATTCCGACGCAATACGGCTTTAGCAACGGAGCGTGGGGAAAAAGGCACGCCCTTGTTCACAAAACGATATAGTCCAATAGCACGAAAGAAAAATTTTTTGAAGCCGTTTATATACCCTTGCGAGCATTTTTTTCTTGATTGTGTGCGTTCGTGCCGAATACCGCTTTACCTGCGTGGGTTTGTGCGTGGGGTAAATAATACTTGTATATGTCATTGTGACGTTTTTTTGTCAGTTTTAAGAGTAGAAACCTAATAAATATATATTTATATGACAAAATAGCAGATTTTGTGCAGATTGTATATATAGATTTTGTTTTGGTATAGTGCTTGATAATATGTTGGGTGTTTAAATATATTATCAAAGAAGAAAGGAGGTGGAAAAATGGCAATAAGAGATACTCGCAAATATGTCTTAAAAAATGGAAATAAAATCCTGTATGTAGGAATTACGAATAATCCTCAGTCTAGAGAGTTGGCTCATAGGCGTGACAAAGATTTTCAAACGATGGAACTTGTTGGAAGATTGGTAACGCGTGAGTCTGCGGAAAAATGGGAAACTGAACGTATTAATCAGTATAAACGTAATCATAAAGGTCAAATACCACCATTAAACAAGACGCAAAATGGAAAATAATCCAGTAAAGCAAATAGAGTTCTCTGAGTAGTTATCGAGAATAGACTCTGAATTTTTTATTAATTAATAATTTTTATGCGTATGCAAAAATTTTATCATTTAATGATCAATGGTGCAAATTATAAATGGGAGCAGCCGTTGATTAAAGGCTCCGAAATTAAAATGTTAGGCGGAATTGAGCCGACCGCAGAATTGTATTTAAAAGGAAAAGGCAGTCAGTCTGATATGTTGATTGCAGATGATCAATCAGTTGATTTGTCAGGTCCTGGTATTGAAAAGTTCGTTTCAAAAGAAAGCCATGTTGTAATTATAGTCAATGCTCGTGAGCATACATGGGAAAAACATGAAATTTCTTATGACGAATTGGTTGTATTGGCTTTTGGTCAGGTGGTTGAAAGAACTGCCTATACCATAACCTATTCAAATGGTCCGGTAGAGAATCCTGAAGGATTTGTTGTAAAAGGACAAAGTGTTGTTGTACGTAATAAAATGAATTTCAATGTTACAGGAACTTGTCAATCGTAGTGCAGATTTGCGTAAACTTCAGAATGAAGGTTATGAACTTGAGGTGATTGGTGGATACTTGGTTGTCCACCATATCCCTTATGTCGCCAATGTTAATGGCAAACCCATTCCAAAAGATGATGGAAAGATAGTCGTAAAATTGAAACTATCGGGGGCAACTCTAAGCGAACCATTTGACCATACGGCATACTTCGAAGGAGAGTTTCCATGCGATATTAATGGCGGACAATTAAAAGGTGTGGTAAATAATTCGAACAAACAAGATTTGGGCAATGGTTTGGTTGTTAATCACTATTTGTCCAATAAACCTGCTGATGGAAAAGAAAATTCATATTATGAAAAAATCAAACGTTATGAATCAATAATTTCATGGCCTGCCCAATATTTGGATAAGAATATGACCGCAAAAACATTCAAACCAATTCGTCCAGACGACAACTCCAGTCCGTTTAAGTATATTGATACAATGTCGTCCAGATATGACATCCAGACTATTGTTGACAAACTAAAAAACGATAAAATTGCTATAGTTGGATTAGGCGGAACGGGTTCGTATGTTTTGGATTTTATTGCAAAAACACCCGTGAAAGAGATTCATCTTTTCGATGGAGACGATTTCTGCACCCACAACGCATTTAGAGCACCTGGAGCTTCTTCTATTGAAACATTAGAGAATAGGCAACTCAAGGTGGAATATTTTAGAAATGTATATAGCAATATGAGAGATGGAATATTCCCACATTCGGATTACTTGACATCAGATAATGTAGAACAATTGCTAAACGGGTTCGATTTTGTTTTTCTTTGCATAGATAATAGTAAAGCCCGGAAACTGATAACGGAGTTTCTTGGTTTTAGAAATATACCATTTGTTGATACCGGGATTGGCTTATGTGTTAACGATGATGAGATTTCAGGACAAATTAGAACAACATATTGTGGTGCTAATACATATGATAGCGTAAAAGAGAATTTCCCTGTTGAAACTTTCAACGTTGACGATGCGTATAAAACAAACATCCAAATTGCTGAACTAAATGCGCTTAATGCAGCCATGGCTATTATTAAATGGAAACAACTAAAAGGCTTTTACAATGTGCAAAACAATAAAAGTAATTACGTGTTTTCAATTAACGATTGGATATTAAACAAGTGCTAACTATGAAACATTGTTTTGTTGATACTATTCCTAATGCGGATAACATGGAAAATGCCACGTTGTATATTTCTTTAAAATACAACGTGGCCATCCATAAATGTGCTTGTGGATGTGGAAATGAAGTAGTTACACCCATAGACGAACGTAATGGCTGGGTGCTGTCATATAATGGCAAGAATGTTTCTTTATATCCATCAATTGGCAATTGGAATTTGCCATGTCAAAGTCATTATTGGATTCGAAAAGGGGAAATATGTTGGGGCGCAAATTATGACAAAAACCGAAAAAAGAAAACATACAAACTATCTGAATTACTAAAAAGCATATTTAAATAAACGGATTTTATTTCTTATTTTTGCATAATAACGTCGTTTGTTCGAAATAGAATGGGTATGTTTAATTTTTTTGTATTTTTGCAGTCCCAAATTAGAATGGTATGATACAAGAAATAAAGGTTAAAAACTTCCTCTCTTTCAAGGACGAAGTAACATTTAGTTTTGAAGCAACAAAAGACACTTTTGCTGATGAGTATCAGGTGGTTGAAGTCGCTCCGGGAGTACGCATTCTGCGTTTCGCTATGGTGTATGGAGCCAATGCTTCGGGTAAGTCGAACCTGCTGTCCGTCATTAGTTTTCTCCATGATTTTTGGAGAAATCTTTCTCCTTCTATGGATGAAGGAACTACTACGGTTCCCTTTCTTCTGGATCAGCAAACACCTAATGAGCCATCCAAGTTTGAACTTGTTTTTTATGTCGATGAAACAAAATATTGGTACCAACTTGCCCTTAACAAGACGGCTGTTTTATCTGAGAAACTGTATGTTTACAAAAGCGTTCAACCCACCTTGCTTTTTGACAGAGAGTTAGAAAACGAGCAATCCGTCATACATTATGGCGCGCCTATCAAAATCAGCGCTGTCGAAAAGGCAAAAATCTCAGTTGAGTGTTTGAAGAATATGTCTTTTTTTGCGGCTCGCAACAAGGTCAATATCTCGCTCCCTGACATTGACGAGGCAAAACAATGGCTCATCAGTCAAATTATGCCAATAGTCACTCCTGAAACACGTTTGTTTGGATATGCAGAACGGCATATAGCTGCAGATGCACAATTAAAAGCCTATCTTCTCGACTTTTTGAGACAAGCAGATTATAACATTTCAGATGTGAAAACCGATCTTGTTAAAGAAAACATTCCAGAACAATACTTGAATATGTTCTTGAACGATGAGAGCATTCCGACCAATGAAAAAGAACGGTTGAGAAGAGAAAAGACACTTTCCCGCTATGACACCTCGTTTGAGCACACCGTAACAGTACAAGAACAACTCGCTAAATATCGTCTTCCGAAAGATTTGGAATCCTCAGGAACACTCCGCACCTTTGGCATAGAAACCGCCATATATTACGCACAGCAAAACAATGCGGTTCTGGCAATTGATGAAATAGAGAATTCATTACACCCACAGTTGTTGCGTTTCATCCTTTTGGATTTTCTTCGAAAAGAATCCAGATCCCAATTGCTTGTCACCACGCATTACGACCCTTTGCTCAATGAGGTCTCCAAGCAAAACGATCAACGTATTTTCCGCAAAGACAGTGTTTGGTTTACCGAAAAACTAGATTCCGGTCATACCGATGTTTATTCGTTAGCTGAATTTAGGGGTTTGAACCGTTTGTCTTCAATTCAAAAAGCATACAATCAGGGAAATTTTGGTGCGATACCAAGCATTAATCTGTAATTATGGCAAGGTGTATTGAAAATAGGAGTCAACGAAGACCTTCGGTTACTATTATTGGGGAGGGTATAACCGAACAATTCTATTTCACACACATTCGAACTATACTAGGCTATCGTTATACAATAAAACCATACTATTTTTCGGTCACTTCGCTTGTGGAAATGGATAAAAAGATAGTAGAATCTATCCAAAACGGAGGTTATGCCATTGCTGTTTTTGATGCAGATGTTGCCAAACGAAATGAAATAGAAAAAAAGAAATTGGATTCGATTCGTAAAAAATATGCTAATAAGAAGACTGTCATTCTGTGCGATAGTCTTACGTCAATAGAATATTGGTTTCTACTACACTACGAAAACACAAATCGGTTCTTTAAGGATTCAGCAGCTACCGAAACTGAACTAAAAAAGCATATCCCAGATTACGAAAAGAAAAAGAACTTTTTGCAAAATGCCAAATGGGTAATTGATTTGTGTGCCGATGGTAAACTGGATATAGCAAAACAACGCGCTACAGATTTTGGCGTGGAAGGTGAATCGTACTCAAATATATTCAAGGCTTTTGAGTTGTTTGAAAAAATTAAATAAAGCATATTAGACAAACGATCAAAAAGTATTTCAATTATGATATTGGTAATACAGTAGTTTTTTATATCAATATACCCTCTGTATATTCCGAGATGTTGGGGGGAATCTACATTTTTTATAATAAAAATATTGTTCTGTAAAAAGGAATGTTGTTACTGGTATTCAATAGCCATTGAATTATTAAATGTTGATGATTTTTTTTATGATTGTTAATAACTTTTCCTTGATATAGTTGAATATCCTTTCATAAGAAATTATATTTACTCACTTTAGATATATTGGAATTGTTTTAAAGTGAAATTTAAATTTATTAAATATATAATTTCAAATGATGAATAGTGATATATTGTCTCGGGCGTTGATACAATCGAAAAGTTTGTATTTGCAAGCTGCGGGATCAACTGGAACAGATGGTTCCGTTCCTGGAATACATCTTCGTTGGGATTTGATTGGTCAGTTGGAAAATCATATTCCTAAGGGTGTGACTGGTGATACGGTTGAAATATTACGTAGTAAATATGAACATCGTTATCCCGTAACTATTGATTTTGCGAATCAGATTCCGTCACACGTGGTTGATTCATCGAATTTCCTCAATCTGGGCGAGTCTTTTGAAAACAATGAACGTTTGTGGATATATCATCAAACGAATGGGACTCTTATCAATGTTGTATATGTACGTTTTCATGACAGAGAGCGTTACGATGCGGTGATGGTTGATCCTCTTGTCTCTCCGTTGGATTTTCTACGTGCATACGGTGACGGACTTGTGGAAATATGGGTAGCAGGAAAGTCGTGTTTTGCTTCGCGAATCTATGTTGATGAAGTAAGCGCAACACCTTGTCTTAGAGTGGAAACATTGACGTCTGTTGATGATGATGAGCATGGTGTAAGAAGAATTGTAAGTGGCCGTAGAACTATTTCTGAATTCACATCGGTTTCCCAAACGGTGACGGAAAATACGATACTTGTGCAGGAAGATGGCGATGAGGTTCTTCAAGAGGATATGTCGCAGATATATCTTGAAGAACAACAAACGGAAACTATTCCTGAACAAACGATACCCGAAGTAGTTACTGTCAATAGAATTTTGTTGCAGGAATCTGGATCGGCAGTTCAGCAAGAAAATCAAGGAAACATACTATTGGAACGTCCTGTTTTGGTAGTTGTGCCAGGTACTCCTGTGTATGGTTATTGTACGGTAAAAGGAGAACAGATTGATAGTATCCGTTTTACAACTGGAGGCTGTCTGCTATCGAAGGTGGAGTTGGAAACATACGAGCAGTATATTAAAGGCGTGACAGCCAGAAATGAATGGCAATCGTTAGGAAATTACGGTTTGACCGAATCAACTGAAACGGCGTATTCAAGACTTGAACCAGACGGAATGGTGATAAATGGTCATTGGCCGAAAAGCAAGGATTCCTTGGTTACTGTGCAAGATTACAAAAATAGTTGGAATGGGGTTGAAAGTGATGACGAAGATGAACAGGAAGATGGTTTGAAAACAATTGTTTCGTTATATAAAAGTGGAATTTTGGAACAAACGCCGACACAATCCTCGGAAACAGATGATTCCGAAATACCACAGGTGGCATCGGAAATAAAAATACAATACGTGGATATGTTGAAAATAGCTTCGTATGACTATCATATTGCCCGTATGCTTGGTTTGGGTTTCATTGATGGAAGTGTTGGGGAAACGGATGATGAGTATGTTTATGTTGCTTTGTATGAAACAGTTGAGGATGAAAATGCAGTGGCGCATATCTATGCTACCGAACCAATATCACGAAACAATGAGAAACTACCTCTTGCACCAACGCAGCTTCCAGTTGATTATGGTATGTTCCAAAATAAAGGAGAAATCAATGAAATTGAAATAACGAAACCAGGTGGTTATACATACGACGGAATCTGTCGGTATGTGAATCTTTATGTAAAAGATGATTTCCCCTATAAAGAAGCTGGAGTCTTTTTTGAAGAAACGGAAGATTTTTGTTTGGAAGGAATGACGGATTCTGTTTTTTATGGAATAGAACGTAAAAAAGCAAACGACACGGATTGGGAACATCTTCGTAGTGCTGTAGAAAATGGGAACGAACCATTGTTTTGTCCATCGCCAGTTGATGACGAAACACGTTTGTATGTGCATTTGCAGACGGAAGCCGACTCTGGTGTCAATCAATACAGAATATATGGTCGAAACTGGTTCTCGCGTCTTTCACCGTATAGCAATGTGGAGGAAACAGATGAAACATCATTTGTAAAACAGAATAAACTGATACCTCCGTCAAATCTTCACATTCAACTGGTACAAAAAGAAGATCCTATATTGCTTACTACAACAGCGGAACAGGCAATGTTGACAGCTCTTGGCGAGAATGACACAACATTAGTCCGTGTACAGTTTAATTACGAAAAGGCTCACGATAAAACATACCAATTTGCAGACCAAATAGAATTTCTGTTTAGGAAGGAAGCTCCACGTTCTGTTACAGGCAAGTTCGGACAAGTTGAGTATGATGAAAAACATCCGGAAACGTTTATCGTCCACACAAAGGAATATTCGGTCCTTGACATAGATGGAAACAAAATAGACTATACGCCAAATGTGCAGTCTAAAGATTTTTGCAGGTTTGTAGGCGGAACCTGTACTGTTAAAGATGCTATTTTTATAGTTGATTCGCTTGAAGACAGCGAAAATGGTTTGTTGATACATTTGAAAAATAACTCATCGATTTCCACTATAGAAACTGGGGGTGTTGAGACACAAAGTACCAATGCAGAAGCGCAAAAGACATGGTTGATACCTACTGATTATGAGGAATATCCATTTGTTATGATTGAAAATATGGCAAATTCTGCAAACTGGAAATTTGACGACCTTGGAATGGAGAATGTGCTTGGTGCAACCGTTCAAATAGCAAATTCGGATTGGGAGGAACATACGGAAACGATAGTTACCGATTCGGAAACCTACGAAGAAACAACACGAGGAATTTGGGATACGGCAGCTGTAACTCCATATCCAGAAAATGATGCGATACCAGGTATGTATATGGTTGAAATGAATACGAAATTGTTCCACGAACATCCGCAATGCAATGAAGCGAATCCAGTATTCTGGGACAAGGGGTATGTATATATTCATACATCGGATAATTTGAACGGAGAACGTAAGCGGTTAGATGTGATTTCGATAGTGTCGCAGGAGAATGAACGTATAAAATTGTTGGTACAAGATACCGAGATAGCCCCTGAAGCAAACTCCAACTCGGATACTGTTTCGACGATACAGACAGGCAATACGGTATCGGTTCAGTTTTATCCTGGTTATCGAGTTTATCTTTATGCCGACGACAATGCCGATTTTAATGTGGCAAGTATTCTTCCGAAAACAGGAGAAGGTGACAGAACCACATATTTTTCTGCACGTTCCAAGGACTGCAGTATGGGATATGTGTCGCTGTTGACCAAACCAACGCTTTTATACGCAATGGAACTTATAGTAGCATTACCTCCAGAAATGCCAATAGGTGGACTATATGCTACACGACCAGATTTCTACAATAAATCAACTTATACGTTCCGTGTACGATGCCAGCACATTCCGTATTCTGTTGCATTCTACAGGGCAAGCGAACGGATGATATTGGAAGCGTTGTACAAACCCGAAACCGTTCAGCAAATCAAGGCAGACTTGCAGGCGTTGGGAGAGGACGAGTTCTTTACATCGAGATGGCAGAATCTGATAGATTTTGATTATGACTATTCTACGGAAGATGGAAAATACTACGATGCGACTGGTTCTAATCCCGACGGTACTTTCCGTAAATTCCCAGCCGAGGACGGTTATCGTTTTCCGAAGCCAGACAGAGAAAAAGACGTGTTCGGCAGAGATTTGTTTGATGGACTGCAAGAGCCAGAGGTAATAAAGGACAAAATAAGAGAAGCCATAATCAGTTGTTTCCTACCATTGACGGAGCAGCCGTTAATCTATGAATTTATATCGAAGGATAACAATTATGTGCCGACAAACAGAAAACAGAAAGTCCGTGATGTACACGGCGATATGCTGAAACCGAGCGACCTCGAATTTTGTCAGGCACCGATGGCGAAAATCATTCGTGGCGGAGATAATCCAGAAATACAATTTACAGACTTCACGCTTGACGGTGCGGCACGTAATTTTTACTTCTACTATGCCAAGGAACTGAACAACACAATGGTGATAAGCGATGCAAGTCCGATATCGGGACCAATTCAGTTGGTTGACACAACACCATCGGAAGCTCCGCAAATAGCAAATCTAAAAATAACTGTTCATGATGACTATGAAGAAACAGAACCATCGGTAATGATAACGGTTCCGTCGGATGAGGCAATTGAAAAATACGCATTGTATCGTACTACAGATGCAACAAAAACATTGTCAATACAGACAATGCGACACGTAGCCGACTTTGTGAACGAAGGAGATGAGGTTGTATTGATAGACGATTTTTCGGCTGATGGATACGTACCATTTGGAGAGCCTGTGTATTACAAAGTGATAGGTTTGCGAAGAATAACATACGCCGATGCATCGGGTAATCCTATGATAGAGTATGTGCCATCGAAGAGCAGTAGAATTATGATGGTGACATTGGTTGATACGGAAAATCCGACAGCACCTGAATTGCGATATACATACAACGAGAATGCAAGCACCGACAGCGAGTTGAACGGCGTGGTATTGTCGTGGGACAAGGCGGTACACGGAGCAACGTATTATGTGTATAAGATGAACGACGCAGGTAACTGGGAATTAATGGAAACAATTGTCTCGAATGATTCAGAAATCAGTTATGCGATAGACGAACCATTGACAATTGCCGATGAAGACGACAATCCACTGTACCCGCGCTATAAAGTGGAAGTAGAAAATGCAAGTGGATTGTTCAGCCAAAACGACAATACAGTGGTAATAGAAATAACGGAGTAAATAAATAAAAACAATAGTATCATGGCAAACAAGAAAATTAGTGAATTAGACCAGGCATCGGCACTACAAAGTAGTGATTTGATAGCTGTAGTGCAAGAAAATCAAGGAAGCACGGAACAACCATTAGAAACACGCAAGACCACGGTCGGAGCATTGAAAAGTGCAATAGTTCCGTCGTTCCAATCGGGAGATGGTTCTGTGACTGTATCAACTCAAGGCAATACCGTTGATTTGCGAGTGGCGAATTCCCCAATTATGGGCGGCTATGCCGAAGATTTTCCATTAAGTATGGCCGAGGGTGGACAAAGTGTGTCGGTTGGTTTTTATGGTGTGCGTTTTAGTCCTGGACAGAATTTTATTGCAAAGTATGCCCAAATCTGTAAGCGCGACAATATGACAAGCGGTTCGTTTGTTGTGGCGTTGTATAGTGCTGGAACGACGGCTAATGGTGGACGAACTGAGAATATGCAGTTGCTTGCCCAAAGCAATGTTACCACTATGGCAGGTAATGGTGTTGGCAATGCGGAGTTTTCGGAAAATCAGCAAATACTACTCGAAGCCGACAAGGAATATTATATGGTATTGTATGTACAGCATCCATCGAATAGTAGCCGAGGTTTGATATGCAAAAGACGCAATGCGAATGATTGGGGAAACAGCAATCTGACATTGGCATTTAGTGGAACTTCGCAGACGGTTCTAACAACATTAGGTAGCTCGAATTTTTCCACAATATATCCATCGACTAATGTAAACAGCATAGTGCTGCCGTATATGAAAATATTCGGCGACACGGTAATACAAAATAATGAGGGACAAATACCATCGTCGCAAGTGTTAGTGATAAATGACAATAATGTTTCTGATTATTTGTCTCCTTTTGGAAATGCACTTACCGATGTGTATTTAATTCTTCCAGAGGGTTATTCAACTATTGTTGTAGATACAACTACCTCATATCAAATATGGAAAATACAGCCAGAAACAGGTATAGAATTTGCCAATTATAAGAAAGTGATGATAATGGGTAATGCAAAATTCTGTGAAGGTACACTGGGCGAAGGACCATCAGCAAATGCGGGTGATTATAGGATTTCTCGGTATTGGTACACTCAACATTATAATTCAATAATAGATGAGTCATTTGCTGAATTTATACTTAGAAATAAAGTTTGGTACACTGTATTCTATTGATATAGTGATATTTTGAATTATTGATATTTTGATAAATGGTAGATGTTGTCATCATAGGGCAAAACGAAGGACGGTATATACAGGATATGCACCGTGTGCTTGGTGCATATCCGTATGACCGTTATTGGGTGTTGGACAGATGTACGGACGATTCCGCACAGCAACTTATTGCACTTGGGGAGCGTTTTGTCTGTACGCCATCATCGTTGCAAGGCAGACAGACATCGTTTGCCCGAAATCTTGGATTGGCACTGTGCAATCCGAAACACGACGTGCTATTTCTTGACGGCGACAGATATATAGCCACAGGTTCGTTGAACGGCATAGAACAAAGCAAAACGGATATTGCGTTGCTGATGGTTGAAGAGGATTTTAGGGATACGATTGATTTTGTTCACAGTTATGGAGGTGTGAACAATTCATTCTATTCCTGCGGAATCTATATGAAACGCAAGGCGATAGATGCGGTGTTGAAATTTCAAAATGGAGAATTGTTTTCAACCGAGATGCAGGATGTGTGGGGAATAGAAGATACCTATCTTGGTGATGTGTGCTACCACTTGGGGCTGACGGCTTCGATATATGACGGTTGCCGTTTGCGTGGCGGTTTTGAACGTGGGCAATTGGATTCCATATATGTGTTGGAACGCCGGTTGCGGAAACGAGATAATTTGAATGTGTTATGGGAATAGGGAAAACGATATGGCTGATATTATTTTGTTTTGTTCTGTTGCTTGGTGCAGGATTGAAGGGGTATGGGCAGGATAGAAAAATTGTGATTGATAGTGTGTTTGAAAAATTTTCTACATCGGATTACACATATTGTAAACCAGTGAAATGTATCTGTTTAGAAGAAGAAAGATTAAAATGGGAAGAAAGGAAAAAAAATTGGGAAAAAGAACATAGGGAAAAAAGTATGGATATATTTGTTATTGGTAATCACATAAGTACAATTACATTTTATTTCTACGATGAAAGAAAAAAATCTCTTATTTCCGATACGACAGTTAAACAATGCTCTTTGATTGTTACAGAACAAATGTTCAATGATTATAACCGAAACAATGTTTTATTCTTTTACGTTTGCGATAATCGTAATAGATGGGAAAGTGGAAAACTGGAAACCAAAGATTTAGAAATACATTTGAATTTATATCCTCAGAATGATGATTTTTTAAAACAACTTAAAAAGTAAAAAAACGTAGGTTATGAACAGTTTAAGTAACAAACAACAATATTTGAATTTAATTAATTACTTTGATTTATTAAATTCAAGTGACACAGCAATAAATGGTAAATCTAAAGGTTTAGGAGATATAACTATTTGTGTGATTGACCATGGGGTTATAGATTCAATAAATAGCAATGATGTAGAAATACCTGTACACGAAGCGTATAATGGTTTGCACCCTATTTCTTTTTATAGAATTAGAAGCAATGAGTTTCATAATCATTGGGATAATAAATATGGCAGTGAACATGGTACAAATGTTGTGGGAATTATCTTTGCAAATGATAATGAAAAAGGTTCCATAGGTATTGCACCCAATTGTTCGTTAGTTTGTATAGATAAAGATTGTTCAGAAGATGATATGAAAACAATATCATTAAAATTATCTTCTGTATTCTCTAAGTTAGCAGAACCTAAAATCCAAAATAATATTAATTGGTCAAAACCTGTAGATGTAATCAATTGCTCATGGGGAATGGCGAATTTACAAACAAATTTAGTACAATCAATAGATATAATAACAACATTTGGTCGAAAAGGATTAGGGATAATAGCGTGTTTTGCAAGTGGGAATGAAAATGTTGAAATATCAAAAAATGAAAAATCTTATTTTGCTGCCCAAAGTAAGAAAGTTATTACAGTTGGAGCCGTTAAGGATAAAAAAAGATGGATATATAAGGTATATAAAGAAGAATTAAAACGAGAAATAATCTATTCAGGCAGCAATTATGGGACAGAATTAGATATCTGTGCACCAATAGATGGAATGCTAACACCATCTGCCGAAATAGGTGACATTGCAAGTTTACAAAGAGGAGTAGAAATAGAAAGTAATGGAAAGAGTTCCATATTAATAACTTCTACTGAAGAAGAAATGCATATAGGATGTTCTGTATATATACCTATATGTGATATTCATGGATTTGTATTTGATATAGAACAGAGAGGTGACAATAAAAAAATAATTAGATTTTTTAGTGAAAAAATTATTGAGGTTGAGAATAGTATTGTTGGTGATTTTTTATATTATTCCAAATACGATGAAGAAAAATACTTCTATGGTAAATATAATAAAGTTATAGATAATAGTGGAGAATTTGAAACGGAGAGATATTATTTAACCGATTATAATAAATCCGATGTATTATTTAAAGGAAGGAAAGTTATTTTAATAGGTTTTGGTGTTGATTATGTAGCCTGTCGTATTTTAACAATCTTGACAGTTGGAAAAGAAAATGGGAATTTCTATGTTACACTTGATAATACAATAGATATTGCTAATGGGAACATTTATACTATATATGGAGATTATATTATAGAAAATGTTGAAGGAACTTCATTCGCTACGCCTATAGTTACGGGCGTAGCAGCTTTAATGCTATCCGTAAATCCCAATTTGAATTGGTTAGAAGTCAGAAAAATACTTAGAGATACAGCAACAAAGGATAATTTAATTTTAAAAGATTCAAAAGACGGCATTTCTCATTTTAAAGACGGATTTTGTCAAGCATATGGTTATGGAATGGTAAATGCAGAAAATGCTGTAATAAAAGCTGATGGCTACGGACATTATGATTTATCAATTGAGAATGTGGATCAATCAAATTCTAAAAAGATAACTATCACGGTGAAAAACGTAGCGGAATCGAATGTCTCGAGTATAGAGGGGGCGGAATTACGTTGTTTACTTCGTTATGTTTCATCAGATAATCCTCAATTTACATTTCCTGATTTTTGGATGGAAAATAACATTGATACATATTTATTGGACACAAAAGACATTGAGGTATTAGCAAAAGGAGATAGTGTAGATTATAGTATAAAAAAATCAGAGATTGAAAAATATTTAAAAGCAATTGACAAGAAAAAAGGTATTAAACCGTATTTAATGTTTCATGTAACACCATTTGATAATGGTGATACTCGTGATAATCCCAATGAGAACAATAATCTATATGTTTGTTTGTTAGAATATAATGACACCAAGTTTTTAGATTCAACGGGAGACCATAGATTACAGAAACGATTTGAAAGAACAGATACCCAATTGTCGTGTATTATAAAAATTGAATCTTCAATAGAGGGCTTGGATATAACTGATGATAGGAAGAAACTAACTATACAAATAGAATTCTCCTCCATATCCACATTGGTAGAGGCTTCTTATGTATTTGATGTTGGTACAAATACTTGGCAAGCCGAGCATGAACCTATGGAAGGTATATCTCTACAATGGGATTCTGATAATGGTTACACTCATTGTACTATTCCGATAGGTCAAGACTGTGAAAAAATTATTTTATCCACAGAGATAGATGGGTATCTAAAAATATGTTCCCACGAAATTCGTAGGAAATCGGCTGTTTTCTCAAAATTCACGTCTGCTCTTGTTGAGGATATGGAATTTAGAGAGAAGATATATTTCTTTACTGATTGCGATAATTTGAGCAATACCAAAAAATATGGTGCAATATCAAGTGGGGACACTGATTTCCAAACGGGTTTTGACAGGTATCGTATTACAAATGTGTTTGCGGTGGAAGGAACACAAGAGACGAATACGGAGAATGGAACGGAAACCACAAATGAGACTAATTCGGAAACCTCAACGCCACATAAGGCGTATGCCGTATGCAAAGGGAAGATTTTGGTGCAGGAAGACAAAGACGATGCAAGTCTTGTAAATATTGTATTGAAGCCGGAAATGCACTCTTCGAATAACCCGGCAGTAAAATATTTTGTATATCGTGGCATATTGAAATCGTCGTTGTATGAAAGTGATAATAGTCTAAAGACGAATGGTAATTCCGTTGTCTCTTGGATTGAAAAAAACATAAAAGAGCCAGACGGACGGATTCTTGGCATGGAACTGACGAATGATGCGAGTTTTGGAGATGAAGCTTCAATAGACAACGCATTCTATAATTCTGACGGAGAATTTGAACTGCTTACCGTTCCTGCTGGCTGGTGCATAGGCACGTTTGCCGACAATTATATAGGATTTGAAATTTGGTTGGACACTATAGGGTTTAATCCTACATTCTCGATGATTCGTAACCACGAAACCATAATAGCTGTTGAGCAACTGCCGACGAATCCAACCGATGGGGATATTTCCGCACACAAGGCACAGAAGGAGCAAATATTGAATTATATGGATCCTGCTGCATATTTCGGGAATATGTACGATGACAGAATATTTGTGCGAAACACTAATTCGGAGGCATCGAGAGATGGTATAGAATATTCGTTTGAAAAAGTTAAAAAGGAAAATTTGTACACGCAGATTATTGACAATTTCTTGAATAAAAATGTCGTCTATATTGACATACGCAATGAATTTAACACCTCGTACAATTATTTTGGAAATTATGGAGAAATAAAGTTAGATGTTATACGTGACAAGGTACAGCAACCTACAACTGAGGTTTGTTATGAAGGTTCTAATTGGCCGATAATAGCGACCACATTTACCCCTTCGTTTGACGACGGAGTTGTAAAAATTGCCTTTAAGAAAGGCGATAACGAAACGCCACTTGCATACGTGGCTATAGGAGAACGGGGACGTACTTTGGCTGAAAAAATAGCACAAGGAAAGACAAATTTTGTGGATTTAACGGCAGAAAACGACGATTACACGGATAATTTCGTGGCGATGGTTGTTCCATTCCGTAAAAATACAGCTCCGAATATGGAGAACACATATATATCAGTTGCTTCATACATGAGAATTGATTATTTGCGGAGAATGAAGCCGAAGAATCAAGAAGAACAGCAGGAATCACAAGAATCATCAACACCAGAAATTTTACCTATTTGGAAACAGCGGGAGTCGTCAGCCGATTTGCTATTTCGTCCGATGGATATGAAATTGCCGATTGAAAATGTTACGGAAGGTTTTGTTGTGAAAGTATATGAAGATGAGGTGTATATAGATGTGCCCGAACATCAGATTGATTATATGGCACGAATGGGTATAGCCCGCGACCCTGACAACACCTATCTGTTTGCCGTGAAATCGGATTTGCATACTAAGAATGCTTTTCAGATGAGCAATCCACGATTTTCCATCTGTTCGGGGGTAAATAAGATAACCAAAGAGCAATTTATGAAGTATGTGTTTGGGGGAAATTACACGAAAAAAGAAATTCAGTTTGAAGATGGTACGGCATATGTTGTTTCATATCAATCACCGATTTTAAACGATTTTATGTCGAACAGCAATGAAATAGATATGAATGGAGAGGCTGTACTGCTTGTGATTTCAAATGAAAAATATAACAAGTTATTGGAAAAAAATCATAATGGCGGATTTGGAGAAAACAGTATTGTTTATATATCTCTCAAGAAGAAAGAATGCGAAAATTATAACGAATATAGATTGTCGTTACAAGAAGTGCGACCTTCAGGAGAAGTAGAAGAACCTAACGAGCCATTACTTGCAATAGAAATTATGAAAGTATTAGGGGATAAGGCATGAGACAACAGATATTGATATTGTTTATATGTATTCTGTCGAATTTAGGGGTGGCGCAATCGACCATATCCCTTGATGGGCAAGTATTTTTTCTTGACGGTGTTCGTTATGGAACAGACATGGGATATCAACGTATGATAGATTCATTAAAGAACCTTCCAAACCCGAAGATAGAAAAGATTATAATTCAAGGAGGAAATAGATTTGATAAAGTTCCTTTTTCCCCTGTTTTTTTCCCTAATGTTAAAAGAATTGATTGGCACAGTGTTCCATATGCTGGTATTGCTGGAATAGAAGATTTCAAAAATTTGGTCGGACTTGGTATTTATCAGAATGAAAAAACATATTGGCAGTTCTCATTGTCATGGTTGTGGAGATTAAAGAATTTGAAATATTTGGAATTTGATGCATCTTCTGTGTATATTGGTGATTCAACCTTGTCGAGGCTTGTAAATCTTGAAACATTGAAACTAAAGGTTGCCGATTTCGCAATGAATGAACTTGTGTTGTTGCCACATTTGAAACATTTTGAATTAGAAAGGTATAGATTTGAAACATTGCCTGTATTTGTTGAACTATATCCGAGCGAGGATTTCTATCTTTATTTCCGTTATGCGTATCTGTCGTATATAAAGAGTCCTGCCAAAGATTTGATTTTTTCCCGAATAATTGAATATTGTCCCATAAGGTTATATAAAAAGAAACAACAATATTATGAGATTTTGTCTATTTTAGAAGATAGTAAATATTGCAAATCTTTCATAAAAAAACGGCAATTAAAAAATCTAAGAAAGAATCTAAATGGAACCTATTGCATTCACGATGCTGCACTTGCAGATTCTAATATGTTTATCTGTGGTTTTGAACGGTATCAATCTCCACAACGGGAAAAAATTGAATTTTCGTATGCAAATGGCAAAAGGTGTGGAGTATGGGTTGACAGCTTATATACTATTGATGGGTCGGACGATATAGAAGGTTTAAATTATTTGGTTATTAAGAAAAATTACGACACAGGAGATTTATTTGCATTTTATAAAGAAGGTCGCGAAGATATGCACCGAGGAATCTTGTACCGGGATATAACTATGGCAGATACAATACAAATCAGACTGGAATCAAGAAATAAAGGTTATACATACGCTAATAAAGAGACGTTCAAACCTGTCAGTGCTTGTATGCGTGTGAACGACAAGCATAATCGTGTGGCGTTTGAATATAACTATAATTGTATAGAGCAATATGCCGAAGTATGTATAGAAGATTATGTAAATTGTATGGTGGAAAAATTTAATTCCAAAGAAAATTCCGAGAAAATTCAAGAATTTGTTTGTTGCAATCAGAATGTCTTATCTATATTGTTTAATGTAATAAATCAGGAATTATGAGTTTTACTATAGAAGTTTTAAGTGGTATAAAAACGATGCAGATTATAATCAATACGACCATTCAATAAATTTTAACTAAAAAAATATGCCTATACGAATAACCATATTGTTTATAGTATCATTCCTTTGCACCACGGCAGTGGCGCAGATGGACAAGGACGGCAATTTCCATTGGGACGAGTTGTACACGTCCGACGAGGTTTTGGAGCTTGATATGTCGTTGCCGAACAAAGTGGATGTTTCTGCAATAAAAAACAAGAAGCGGGTGAAATATGTGAAGTTGAGATACAATCCATGGATGGCAAGTCTTCCATTTGATACAACTTGTTTTCCAAACTTGGAAAGTTTGAGCATAGAAACCTCATTGTTAATAGACTTGCAAGGTTTGGAGCATTTTACACAATTAAAGCGACTTGCTTTGATACCAGATAGCACAAGGTGGTGCAGGAATGTATTGCAGGAGCAGTTGCCGTCGGTATATTCAAAAGTATGGAATTTGACAAATTTGGAAGAATTGGATTTGAGTATAACACCCGTTGCCGTAGCAGATTTTTCAAAATTGAAGAATTTGCAAGCGTTAAAAGGTCATTTCGTGTATCCGTATATTGACAAACAGATTGAAAATCTGAAGTCCTTACGCCAAGTGTATCGAATTCCATATTTGTATCCTTATGATTCATTTGAAGAAATACAACAAATGCGTGAAAATAAAAAAGAGGTCATTGTAAAAAGAAAAAATGGTATGGTAGTCGAAAAACAGATTAAACACGTGCCTCGACGTGAAGGAAGAGTATATCTGGAATATTATAACTCATATGGAAATGACACACTGCATTATTGTTTTCTTCATAAGAATCGATATAGGCGTCCGTCATACTTTTTATGTGATAGGTATGAGAAAATCCGTGAAGATATAAGAGGAATGGAAACACGAGAATATTGTGTGATTTCAGATACGATAAGTATAATTATAGAAGGTCTTGGTTGCATAAAAGATTGGGCTTTGATTGAGCGACAACGTCTTTGCGTATATTGTCCAAAGGAACAAAAAGTCGTATTTCTTTTCAGACATGGAGACTCAGATATTGAATTTATTATTCATTTTGCAATAATAGATTTACAAACTAATGAAATTAAAAGTGATGAGTTTTATATGAGGAATAATGAATATTATAGTAATTATGACAGTTATAGTATTTATGACGATAATCCTTCTGCCACTTTTTTATGTACCATACTAGAATCAGAACTAACTTGGAAGGATTCTCATTATAAGAAAGGGCACGATGAACAAGGTCATGAGATATACAAGGATATATATAAAAATAAAGAAAAAATAAGTCTGGAATTGTTGGGAAAGTATAAAGATCAACTTGCATTCGCTTGTTCTTTGCATTCAGGTGATTACTTGATTAGAAAATATTATAAAAAGAATTACGATACCTACTATGATAAATATATAAGGACATTACGATAAATATTTAAGAATTATGCTCATAAATGATGTAAATGCAAAAATAGAAGATGGAGAAGAAACATCAGAAGATAATTCAAACTTAATGAGTTGGGATACCTTTGCCTCAGATGAAGAATATGGTCTTGCTCTAAATGAATATTTGTACATAATATGCCATCAGTTATATGACGATTCAATATCTTCTTCGTCAACAAGTTTAATATCTAAACATTATTATGAACTTTATGAAAAAGTTTATAAACATTGTATAGATTTTGCATCAACTGATTCTTATCCCGTATTGAAAAAGGGGAATCCTTCTGCTGAAGAAATATTTAGTACAGCAACAGAAGGAGAAGTTTTAGAGGCATGTTTTCAATTTGCTATTTTTTATTTATGTAGAGAATTGGCAAAAATTAGTGGTTGTTTTCATTCTGATATTAACACCCCATTGAATATACAAGCCGAGAATAAAGAGAATATATTTTGTTCAAGTAGAATCAATGATAGGAGTGAACTCTATTTAGCATATTTAGATTATGTAGAAAAAAATCCCATCGCTCAAAAGTACAAGTCTATAGTATATGAAAAAAATAAGGACATTGAAGATGATGAATTATTTAATCTTTTCACACCCTATCAGTCGGTCCTTGCTTTTTTTAATATATTGACGGACAACAACGATTTAGTTAAAAGGATAAAAAAGGAGGATGCTTTTTATATCATAAAAAAGTTAAACGACTATAATATTGAATTGTTAAACGATATAGCAAAAATTTTTTTTCTGAATATAACTGGAAATAGTACATATAGAGATTCTATGTTGTACGGCGTAGGCGATGGTAGTGGTTCGACCGGATTTCTTGGTGTTCATAATTTAGGAGTCTTGTTATGCCATTATGAAAATAATAAAATCGGTTTTAAAGAAGAAATATTCCACACATTACAAAATACTGTTTGTAATGATGATATTTTGCATTTCTACGTTTATGGACAAGAACACGAAAATACAACGATGACAATAATAAATGTGAATCTCTTTTCAAAAGAATTGTCTTTTGAAAGTAATTGTAATACTTATAATGGTATTAGACCTAAAAGAAAAATACGACAAACGAATCCAGAGTCTTATGATAATAATTTGCAATCAACTACAGAAGTAGTAAATGGAAGAGACAATTTAACTTCTTTTTTAAAATATGTTGTACGTACAGATTCAAGAGAATCTATTGCCGTATTTGATAGACTCACAAATGATTTGGAATTATGTTTTCCCAATACTACACCGTCAAATTTGACAATGCACATTAATTCACCAAGAAAAGATGAAATGTTTGTAATGATGAATGTATCTCCCTCAGTGGACAATATCAATAATTTTTCATTGGTTGTAGAGGATTGTTTTGAAGATAATAAATTTGAGATAAAAACGTCTGTTGCAGAATTATTGTTTTCAACTCGAAGAGCCCAAAATTTTTTCAAAAATCTGATAGAATTCTTAAAACATACCGATGATAGTGTGATACCAACACCTATTGTAGAAGGATATTATGTTGGTAAACATGACACATATAGAGGTACGGTTCCTGATAAAACAATAAAGCCTGTGACAACGAATGGTGATAGTAAAGAGGATACAGATGATAAAGTTGGGAATGAAAAACTTCGCTATAGTCAAGCGTACCTTCATTTAGATAAAGATAATAAAGAATTCACCATAAGAATTGGATCAACAACAAGTCCACGTAGGTCAAGGTTAGACCATAGTATAAACAGTCCAAATATAGATGAAAATAATAGGACTTTCGCAGCAAATGCTTATTTAACACTTGGCTTAAATAATTATACTAATGGCTATACGGTACCTGTTGGTCATGTTGATGTACCATTCTATAATCAACCATTAGCTATGTTGCGTTCTATGGGAGTGTTAGAAGCTATAGCAAAAGAAATTTGTCGTATTGATTTTACAATGAAGGGAAAAATGGATTTATTGATGAGTAAGGCATTCGCAGTAGATAAATCTGCAGAATCCAGAGAAGATTCTGATACAAGTTATCAATTAGAAAATACAATATCCTATGCGACCTATAAAAGTTTTAAGTGGTATTTTAAAGATGATGATAAACCAGAGAATGAGAAAGATTATAATCAATACGACCATTCAATAAATTTTGATACAACAGAAAATAATAATAACTAATATAAAACACGGAGGTACTATGGCAGCAAATGAACAATATCCACCGCTATCGTTGTTGGTTTCGACAACGCAACTACCACAGTTCGTACAGGGATTTATAGAGGAACATATACAATCTATCCGCTATAAGGACTACTATCCCGAAAAGTCTCAGTTGGGAGACTCCGCCTCGTATGCAATCACCTTGTTGCTTGAACGGCCGTTAAAAAAGCCGCTTTTTGCGGATATATATATAGTGGTGAATCCTGCCGATGGCGGCAAGAGTCAGATTCCTTTGTACATTGGATATAATCTTGAAATAGTAAAGTATATAAAGCAACTCACTCCAAATAAATTTGCTGAAAACCCTCGGCAATATATGACGGTTTTGTTTGAAATGCTTGGCATTCCCACACAGCAACTTATGGAATCGGTGCTGTCAACCTTCATTGAAAGCGAAGACCCGTTGCAGGCATTCATTGACAAGTACAACGAAGATTATGATCCAATTACACCGCTGACAAAGAACAGTGGACATGCGGAGAATGAATATCTGGATGTTGCCCTGCAACTTGCCGAAGATGAGGTTGATGTGTTTGACATATTATTGGACGACTACATTACGCAAGTGAGTTTGTCGGAAACGAAGGAAAGAATTCAAGACCTTTTTTCTGAATGGTATGGGGATTTTTCGTTGTCGGATTTATTGCAGAAACTCCTTATTCCGCATATTACGGCAGGATTGAACGACTTAACCTTGGCGTTGGAATTTCCGCAGAAGTGGCTGAAACCGATAGACGCGAAGGGCAAAGTAATAGAAGGAGAAGCCAGCCAGTTGCGTTTCACGGCGGGAAGCGTGAGTTTCGACAGCGAGACGGGACTGAACTTCGCCCAGCAGTCAAACCTCAGTTTCACAAAGTCGCAGATAGGCAACACAGGTTTCACGCTGTCGTTTGACAATGCGAAGATAGACTTCAGCCGCAGCGAGAACATATCGGAAGCGACCGCCGCGGGCTATCCGTCGGACTTTGTTGGGGTGTATGTTGAGGAAGCGGAGATAGGCCTTCCCGACGGGTGGAAGGTTAACGAGGAAAGCAGCAGTGCAAAGATAGTGGGCAGGGATATCCTGATAGGCACAGGTGGATTTTCGGGGACGATAGGTCTTGAGGCAAAAGAGGGGGAAGAAAATCCGCTGTTATCCTGCAAATTTGGTAACTGGGAGGCGGAACTTACGAGCGTAAGCGTGACGTTTCTCCAAAACAGCATAGTGGAGAGCGACATAAGAGGGACTCTCATCCTGCCAGATAAATTCAAACAAAATGGTTTAGAGGGAAAGATATCCATAACGATAAACATCCGCGAGGACGGAGAATTCGATATAGTTGCTGATGCCGGGACAGGTTTTCCTTTGCAATTTTTCAAGAACAACCCCTTCTTCACGCTACAGGTAAAAAGCCTCGGCATAGGCAGGGATGAGGGAGAATTCTACATAGGCACGAGCGGTACGATAAGTTTTAAGGGAAGCAAGTTAGAGAACGTCATACATGGCGACATAGAGATATCGGGACTCAAAATTTGGAGCGATGGTACTACGGAATTGTCGGGTGGATCGTTGCCGTTGGGCGACGGCGTGTGTCTTCAACTCGGTCCGGCGAAGATAATGGTGACGTCGATAATGCATGGGTCGATAGAGAAGAAACGTAACGGCGAAGTCGTGAAGTACAAATACTGGGGTTTCGACGGTGGCGTGGACATAAACCCGGGCGGGGTTGACGCACGTGGCACGGGCATAAAATACTGCTACCAGTGCGACGGCAAAGGGAACGACAGTTATATATCAATGGAGAGCCTCGGAATAGACATAACGATACCGGGGAACGCCACACCAGAGCAGGCGACGGTAATAATAAAGGGTTGGCTATCAGTCACGCAGGAAAAACTGCAGATAGAACCAGGGAACGAAAATCCAGCAGAGGCGACGGTTTACGGCGGTGGCATATCGCTGACGTTGCCAAAGCTCAGACTGGGCGCCACCGTGAACATGAAATACACGCCCGACGTACCAGCCTGGATAGTGGAGGCAGGGCTGAAGCTGCCCAATCCGATACTGTTAGGAGCGACGGGCTTGGGCATATACGGCTTCAGCGGGATATTTGGGCGCCGTTACAACACGTCGAAAACAGCCGCGGGAGTGTCCGAAAATGCGACGTGGTACGACTACTACCAGGCCGATCCGCGCGGAGTGTCCCTCCCGAAGTTTTCGTATCCAACCCAGACACAGAACTCCGACAAAGCCTTTTCGGCAGGCGTAGGAATGTTGTTGGCCACGGCGAGTGACGGCGGCAAGACATTTTCGAGCAGGGTGCTTCTGCTGTTGAGCCTGCCGAACGTGTTCATGATAGAAGGCAAGGCCCGCATAATGGGCGAGATGGTAGGCTTCAACGACACGAAGGAGCCACCGTTCTATGCGTTCATAGCGATAAGCGACGAGAGCGTGGAAGCGGGATTCGGGGCGCACATGAAAATCCCCGAGGACACGGGGAACCTTCTGAAGATAGACGGCGACGCGGAACTCGGGTACTACTTCTCGAATCCGAAGGGCTGGAAGATAAACATAGGTTCGGACACGAAGCCGATAACCGCGGAGTTTGTGAGACTGTTCCGCTCCGAGGCGTATCTGATGTTGTCGGCGAAGGGAATCCGCACGGAAGTATCGACCCGATTGTCCTTCAACAAGAAATACCTCAAAGGAGCCTTGAAGGCATACATAGATGCGTATATGAGAGCAGGCGGCGCCATCAGTTTCGAGAAGCCGCAGATGTCGGGTTACGGTGCCGTCGGCGGAAGATGCGGCGTAAGCATCTTCAAGTTCGGTTTCGACCTCAGCTTCGACGCGGGTCTGTGCATAGAGGCGGTACGGCCGTTGCTGATAGAAGGCTCGGTCGGTCTGAGCGTCGGCATCAAGATATTGCGGCGACGCGTGAGCAAGTCGTTCACAGTTGAATTCAGATGGGAAACGAGGGGAGATTTGGACGCAAGCAAAATAACGTTGTTGTCGAATAATGGTGTAATAGCGCGCAACATGATGTCGGACGAACTGTTCAACGTATGTTGCGTGGAATCAGGAGGCCCTCTGAGCTATCCGATGATACCGATGGATAGCTATATAGACATAAAATTTCTGAAGCCGTTGAATCCGAAGTCATCAATGTCAGTATTGGGCAGCGTGTCGGAAGCCGAAGGTTATACGGAGTGCATACCGCCCAATGCGAATAAACGCTACGTGCGTCACACCTATTCGTTGGACGGCATCAAGATAGAATGCAGCACCGACGAGAATAACTGGACGGAGTACCATCCGTACAAAGCCGCCGCGGAGACGGTCGGCAACGATTTTCCGAAAGAGATAGGGCACTGGCAGTTGTCGGCTGCTGGTATATACGACACCATCCGTCTATTGGCACTCTCACCGTTCAGCTATCTAGACAAAGGGTTGAAGGAATGGGTTCGTCCCGAGCAGTACGGCATAACAGGCAGCACATTGTACTGCGTAGGCAACGGCACATATTGGTCGAAGGCAGACTTTTCTGGTAAAACCGCAGGCAGGATAAGTGTCAATGGCGTGCTGAACAGCAGGACGAAATCGGGTCAGTCAGTCGGTTATGTCGTGAAAAATACAGCCAAGATAGTAGCGAACAGCGACGGCTACCACGATGTGTCAAAGTGCCTTGAGACCAACGAAGGTTCCAACCTGACACTGAAATTTTCATCGCCGGTGCGACATGTAAAACTCCATGCGTCATGTGCGGGAGCAGTGACGTTCACGTTCGAGAAGACCACCTACGACGAAGAAGGGAAAGGCACGACCACGTGGACGGCACCAGTGATAAAACAAGGCAGCGACTTTCTGCAACCAGTGGATTACGAAAGCGAAGAGTGTTTTGACACGGTGAAGATAGGCGTGTCGAAGACAGCCCGTGAGGAACTCCGCAAACAGATACAGCTGCAGAAGGAACGTCTGTACGCGGGCGACTATACAACGACAAGGGAAGCGATGGTTGCAGAAATTATGACGTTGGTAAGTCAGTATGAAACACTCCAAAGTATAGATTCAAGTTCGGTTACCTCGAAAATACAAACTTTGCAGGGCGAACTCACGTCGCAGACGGCGACCCGCACACAGGCTGAAGAGGCGAAGTCTGCGATAGAGCAACTCATGAGCGAGGCTCAAGGATTGATAAACGTCTGCTGCCTGGAATCGCCGACAAACGAACCGACAGACGAGGACGCCTGCATCGCCCGTCTGGAAACGATAGCGAACAGCGTTTCGGACAATCAGGACGTACAGGATGCGATAAACGTCTATAAACAAAACCTGGCAACGCTGAAGAACAATAAGGAAACCGCAAAGACACAATTCGGAGAAAACTATGCAAGCCTACGCAGTTCCGGTCAGTCGTACCTTCAAGCCCTTCAGGCTGAGCAGTCACGATTGACGGCAACGATAGTTTCGTGCAGGTTGAAAGAGGAAGAGCTATTACAAACAATTTCGGAGGTAGAGACAGCAACCGCAGCACAACAAGGCACGGAAGCCCTCGGTTTCGGAGATAAGTTCCGTCTGTACGAGATAGAATGGCAGACGTTTGCGGACTACGAAGCAGAGAAGAATTTGCCATCGAAACAGGAAATAGAATCGGCCTATAGAGCAAAGGTGGAAGCAATGAAACACCAGATACAACCGATATGGCGTCCATATACGAAGTACAAGGTGACAGTAAATGTGTCCGACAATAGGATTAGAAACTGCGGTAATCCTCCACAGTTAAGCGATACGCAGACCTATTATATAGGATTCCAGACAGGCGGTCCAGTCGGCTATTTCCACGAGGATTACGACGCTACAGTAGTCAACAACGATGAAAAATATGTTAAAGTGCCAGTCGTGGCGACCGAACAGGAAACACCATCGGAAGATACGGTAGAAACCGACTCGATGTTAGACGAGGGCAGCATACTCCAGCGATATCCGTTGGCTACGCTGAAGGACTACATAGACTACAACCGTTCGTATCCGAATGCCGATGGCAACCTGCTGAACGCCAAGCCGTTGTATTACAACGACTGCGAGTTGAAGCTCCGCTACAAATACGGTTTCGTGCAGAATATGTTCCGGAACTGGAACGAATACGACACGAAAGTGAAGAATGTGCTTCCGAGCCATAGCGGAAGTTTGTATGCCATGGTGAAAGACCCTCGTGAAGAAGAGTTCAGTTCGAATCCACTGGATGAACACGTGGAAACGAGATTTATACCCCGTACCATAGTTGACTGGGAAGATGATGAGAGTGCAAAAGTTCCGAACGGCGTGAAGGCGGAGGATGTGCTGAGGAATCCGTCGCTGTACAACAACGAGTATGCATCAACGAACTGGGAATGTTGGGAAGTGGGCGGCAAGAAGATACGTCCGGCACACAAGGAGACGACAATAAGCATGGAGGGCTTGCGTCCGAACACGCTGTACACGGCGATATTCTATAACGATTTCAACTCGGAACGCCGAGAAGTGCACCGCTACGTATTCCAAACGTCACGTTACGGGAACCTTGCCGAGCAGATAGGCAGTTACCGACAGACGGCGGCGAACGGCGAGACAGCCGAGGCGGTGCAGGATTTTCAACACAGGGTCAGCGAGACGGAAATGCGAGACATCCGTTCGATTGTGTCGTACAGAAGACTGGCTAATAAAACAAATAATCTTTTCGATACGTATTCCGACCCGTTCGACTGCATGATGGAAGGCGTTCTTGGTATGCCGCCGCAGGAGAAGCCCGAGCAGTTGGAAATAAACCGTGTCCGCAACGAAAAGGGCAACATAATAGGCATACTGCTCCGTAGTCCCGAACCACTGATAGACCCGAAGATACCAGACAAGGAACGTTTCGGTTTCTGTAGTCTCATAGTTCAGCAACTTGCCACCTCACTTACGTACAATAGAAACTATCTGTACTCGAAGGATTGTTCGCAGTTGTTCATCACGACGGACTCTTTCAAACTGTCGGGGAAATCGTTCCACCTTGAATTTAAGCCGATAGAATGGACTGGCACGGAATATAAAGCGATGGAAGATAGTGTTGTGACGGGGGAAATTAAAATGGAATAGGTATGGGAGTAATGTTAGGCATAGGTGCGCAAATAGATGATGGGTTAAAAGAAGTTCACGATTTTAATCCTAAACTTTGTTCTGATTGGAATTCGTTTATTTTGGGATCTATTAGTAAGTTTGACTATCCTCAAGAAGTTATAAATGCGTTACGAGAATTTATTTATATTCTTGCAAACACAAAAATGGGTGTTGATGGATTAAATGGGACAATGAAGTATATATACGGTGATTTTTATACTTCTTTAAATACGTATAAAATAGAATCACAACCACAACGCTATGATACGTTTTTACCAATATTAGGAGAACCAGCTAATTATGTAAAACGATATAGGATTGTGGATAGTGCCATTTATTTTACTATTTACTATCTATCTCGACAGCTTTTGCAATCGTACGGTTTCTATAGTACTGATAGTTTAGAAACAGAACAGTATAAATATACTGTTACACCTCGATATAGTCTTGAAAAATATGGAAAAGAAAAATATATATTTGATGAGTTGATATTAAAATCTAATAATCTAAGAAATCATTCAATAAGGCGTTTAGCAGGAAAAGAAGAGGTAGATGGAGTAAATCTGTTATACTCTACTAATCATGTGTTTAATTATTTTGTTAGAAAACTAACAAGTTCAAATCCGTCAACAGAGAATATATATATATATGGAGGAATAAATGCTGCACAAAAGCCAATATATGCATATGAATTTGCGAAGTTATTTAATCCTTTTTTAAGTAGGCGGCAAACATTTGAAAATAAAAATATATTAGAACGCATAGAACAAACATTAAAAAATCAGCAAGCATATAAGTATAGAACTTCCATTGATAATGTTGTAATGTCAATATTTGAGAAAATAGCAGATGTGAAATTAAAAGTGTTAGATTGGTATGCAAATTTGTTTTATTCTATTTTCTTAAATAAACCAGATGAAAAGTCTGATGAAAAAATAACATTTGACTTATTTATGTTAGGGGGGTATGAACCACGACATTCATTTATGGGTATAAATCGTTTTGGAAATTTTTGGTGTGATGATTTTCGGGATATTCGCACAGAAAGAAAATTTGTACTGCAAGAGAATACTTCTTTGTATATTCGTGTTATGGGATATGATAACGCAGATATATCTTATTATACCATTACAATAGAAAATTTTGACTCTTTGGAATTAGTTTTTGAAGGGAATATATATACTAATGGCGGTATTCGACCTATTTTGAATACATCTTCATATTATTCGAATAAACAAGAATATCTTGATGATTTATCTGATTCTCATTTGAGATATTATGAAACACTTATAGAAAACGATTATATAATAAATTTTTTCACCAAAGACACAAATGTGCATTTTGCATCTTTTAATAGATATGAAGGCAGTTTACGGTTACATTGTGGAAATTCTGCTATTATTTTTGCTCCGAAAAGAATTGTTTCAAATTCACCAATAGTATTGATATACACGTTGTAGTATGAAATATCTATTATGTAAAATAATATCTTTCGTTTTTGGACTTCATTCGTTTGCACAATGTGAAGATGGGATGTATATGGATAGTACAGTTTCAGTGCATTATAAAAAAGTTGAATTAAGAGAGCACGGTTTACCAAAGGAGGAGCTTTTTTATTACAGGGAAACGGAAAGTGCCGAGTGGATTCCTTTTCAAAAAAAAGAGTATCTGGATTCCGTGGATATATTGTATGAGTGGAACAACGGCTGGATTCCCCAAAGAAAGCGTGTTTTGTCGAATGGTGACGGCAAATATGTTTGTGATGAATACGTAGTGGATTCCATTTCGGGACAGTGGTTCGGGGTACAAAAGTCCGTCATCTACGACAAACCAGACACAACGCAATTAGTTACTCCCGTATATGTGTGGTCGAAGAATGCAAACAAATGGATGGAAAAAGATACCACGCAAATCAACGAATATCTGCAAAAAACCGAAAAATACCTTGCTTTAGGGATGTGTGGTACTGCCCAATGGTATTACAACGAATATAAGCGCTTGTTTCTCTCCGAAGATGCAGTTGTGGAACAACAGCTGTCGCAATGCAAAAACATCTATGCTGCTGAAGAAAACGACATTGACACACTCTGTAGGGCAAAAGAAGAAAAATGGCGAGAGTGCAAGGAGAAGATAGAAGAATGCTTGCAAAAAGATGCTTGTCAGTTGGCAGATTGGTATTATAAAGAAATGAAGCAATATTTCCCACAGGAAGACACTATTTTGAAAAATAGGATTTGTGATTGTGGAAAACAATATGACACCTTGATGAATTATATAAGGACAGAAAAAATGCCGGAATATTTAGGATGGGGAAATCTTTATTTAAGAGAATATATAAAGAATACAGCGCGTCAGTATCCCGAATTGAGTGGCGTTGTTTTTGTACGTTTTTTAGTCACGTCTCAAGGGAATGTGGTAATGCCAGAAATTGTAGAGTCGTTGTCGCACTACGGAGATGTGGAGTTGTCGGAGATTGGAGAGTTGAATTCTCCCGAAGCTGACAAAATAGCGATTGAAATTATAACAAACCTTCCGTTTAAGTTTTTCCCTGGCATACATGCTGGTAGTGAGTGTCCGGTTCGTTTGATATATCCAGTGGTATTTTCAAAAGAATGAAAATTTTACTATGGGTTTAATAAGATTTTCATAAATAATTTGGAAGAAAAATAAATAAAATGTTAAATAATCAAATGACAACTAAATTATGTTATGCTTATATAAAAAAATATAAGTGTTTGGAAGATATTGAATTGTGTTTTGATGCACGTTATAATATCAAGTATGATAAAACTAAAAATACCTTAATTGGAGAAAAAGTTTTTCGTTTCCCAGAAAACTTTTGGGGAGATAGTGTATCTTCTGTAACCTGTTTGATAGGAAACAATGGTGCTGGGAAAAGTACAATTGTCAGCTTCCTGTTAAATGCACTTGTGGATGGTTCAATATGGAAATCAGACGGTGACTTTTCTGGTATTATAGTATATGAAAAAAGGGGAAATTTATCTGCTTGGGTATCAAAAGATGTTGCAGAGAGTGAACCAAATTTTTCTTACCCAACAAATATATTTTATGGCAAAAAAAATCCTATACAGTGTTTTTATTATAGTGGTCATTTTTCTCCATATATAAATTCTGATATACGTACTACAGCAGAACTTGCAGGGTTTTATAATGCATCAGATTATGCAGAAATCTTACTGTCAGCAGAGAACTATTATAACGCGGCAAAAAGGCAAATGAGCGAATCCTTATATGATGCATTACATTGTTATGTGTTACAAAATGCTCATAAGATATGCAGAATGCTTGCTGACAAAAGTGTTTCAGATATGTTTAGAAAGATTGTGTTTCCCAAATATGTTTTAATACAGGCAAATAGAAGTGGCGAATATCAACTTAAAAGTATGTCTGATGAAGAACGAAAAAAACGTGGTCTTGAATATGATTATCAAGACTTAGAAACAGTCAAATTAGTAACGTATCCCTTTCTCTCATCGAAAGAGCAAATACTTGCAGATATAATACATCATGCTATTTTAAATCTAATTGTAGATAGATCTGACCTAAATTGGGGAATAAGTTTACTTGTTAGATGGAAAAATTATTTGCGACAAAACTATCCTTCGATAAAATCGGTGTTAAAAATATTTGGCAACTTTATCATCGAAAAGCAATCTTCTAACTATTTAGAAGATATAAGAATAGAGGTAGATAAAATAAATACTCTTGCAGAGTTTAACGAGAGGTTGGGAAATGAATGTTTGTATTTATGTACAGCAGAAAAAGATTTTCAGGAAAAAGTTGAAAAAATATATGCAAAGGAAAATTTTTATTTGGTAGCTAGGATATTCGATTTTTCTTATAGTCAATCGTTGGACAACATTTCATTGTCGATGTTGAGTAGTGGAGAATTGGAGTTTTTAAATTTGTTCTCTCGGTTATATAATGCTTTTACTCCCAAAGTTGCTAATGCAGATATTCCTCAAGTAATTATCTTAGATGAATCAGAAATAGGGCTACATCCAGCGTGGCAATTAGAATATGTTAATTTTATTATAGATTTTTTTGATGGACTTAAAAAAGCAAATATTCTAACGAATCCTGTGCAAATAATTATGGCAACTCATTCCCCAATAATGTTGTCGGATATACCGAAAAGTTGTACTATTTGTTTAAAAGACCATACTATTATAAATGAACAAAAAGAAACATTCGGTAATAATGTATTTGAACTATATAGGCATTCTTTCTTGATGACTAACGGATTGGTAGGTAGATTTGCACAAGAGAAAATACGCAAGTTAAATGAATATATCGATTCTGAAATCAGGGAAAAGAGGAACTATAGTGTATTGAATGAAAAAATGTTAAATTTACAAATACAAGTGGATATGATTGGGGATGTAGGTTTGAAAAAGTATCTTCAAGACAAACTATTATGTTTGAAATCAAAAGAACAACTTATTGCATATTATGAGGAAAAAATTAAAGAGTTAAAAGGAAGAAATGAACAAAATTGATTTGAATAATCGGGTTAGTGTAGATGGGGAATTTCAGTCTCAAGAAAAAATTGAAAAGTGGTATGTGTATGAGATGAAGGTAAAAAGTACAATTGAAAAAAATCTTGACAAATTACAGTTTGATAAATCTAATTCTGATGAAAGGCAAATTATAAATTATCTAAGACAAAAGATATATTGTATTTTGTTGTTGAATCCTAGTGATATACGTAATTTTGATAACAAATACATCTCAATACGATTTCAACAGTGTAAGGGGAAAAAATACAAGCAACAAAAAAATGGAGAGTATGTCGCGAGTAGCCAAGGAGATACTTTATGTAAACTAATCTTAGATGCTTTTGATTATAAGGGATTTAGAAAAACAATTCTTAAAGAGTTGGCAAGAAGGTTAAATGTAAAGGTTTGTCCATATTGTAATATGCAGTACACATTAGTGGCAGATGAGAATAGTGGTTCTCTTGCAAAATTTCAATTTGATCATTTTTTCTCAAAACAAGAATATCCATGGTTAAGTATGTCATTATATAATTTAATACCGTCATGTGCTGAATGTAATCATGGGAAAAATACGGGGAGTCTTGGTTTGAAATTTCATCCTTATAAATCTGATATTTATAAGCAGTTTGTATTTAGAATTCCTAATAAAGAGGAGGTTTTATACGACAAACAAGAAAAAGATGATATAAACATAGATATGATACCTCAAAATGCAAAACTTAAGGAACTGGAAAAATATATTCAGATGTTTCATATAAAAACATTGTACCAAAGACACGGAGATATTGCAAGAGAAGTATTTGAAAAAGCATATCAATATCCGTATTGGTCAAATTCTCAAAACTACAAAAGTTGGGTACCTAAATATTCCCCTATGAATCAATTACGATTGTGTTTAGGTACTTATGTAAGACAAGAAGAAATAGAAAAACGGCCGATGACAAAATTTATACAAGATTTATGGGAACAAGCAAGAGGAAAACCAATTGATACCGAAATTGGGTTGGAAGATGAATGAAAAAGTGATTTAGAGATGAAAAAGAAAATTTGAATTTTTGCTATAGATAATTATAATGTAGAATACTGATTAAAGAATGCCTGTAGATGCCGTTATAGAGCTATATTTCCGTGTTTACTAGGGAGAGGAAACGAATCCTTATGATGAGATTACAAATATGCGTTTCAAGCGTTTTTGGAATCTTGAAAAGCAATGGGCATTGTTTAAGGATAACGGAAAGTATATAGCTGAGGCTTTGGATTTATATTCCAAAGAGGGGCTTGATGATTTTTGTGATGATGATGGCGTTCCGTTGGAGTTCAAAGCATATTTGTTGTGCAGAATGGTGAAAAGTCCACATTATGTTTTTCAAACAAAGGATTTCAAGAAGTATTACTTTGGTTTGTGCTATTTCAATAGAGATAGGTTCAAATACTACAAGGGTGAATCCACAAATCCATTCCCGAAAAAGAGCGTGAAAAGCAACTTCTGGTATGGAGAAATGAAGTTCGTTGCCACTCATCAATCTTTTTATGAATGGGAAACAAAATGTGAAAAAACAATATCACAACTCGAAGAATTGTGTGATGAAGAAAGTCATAATCATTTGAAAGTTTATAGCAAGACGCAGCAGATAATTCTGATGTATGTAAAACATTTTTTCGATAACAAGGGAGCAGGCAATTGTGATAATTGGATTTGGAATTATTGAATTTTGGAAAAAAGTTTTAGTTTTGCAAACAGAAATGTAATTATACTTTTAAAATTATATCTGATCTGTTAATTTTAAATAAAGTATAGTTATGAAATTAGAAGATTTAGAAGTTTTCCGTACTACGGATAACGACGAAGGATGGGATTTTGTCAAACTTTCAGAACTCTTTTTATCTGAAATTCAAAATCCAAACTCTCATTTACAAGAACAATTAAATAAGTTTATGAAAGACTATGAGAATGTTCTTGTTAAGGCATTGAATAAGGGTATAGCATACCCTTATAGAGTTGAGAATCATTTTGCTTTTGATTCTGAATTATGGCGAGATAGTTTTTTTGAATTCATTTTTCATTATTTAGCATTCACGAAAAATGATATTCTAAATCCTATTAATGAAATACCGCCAGTTATTCATTTTGGGGTGTTGCCAATACCTGGCAGTTTATATTATTTGTTTCAATTTGGAGGGATAAATCGGAATTTTAAAATTCAAATAGATATTTTCAAGCACCATGTTTGGCAAAGATATGCAGAAAGGACAATAGGCAACGGTCTTGTAAAATTCAAAATGCCAGAGATTCAGATACCTTCATCTTTTCGCATAAAAATGCAACCATTAAAAGGGTTTCCTCAAATAAAAAATGAGAACCTCCAAAAATTATTTGATATAACATCTACTTTTTATTCAAGAAATCATTTTAATGTACTCCAAGACAGCAAAGAAGTATTGTCAAAAGGAGCACAAGATTGTGGTTGTTTTGAACAAGGACAACGTGCTTTCTTGTGGGTTGATGGAATAACATATGCAGATAATTTTTCAAATGATAAATTTGAAATTTTTGTTCATACAACATTCCTTGGCTTTGATGAATTACAAAAAGACCAGAAAAAGGTTTTATTCCCTGAATACTTATTGTATTTACAACTTCTACAGAGGTTATTTCCTATGCAATTTGACGGAAAAACTATTGAGAAATTAAAAGCAAGTTTCAAAATGGATTCTAATAATTGAGTGGATATTTTCGTATTAGGATTGAAAATACTGGTGTGAATGTGCTACAATCCCCGAAAATACGTATATTTGCCGTATATATAACTAAAAATTAACAAATATGAATAAACAAGATTTAGTTTCAGCAATGTCTGAAAAATCAGGATTACCAAAAAAGGTATCGGAATTTGCAATCAACTCTTTTGTAGAATCAATCTCTGACGCTTTGGCAAAAGGCGAATCGGTTCAATTGATTGGCTTTGGTACATTCAAAGTTGGAAAGAGAAACGCTCGTAAGGGTAGAAACCCACAAACAGGCAAGGAAATTAAAATTGCCGCTAAAAAAGTAGCTCAATTCAAAGCTGGCAAAGCATTGAGCGAAAAAGTAAACAAGAAGAAATAAAATTTATTGACTATGTCTATAATAAATCAGATTGAACAAGTAGATTTGTCAAAAAACAATGCGATTGATAATTTAAAAAAGCTGTATGGTTCTTTGGGGAAAAGACTTTGTTTTCAGATAGAAATCCCTGCAAATTGTCATTTTTATAGATTTGTAAGTAGTAATGGAAGTGGTAATGTGCATGATAAAGATTATTTAAAATATAAGCCGTCACACTTAAATACTATTCCACAAAGAGCCTCTTTAGCAAATCAAACAGTTTTTTATGGTACGATATCAAATAACCTATCGTCAGAAACGCCCGACTCGATAAATCAAGCTGTGTGGATTGGTGCTGCAGAAACGTCGCCTAACTATCGTGATTGTATTATCCAAAATACATATACGGATAGTAAGGAAACTTTTATTTTGTCCAAGTGGACAAATAAAAAAGATATTTACTTAGATGCAATCGTGCATCCTAGTGTTTTCCCATTATCAAATAATGATTTTCTTAGTGCGATAAAAAGTGAATATAATAAATGCATATCTAAAGTTTCGGATATTAATGCCAAAACAAATGCTGAACTGGTTGCAGAATTTTTTGCTAAAAAATTTCAAAATAGAGTGTCATCTGATGATGAGTATAAAATAACAGCTTTATTTGCCGATATGCTAATGAGTTTTCCGCAATCAGATGGTGTTATTTATCCGTCTGTAATGGTTGAGGGCAAATTTGGTATGTGTGTTGCCATAAAACCAAATGTTGTTGATAATTCTTTTGATTTAGAATGCGTGAAGGATGTAAACGTCATTCTTGATTCGAAGAAAAAAGAATTCTCAGTAGTTGATTGCAAATAAACAAAAGCCACTCGCAAAGGGGCTTTTGTTATTCATACAGGTATATTGGAAAAATTTAGATTTATCTATTGTAAATCCAAACAAGATTCTATCCTTGCACCGCAATAAAGAAAAGGAGCGGTTTTTAGTCCCGAAAGGGACATCTTCTCTTTTTTTCATGGTGTTGCGGCTTTTTCATGATTGGTTATGTGGTGTTT
>CALAUG010000071.1 GCA_937892155.1 uncultured Bacteroidales bacterium | reverse complement strand
ATGAAAAAGTCGTGTTGGATTATTCGGATCACATCAACACTGATTTTGTGGTATTGAACTATTGACACGGGTAAGTAAATATAAAACATAATATCTGCTCTCAAAATAAAAAGTTATGATGCCGCAAAGCAACATGCCACATCTACATTATTATACATTTTTTTTATGGAATTGTAAAAAATTATGCTATATTTGCCGATCTAAATTAAGCATACATGGGAGACGAATTATTACTTTACCTAAGAGATCTCGAAGAAGAGACTGAATTAAGAACTGATGAATATCCAAACAGAGCCGTTGCTTTCACGTCACACATTTTATCGGAAATATCAGGACTATTAAATATTGACGAACCAGTAGTTGTTTACGGTAATTTGAAGGACGCAGCAGGAAGAAGTAGAGGCGAAATTTATGGTTATGCTTTTAGTAACGGACACGAAGTCCTCACTTTATTTGGAACCATATATGAGCCATCAGACAGCTCAATAAGAAATATTACAAATGTTGAGTACCAAACTTCCATAAACAAGCTTCAAGGATTTTATAATTCCGCCATCAGGGGCGTATATTATGATTTAGATGAAAAAAATCCCTTATACGAACCTGCAAAACTAATATATGATAATTTGAAAGAAATAAATACCATCAGACTTTGCGTGCTTTCAAATTGTATGATCAAAGATTATGAAATCAAAAACAACAGAATTGCAGGGAAGCTCACGACATCAGATATTTGGGACATCAAAAAATTGTATGCTAATTTACATGGTTGTATTGACCACATACCAATTGATATTGATTTCAAAGATGAATACAGCAATTATAAGATTCCGTACATAGAAATGGAATCAACAGATTCAGATTACAAATGTTATCTTGCAATGTTTCCCGGGAAATTATTGTACAGATTATATGAGAAACACAACACAGATTTACTTCTAAACAACGTAAGATACTTTTTAGGTTTTAAAGGTTCAAAGAAATCTAATGCAAATATCTGCATTTTAGAAACTCTGAAAAAAGAAAGTCAAATGTTTTTAGCGTACAACAACGGCATCACCGCTTTAGCAGCTAATATTGACGTTGACAATACCGGTGGTTCTAAAACTGATATTAGCGAAGAAAAGCAAGATGGAAGCAGAACAAATGAATTCATAAGTACTGGCATATTAAGTAAAATATTTGACTTTCAAATTGTTAATGGCGGACAAACAACAGCCAGTATATTCAATGCGAAAAACAGAGACCGTAGTATTTCTTTGTTAGGAGTATATGTTCAAGTAAAAATCTTGGTTCTTAATGGAGAAAGGAAAGATGTTGCTGCAAATATAACAAAATTTTCAAACTCACAAAGCAGAATTAAATATGCAGATTTTAGCGTTAGCAATGAATTTAACATTAGGTTGCAAGAGTTATCAAGAAATACACTGATACCAAGTGAAAAACATGATATTAGATATTGGTTCTACGAACGTGTTAGGGGGCAGTATGATCAAGAGAGGAAGAAAAATTCATTGACAAAAGATGGTTTAATGCTGTTCGACGCCAACTATCCCAAAAGTTGTAAATTCAAAAAAGAATTAGTTGCCAAAGTTTGGAAAAGCTGGAACATGGAGCCATTTGATGCTGTTAAAGGTGAGGGCACCAACTATGATTTGTTTATTAGCAAGATAGTAGATTCAAAATATATTCCAGATGAGGTTTATTACAAACATACCATAGCCTTAATAATAATATACAATTACCTATTCAAACGTCCAGAAAACAGAGGTTATGCCAACAAAAAAGCATCTGTCATCGCCTATACAATCTCTCTTTTAAATTATATTTCGTGTGGGAAAATTAACTTATTAAAGATTTGGGAAAAGCAAGACTTATCTGACAATCTTAAGTTATATTTAAATAAACTGTGTGAAATCGTATGCACCAAATTAACAGCATTAGCAGAAGAGAAAAAAACAACAGTTTTGTCATACGGCAAAAGAAAAGACACTTTTAATGAATTGGTAAGTACAAATATTTTCACAGACAAATCTTTATTATCAGACGATATAATTATACCATGACAATAGAGTTTTTAAAAAATGCAATTTGTAAAACCTTTGGTGAGAATGACATTATCGTTTTTAAGGGCTTTACCATTGATATATTACAAAAATTAGAGGACAATTCTTTTGTGTTCTTAGACAAAAACATCATCAAAGACGGGAAAATAGTTCTTAAAGAAATAAAAAGCTGTTTAATCCTAAAAAGTTTGATTGATGTTGGCAATATAAAGTCCTATATAACTTACGAATCATTTATTGCATTGACATCAAATGTTAGAAATTTATCCTTTCTAGAGAAGAAAATCTGCATCGTTACAAACAATCTACTTAATCGATATGAGAATCCAACAAGCACAAGCATTCCCGACTATGATAGTTTTCAATTTCAGGACTCAACTGACAATTCTGATTATTGCTTGTACTACTCTTTTTGTTTCCATATAGATGACAAACAATATGTACAATATATAGAGCCTACTATTGACGACGATAAATCAATTACAAAAATTGATTTTATTCAAATCAACGAAAGTGTTCAAATATCAAAAGCGTTGCCAAGTAATCCACAGAATCTCATCATGCTTGATGACAATACGGCAGACAATATTATGGAATCATTGTATTACAATATGACTCTTCCATCAACCAATTATTATATTGAGCAAAATGATGTTGAAAACCACAAGATTAGAATTATCTGGAATACAATTAGACAATTCCGCATTCCTTTGTCACTATTTATCAAATCGGAAGATAAAACTATAAAATACAGAGATGACATTTCAACCTTGATGAAACATGTTTGGGGATATGAATCATTCAGATTTCTTAAAATTTACAAAGACCTATACAAGAATAAAGATTACGAAATCATCTCGCAAGGTGATATTATTGAGAATGTGATTAAACAAGCAGAAAACGGGATTAAAAAAGTGTCTGAAATGAGGAACATTCTTCTCACGTCACCCACAGGAGTCGGAAAATCACTATTATTTCAGTTACCTGCAGTATATTTGGCAGAAAAATACAAACTTTTAACAATTGTCGTTTCTCCACTTGTCGCGTTAATGTGTGACCAAGTTGATAATTTGAAAGGGAAATACAACGGTGTTGCGTCAATAAACAGCAATCTATCTGCATCAGAAAAAGAACAAGTCATTATTGGTGTAAAAGCTGGAATAATAAACGTATTATATCTATCGCCAGAACTTCTACTATCTTACTCAATTGATAATTTCATTGGAGACAGAAGAATTGGACTATTTGTTGTTGACGAAGCACATACAGTAACCACATGGGGAAGAGACTTCCGTGTAGATTATTGGTTTTTAGGAGATTATATAAGAAGGTCAAAGCGTTTTTTGGGATATTCATTTCCAATTTTTGCATTAACTGCTACAGCGGTATGGAATCCAAACGGTAAAAACGACATGGTTTTTGATACCATAGCCTCCCTTAACATGAATCCATGCATAAACTATATAGGAGTTGTAAAACGAGAGAATATTTCGTTTGATATATGTATGTCTAATTTTTCTTCATCAAATTACGAGAAGCAAAGGACAGACCTAACCGTAAAAAGAATCAATGAATTTTGCAATTCTAATACGAAAACAATTGTATATTTCCCCTATAAAAGAACCATTATCGATTTGCTGCAGAATGAGAATATTGAGCATAGAAATTATTTGGCAGCATACCATGCTGACATTAAACCGAATGATCGAAAAAAAAATGCTCAAAGTTTCAAAGATGGAACAAGATTTGTCATGTGTGCAACAAAAGCATACGGTATGGGTGTTGACGTTCCAGATATTAAAGTGGTTTACCATCATGCTCCAACTGGAGATTTGGCGGATTATGTTCAAGAAATTGGCAGATTGGCGAGAAATCCCAATATTATTGGAGTTGCAAAAATAGATTACTCAAGAAATGATTTAAAATATAAGCATACACTTCAAGGATTGTCATCAATAAAACCATACCAACTACGAGCCGTAATGAAAAAATTAATGGCACTTTACCGATTAAATGGTGAACGGAGAAATATGCTTATATCAGCCTCTGATTTTGAATATATTTTTATTGGCAAAGACGTTGATTATGATCAAAAGATCAAGAGTTGTTTAATGTTATTGAGCAGCGATTTACGAAATAAACTTGGTTTTTATTCTATAATCGTAAGACCCAAGAACCTGTTCACGAAAATATATATTGAAGTTGCAAAAAAAGACATAGTTAATTTTGAAAAACAATACAAAAATTACATTTGTAACATTGATGGTTTTTCAAATATTTATGTTTTATGTTCGGATGATTTATGGCAAAATAAATATTGCAATATCAGTTTCCCTGCATTCAAGCGCAATCTTATAAAGGGAGAAGTCTTTAAAAATTACAATACAAAAATCGTAAATAAAGTCAGTATCAATCTAAATTATGACGTTAACAAAACAAGAGAATTGTTAAATACCTTTTTTCAATTATCATATTCATTTTTGGATCACATGTTAACACATCATAGAAGAGTTAGTCGATATGATATGGAAAATTCTCTTCCAAATGGTTATTCACAGATTCAAAAGGAAGCATTTGTTGAGTCATTTAAATTGATATTCGCATCTTCAAAAAATACAGACAGTCTATTCATTCCATGTTGTACAATATACAATTCAGGCGAAAAAACAGAAGCATACCAAACCAAATCTGGATATGATAAAATAATTGCATCATATCGTCTGGCATACAATTCTTTCATTAAATCTACAACAAATGTATTTTATCGTAAATCTGATGATATTATTGTCAACCTATCCGAATTATTAAACAGCCTTAATTTGGCTGAATATAATATCAAAGGCGGAGACAATCCTTCAATATTCGTAAGGATCAACAACCCTACATATCTTAACAATCTCGTCAGATACAACAACTATGAAAACAGCATATTAAATAGCATTTATGACAAGCATAGATTATCCGAAAAAATTTTCGACTACTTCTTTACAGAAAACATGACAGATTCTCAAAGGTGGGAATTTATCGAAGATTATTTTTTAGGAGCATCAGAAGATGACCTATTGTCTTTTGTTGAAAATAACGCAAGAAAATGAAAATTGTTTTCATCAATCTAAATAGTTCATCACGCGATAGTGAAAATGTAAAATCAAAGTTTGCAGACTTTGAATTAAGGACAGGTGACTTTATCATATATTGCGAAGGTCTTTTTTTATTCTTTGCTGAAATAGAACATAATATTGTTTCGTTCAACACCGATGAACTTAAGTTGTTGGAAAAATGTCCAATAGCAAAAACATCTAATTTTGAAACGAACATCATATTTCAATACGATAGCATATTGGGACGCAGAGGGGATGTTGATGTGATAAGTAATCTTATTAGTCTATTTAATTCGGAGCAAATCAAAGCTTTTTTGCATGAATCTATTGACATATTACATTATGATGCTGATACATTCAGTGCTGAATGTTTGTTCAAAATGTATAGCCTTTGTGGTAAATCTCTTGATAGCGAAAGAACTGATGAATATGTATTTGTAAGATTTTTCAACAAAAAACTAAAAGATCAATATAATACACTACAAGAAAATGGATTATCAATTCAAGACACCTATAGGAAACTCAAATCAGCCAATACAAATGATTTCTCAAAAGCATTAAAATCATTCAAAAAAGAATTCCCCAACATTACAATTTATGATAAAATCTCTTCAAAATCTTACTATGTTTCTACAGAAAATCAACCAAAAAAAACATTCTATAGATGCGAAGGATTCCACAAAATATATAGACTTTTAGAAGAGAAAAAACTAACTCAAATTTCGGACACAGATTGGATAGATGAAAATGACAATATATATATAATCGACATTCATCCAAAAGAATGATTTGTTAGTATGTCGCCCCAATTTCACAACCCTCTTTTGTCCAGTTAAGGTAAAAATACAATAAAGCAAACATACAAATAGGCAGAGAAATTCTAATAATTAAATTGGCAAACGATCGCACAACAACGTAATAAAGAACTATGGGAATCCTCTTCCACCCTCAGAACAGTTTCAGCTGTATCGCCATGTTGAACGTCATCCTGTGGATGGGCGAAACGCCGTGTTCAGCGACGGCGTTTTTGTGCTCGGGTGTCGGATAACCCTTGTTTTTCAGCCAGTTATACTGCGGAAACTCTTTGTGAT
>CALAUG010000070.1 GCA_937892155.1 uncultured Bacteroidales bacterium | reverse complement strand
ATAAGATCGTCCGAAATGGCGGTGAGTTCTGTAACGATGAGAGGGTCATAAATATATATTCACCAGATAACTACTGCCGATTACTTTTCATCTTTCTTTTCGTCATCTTCTTTCTTGTCCTTGAGTAACATTCCTATTGCCACCAATGCATAAAGGATTCTGCAGATTACTTTTAGAGCTTTATGCCGAGCTTGATTGGTTTAATTTGCAATCAATCTTCTTGGAGTTCAAGATAGTAGCGATTAACATCACTATCAATACCAGCCCCCCAATCGTCAGCAACTTCATCCAAATCGTTCCAAATATCATCTTCGTTATTACCCCATTCTTCCAAATCGTTAATGGTAATATCAACACAAAAACAACCATTTTCATGGTAGGAATTGCATGAATAATCATAGTCGGAAACGGCGTCTTTGACGTCATTTAAAAATTCACGTTCATTTTTCGTCATAATTCTGAAAATAAGGTTATGTGGAGTTCTATAAATCTGTTTTTCATCCTCGCCGGCGGCATAGAACCCATTAATCCGCTGGTGAGGTTTATTCTTGCATTTAGAAAAAGAAAAATATCACACCGGCAATGATAATTGCTCCCAATACTCCACAAATAATCCAAGGTAAAAGACTCTTCTTATCTTCTGCATTTTCCAATGGTAACACCTTTCTTTCGATAGGATTAAATTTGACTTTAAAATCGTGTGTGGTTCGTTCGGACATTTTTTCATCAACGTTATGGCTAAATCCCAATGAAGCATTAATGTTTACCAACTCTTTATTTATATCGGCTTCCAAATTTACTGCTATTTTCTTTCTCTTGATAATGTCCGACTTAACATCAACACTATATTCTTTTAATGCAATCGGATTGGGATGCTCCGGATTTCTTTGAATAAGAATACTTTTGATGACAGGATCTTTATCCAATTTATTTTCTACTGCAATAGCCATAGCTTCGCGATACCCTTCCGGGGTATAACCACCTGTCCACTGAGTACGGTTAGCATGTTTGGCCTCGGTATCATTTTCACTTTCCTTACCGACATTTACACCTAATTTACCATTACCATTATTACCATCACCATCCTCTGACTTCGACTTTACATCTACTCCAGCATTAAAGTCAGTGTCTTTTTTGATATGATACTTCCTGGAACAGGTATGAATGACTTCAAACTCCGTTCCTCCCAAATACGAAAGAATTTCTTCAATTTTGTTAATTCTGTCAAGGACAATATCCTCTTCCTTGTTATCATCCAAAACGACATAAGAATTTGCGAAAGGATGTTTGATCAAAATGCTTCCTTCTGACACTTTGGGGACCTGAATTCCGTTTTCTCTCCAACATTGGAGGTCGTAAGGACTTACTATGTCTTTCTTTGTGTGCGACTGGTAGTTTTGAAGATAAAATATGTCATCAGGATTCAAGACGCATACAACATCTTCTAATTCTTCAACTTTGATTATTTTATTTGCTATTGACATAATGATATAATTATAATGATTAATGCTACAACACCTATGGCAATTATGGTTTTCATAGGCAAAGGTTTACTATCTGACGCATGTTCAAGTGCCGCGCAATCATAAGGATTTAACTCCTTATAAACTTGACGGGCATTTTTTTCAAGAAGCATTCGGGCTTCCGCAAATGTTGAAAAATGAGAAATGTAAAAGGTGTAAGGAATTTTTCTACCTTTATCATCTTTAGAGAGAAACCAAGACGAAACCAACAATTCATCATTTGTACTTTTTCTGATTGAAAGTTTTGGATTGCTTTTTCCCTTGTAGTCATTCGTAACAAAACAATTTTGAACAAATCTATCCTCAGCAATAGTCTTTAATGCGGCTTTTTGTTCTTGCGTACCAGAGTATTCGCTTGTGACACCATCAATTAATAAGATGTCGCGTCCATTTTCTTTGTCGTTTTGATATCTTAATATTGTTTGCATATCATTCCAAGATTTGATCAATTGTATCTTTCACTTCTTTCGTATTAGTTGCGTTGATGTAGTAGCAATATGGCTTGTCAAAACGTTCCTTGAAATAGCGAGGAGTATTTGAATTTATTAGCTCCGAGTATTCTTTGTTGGCTTTATCAATGGCGTTTAGAATATCCTCTCTCAAATCTCCATCATGTTTGTCCGTATGCGTGCAGATAAGATTAAACTTATCTGTTTTAAAACAAGGGCAGGAAGCACCATCTTTAGAAGAAACACCGTCTTTAGAACTACTTTCAACAAACAATGGATTCCAGTAACAATTAATCAATCTGGAATAGATTTCTCCACCATTTGATGGATTTTGCAATTGTTCAAAAAATGAAACTCCATCAAAAACAAAAATGATTTTGTCTGGTTGTAATTTGCCAACCATATTTGTTATTTCATTGTTTGCCAATTCAACGGTACCACCTCCGATTTCGGTAATATGAATTTTCCTAAAAAGTTTACCTGTACTTCCATTATTTAGTCCTTGGGTTGCACCGCTATTTTTTTCACAGCTTCCAGTATAGTTTCTCAGTATTTCTGTTTTGCCACCTCCGCGAGGGCCAATTAGTAAAACTTGCTTTTTTCCCATATTTTATAAATTTAATAAGGTCAATGTTTTGTAAAAAATTTTCAAAAACTATCCTATCCTCTCCACATCTAACCAAGCCATGCCCAAGCAGCCGGCTTTCCTGATGTCAATCCCGTAAATGCGCATGAACGCGTTCGCAACCTCTGTTCCGCCGTTGGTGCAGACCGGGTTGCTCATCGATGCGGTCACCACTTCAACGGTCATGCCGGGTTCGATGCGGATGCCGTTGCTCTGTTTCCTGACTTTCGTCGTAATTCTGAATCTTGCCATAATGTTAAATTTTATGTTATCTGTTTCTTTTCCTCAAAGCATAAAAAAAGCGTGAAACCTTTCCTTTCATCTGCAACGAAGGCTCTGGACTGCCTGACTGTTAGATAAATAGGAAAAGTTCACGCTTGATACGTGAACTCCCGCTATTTATTCTCAACAGCCAATGAAAATGGTCCAGATTTTCGTTTGCGAGAACAATAGCTAAGCTCTAAGATTTATTTCTATTCTTCTTTTTCTACATTTTGTTACTTTTTCAAAGTGGCAAAAATAGAAATAATTTCTTTTGTTCATACTTTTTTGTTAATTTTTTTCGTCCAAAAATTGATTTAACGCCGCAAAATTAACACTCACACAAATACCGAGGAAAATTTATCACACTTTTTTACAATCTATTACTAAATATTACCGTGTTTCGTATTTTAATACGGAACACAAACATTTTTCAGATGACCAGTTGGCGAAAAAATCCGCTTTGAGTTTTTCTCAGAAAACGAATGTAGCCACGTCTTTTCTGATTTTTCACAGAAAATGGACGTGGCTACGTCTTTTTTATGTTATTTCGTCGCTTTTTACGGTTTGCGACTCCTCTTACTTATTCGTCTTATCCGGATACTCCGGTATCGCGGGTTGCTGCGGCCAGCCTTTCATCTGTTCAAGGATTACCTCGATAGCCTTGTCAAGCTGGGCGTCAACGCCATTGAACTCGTCGTATGGGTTGTTGTCGATGACGATATCAGGGTCAACGCCGTGGCCTTCGATGATCCAGTTGCCGTTTTGGTCGAACGGAGCGAACTCAGGACGGTTCAAAGTGCCGCCGTCGATGAACGGCAGGCTGCCTCTGATGCCTACCACGCCGCCCCACG
>CALAUG010000069.1 GCA_937892155.1 uncultured Bacteroidales bacterium | reverse complement strand
CGTCGTCGGTTATGGGGGCAAGTGGTTTCTTAGCATTGGCAGTTTTGCGTATTTCTGCAAGCAAATCTGCACCTGTTTGGGTAACAGGGTTGTTTGCTCTCCAATCTGCCGTGAGGTTACCGCAAATGGCTTCGGCAAGTATTCGTTTGCGTAGTTTTCGTGTGTTCATTACTCGGCAGTATTGGAAGTTACAAGTGTCTGCAAGTTTTTAATTGCTTCGGCAATAATTGTATTTTGCTCGTTCAACTCGCTTACAAGTTCAACAAGACTCAGGTCGGTTTCGTCCTCATCGGCAAGTTTAATCCAACTTATGTCGAGCAAGGTTTTATCGCGTGCCGTAAGTTCGTCAATATTGTATTTGCGCCAACGTCCGTTCGGGTTTGTTTCGGCATTGTAGGTTTCCTCTCGGTTTGTGGCACTGTAACAAGCAACAAAGTCGTTCAAATCGGCACGTTTCATTGGCTTGGTGGCAAGTGTGTGCTTTATGCCCGTGCGATAGTCGTAGAACCACGTTTCGTCCGTTTTTGCTCCTTTGGTAAAGAACAACACATTTGCTTTCACACCATTGGCATAAAAAATACCCGTAGGTAACCGCAAAATGGTATGTAAGTCAAAATCTTCCAATAGTTTTTTGCGTATAACTTCGCCTTGTGCATCAAACAACACATTGTCGGGCAACACAACAGCAGCACGTCCGCCATCTTTAAGGCTCAACATAATGTGTTGCAAAAAGTTCAACTGGTTGTTGTTTGTGTCGATATAAAAGTCTGGTCGGTTAATTTCCACAGAGCCAGCAGCACGGTTACCAAACGGTGGATTCATAAGTATAACATCGTACAATGTTTCGGGCTCACGCTCCAAACTATCATCGCACACAATAGGACTCTTTGCAGTTCCAATGCCGTGCAAATACATATTCATACTTGCCAACGACACCACCATAGCCGTATTGTCAACGCCGTGCAAAGCCTTGTTGTTAAGAAATTCCTTTCTCGCCTTGTCTTGGCTTTGTACCTTCATATAGTCGTAGGCTGCAAGCAAGAATCCACCAGTACCACAAGCCAAATCGGCAACTGTTTCGGTAATTTTTGGTTGTACGCAGTCAACCATTGCTTGTATCAGGCTTCGTGGTGTAAAATATTGCCCTGCTCCACTTTTCTTATCTTGTCCATTCTTCTCCAAAATGCCTTCGTAAATGGTACCTTTTACATCGGTGTCGTAACTAAGCCAATCCTCTTCACCAATCATTGTAATTACCTTCTTCAAATACACAGGCTTGGTTATTTTATTTTCAGCCTTAGTGAAAATCGTACCAACAATGTCGGTTTGTTCACGAAGTTTTTTCAAAGCATCTTCGTATGTATCAAGCAAATCGGTTCCTTCAAGTGCAGCAATGTCATTCCAACGACAACCTTCGGGTATTGCCGACTCGTCACCAAACATTTGCACCTTTTCGTCGTCCATCTTCAAGAACAACAAATACGTAAGTTGCAGTATGTAATCGGTAAAGCCAACACCTTGTCCAGAAAGAGTTGTAGCCATTTGCCATACTTTTTGCACAAGAGATTGGTCGTTGCTTGTTGCAGTAGGTTGTTTTTTTGCCATTTATTATGCAGTTTTTGAGAATAATACAAAGTTTGAGAGAGAAACAATTGCCTCGTTTGCACTTTGTGCATTGCCATACAACTTAATAAGTTTCACGGCAAATTCCGGGCTTTCAATTTCACGTATTTCGGCAACAGAGACATTTGCGTTTGCAGCAATATAGTTACAAACCTGTCGCATAATATCCTTTTGCTCATCGATCATAGGTCGTTGAATTTGTCCGCACCACAGGTTGAACATCTGCACAACAGTTGTGTGAATGTTCTGCAACTTACTTAACTGCTTATATGCAAAACGTACAAGTTGTATAATGTTAGTTACGCACTCACGTTCAGCCTTAGTTGTCAGTTTCTGTACACAAGCAGGATTTACAATAGCATAGGAATTCCATACTTTTTGAGTGCTATATTGAGAAATTTCCATTTTCAACTTGTTTTCCAAGTCTGCCAACACATTGTAGGTAAGTTTGCTTGCATCGTTGTTGTAAATCATTCGCAAGGCTTCAAGTTCATCTTTGTGAGCATTTACATACTCCTCAAAAGCACTAATTGTTTTGGTGGCATCTTCTTGTGAAAAACCAGTGCTGATAAGTTCATCCTCTGCTTCAACCAAAATTTTGGTGTACCAACTATTTAATTCAAGCAAATATTTTCGTGCCTGCGGATTTGCAGCCAAAGGCCGCACCAATGCGTATCGTTCAGCATTCGGTTCGTTTATGTCAACAAACGGAGGAAGTTGTTCACCGTCAAATTCGTTATAGGCATTGTATATATTTGTTGCCATATCATACATACTTATGCCAGCAAGGTCGGTAAACTTGTCTTTCTTTTCCACATCTTCATCGCATCGTTTGTTAATGCGTGAAAGTCTGCTGGCAAGCAGTCGTAAGTTGTCGTCGGTTACGTTGCCGTGTGTTATTTCCTCAAGCAACCGTTCAAGCGTTATTGTTTTTACCGTAGGTTCATAACCACCACCAACGTATTTTTCGTGTTCTGTCACACCAACTGCATCAACCAAATAATAGCATTCCTTGCTTGTTGCATTTGGAGTTACATTTCGTAGCACATCGTCGCTAATAGTACGGCAACCACGTCCTTTCATCTGCACATACAATACCTGCGACTGTACATCGCGCATAAACATCACAACCTCCAAAGGTTTAACATCGGTACCAGTTGCGACCAAAGTAACCGTAACAGCGATACGGAAATTTTTGTCGTTTCGGAAATTTTTAATCAGCACATTACTGTCGCCTGCCGAATACGTAATTTGCTGTATATATGGGTCGTTTTCGCTTTTACCGAACACCTCACGGGCAATCTTCACAATGTTGCGGGCGTGTTGTTCGTTCAACGCAAAAATCAAAGTCTTTGGTATGTAATCCAAGTTCGGTTCACGGTCAATGAACATATCCTCGTAAACCTTATCACGATACGTTTCGAGAATCAATTTTATTTGTGCCGGATTGACAATGGTTCTATTCAAGTCATTTTTATCGTAAACCGAAACAACCTTCGACTTAACATCCTCAACCGTTCCCGTATAGCGAGTGACATTGGTGTACGTTTCTCCCTCGCGGATAGCGCCACCATCTTCGGTTGCTTTTGTTTTAATGCGATAGATTCTACTATCAACGTTCACACCGTCAACAATGGATTTTTCAAGGCTATAATTAAAGACGACGTTTTTATTGAAAAATGCAAGCGTTTCAGGAGTTGGCGTTGCCGTCAATCCAAGCAAACGAGCCGTGTTGAAATATTCCAAAACCTTGCCCCAACTATTTTTATCGTAAATCGACCTATGACATTCGTCAATTATTATCAAGTCGAAATAATTGCGTGGCAACGTAGGATTTTCAATTATAATTGATTGTCCCTCGTAAGGCGTATCGTCTTCTTCGTCTTCCACATCTTTACCAACCAACAACGAGTAAAGACGTTGAATAGTGGAAATCACAACATTCGCATCCTTAGGGATATTCTTCGACTTTAATCGTTCTACCCCATAGATTGTATTAAACGGATCACCACTCTTGGTAAGACAATATTTCCCGAATTCACCATCAGCCTGTTTGCCGAGATTGTTTCTGTCAACCAAGAACAAAACTTTTCGCATTTGGGCATATTCCACAAAACGATATGCAGCCGTAACAGCCGTAAATGTTTTTCCCGAACCCGTTGCAAGAATTAAGACTGCACGTTTTTGTCCAGCTCGGAAACTGTTTTCCAAATTGATTATTGAATTGTATTGGCAATCACGCAACCCTTTTGGTGATAACGTAGGTAAGCCAATCCATTGGCTTCCTATACCAAGCAATTTTGCAATTGCCTTGGGTGTAAGTATTTGTTTTACAGGTTCGTACTCAGCATCATCTTCAGATAGATTTTTGAACAACAAATCCTTTCCATTCGACAAATACGCTATAGGCAAAGGGTTTGCCCAAGATTTGCACCAGCTTGGACACGACCGACAATATCCTTCTGCTTGTTCAGCAACAATATCATCCAATGTTTTTTCGGCACGCTTTGCTTCAAGCACTCCAACAGCCTTTCCTTCCAAAAAAAGCAAGTAATCTGCTTCTTTGTTGCCCTTCATTAAACCTTCACGAATAGCAACAGCAGTAATTTCTGGTGTGTAATCAATACGGTCAACAACTTGCCAACCAGCATCTTCTAACCAATTATCTATTTTCACCCGTGCTTTTTCCTCAGGAGTCATAAGCAAAATAATACAATTTCAAAAATACATATTTATCGAATACAAAAGGAAAAATCATTCAATTTGAAATAAAAAACAATTCACATTTTGAGATAGTGGAACATCATAATTTTTAATTTATTGTCTTACGTAATTGGTTGGTTTTAGTCAAATACGTAAACGCACGAGAAATTTTTTACAAATTCTTCATTTGGGGGCTAATTAGATATTGTACAATTTTTGATGAAGTGTACGATGGGAAAACACGTTCTTTTTTATAAAAAATAAAAAAAGTGATTTCTATTTTTCAAATTCAACAATTAAGACCGAAAAAATACGATAAGGCCTACTAGTTCAAACTACATAGTTATGCAGTTCAAACTCCCTAACTATCTAGAAAAAATGCCATTTTTTGATTTGTTTGAAAAACAAACTCTTTTTGGTAAAAAACAGAAAAAATGACAATTATTTTTTTTCAAAACATAGTCTTGAATCCAATGGAAGAACAAACGTTTGGAATGTTGCTTCCACGTATATTTTATCGGTGTTTGAACATCGTCGTCTTTGAAAAATTAGATCAGCCCATTTTTGGGGAAAGGTATCAGCTTTTTCGTTTTTCTATTTTCCTACACAGATGGTTGATATACGCATCAAACACACGTAAAGTCAGTTTTCCATACGATTCTATGCTAATTGTGTAAACAAGGTACGGCACAACGTATCGGCTGACCGATTCTGTAAATGCATCGCTATTCTGTGGTGAATATTCGCGGGCAAAAGCATTCCAAAAACAACGCAATTGCGGACGTTTTAAATGACACAGTGTTCTCCCCAAAATTTGGCCAATTGGATGGCAACAGAAAAAATACAAACACGCAAGGTCGTACATAGGGTTACCCCAGGCAAAACAACCAAGGTCTATCCAATATGGAGTATCATGAGCAATAATCAGATTACCAGTTTGCAAATCACCATGAAGACAAGTAGAAGTGTCGTCTAACAAACCCACAAGTTTTTCCACTACTTGCTTGGTGCAGTTACTATAGCCTTTATGTTCTTTAACAGCCTTGAGAACCTGTTCTTTTCTCGATGGGAAATTCTGTATGTTGCAAGATGTTCCATGCAGTTTGTGGCATTCACGTGCGAATAATACCGCATATTCAGAAATCTTTTCGGGATTATCGGCACACAACCGTGATAGAGATTTCTTACCTGTAATTCTCTCATAAATTATGGCTTTTGAAGTGCCTACAACACCCATTTCCAGAGCTTTTGGCGTACGGATTCCAAGAGCATCAACATCTTTTGAGAGCTGAAATTCCTTGTCGGCATAGTCGTCATTCAAAATGTCGCTTGAAAATACTTTAAGCAAAAGAGTCGTATCAGTTTTATGATTATAACTGGCAGCCGTTGCCCCAGCCCCACTTGGCACCCATTCGTTCAAGTCTATATTTCGCATAGTCGTATCGTGTCTTCTGCAAAGATAGGCTTGCTATTCCAAACAATCATCTAAATCGCTGATTATTTGTTCTTTATCCATTTTTTGTCCAATGAAGACTATTTTTTCCATTCTATCGCCATAAGTGTCGTCCCAATCACGGAGAATGCCTGGTTCCTGTTGAACGATTTTCTCAAATTCATCTTTTGGAGCAGTCGCAAACCATAGTCCAGCTTCAGTCAGTTTTTTCTGAACACCAGCCTGTTCAAACAAATACGACATATCGGTATTGTCGCTGAAATAGCAGACTCCTTTGGCACGGATAATCGTCTTCGGCCATTTCTCGCACACATATTTGTCAAACTTTTTCGGATTGAATGCCTTACGACGATAATATACAAACGTTCCTATGCCATATTCTTCCACTTCGCCACCTTCGTGATGGTGGTGATGGTGACAATGCGGGTCGTGGCAATCTTCGGCACTGTGGTCGCAATGTTCATGCTCGTGTTCATGATGATGTTCGTGCTCCTCGTGATGATGGTGATGTTCCGCTTTTGCCTCACGCTCCTCCTCTTCCGTCGCCTGTTTTTCTATTTCCTGCACCCACGCTGCCGATATTGAAACACGGTCATAGTGGAACATTTTTGTATCTACAATTTTGTCTAAATCAACATCAGCATAATTCGCTTCTATAATTTCTGCCGTAGGCTGCAATGCTTTTATAATCTGTTTGATTCGCTCCAATTCCGAAGGCTGAACCTCATCAACTTTGTTGAGAACAACGATATTGCAAAACTCTATCTGTTGAATCAACAGGTTCTCTATGTCTTCTTCGTCTATATTTTTCTTTGTAAGATTTTCGCCACACGAGAATTCACTCTGCATACGCAAGGCATCGACAACCGTGACTATACAATCCAATCGCGCCATGCCATACTGAATGTATTCGTCACCCATTTGTGGAATTGAACAAATCGTACGTGCAATAGGCTCCGGCTCACAAATACCGCTCGCTTCTATAACGATATAGTCAAAACGACCCATTTTCATAATGTCGTTCAACTGCTCTATCAAATCCATTTTAAGTGTACAGCATATACACCCATTTTGAAGAGCAACAAGACTTTCGTCTTTCTTCCCAACTACTCCGCCTTTCTGGATTAAATCAGCATCAATATTGACTTCGCCAATATCATTTACTATTACGGCAAATTTTATTCCTTTCTTGTTTGATAATATATGATTGACCAACGTTGTCTTTCCACTTCCAAGATATCCCGTAAGAAGCAATACTGGCGTAATTCTATCCATCTGTTTCAAAGTTTAATAAATATGGGCAAATATACTATTAAGTTGCGAATTGTACATTGAAAATTTCGTAGGCAAAATGCATATTTTTTTCAAAAAAAGATATATTTGCAAATGATAGAAAAATGTGAAACGCTATAAATTCTTCAGCTATGAATAACATTAACATGGAAGGTACGGCAAAAACGCCAGATTTAAATTTCGATGCAACTACAGGTATTATTGATATTAAGGGACGTTCAATTCCTGAAAACTCTGTAGAATTCTACAAACCTGTACTAGAATGGCTTGATGAATATGCCAATCAGGCACAACCAAAAACTATTGCAAACATCCAATTGGAATATTTCAATACTTCTTCTTCAAAATGTATTCTTGATGTATTGAAGAAATTTGAAGCAATCGCAAAGGCAGGACACGATATTGTTGTTCGTTGGCACTACGAAAGCGACGACGAAGATATGATGGAAGCTGGACAAGATTACCAGTCAATCATTAAGGTACCATTCGAAATGGTGGAAATCGACGATTAATCAATTTGCATTGATATAGGGAAAGGTGAATAACGAATTGTTATTCACCTTTTTTATTCTCCGATTTCTTACTCCTGAAAACTGAGAACTACAAACAAGTATATTTTCCGCAAACTTTTATATCTTTGAACAAATCATAATTTTGTATGATACCATTGTTTATTACATTTCAGTTCGTTGATTTTGTCGACATCTTTTTGGTCGGACTTCTGATGTACGAAGTCTACAAATTGATTCGCGGTACTGCTGGAATGAATATCTTTCTTGGAATTCTTGCATTCTATATTATTTGGCTGATAGTAAGAGCTTTGCACATGGAAATGCTGACGAGAATTCTCGGACAATTCATTAGTATTGGTGGATTAGCATTGGTCATTTTATTCCAGACAGAAATTCGACGATTCCTAACTATGATTGGTAACCGGTATATACATTCACAAGGACGGAAACGATTATCAAAAATCTTTAACATTGACCAAACAATTATTCCCGCTGAATCCATTGACGAAATTGCAGATGCAATATTTACGATGTCAAAATCGAAAACAGGTGCACTAATCGTTATTGCAAGGAGAAAAGAAACGGTGACACCATTTGTTCCAACAGGTGAAATTATTGATTCACGAATTTCATCGGCATTGCTGCAAAATATATTCTATAAAAACACTCCGTTACACGATGGTGCCGTTCTTATTGTTGGCAAAAAAATAATAGCAGCAAAATGCGTCTTACCAATGACCAAGCAAACAGACCTGCCTATGGGATTTGGTATGCGTCACCGTTCGGCAATCGGAATGAGCGAAGAAACCGATTCCCTGGTATTGATTGTGTCGGAACAAACAGGTAAGGTTTCTTATTGCCTCCGCGGAGAGATTATTGAAACTGATAACAAGGAAGAACTTGTCAAAATTATTAACGATAATCAGGAAGTGAAATGAGCCTTCAGCAACCTCTGGCAGAACGAATGCGACCAAAATCCCTTGATGACTATCTTGGGCAGAAACATCTTGTTGCCAAAGGCGCGGTATTACGTAACACCATAGAATCAGGAAGAATTTCATCAATGATTTTATGGGGTCCTCCTGGTGTTGGAAAAACAACTCTTGCACAAATCATTTCGCAAAGTCTGGAACGTCCATTTTTCACGCTCAGCGCTGTTAACTCCGGTGTTAAAGAGGTTCGCGAAGTACTTGAAAAAGCAAAGCAATTACAATTTTTTGACTCTCCCAATCCTCTTTTGTTCATCGACGAAATTCATCGTTTCAACAAATCACAACAGGATTCATTACTTGCCGCAGTTGAAAACGGAACAGTGACACTGATTGGAGCCACAACGGAAAATCCATCATTTGAAGTCATTTCGCCATTACTTTCCCGTTGCCAAGTATATGTGCTAAAGTCTCTTGAGCGGGAAGATTTACAAACGCTCATACAAAAGGCATTACGCGAAGATGTATTGCTTAAAGAAATGAATATTGAGCTTCAAGAAGAAGAAGCACTAATGCGGTTCTCTGGCGGAGACGCACGTAAATTACTCAACGTACTTGAAATTGTGGTCAACGCACAAGCTGGCAAAACAAAAATAACCATCACCAACGATATCGTAACCAACACACTACAAGAAAACATTGCATTGTACGACAAAGGTGGTGAACAACATTATGATATTATTTCCGCTTTCATAAAATCCATTCGCGGTAGCGATCCAAATGCCGCAGTATATTGGCTTGCCCGTATGCTTGAAGGCGGAGAAGATATTAAATTTATTGCCCGTAGATTATTAATTTCCGCAGCAGAAGACGTTGGCCTGGCAAATCCCAATGCGTTACTACTGGCACAGAGTTGTTTTAACGCAATTTCCGTTATCGGTATGCCCGAAGCACGGATTATTTTATCAGAAACTACCGTTTATTTGGCTACATCACCCAAAAGTAATTCCGCTTATTTAGCTGTTGACGCTGCCTTAGGAGAAATACGTAAATCTGGCATGTTACCTGTTCCTCTGCATTTACGGAACGCACCTACAAAATTAATGGAACAGCTTAACTACGGAGACGGCTACAAATATTCACACGATTATCCTGGTCATTTTGTAAAACAGGAATTTATGCCAGAGGAGTTATCACACACTGCATTCTGGAAAGCTGCTACAAATAAGCGCGAAGAAGAAACTAAAAAATACATGCAGTCGTTGTGGAACGACAAATACGATTTTTAAGATGCAAGTTGCCCAAAAGTTCCTGTTGCTTGACGCTTAACTGATCTTACTTGTTTTCCAAATATGTTGCACGTATAAAATCAGTACAATCCTTAAAAGTTTCAAATGTATCTTCTGTCGGAATCAGTCCTGGTATGACGTCCAATTTTGTCAACAATTTCATTGGTTGTGGCTGAATAATAGTCATCAATACTCGAATGCCACGATTTTGTAAATCTTTTATGGCCGTTTCCATTGCGTACAATCCCGACTGATCCATAAAGGAAACACGTTTCATTCGGATAATAACAACCTCAACATTCTCAGGAACTGCATGCATCACCTCATTGAACTTAGTTACAGAGCCGAAAAATACTGGACCATCAAGTCGTTGAATAAAAACTTTGTGACGGACTTCTTCGGGAAAACCTTCCTCGTCAGCCCATGGTGAATGTGGATTGAATTCCTGCAATTCTCCCGATGTGTAAGAATTTTCCACAAAATCACTTGTACGCTTCATAAACAGAACACAAGCTATTACCATACCAATACCAACTGCAGTAAGCAAATCTACAAAGACTGTAGTCAGCAGTACTATTATCAACACAAACGCGTCCGATTTTGGAATACGCAACAAATCCTTTGAGCCTCTGAAATCAATAATTCCAATGCCGACAGAAATCAATATTCCTGCCAATACCGAAAGAGGCACAAATTTTACTATTGAACCCAAACCCAACAAGATGGCCAAAAGGAATAATGAATGGACCATTCCCGAAATTTGCGAACGGCCACCACTCTTTACATTTACAACAGTTCGCATAGTGGCTCCAGCTCCACCAATTCCGCAGAACATCGCAGCAACAGCATTTCCGACACCTTGACCGATAAGTTCTTTATTGCTGTCGTGCTTTGTTTTCGTAATATTATCGGCAACTACCGAAGTCAACAACGTATCTATAGAACCCAAACCAGCCAAGGTTAATCCTGGAATAACCGATGATTTTAAGATAACGCCCCAATTCACGGCTGACAAATCTATCCCGTCTTTCATAAAGAAAGGTAGAGGGAAACCAGAAGGAATTTCACCAATAGTCAACGTCGTTGGAAAATCAGCAATAAACAACGAGACAATCGTCATAACAATAAGAGCCACCAACGTCGCAGGTATTTTTTTTGTAATGAACGGGAATAAGTAAATAATTACGATAGTTCCTAAGCCCAACATTAATGCCTGCAGCGAAACGCCCGCAGATACACGTTCCGGAAATTCTAAAATCATATCTACCACTAACACTGGGGATTTTAAACCAATAAGTGGATATATCTGCTGTAAAATAATGATGATTCCAATACCACTCATAAATCCAGACAACACTGGATACGGAATATAACGGATATATTTCCCGATTTTACATATACCAAACAATATTTGGAAGACACCACAGAAAATTCCTGCCAACGACATAGACAACAGAATCGTAGGAATTGCATCTTCAAAAGATGCACCTGCAGCCTGTTGAGAAGCCCAAATACCAGATATTAGCGATGCTGTGATAACCGTCATTGGTCCCGTTGGACCACTAATTTGAGAATGGCAACCACCAAATAAAGCCGCAAAAAAGCCCAACATTGTTGCACCTATTAATCCAGCCAATGCACCTACTGCACTTGCATTAGGATCGTTAACACCACCAAAAGCTTGAATACCAAAGGCCAATGCCAAAGGCAATGCAACAATTCCTGCCGTTATGCCACCAAAAATATCTCCCTTTACGTTATTCGTTGATATAAAACCCATAGTTATTTATGTATAATTGTTCTCTATTATCGCCCTTCTATTTCGAAAAGGCGTGCAAAACTACACAAAATTTAGAATTATGAAAAAAATATGCTACTTTAGAGCAGTTTTTTAGCATAAAGATGAAAATTATTATAGCAGGCGCTGGTGAAGTAGGACAACATTTGGCAAGAATCCTTGCTGATGATAAGCATGACATAACTGTTATCGACGTTGACCAACAAAATCTTAAACAGCTTTCTTTACACCTCGACATACTTACAATCCAAGGCTCGGCTCTCACTATTTCCGTATTAGAGGAAGCAGGCGTTGCTGATTGCGACTTATATATTGCAGTAACTCATTTCCCTGAAATGAATATTGCTTCTGCAACTATTGCAAAAAAATTAGGCGCACCACATACAATAGCACGTGTTCGTGATCCTGAATTACTCTTGGATAAGAACAAAAAACTTTTCCAAGAAATTGGTATTGATTCTATAATTTATCCGCAAGCACTTGCTGCTCAAGAAATAGCGACATTTGTTGAACGGGCTGCTACACGCGAATCGTTCGATTTTGCCGACGGGCTGCTTTCACTCTTTGTTGTAAAAATTGAAGAAAATTCTGCAATCATCGGCAAATATATGCAAGAGATTGTACCAACACAGGAAGAACTACAGAAATACCGTGTAATTGCAATTAAGAGAGGTAATTCAACCATCATCCCGAAAGGAGATGATATTTGTAAACCAGATGACGTATTGTACATTGTAAGCAATCGTCAAGGTGTGGAAAAAATGCTGAAAGCATTTGAAATGAAAGCATTGAATGTTTCGCAGGTAATGATTTTAGGAGGAAGCCGTACTGGACGTGCAACTGCCAAAATTCTTCAAAAACAATTCAATGTTAAATTAATAGAAATCAATCCAGAAAAAGCAAAAAAATTATCTCAACAACTGGAAGATACTCTTGTCATTAACGGTGATGGTAGAAGTTTAGACCTACTTGAAGAGGAAGGTATTAAAAATACAGACGTATTTATTGCAACTACAAGCAACGCAGAGACAAATATTTTGTCGTGCTATATGGCAAAACATGCAGGCGTAAAACGAACTATAGCCGAAGTAGAAAATGTGGATTACATAAAAATCGCTGACGACATTGGCATTGATACGTTGATTAACAAGAAAACCATTGCCGCAAATAGTATCCATAAATATACTTTGAGCAATTCTGCCGATATTGCACAAACAAGGCAACTTACTCAGTGCGAGGCACAAATTCTGGAAATTATTGTCCACGAAAACATGAAAATCACAAAGGACAGTTTGATGAATATCAAAAGTTTCCCGAAAGACGCTGTTTTAGGTGGTGTTGTTAGAGGAAGGAATGGTTTTATTCCTTCGGGTTCCACCCAAATAATGGCAAACGACAAAGTACTTGTATTTGCTCTGCCTGGTGCAATGAATGACGTAAAAAAATTCTTTGAAAAATAATGAGAACCAAAATATTATTTTCTGTTGCCTTAGCATTAGGAATTGCATCGCTGGTACTTTTAATCTTAAATGCCGCAGATCAAGCAACTATCACGACACTCATCCTGATTGGATTAGCCTGTATTAGTATTGAATTTATATTAGGTAGAAAAGACAAGGATTCCGACGAACAAGAATGAATATAAAACTCATCATACGTACAATTGGTTATTTAGTATTGTTTGAAGCAATATTAATGGCTCTTTGTGTAATTGCGGGAATATATTTCGAAGAAGACCTAGATGGATTTCTCTGGTCTATTGCAATAACGGGAGGATTTGGAGTGCTATGCACAATCTTTTGTAAAAACTGTCCCAAAACAACAGTTGGAAGAAAAGAAGGCTATTTCATTGTGGGAACCGTCTGGTTGATATTTTCCCTTATTGGTACCATGCCGTTTTTATTTTCACACAGTTTATCCTCGTTTACAGACGCTTTTTTTGAAGCCATGTCGGGATTTACGACAACAGGCGCAACGGTGTTCTCCGACATCGAAATTCTCCCCAAACAAATTATTTTATGGCGCAGCCTTATGCAATGGATTGGCGGAATGGGAATCATTGTATTAACTGTTGCCATTATTCCTATGATTGGTATGGGAGGCATGCAGCTATACACTGCCGAAGCAAACGGGCCATCAAAAGATAAACTGCATCCCAAAATTAAAGATACCGCCAGCCGTCTTTATTTAATTTATATTGCTTGTACCATTTTGCAAATTATTCTTTTAATGGTAGGTGGAAATTCCTTCTTTGAATCAACACTACTGGCATTATCAAGCATTTCTTCTGGAGGATTCTCCAGTCAAAACGCAAGTGTTATGAATACGACGCCATACACCCAATATGTTGTAATGTTTTTCATGTTCATTTCTGGAGTAAACTTTGTCATTCTTTATCTCGCAATACGGGGAAAATTCAAACTAGTAGCAAAAGATGATGAGCTGAAAAATTACATTCTCGTCATTCTTGGTGTCACCCTACTTATTATCGCCATTAATATATGGAAGCAAGGAGCCTTTACCGATGTAGAGTACGAAATAAGAAAAATTTTGTTCCAAGTAATAGCATTCTTAACTACCACAGGTTTCACAATCACTGATTATTCGCTTATGCCGAGCGCATCAATGATGTTGTTTTTCTTCATTACATTTTTTGGAGCCTGTGCAGGTTCAACTAGTGGCTCAATTAAAATTGTGAGAATCACGGTCTTGATAAAAAACAGTTATTTAGGACTAAAAGAAATTCTTCATCCCAATGCAGTTTTAACACTGAGATTGAGCCATAAACCGATTGAAAAAAAGGTCATCTCAAATGTGTATGCGTTCATAGTAATGTATATTGCTATTTTCCTTCTTGGTGCACTCGCATTAACGTTCTTCGGACACGACTTCTACACTGCTTTTTCCGCTTCAGCACTGTCTATTTCCAATGTTGGTATAGGTTTTTGTCCATCCGGAATGTTAGTAGAATTTAGTTCTTTCCCAGCTGCTTCTAAAATACTTATGGCAGCTTTGATGATGATTGGACGTTTGGAAATCTTCACCGTTTTAATTCTCTGCCTTCCTTCATTTTGGAAGAAATAATGTAGATATAATAAAAATAAAGGGTCAGATGAAAATCCGACCCTTTTATATCAATTCAGAAACAATCCCGAATTCCTAAATTCTGCTTATTCTCTACTATAGTTAGGAGCCTCACGAGTAATCGTAACATCGTGTGGATGGCTCTCTGCATATCCAGCGTTAGTAATTTTCACAAAATTAACTTGACGTAAATCTGCAATTGTTGGAGCTCCACAATATCCCATTCCTGAACGTAAACCACCAAGAAGTTGATAAACTTCTTCTGCCAATGTGCCACGATAAGGAACACGGGCAACAATTCCTTCCGGAACCAATTTTTTAGCATCCGCAACATTTGATTGGAAATAACGATCTTTCGAACCTTGCTGCATAGCTTCCAACGAGCCCATTCCTCGATATGCTTTGAATTTACGACCTTGGTAAATAATTGTATCGCCTGGAGACTCTTCCAAACCGGCGAACAAAGAACCAAGCATCACAGAACTAGCTCCAGCAGCCAATGCTTTAACAATATCACCAGAATAACGAATTCCACCATCAGCAATCAAAGGCACATCAGTCCCCTTTAATGCTTCAGCAACATCAAACACAGCCGATAATTGAGGCACGCCAATACCAGCGATGATACGTGTTGTACAAATTGAACCAGGACCTATACCAACTTTTACAGCGTCAGCACCAGCCTCAACCAATGCTTTTGCAGCTTCGCCAGTAGCAATATTTCCAGCAATAAAATCAATTTGCGGATACATTTGTTTCGCCTTTCGAACGGTATCAATAACACCTTTTGAATGTCCGTGTGCAGTATCAACCACAACAACATCTACACCAGCTTGCACCAACGCTTCCAAACGTTCGAATGTATTTGCCGCTGTTCCAATCGAAGCACCAACACGCAAACGGCCCTTATCATCTTTACAAGCATGAGGGTTGTCTATTGCTTTTGAAATATCCTTGTAAGTCAACAAACCAACCAAAGTCCCCGTTTTATCAACCACAGGCAATTTTTCAATTCTGTATTGTTGAAGTATTTCTGCAGCTTTTGACATGTCATCACCTTGAGTAATAGTAACCAAATTTTCTTTGGTCATCACCTCAGAAATACTTTTTGATTTATCTGAAACAAAACGTAAATCGCGGTTTGTTACAATTCCAACTAATTTACGATTTTCATCTACAACAGGAATTCCACCTATTTTGAATTCCTCCATCAAACCGAGTGCATCAGCAACTTTTTCATTTGGAGTAATCGTCACTGGATCGTAAATCATTCCATTTTCGCAACGTTTTACACGCTTAACTTCCAATGCTTGTTGCTCAATAGGCATATTTTTATGAATGATTCCAATACCACCCTCACGTGCGATAGCGATTGCCAAACGTGAATCAGTAATGGTATCCATTGCAGCTGATACTATTGGGCAATTCAATGAAATATTTCGCGTTAACTTTGTAGTTATGTCAACCTGATAAGGCAATACTTCTGAATAACGTGGAACTATCAACACATCATCAAAAGTTAGTCCTTCACCAATAATTCTATCCGTTTTATATGCCATGCGTATTGTTTTAAATAAATTGGACAAAATTACTGAAAAATCTGCATTTGTCAAAAATTATTTTTCACAAAAAAGGCGGACCAAACAGATCCGCCTTTTCATTATAAGGAGAGTTAACCCCCTATCGTTTCAAGAATGATTTCACTTCTTTTGAACCATCAGTGTATTCAACTACAGCGAAATAAACACCAGCTTTGAGATTTGCAACATATACCTGAGCTTCAGTTTCATCAACATCCACAGACATTTGTTTGGCTTGTGAATTATTTACTATTGTAATCACTTTGATTTCTTTTGTTGAAGAAAAATTAATTACACTTGAACATGGAACTGGGAACATTAACAATTCAGAAGCAACAACATCTTCAACTGCAGTCTTAGCAACTTTCTTGAATTCTTCAATTGCTTGTGACAAACGCTGAATTTGAGTATATACATTTTCTTGTACGTGAATTGTTTTCTTCACTTCTGCCTGAGCATTTGCTTTTGAAGTTGCCAAATCCAAATACTGTAACAAGTAATCACCTGGATTTATTGCGCTATTCAACAATTCGTCAGCTTCCACGATTAAATTAATCAAATCACTCAAATCAACTTCCACTGGATTAACAGATTTCTCAAATTCATCAATTGCTCTCGTTAATGACGCTACTGCATCGTTGATAATCTGCTGTTCCGAAATTGAGCCATTTTCATAGATACTTTGAGCTTCATCTATTGCCATTGTAAATACCGTAACAGCATTTTGTGGATACTGACCAGAACCATCACCAGTATTTCCATTTGCTTTTTGCAATGAAGTCTGTGCCTTTTGTATTGTGAATGACAATGTTGACTTGTCAACCAATATTACCAATGATTTGAATGTGTTAATTGCATTGTTCAATTCTGTCACAGCTTGGTTCACTTCAATTTGAGACGAACCTGCATTGTTATATATGCCCTGTGCAGCATCTATGGCTGTTTTAAATGTAGATTTTGAACCTGTAGGATAATTTCCTTTCAAGTATCCTTCTACAGCAGTTGCATACAAACTATTAGCAGTTGAAATAATTGATGCTAAAGAAGTCTTATCTACAGAAACCTGAGCAGCCTTAAATGATTCTATCGCATTCTTCAATATTGAAGTTGCATTATCTATATCTTCTTGAGATGCAGAAGAATTATCATCTACTGATTGTGCAGCAGATATTGCGGCTTCCAACATTGATTTTGAACCATATTGATACTGTCCATCCCCCATACCTTCAACTGCATCTGCATATAATCCTTTAGCCTCCGTAAGAGCAGCTTCCAACGCCGTTCTATTAATAGAACTTGGATCAAACTTAGAATTCAAGAACACTGTGATAGCAGCATCCAATGTTGCTGTAGCAGCATCCACAGTTTTTTGATTTGCATTGCCATCATATACGTCTCTTGCAGCATCAATTGCATCCAATAATATTGCTTTTGAACCTACTAGATACATACCTTCTTGGTAACCTTCTTTTGCAGTTGCGTAATAATCCTCAGCCGTTTCTATCTTAGCTAACAATGCTGATTTATCAACCGAAATTTGAGATTTCTCAAACGTTGCCATTGCAGTACGCAATGTTGTTACTGCATTATCAGCTACCGATTGTGTAGATGCATGATCTATAACACCTTCTGCAGTCGTAATTGCTTTTTCCAATGCTGTTACCGCTGATTGTGGATAATTACCATCTCCGTCTCCAACAACTGCTTCATCCACTAAAATCTGAGCTTCTGCAATAGCAGTATACAATTCATCATAATCAACTATTTCAGGTAAATCTAAAGCTACACCCAAAATCTTAACTTCATCTACCCAAACCTGACCTGCTTCACCATCTGGTTCTTGAACCTTCCATTGGAACTTAGTTAATTGAGTTAAATCCCAATCCACTTGTATACCCCAAGGATATTGTTCCAAATCTTCCCAATTTAATTCAACCAATGTCCATTCTGGATATGGAGCAAGGTATTTATAAAAATCGCACGCATCTGTAATCGTTGTTAACTCTGCTTCTATATAAACAGGGCTATCACTCTTAATCCAGAATGAGAATCCTGTTGAACCAGTCATATCAAATGGCTTACCTGCAGGTTCACCAAAATTCAATCCCATTCCTACAAATGGATTATAACCTAAATCACCAGCACCAGCTAACTCATATTCCATCATAGCAGCCTTACCAGTTCCGTTGTATCCTGGAGTTGACATTGAGAATGGTTCTTCTTCTGAAGACAATGGAGTTACTACTGATGAGCCTCCAGGTTCAGCATCATTGAATGAGAACCAATATGTTGCCATATACGTCATATTTTCTTGCTTCATATCGGCATCAAATATCAACGTTTCGTTTGCATTGATTGCCTTAGCAAATGTTTTTTCAGCTGTTTTTAATGCAGATAACGCAGCATCTAACTCTACCTGAGTTGCTGAAGCATTATTCAATACTGCCTGTGCCGCTGAAATTGCAGTCAAGAATGTTGATTTAGAGCCCGACTTATACTGACCAATTGCTGTTCCTTCTACAGCCGAACTATATGAAGCGTTTGCCACCGTAATTTCTGCTGATAACTCTGAATCATCTACAACCTCAACACTACAAGTAGCTTTTGTATAAGCATCTTCTGCGCTTGCAGCAGTAATTGTTGTTGTTCCAACCGACAAAGCTGTTACAACTCCGTCTGCAACAGTTGCAATAGCCTCCTTACTTGAAGACCAATTAATATCCTTGATTGTTGCATTAGAAGGGACAACGCTTGCAATCAATGTTGCCGTTGGATTACTCAATCGAATCACTTTTGATGTAACATCAAGATTTACAGCAGTTACAGAGACATTTGATACAGTTACAACACAAGGATCAGAAGTCAAATTTGTTCCATCTGTTGTTTTAGCTGTAATATTTGCGGAACCCTTTGCTATAGCAGTTACTTTACCTGTTGCATCAACTGTAGCAACTAACTCATTAGAAGAACTCCACGTTGCTGTTTGTGCTGCATCAGCAGGAAGAATTGTTAAAGAAAGAGATTTTGATTCTCCGACAGTCAACGACAAAGCATTATCAATAATGATTGTAGTTGCAAGAACATCTGTTACCGTCAAATCACATGATGCAGTAAAATCGCCATCAACAGTTGTAACAGTAATGGTCGTTGTTCCCGCTTTTTTCAATGTTACAACACCATTTGTAATAGTTGCAACAGATTCATCAGAAGAACTCCATGTTACATCTTTTGTAGTAGCCGTTGACGGAGCAACGGTTGCAGTAAATGTCAATGATTCGTTTAAAGCAACTGATTTTGAATCAGCAGGCGAGATTGTAACACCAGTTACTGCTATTGTATTTGCTTTTACTGTTACAGCACAAGTCGCAGTTTTATTTCCGTCTTCAGTCGTTACCGTTATCGTACATTCACCAGCAGCTTCAGCACTTACAATACCATTTGCTACTGTTGCAACACCTTCATTTGATGACGACCAAGTACAATTCGTATTGGTAGCATTAGCAGGTAAAACTGTAGCTTTAAGAACACTGCTACCACCTACTGACAATTCTAACAATTCTTTATCTAAACGAACACCTGTTACAGATATTGCACTTACTGTTACTACACAAACATCATTGATTGAACCATTTGCAGCTGTAATATTCGCAGTACCAACACCTACAGGTGTAACAATACCATTTACAACCGTCGCAACTTTCTCATTGTCTGAAGACCATGTAATCTGTACGTTTGTAGCATTGGCAGGAAGATAAGAAGCAACTAATTCTACAGGATCATCTTCTAACGACAATGTTAATGATGATTCAGAAAGCGTTATTGATGTTATTGAAACATTTTCAACTGTTACATCACAAGTAGCAGTTTTATTTCCATCTACTGTCGTTACAGTGATTGTAGCAGTTCCAAGTTTAACACCTGTTACCACACCATTAGCATCAACGGTTGCAACTGTTTCATCTGATGACGACCAAGTAACCGCCTTATTAGTAGCATCGTTAGGGGTAACTGTTGCCACTAATGTTGTTGTCTGGCCCAAATATACTGTTGCTGTTTCATCCAATGTTACATCTGTAACATTTATTGTACTCGCAACAACAGAAACCTGACATTCTGCGGTAACAGTATTATCGCCATCTGCAGTAGCAGTAATAGTACAATTTCCTTCTCCTACAGGAGTTACAACACCATTCGAAACAGTTGCAACTGCTTCATCTGACGATTTCCAAGAAACTGTTTTTACAGTTGCATTTGTTGGAGCGATTGTTGGAGTCAATGTTTGAGCGGCATCGCCAAGCGTGAAACCTAATGTTGTTGACATTGTTATGCTTGTTGGCAATACATTTTCCACTGTCAATGCACATTCACCAGCAACTTTACTACCATCGTTAGCCGTTGCAATGATTTTACAAGAACCTGCCTTAACTGCAGTCACATTACCTTCGGCATCTACAGTCGCTATTGTTGCGTCTGAAGAAGACCATGTAACTGTTTTATCACCAGCGTTATCAGGTTTCACAGAAACAGCAAGTTGCGTTTCCTCACCAACAGATAAGGTCTTTGTTGATGGAGTAACTGTTACTGAAGCAACAGGAACAGCAGTTACTGTGACTTCATATTCATCGAATTTAGTAGCATCCTCGGTTGAAGTAGCTTTAATTGTAACCGTACCCGTAGCAACACCTGTTACGACACCACCTGTAACTGTTGCCTTCGTATCATCACTTGACGACCACGTTACTGTTTGTGATGCAGAACTTGGAGAAACACTTGCAGAAAGAGATATTGTGTTACCAACCTGAACAGATGTTTCTGTACCGCTAATTGCTACACCTGTAATTGCTACACCTGTAACAGTTACTGCTATTGTTGTAGATATTGTTGGATCTGCCTTTGATTTTACGGTAATTGTTGCATCGCCAATGCCAACAGAACTAATTGTAACTGTATTACCCGATACTGCTACAGTTGCAATAGATTCATCTGAAGAACTTGCAGTTACTTCCTGACTTACAGCAGCAGGAAGAACTGAGGTAGCTACAGCCTTAGATTCACCAAGCTCAAGAGAAACTTCAGATTCTTCTACAGTAACCTCCGTTACTGCAACATCTTTAACAGTAACAGTAACAGTTTTCTTAACAGAAGACACAGAAGTACTTGTTGCGGTAATTGTTACACTACCTGGAGCAATACCTGTAACCTTCCCATCAGAGGCAACGATTGCTTTTGTGTTGTCACTTGTTTCCCAAGAAAGTCCTGTTTCAGTTGCATTACTTGGGGTGAATGATGGGATAATATAGATTGATTCCCCAACTGTGACTTCGTAAGAAGTTTTATCAAATGCTATCGCAGTAGGTTTTACTGCTGGAGCAGGTACTGTTACATCAAATGTTGTATATATACTTTGATGCATTTTTGAGCGAGCTGTTATAGTTGCTTTACCATAACCAACACCTAAAACACGACCTTTATAGTCAACCGTCGCAACCGTTTCGTCACTTGATTCCCACAAAACAACTGGATATGTTGCATTAGAAGGAGTTGGTGTTGTTTCTAAGTATAATGTATCACCCTTGGCACCACTTGCAATTACCATTTTTTCTGGATTTGCATTTGAAGCAAGTTTATCTTTTGCCAAATCATCTTCACTAACCAACGATATTGCCAACGCTGTTAATGGTTTGATTGCGTTTGCATCATTCGTCATTAACTTCACATCGTCAATGTATGCGTATGCCCAAGATGACATATTTTTAGGTGTTTCAGAAAAATCAGTTGTAAACTGCCATTGCAATTTCACAACTTGAGATGGATCAAAATCACAAATAATACCCCATCCAGCTGCTTGAATCAAATCCGTGAACAAAATTTGAATTTCCGTCCAATCAGAACAAGAAGGGACCTCATAATAATGTATATTCCACTCTACATTCTTTTGCATAACAAAGTTCATCTTACATTTTGGACCTTTATACATAAAGGTAACACCAGTGTTCTTACTCCAATCCACGACACCATTGTCATTATCTTTATGCATATATGTACCGATGCCTACATAGGAACTATACTCACCATTCTTAGTTCCAGAACCCAATTTAAATCTTGCACTAATACAATATGGCTTACCATCAGGACCATTTACACTACCATCAATAGCAAAAGGCGTTGAACTTGATGAAGATGGTTCAATCACGCTGACCTTACTAGGGGCACCATTCCCGTCATCAGCATCATTATACGAGAACCAAATACCTCCAAGATTATTAAATTCATTTCCATCAGAAACCTCATCAATAATAACTTGACTACCAGCAACCATACTAACAACAGATTGTTTTGTAAAGGCTTCCATCTTTACACCATCAGACTTAGAAGCTATATTTCCACTTCCATTATATGAAATTTGGATAACCTGACCTGGCGTTGCAGACTTTGAAACATTAACAATTACATTTGTCCCAGAAGTTGAAACACTACTTACGACACTTTGTAATGTTCCATCATAATATACTGTAAAATTAGAAGCACTTGCGCTTCCTGACAATTCCTTTGATGTTACCAATATTATATTACCATCTTCATCTGTTTTTGCTGATAATACTTTTGGTGGATAAACTGCACCTGCAGCATCTGGTGACCAAAAGTTTCCTGTCAATACGAACATTGTTATACAACGAATTGTTGTATTGAAATACACATCATAATCTCCCAAATTTTTTACTGCAGTATAGCATTTGTTCAAACTAGTCTGATTAGAGCCAGTCATAACTGGCAATGCAAAAGTTGAATATGAACCATTAGAATAAGCACCACCATCAGGATTGCTAACATTTCTATTTGAGAAAGGACCTTTTGTCACATTTGATTCATGATCTTTTACAAATGCTGCCAATTTTGCATTGATATCAGATGCGGCACTTGAACAAGAAGAACCATGCCACAAATAATCCACAGCCATACGCCAAGGGTTACGACACGCATCTGCACCATATCCGTTAGCACCAGAACCCGTATTACCACAAGAGTTTTCTGTACCAGCATTATCGCACCAGTTACTTACCAACCCAGATGTACTATTCCTATTTGCCTTTAAAACAGTATTTGAAGCAGATATTGCAGAGCCACTCCAAAATGATGCATTCGATGCATCAACATTTGCAAACTCTTTGTAATATGCTGGAGCAAAATAACTCGGATTACGACATGAATTAGCACTACCCCATGCATCGCCATTCAATGTATGTCCATCTGAGGACATTTCATAAGTCTTTATTTTTTTTATTAACGAAACTGCATCATCTCCATAAGACCCCTTTGGCCACTGAATTGATGCTATTATCAATGCCATGGCAGCATCAAGCTCTGCATCCGTTGCGCCATTTTGGCCAGACGCACCTGAACAACCACCAATTTTCCAATTCATTACGCCATTGCCATTTCTATTGTTTTTATAATACTTCCATAATCCATCAAATAGATCTTTATCATCTGCATAAACAGAAAGCAACATACCATACGCAATACCTTCGGACACAGTGGAATAATTGTCATCGAACAATACACGATAACTACCATCAGTACAAGAAGACACATAAGTTGATTTCCACGCATTATACGCAGATGCAGCATCATTTGAGCCACCATAGGCACCGCCAGTTGGTAAATTTGTTGGGACTATACCATATTGATACGCACCTTTACTACCAAAAGGAACTGTACCTCCACCAGTATTAATACCACCTGCAGCAAAAACGCCATTACACATCACAATGCTCAACACGAGAGCGACAATGTTTAACAAATATCTTTTCATAACTTCAAATAGTTTTCAGTAAAATGTCTGTAAAAATAAGAAATATTTTAATGTGCTCTCGCTATTTATTTAAAAAAAAATAGTACTCACTATATGCGAGTTCAAAAACAGAAATAAAAAAAAGAGGCTACCCTAATGGATAGCCTCTTCGTTATTTTATAGAAGAAATATTATCTAACTACTGACAAGAAATTTGAATCTTCTGCATAATCTTTAAATTCTAAGTCTTTCATTGCTCTTGTTCTGAAAGAAGAATCTTTTTCGATTGCAGATTTCAAATTTGTTACTATCATATCAATATTCTTTTGACGAGCTCCAATAATTGCTTTTAAGTAATCTGTAGAAGCATCTGGTTCTTCAACTTCGTTGGCAGTGCTCAATGCACCATCAACATCACCAGCTAACAATTTAGCCAATGCAGCATTGAACGTTTTATTACTACCGAACATTTCTACTGCTGTTGGATAGTCACCTTCTTTTACTTTTACAGTACCCATGTTGTATTTAACTTCTGAACCTGCGCCTTGAGCAACTTCGAAATATTCATAACCTTTCGCCAAATCGCCTTGTTTTACAGCAACTGCACCCAAGTTATTCTTCACAGCTTTATCGCCTTCTGAAAGTTCATCTGCATGAGCAAATGACGCTTGAGCGTCATCTAATTTGTTTGCTGCCAACTGAGTACATCCTAAGTTGTTTACAATCTTCCAAGAATTTGAATAAGCAGAAGCACCATTCTTTAGAATCTTTTCTGCATCATCAGCATTTTCCGCAATTGTAGCAGCGAACAAATATTCGTCCTCTGTCAATTTAACATCTGATTTACCAAGACCAGCTTCCAAAAGAACTGTATCTGACTTACCAACTTTCTCTGCACTTACAACGATTTTTGAACGACGTAATTGAGGAAGGATTTCATCAGCAATTTGTTTGTAAACAGTACCCATTTTCTTGATTTCTTGTTCACGAACAACTGGATCTGAATATTGAGAAAGCACATTTAAGATAGCATTTTTATCTTCGATGTCAGAATTTTCCATCAATTGGCGGAAACCATCCCAGTCCTCTGCCGTATAATTTGCTTCATAAGAAGTCTTGATTGAAGACTTCAATGCTTTTTCAGCTGCAGCTTGACGATTTTTTGCCAACGATTCGTTGCCGTCTTCTGGTCCATCAGGAGATGCATAACCAATAATTGCTACGCTCTTTAAACTCATTGTTGAATCAGCTTCTGCATTCTTTGCAAATGATTTCATATCCTTAATGCCTTGCTTTGAAAGTTCTTTTGATTGAACTGATGCATTATTAATTGAGAATACGATTTCTGATTCTGATGTTAAGACTTCCGAACGTTTGAATTGATTCATTGCAGAAATTGGCAATGCGTCATCTTGCAACAATGCAGCCGTTGCCAAGACACCGTCAGCAATTTTTACAGAAGGAAGATTTACAGATTTTTTCTTAACTGTTACTTTGCTATCTACCATCAATTCTGATTCCAACAAAGCATCTTGATAAGGAACTTTACCTGTGTATGTGTATGAACCACCTGCGAAAGAAATCACTCCTCCATTGCCTTGTACTTTTTCACCTTGTAAGGTTACTGGATTGTACGAAACTGATGCATTGTCAGCTTTCAATACTGGAGTTAATTCCATCACAGCATTCTTGTTAAAGAATTTTGCAGGATATACTACATTAACAGAAACCTCAACGCTGTCGCCCTTCATTTCCAATGGATCTGGGGTTACATTATAACGTACTGATGCAGCTTCTTTCAACATCTTTTTTGGACTATTACATCCAACAGCTAAGACAACTGCTGCCCCTAAAGCAATACGAAAAATAGATCTTTTCTTCATTTTTTTTAATTTGAATTAAACAATAATCTTCTATACGTTTTTACAACGAACAAAAATAGAAATGTTTTTTTAGTCCACAAAAATATTTCTCAATTTATTTTCCTTTTTAAAGTCTTATTCGTCTTTTTTTCTACTAAATAACTCTTTTAATGTATTAAAATCCTTCGTCAAGGAAAAACCAATTCCATTTGTGTTTTCTTGTTTTTCGGAAAGTTCATCATCATTACTTCGTGAAAATCCTTTTACTCTCATTGTTCCCTGCTTGTTTAATTTCATCTCTACACTTACATTGCTGGAGAACTCTCCTGACTGCATATTTGCAGATGTTGATTCCGTTCCGTTACCATTTCCGAAATCGGTGTATCCATTAACATTGACTAAAATTCTATCGTTCCAAAACTGTCGCGATATCCCAAATTCAAATTCATTGTTTGTCGTATTATCCGTTCCCATTCTATAATTCACACTCACATCCATGTTTGGGTCAATCTGCGACAAAAGATTGTTAAACTGGTTACTCAACACTTCAAACGATACAGAACTGCCAACTGAAGCAGTGGAATTGAGCGACATAAATGAGCTTTGCAGTAAAAGCGAGAAAAACTGTAACGTTTTTTCATCCTCACTTAATGTTGACAATATCTCGCTCGCCTGAGTTGCAGATGACGGAACGACTATATCATACGAGATATCCGGAGATAGCAAATTATTCAACAAATTGACCTGACAAGTAACTGGAATACGTTTTGTTGCATTGACGGTACTATCAAATAATGGTTGGGGTGATGCTTTCGTTTCATAATTTGCAATCAAATTCACTTGCCCATTCAATGGATCGCCATTCCAGTTAATAGTTCCTCCTTTTTGAATTATCAATTTCTTATTAATCAGATTTTTCAGAGTAAATAAGTAATCTCCTTCTTCTATTTGATACTTACCATACAACTTTAGGTCTCCACCATTATCCATTTTCAAATGTAAGTTCCCTGCTCCTCTTGCTTTTATCACGTCGCCAACGGTTGGGTCAAAAATGATTTGCGCCTGGGCATCAGGAGTTACGTCAATAGTGAAATCTATGGATATTCCACTGGTAGTAGTTTGTTCCTGAATAGTTTTCTCTACTGCCGTATCAGCCGAAAACAGCAAGAAATCGTATGCACCCGTCAGCTCAGAATAACTGACTGGAATACTACAAATCGTATTTTCCAAGGTCTTTCCCACGCCTGAGATGTTAGTTTCATTTAAATCACCCTCTATTTTTGCCGATCCGTTATACCAAACAGTACCATAGAAATAATCATTTTCCTGTGATGTGGTTTTCAAAACCAACATTTTAGGGGTTTGAATATCAAACAAATATTCTATATTTGGCAATGATTTCAAATCAATATAACCAACCATATTCCCCTTGTTATTAGATGGATCGACGATTTCAAAATCGGTGAAATAGAATCTCGTCTTACGTGCCTTCAATTTCCCAGAATAGTTGTATGGTACGTGAGTATAATCTACCTCCATTGAACCATCTGTAATATCTAATTGACCCGAATAGTTCAAATTCTCAGGATGGCCATCAATATCTATGTCTCCTTTAACAGTTCCTTTCATATCGTTTACAATTCCTTGAAGCAACTCTGAGAAGACGTTCAAATTTAACTCGTTAAAACTCACATCACAATGGATGGAATCAATGTTCGGAATATACTTCCCATCCAATACCATTGTCGGATTGTCTTGATTTTGAATAGACATATTGGCGAGCAATGCTTTATGCTTATTATCCCAAAACGAGCGAATTTGCAATGTTCCCAGTTCATTATCATTGAATGAAATCAACGGAGACTGTATATCCGCAAATGCTAACGGCGTCACGTACACATTCTTTACTCTCACCCGGCCTTCTATTGGACCTGCAAGACGTACGTTCGGATTATTTATAATCGGATTTAATTCTTGCAAATCGTAGTTCTGAACATTAATGACAACATAGTCATCTGGATTTTCTGAAACAGTACCGTCAACCAGTATTTTTTTGTTTCCTTTAAACAATCCAAAATTAGAAATTGCAATACTTGTGGTATCAATGACAATTGTAGCATTTTCTGTATACCACGTAGAATCCGCGATACGAATAATATCATTCGGCGAAGTATGTAATTCGAATTTTGGAATTGTATTCACTCCCTTGGGAATCATCTTGCCCGACAATGACAAGTCGCCGTACGTGTTTATAGAAGTTACATCATAGGACCAAGAAGTATTAAGATTAATCAAATTTTTTCGCACCGACCCAACCAGATTAACGAGATTACCCTGATTAGATTCCTTGGAAATTTGCAAAGAATCCAATGACGCGCGAATATTAGTTGACAACGCACTATCGGAGCAACTTGCAAACACATCGCAATCATACAAATTAACATTGCCGTACGTAATCTTCGGCGATTTCATTGCAATCACGCACGTTGTATCTTTACTATTGAAAACTGCATTAACATTCGTATTTTCTGCAATACGAACGTCGGATTCTAACAACGAAAATATAGAATTTAATTGTCTTATATCAACATTCATATTGAAGTCGGATAACTTCATAGACCTTTTGGGGTGACTTTCAAGACACGTAATGTGCTTTTGTACCACATTATACACAGCATCAAATAAATCTTTATAATTTCCATCACCTTCCACCGAGGCATCAACAAATGCAGAAGACAACGAAATAGTACGTTTGTTGTTTTCATTTGATAAATTCAGTGCGATATTTTTGGTTGAAACCTCGCCTTTCGGATTTGCATAACGTAAATTTCTGATTGACACGTCGCCATTCATGTCATCTAACTGTGAGCCTACAAAATCTACTGTTGTGGAAAAAGACAATACAGATGATGTGTCGTTAAATAAATTCAATTTATCCAAATTTGCACGTTCCACGTTTGCGCCAAAACGGAACTCTGGAATTGTTTTTGACAAATCAACCCCGCCACCAAAATTCATCTTTAAATTAGGATCGGCTATATTAATTTTCCCCAAAAACCGACGAGCTGACAATTTTCCATCTATATCTATCGCAGAATACGAATATGAATTGCATTCCAGCCGTTCTATGTTTCCGACAACCGTGGCAGAAATCAGCGAATCGGAATTAAAAGAACCTTCCACAGAAATTTCGCCAGTCAGTTTTCCAACGACATCAGTCGTTAAGACTTTTGACAAGTCAAAATCATCCACGGCAACAGTTCCATTGCAATACATTGCCTGATTTTGTTTTAACTGTGCATCTATATCCACGGTCCCAATATCAGTCAAAATTCTTCCCTTCGCTTGAAAATTATCTAAATAACCTTCCACATTTCCACGATATCCATAATACATTAACGATTTTAACATTGACGGCAACTCCACATAGTTTTCCTCGCTATACGGCGGAATACGCGTTTGAGAAACATCTATCGGATTAGTACATAATGTATTTGCCCGTATCAAGAAATGCGTTTTATCAATATCTGGCAAACCTTTTAACGTGACATCGCCAACGAATTGTGTGCTTAATCCATATCCAATATGAAAATCTTGTGCGGAAATATCGGATACGGTGCCTTGTATCATTCCTTCCACAGAAAAAGAGTATGGATATTCAACAAGTTGCGGAGCAAAATATGAAATATCGTGTAACGAAGTTGTAGTTCTGTTTAAATCCGCATATAACTCAACGTTATTGCAAAAATCCGAAAAGTCATTATACGAGCCATAACGCATTTCAAACCTATCCGCAAAAATTTTTGACTCTTGGGTGCATAGCGCGAGGTTATCGCAACGTATCACTGTATCACACACATGTACACCAGCGCCCAAATAATGAACCGAAAATCCCGACTGCTCGTCAAACGAACACTTATCTATCAACAATGAAATATTTCCATCGACGACAGATAAATTATGAGCATACAAATACAATTTTGACACATCAACATTGTTAAAGTTAACGCCCCAATTCTGCTGTTGTTCTGCTGTTAAGTCGCGATACACACAATGAGCATCACGAATCGTGATGTTATGTAATTCAAATTTAAAATGTGACGTTGTATCCGATGACTGAAATAATTTCAATATCGGATCAATATTAAAAATACCCTGTTCGTTTTTTTCAACACGAATAGTTGGTTTTGACAAGTAAACGTCCTTTACAGCAACATAAGAAGAATCCAAACGCAATTTATCTATAGTAGCATATATCGTGTTTGCGCTTAAAATTGTGTCATTCGCATCAGTCCAAATTTCAACACCTTCCAAATTAACGCCAGACCAAAATATTGGATAGATCTTGTCAACAGAAATATGTACACCAGCTATTTCTGAAACTTTTCCCAATACCATATCCTTCAGTTTCTGTTGTACCGCAGGAATCTGCAAAAAGCCATACAACAACAAACATATCGAGACAAGGCTCAAAAAAGTCCATCCCAAGATTTTTCCTATTTGTTTAACTACCCTCAACAGAAATTATCTATTTTTGTATGCAAATATAGACATAAGTCGGTAGCTATCAATCGAAAAAATATGAGTACTACTATTCTCGCCATAGAATCATCGTGCGACGACACGTCTGCAGCCGTATTACGAGACGGTATTTTACTTTCAAACACAATTGCAAGTCAAAAAGTTCACGAACGATATGGTGGTGTTGTACCAGAATTAGCGTCGCGCTCACATCAACAAAATATCATACCTGTTGTGGATGACGCACTCAAACAAGCCGGTGTTTCATCTGACGAAATTGATGCAGTTGGCTTTACCCGTGGACCAGGCTTACTGGGATCTTTGCTTGTTGGAAGTTCCTTTGCAAAATCTTTTGCTCTTGCAAAAAACTGCAAGTTGATAGAAGTTAACCATTTGCACGGACATGTTTTAGCAAATTTTATTGTAACCCCTGAAACTGTCGGTAAAGAATTAGCTCAGTTCCCATTTTTATGTTTGCTTGTTTCCGGTGGGCACTCACAAATAATTGTTGTCAAAAGTTTTACCGACATGGAAATTATCGGCACTACCATTGACGATGCAGCAGGTGAAGCATTTGATAAATGTGCAAAAATCCTAGGACTGCCATATCCTGGTGGACCACATATCGACAGACACGCAAAATTAGGTAACCCTACGGCATTTCAATTTAGTAAGCCACAAATACCTAATCTTGATTATAGTTTTAGCGGCTTAAAAACATCCATTTTGTATTTTCTTCAAAAGGAAGTTCAAAAAAGTCCTTCTTTTATAGAAGATAACATTGACGACATTTGCGCTTCAGCGCAGAAAGCAATCATAGACATTCTGCTCAAAAAGCTCATTTTGGCTGCAAAACAAACAGGCATAAAAGATGTTGTTATTGGTGGTGGAGTTGCAGCAAATTCAGGACTTCGCGATGCAATTGTTGCAACGGGCGAAAAATATCATTGGAGAACATTTTTGCCAGAGCTTCGCTATACGACTGACAATGCAGCAATGATTGGCTTTGCAGCATACCAAAAATTTTTAGTGAACCAATTTGCCACTCAAGACCTTGCTCCACGAGCACGATATTCACTGCAAGAATATTTTGGCAGATAAAATCACACATTTTGGTCCAAATTTTGATGGACAACACAATAATTTTTTTGAAGAAAAGTTTTTGTTGTATTATTAAAAAAGTAAGGAAGTATGAAAAAAATTTTTGTTACAGCCCTTACGGCTTTCTTGGGTGCGGCCTCGGCTGTTGCTATTATGTATGTAATCAACCCAAAAATTATTAATTGTACAGATTCTGTTGTCAAAACAGAACAATCAGATTTTATTCACAAAGTTTCCTATTCCAATGCATCTGCCGGCGGTGGCATTGATTTTACCGAAGCAGCAGACAAAGTTATGCCGACTGTAGTGCATATTGCTACAAAAACTACCATAAGAACCTCGGCATACCCTCCAGGCTTTGATCTTTGGCAAGAATTCTTTGGCGAAAGCTGGGATGTGCCGCAAAAAGAAAATGTACAACAAGCTAGTGGTTCTGGTGTCATTGTTCAAAAAGACGGATACATTGTTACTAACAACCACGTAGTGAAAGGTGCTGATGAAATTTCCGTAACACTTCACGACAAACGTGAATTCACTGCAAAAGTGATTGGCACCGATCCAAATACCGATTTGGCATTAATAAAAATTGAAGCTGATGAGTTAACTCCAATTTCATTTGCGAACAGCGACGATGTGAAAGTTGGAGAATGGTGCTTGGCAGTGGGAAATCCTTTCAATCTAAATTCCACAGTTACTGCTGGTATTGTGAGTGCAAAAGGACGAAACATCAATATCTTGAAACAGAAATATGCCATAGAATCCTTCATTCAAACCGATGCGGCAATAAATCCTGGTAATAGTGGTGGTGCATTAACCAACGCCGCAGGCGATTTAATTGGAATAAACACGGCAATTGCAAGTCCAACGGGTTCTTACACAGGCTACGGTTTTGCAGTTCCCTCCAACATTGTTTCAAAAGTTATCAGCGATTTGAAAATGTATGGTGTTGTACAACGTGGTTTCTTGGGTGTCACCATTCGTGATCTTGATCAAAAACTCGCAGACGAAAAAGGTTACAAAATCAACACTGGCGTATACGTAGATGCAGTAGCTGATGGAGGAGCTGCAGAAAAAGCAGGCATCAAAAAAGGAGATGTTATTACATGCATTGATGAAACAAAAATAACGGCCACCGCAGAATTGCAAGAAATCATAGCTCGCCGTACTCCAGGTGATGTCATTCGCGTATGTATTGTTCGTGATGGTGTTAAAGACATGGTTTTCGATGTTTGTTTAACTAACAAAGACGGCAACGAAAAAATTGTAGAAAAATCCGATACGGATGTACTCAATGTACTAGGCATAGAAGTTAGAAACGCCGACCCAAAAACATTAAAGAAACTTGGCATTTCTGATGGTATAGAAGTAACAAGCGTTGGAGATGGTGTGATAAAAAAACACACCAATATGCGTAAAGGCTTCATCATTACCAAAGTGGACAATGAAATTATTAAAGACACTGAGCAATTTGCAAAAGTAATGAAGGGCAAATCAGGCGGAGTAATGATTGAAGGTACGTACACTGATGTTGCTGGCACATTCTACTACGCATTTGGAATGAAATAAAGGAATCAATGGTTCAGAAGTCAGGAATCATAAAATCTGATAACTGACTTCTGATTTCTAACAACTATTTAGTATAACGTCTTTATAAAATATCTATCTTTGTCAACAATTAAATTTTAAGGCTATGAAAAAATTAACAGTATTGTTCAGTATGATTTTCTGCTTTGTAATGTGCAGTTTTGCTCAAGTTTCCAATAGCGATTACAAGCAATTTATGAAACAAGCTCAACAAAATCAACAAGAAGAAACTCCAAAGTCAGAGTCTGGTGTAGTTTTTGAAAAATTAGTAAACGACTACGGGAAAATTGAAAAAGGTTCTGACGGAAAATGTTCATTCAAATTCACGAACACAACCGACACTCCCCTTATTTTGACTAACGTGCAAGCATCTTGTGGTTGCACAGTTCCAAGTTGGCCACGTGAGGCAATCAATCCAGGAGAATCAAACGTAATCAACGTAAAATACAACACTAACAATGTTGGTCATTTCACAAAACGTATCTCAGTTTTCACTAACAAGCAGGACACTCCTATTGTTTTGACAATCACTGGACAAGTTGTTGATTCTACTCCTATCGAAGTTGTTCCAGAAGAAAATAAATAATCTCTAATGGAGATTCACAAAAAAGGCAGCACATAATGCTGCCTTTTTTGTTATATACCTTTTCTATTGGTATTTATAATTTACATGCTTTTATAATCCTGTCTTTTCCACTCAAATCTTTTATTATCTCACACTGTTGCAACCCTGCAGATTCAAACAATTGTAAGGTTTCTTTACCAAAAGATTCGTTGATTTCACAATAGACTTTTCCACCTTTCACGAGATTCTTCATTGAACAATGAGCGATAGACTTGTAAAAACATAAAGGATCGGCATCCTCAACAAACAACGCCACATGTGGCTCATAATTGAGGACATTCGCACGCATTTCTTTTTTTTCTGCATTACAAACATACGGGGGATTACTCACAACGACATCACAGTTCTTAAATTGTGACATAAGTGCTTCATTCCGCATATCACCCAAGCGAAAATCAACAAAGACATTATTCATTTTCGCATTATTTTGCGCAACAATCAAAGCAGGTTCAGAGACATCAACCGCACAAACATGGGACTGTGGAATATTTTTTGCCAATGAGATGGCAATACATCCACTTCCTGTTCCCAGATCAACGATATTTCCACCATAGTTTGAATTTTCACGTATAATTAAATCAACCAATTCTTCCGTTTCTGGACGAGGAATCAAAACTGACGAATTGACGTAAAATTGTGAGCCGTAAAAATCTGCTTTCCCACGCACATATTGAACTGGTTCCGCAGTTATCAATCGGGCAAGACACGATAAAAAATAATTCTTTTGCTCATCAGATACCGCCTGTTCGCGGTTTACAATCAACGAAGTTGGCGTAAATTCCAAGTCTTCAGCTATCAATTCATATATTGATTGTATTTCTTTTGGCCCATAAAGTATTGCCAATTCGCGCTGAAATTCTATTTTTACATCATTAATTGTCATACGGCAAAAATAATATTAATTCGCGTACTTTTGAGTAAAATATGGTTGCTCAATGATGAACGAAGACGAAACATATATGCAACGATGCCTTGATTTGGCACAACAAGCGTTTGGGGATACCTATCCCAATCCTATGGTTGGCTGCGTGATTGCACATAATGGAAAAATTATTGGTGAGGGATTTCATCACAAAGCAGGAGAACCACACGCAGAAGTCAATGCGATTCACTCAGTACAAAATCAAGATTTACTTCCTGATAGCACACTATATGTTTGTCTTGAGCCTTGTGCACACTACGGGAAAACACCTCCATGTGCTGATTTAATCATTTCAAAAAAAATCAAAAGAGTTGTTGTGGGCTGTATTGACACATTCAGCCAAGTTGCAGGGAAAGGCATAGAAAAACTACAAAACAGCGGCATTGATGTCACGGTCAATATTTTAGAAAAAGAATCTCGTTTTCTAAATCGACGTTTTTTTACATTTCACGAGAAGAAACGTCCATACATCATCTTAAAATGGGCACAAACTGCCGACGGATTCATAGATAAATTACCATCAGATAAAAATTCTCTCAAGGGTGTGAGAATTACAAATAACGAATGTCAAAAATTAGTTCATCAATGGCGCGCCGAGGAACAAGCCATATTAGTCGGCACTACAACTGCTGTGCTTGACAATCCGAGTCTTACTACTCGATTAGTAACTGGAAAAAATCCTCTTCGTTTAGCCTGGGATCTTCACAACAAAATTGAAGTATCCAGCAATTTAAAAGATTGTAGCACTCCCACCGTCATATTTACTTCTGAGGACTATAAATCATCAACAAACATTGAATACCATAAAGTTCTAAACAATCTCCTGCAAGAAACACTTGATTGTCTTTACGAGAAGGGTATTCAATCTTTAATTGTAGAAGGTGGCGCCAAAACACTCCAAACATTTATAGATGCAGATATCTGGGATGAGGCCCGTATCTTCACAACAGAAGAAAGATTTATGAAAGGTGTCCCAGCACCAATTTTTCCCTATTCACCATATACAAACAAAAGACAGATAGGAAACTCCATATTAAATACGATATACCAACATAAATAAATTCACATTAGATTCGTATATTTTATTGGTTTTCGTATACATATATAATTTTATTCCTATATTTGTTGACTTAGTGTATTTATAACAATATAAATATCATAGATACTATGAAAAAGATATTTTTGACTCTGACAATTTTCGTCGGGCTATGCACGTGGTCTTCTTTCGCACAAGACTTAACAATTTCGGGTGGTAACTGTGTTTCTACAATGATTTGTGCAAATGGTAACGTATTTGCCTGGGGTAAGAATTATTGGGAAGTAAACAACAATATCGCTGGTTATGGTTCTTTAGGGACATCCAACACAACAGACAAGTTTGTCACCAGTCCGTTGCAAGTTCTTCTTCCAGAAAAGGCAAAACCCATCAAACAAGTAGATGCAGGTTCAGGTTCCCATTTTGTGGCAATGGGTTGTAACGGTAATGTTTGGTGTTGGGGTGGTAACGGCACCAAACAAATCGGTAATACGAATTGTACTGGCGTCATAGCGACGACACCTTATCAGGTAATGGCTGGAGAGGTGCCATCTTCATCTGGATTTCTTGAAGGAGTTTCCTACATTTCTGGAGGAAACGACGAGAACTATGCTATTCTTGAAACAGGAGAATTGGTTGCTTGGGGACAAAATGACGTAGGGCAGTTAGGTTGTGGACGACAAGGAGGAAATGAAAGCACACCTGTATATGTTTGTAAACCTGATGGCTCACACCTAACAGGCGTAATCATGGTAGAAGCAGGTGATGCAACTGGCTACGCATTAGTTGATGAAGATGGTGATGGCGTTGGTACAGTATATTCTTGGGGAGCAGACGACGCATCTCAATTAGGGCGTGTTGCTACCTCTGCTGAGCCACGCTATTACGCAGCTCCTTGTTATAAAAATGCCAGTGATCCAACAAATCCGACAAAAGGAGAATTACTTGACAATATTGTGAGTTTGACTGCAGGTGACTGTATGGCAATAGTAATAGACGAAGATGGATATGTATGGTCTTGGGGTCATGGAGCTTGGGGAGGTATGTGCGGTAGTTGGTCATGGGGATGTGATTGTTGCTACGCAAATCAAGTTCTGGGTGGAGAGACAGGAGAACCTTATCTTAAAGCAAAAGCGGTTTCGGCAGGCCAAGGGTTTGGTATGGCGGTAACCTTAGATGGTAAAGCAGTTGCTTGGGGTAATAACGGGGCGACCGCTTTAAGTGGTGGAAATTTAGGGGATGGTACAGGAACATCATCGCCTACGCCAGTATATATTCGCTTAGATGCGGCAACACCGATTACAAATTGCGTTTCTATTTCCGATGGTGATACTTGGGGATTTATCACGACAGATAATAACACTCTATATGCTTGGGGTGATAATAGTGTTGGTCAATTGGGTATGGGAACTACTACTAGAGAACCTTATGCAAAACGTATGGGATCTTTAGCAGGTTGTTCTGTCCCAGACCCCAAACCTGTTATAACATTTCCAGAAGACTTTTACACTTGCGTCCCATTTAGTTTTGAATTAGAATCAGGATTCGTTAATACAAATAATAACTATAAATACGAATGGTACCATAATGGCACAAAAATAACTTCGGCTGGGACTACAAACCCTGCTATAACTGTATCTGAAACAGGAACATATAAATTAGTTTTAACATATATTGGAGACAATTCTCCTTGTGGTATGGATCCTGCAGAAGATGAAATAACCATCTCTGAATATACGCCAGACTTTACTATACCTACAGATTTAGCATTTTGTTCTTTAGATGATTTTAAAGTTCACGTGAATGGTAATGGTGTATATAACTACTATACATCACAGACCAGTGGATATTACTTAGGAACCAGTTATCAAAGCGAGAACACATCATTTGATGCATCCGCTATAACTAACGTTTCAGATGGTACTTACACCATTTACGTTGAAGAAGCTGGTAATGCTACTGGTGTTACAAACGCTACCACTACCGCTTATACTGGTCAAACATCTGGAAAAGGAAACGAGGGATATATCAAGATACAAGTTTATAAAGATATTGTCTTGGATAGTTTAAGTTTCATGATGTCTTCTTATTCTTTTGGTAGTGGCGTTGTAGGAACAGGATCTATTGCAATTTATGGTGGTGCAAATTCCCCTGGTGATTTATTATATAGTGGAGAAACATTTACAACAGAAACTATCAGTGCTAATACATTGGTAACCGTTCCAGTCAATATTTCTCTCGCTGGATCTTCTGGTGGGGAAATGTATTGGCTGGCATTTGGAGCGTTAAGTCAATGTGTATTAGTACCTTCAGGAACAGGAACATATCCAATAGTAGACAATTATGATGGAAATACATTGCAAATCGTTGATAGATATCTGTACGGATCTTCGAAATTGCCTTCACCATTTACAAACCTATACTTCCATACAGGACAACATTATTGTAGCCGATTACCACTACAAGTAAAACAAGAATGCCCTTGTGAAGAGCCTGAGGATATAAAGATTAATTGTACCGACGCATCTTACTACGATAAAGAAAACAATGTTATTACGATTTGTGAAAATGCGGCATCTTGTACGTTGACGACAGATCCGTGGTCTTCTTCTACAGCATCCCCATTCGAATATATTTGGTATAAAGATGGAACCGAAAGTAAAGCAGCAATAGTTGGTAACACATCTGCAAGCTATGCCATTTCTGACGCTGGTACCTACAAAATATTGGTTCGCGACAAAAACGAGCCAACTGCTGTAGGATGTCAAAAAACAGCGGAAGTAACAGTACAATTAAATCCAACACCGGAAGTAACAGTTTCTGGCGGTGGCGAAATCTGCTTTGGCGAAACGCTGGCAACTCCGGTGACATTCAAGATGACCGGCGAACCGGGCTTCCAGGTTG
>CALAUG010000068.1 GCA_937892155.1 uncultured Bacteroidales bacterium | reverse complement strand
ATAAAGATACATTTAGAGGACGTATCACTGGTTTTATGACCTCTTCATATTACAAAAGAGAAAAGTTATATAACCAAGGTTTTATTTATTACGCATTATCATTTAAAGAATATAGAGAGCATACTGAAAAAGATAAAAGAATAGTGCCTGTTTGGGTTCTTTTATCTCCATCTCCTAAGATTGATGAAGATCCAACGTTACTTCAAAAGGTTAAAGATAATTTAGATAATTTATACGATGATAAAAATCTTCGTAAAAAATATTCGAGATTATTCACAATGATTTCAGAAAACCAAGCAGAACCAATGTATTTTGAGGTTCCAGAAGAATTTTCCCCTGATTTTGAATGCTACTTATGTTTAACTCAAGTTCACGAAGATAGATTCCCTTTATTCCATCTTGGCATTAATCTTGTGATCGCGAATAAATTGGTATCCAAAGAGGTTGATTATCTTCCATCAACATATTGGTCTAAAGACTATATTGAACAATATTAATAAAATCCACCAACACGGTGGTTTTTTCTTTATTTATTTCCTTTGGCTCGGTTGTGCGTTTGGCAAAGCATTTCACAATTTCCAATGGTTGTGCTACCACCTTTGCTCCACGCGGTGACGTGGTCGGCATCCATTTCATTCAACTTCCAGATTCTTGTTCTATTGGCATTCGTACCCATAGCGCACAACGGGCAATTTGATACGCCTTTCGAGACGGCATTTGCTGTCTGTTTATGATATACGGTATTTTTTGTCGCATTATCAAAAACACGAATTTCCAACAACCTGTCATCCGCACAGCTGCCCAAAACATATTCAAATATTCCTTTTTTATTGGTGACATATTCGTCTGCATATAATCGGTCAACTTCTGAACCGACTTTCGTTTTATTGTACGGATTTTTATGATACGTTTCATACAGACGGCCCCACTCCAAGCCGCACATCTCTTTTTTAACTGTTGGAAACACACTGTCAATCCAATCAATCACGCTATTGAAATAGGTTTCCATTTCATTGATGTCTGTGTCCGAGCGATGGGTGGCCATATAATTTTCATTATTTCCTTTGCTCACCCAATCCAAGGCGCATTCCAAAAAGTCCTGACGGTTGGCAACACCTTTGATGTACGAGCTCCATTTCTGTATGTTCGCGTTTTGTGAATTGCTAAACACTTCTTTTGCTTTGGTTACAAACGACCCAGAATATACCGCGTTTAACAGTTCTTGCGGTTTCAATGGAACGCCTACGATATTGATGATTTTGAACCACTCTTTGATTTCTGTTTCGGTTCCTTCACAAACATAAACCAACAGTTTTGTGTCTTTGATAAGGTTTTGTTTGTCGGATGCCAAACTTGAAAAGTACTGTTCCATTCCGTTAGCATCTTTAATGGCAAACTTTCCTGTGACAAATCGGCCTAAAGAGGTAATGCGTTGTTGTCCGTCTAAAACTTCGAATCTGTCATCTACTTTGTTGAAATAGATAAGCCCCAGCGGATAACCTTTCAGCACGGATTCTATAACGGCGACATCTTTTTTGCCGTCGTTGTAAATGTAGTTCCTTTGGTATTCGGGCTGGATTGTCAATTGCCCATTCAAGCCGAACAAACCTTTGCCTTCCAACTCGTTGTAAACGAAACCTTCACAAACTTCTTGAATTGTGTATTCTTTTAATGTCGTTTTCATTTTTATTGTTTTTTACGGATTAAAATTTTCGCATAACAACTAATTAGTTTTCCATCATCGTTTCTATAGCACAACTTGCCACGCCTGAATCCCGTATCTTCCTTGAATAATTTTCTACAATCTTCTTCTGATAAATTTGAACTCACACCACAATCCATACCCAATTCTCCTCCATTAGCCATTCCAATTATTTCAAATTGCTCTGGACAATATTTATCCAACCAAGAAATCGGAACGCCCATCACGCCAGCGTAATCACTCGGTATAGCATCAGATTTAGGAATCTCAATAGCATCAAAATTCACATACTTTTTATAACCAACATTTTTTACTTCTTTATGCTTGCTGTATTTGATATTATCCGCCATAGTCATCAGTTGCATTGGCTGGTGTCTGCGCCCGTGTTCTAAGTTGGTAAACCAATAGGTGTTGCCCATTTTTTGAACACCTCCATCAGGTTTCAAATATTCCTTCGCACCACTTTTAACTCCCAACCAAATTTCATTATTCCTAATCATCGGAAAAATTTCTTTATATGCTATGGCATTCATATTTCCTAATATCAGAAACTTTTTATTTGCTTCCTTTATCCATAATATAAATGATGTGAACATCGAAAATGGCGGATTCGTAATAATAATGTCGGCATCGTCACGGAGTGCTTTGACTTCATCACTTCTAAAATCGCCATCCCCTTCCAAGTATCGCCATTCCAAATCTTCAATGTCAATCTTTCCACTGGCATTGGTATCGCGTTCAAGCGTGAATATCTTACCTTTGATTTTGGTCTTATCCAAATCGAAGTTGGGATTTTCCTGTTCAAACAGCGTCGGCTGCCAATCCAGGTCTATGTTTTTGCTTTCTATAGCATAGCTCGTACTTATCAACTTTTTCAGTCCGAAGTTTTCAAAATTTTGTGCGAAGAATTTTGTAAAGTTTGACCATTCAGGATCGTCACACGGAAGAAGGATTGTTTTGTCTCGAAACACATCCGGATTGTATTCCAAATATGCATTTATCTCATTCTGAATGTCCGCATACTGAGTATAGAACTCATCATTTTTGTTCGCTTTTGCTTGCGATAAGTTTTTGTTTGCCATACGTATTTGCATTTAGCGTCTGGCACTTGTTCCCTACGAACGCAGAACGTGGGCGAATCTTGCCCAAACTCTGCGGTCGTAGGAAACCGATTGATACAGACAAGAATGCCCACGTATGCGTGAACATTCGCAATCTGTTCTCGGTATCAACTTTTGAAATTTCCTACGTTTCAGAGTTTCTCGAACAAATAGCAAACGCTATGATTAATAATATGTTAGTTTATTCTATAGTCTTTATGTTTTTTTGTCAATTACTTTCTTTTCTATTTTTTGCATAAACAGGTTGCAAAAGTACATAAAAATCCCGCAGCCGGGAAATGGAAATTGCTCCGTAAAGGCTACCCCACAAGAACAATAATAAAAATCATCGATTTGTGTAAAATTCAAGAAAAAAATGTTTACATAAGCAAACGGTTCGACATTTCTCACCTTTACTGACAATTATTTCGCCACCACTGTTCTCAAATCCTCTTTTTTGACACGGCTGGTAAAAGTCCCCACATATTTGTCACTTGAATGTCTGTTTACGCCCGTATATTCTAAAGAACTATCCTCATAACAGCGGAACAGCAAAATGGAATCGTTCATTTGGGCACTGTTGAATACGCCTACTGACACCAACAACTCAAAATCAGGAATGGTAAGCGATGTTACACGTTGAAATAGTTCAGGTTCTAATTTCTTAATAATGTCAGTCAGCGATTCTTCACGATAATCAGTGAGATACATAAAAATAGGAATACGTGTGGCAAACTTCATCAGCTTCTCCTGTACCTGCTTCCGCTTGCTTTTGAACTCCTTTTCTTCCGCCGTGAGTTCTTTCTTTTCCTGAGGACTAATCCGCTCTCCCTTCTTTTTCAGCTTCTTGATTTTATCCGCCTTGTTGACAATCGTTTCGATAATATCGCCACCCAAAGCACGAAATCCTTCAATCTTCATAATGGCATCCATCGCTGCTTGGTTGTTCAACACGCGCGACAAAGTTAGATTATCCACATTCACCAAAGTCGCACTGTTCCAACGTCGCGCAAGCAAGGTTGCACTTGTCCCATTATCCACAAAATCAAGGATTTCTGTTGCATTTACAATCTGCATACTGCTGCCGTCGAATTGCAGGATGGGCAAAAAGTTGATGAACTCATCCACCTTTTGCGTGGCGTTTTTCGTTGGGTCGGTACTCAGTTTATTGGCGTAGCTGACCACCTGCCGCAAAGCTCTATTTGGCGCAAAATCAAACACATAACAGGTTTGCTTTTGGATGACTTTGCTTCTATGGTCTTCGCTTTCAACGGTCCAAGGCGACTGCACGCGAAAAGCCGACTGAAAATAGGTTTCAGGCGAAGAACAATTCCGAAGCATCAAAATTCCAGACAATGGCTTGATGGTCACGCCGGTAGTGAGTTTGCCGCAAGTGAGCGTAATGGTTTTGGTTAGAACGGGATTGTCGCCCATTGCCCTTTTTACCGGATTGAGCGCGTCAATGCCTATTCCGGCTGCTGAACCGCTGCAATTCACGATATTGTAATTCTGATAAAAATTGTTTGCCGGACGATGCAGCAAATTCTCCATAGCATCGCACGAAGCCACACTGTACATGAACCACATCGTGTGGTTGCATTTGTCCAAAAGGCGGCTGTCATCGAAAGGCAGCGCAGGTTTCTGATTGAGCGGCGAATTGCTGTCATTGAATATGGATGCCTTACCGCGAATGATGTCCAGCCACTTTTGCACGGCATTTTCGTGAACAAATCTGGCATTCTTCCCCTGCCCTTCGGCACGGAAAAATTCGTTCAGGTCAAATTCATCCATATCGTACTGCTCAATCAGTTCGCCTAAGTCATTCGGCATCTGGTAGGTCATCAGCACCATCGTTGGCAATTCTGCATACGGGTTTGGCTGGTCTTTACAATTGCTTTTCGCCGTTTGTTCATCCTGATACGTCCAGTTGAAAATCTGGTCTTCCATAAACTCGCCCGAAGCGATGGCACGAAACGGTGTGCCACTCAAATAGAGATAATGATTGCCGGAAATGGGCATCTGCTCTTCGTCGAAAAGTCTGCCGCTCACCACGTCCAAACCGTCTTCCTGCAAAATGTCGTTCATTTCCAGAAGATCCGTTTTCGACTGCCCTTCACCGATATCCAACAAGGTTTTCGAGTTTTCGTTCCATGCTCCGAAATGGTATTCATCGAGAATAATCAAATCCCACTGAATGGCGTGAACCCACTCGTTTTTGCTTTTGATGCCGCCAGTTTGACTTTTACCCAAATAATCCTGAAACGAGCCGAAACAGACAATGGGTTTTGCCGGATCCAAATCATTGGGCGAGCCTCCATCGTGGGAACTGAAGAATTGCCATCCTTCAAAATCAACATGTTGCAAAAGGTCGTCGCGCCAAGCGCCTTCCACGGCGGGCTTAAAAGTGAGCACCAACACACGTTTTGCTTTCATTTTCTTAGCCAGTTGATAGGCCGTGAAAGTCTTACCGAAACGCATTTTGGCATTCCACAGAAAATGCAAAGGCTCGCCCTCCCGGTGCTGTGCGGTCTGAAAATATTCAT
>CALAUG010000067.1 GCA_937892155.1 uncultured Bacteroidales bacterium | reverse complement strand
TTATTTCAGCATTGTGATGCCAAAGACAGGTGCAAAGGATGACGATGATATCGATGTGGTCTTTATAAGAGGAGGGGCGGACGATGCTCCCGGCAATGAAGAACATACAAGTGAAGGACCATTTGTGGAAGGCGATGATTGGTATTGGGGGCTTGACCTCGGAAAATGTGATGGTTCACAAACTTATAGCGATGCAGCCCAAGAACTGAGCAAGAAATTTGTGTTTACCCCTGACCAACAACACCAAGGTCAATCTTACATTGTCTATAACGTGGAACACGTCTATTATACACCTACTGACGAGTTAATCCCAGATAACTATGTGTATTATGTGGATCCGAATATGGAGGATTGCGCTCCTACTTGGTTGTTTCTTTATGAGGGAGATTCGCTTATTTATCAATGCATCCCGTATGATGAGATGAATTGTTACTGGCGTAGTATTCGTCGTAACATTGTACTTCCATATGCTTCTTTGCATTATGGGCCAAACTCTCATTCTCCGTATCATAAATGCATTATTGTTGCAAGGGTTGATAAGAGGTGGACTAGAGGGATGCATGTGGCTCATGTGGTTTATTGTGGTGTAAGTTGGTCTGAACCGGTGCTTCCTCCGATTCGTTAAACGAATTCAGATATGAAGTCGACTGGGTTTTTGATGGTTGCCTTGGCCCTGTTATTTGGAGCCAAGGCCTTTGGTCAAGAATGGGAATATGCCATTCCTTATCAAATGTCGGATTCTGTTATGATTCGCCAGTATTGCGCATACGAAATGTCAGATGGGCGCATCATCGTTAGTGCCTCGTTTCTTTACAACGATGGCACTAATAAAGGTTTTTATCCACCACACAACGCATTGATAGCTTTGTCGCCCAATGGCGATGAATTGGCGCAAACCGGCTATTTCAGACCTGGATATTGGGGGTCATCCTACAATCCGTACGTTTTTGAAAACGAGAATAGCGAAGTCTTTGCACTGATGTCCTACAGCCCCGACCATAATCAAGACTATTTCAACTACTTCCTTAACTATGATAATCCTCCGACGGATGCCATTCTTGGGTTGTATAAGCTCAATGATAATCTGGAAATAGTTGATAGTTTTGAGTATAGTTTTCCAATTGATATAGCCAACGGACAATCCAATTATTCTCCATGCGAAGCAAGCGGGAGTATTCATATTCATTCGGCAATTCTTGACGAAGGTAATATTGTAGGAGCATATACTAAAAATGTCAGCAAGGATAACGACAGTGTTCACGGCCAAGATTCATTGTTCTTTTTTCGGATGAGTTTTGAAGGCGAGTTGTTGGCCAATGTCGGCTATGAAATACCTTATTCGGGACAACCATGGCAGATGTTGTTTTGGCGCGAGCAATTGGTAAAAACCGATTCGGGGTACATTTACTATGCGAACTGGAATAACATACCACCATCACCTGAATATGTCATGACACGAGATTATGCAGGAACGGTGGCTTATTTGGATAATGACCTTAACTTGGTAAGGACAAGGGCTCTTGTACATCCTGGAGGAAATGGCAATGGCCAGTTCCTTTTTGATGACATTTCTGTTATGCGAAGCAATCACAACACGACTTACCTATCCACTCGAACAAGCAGATATTACGATCCTAATTATGATGATTGTTTCTTGTATGAGATGGATGATGACATTGATGGCACACAAAACATAGTACCAGTTATTCGCGAAGTCGTTAGAGGTGTTGCCGATTTTGACTATGTTGCTCCAATGGCAGTAGATGTAGATGGGGACAACGTATATTTCTGTTATTCGTTGAAAATGGGTTTTGTTACGCCAAACGACTCATGGGTTGTTATCGAAAAGCTGGACGGGAACTTTAACACTATCACCGAAGTGTATTATGGCACCGACTCTGACCGTATTTGGCATTGCGCAGAGAGTATCATCTTAACAAATGACGGAGGAGTTTTATTAACAGTTGACTCAAAGAAACTGGATGATTTGAGCCAAAGGAGTTCTGCAGTTGTTAAATTCCCTGCCGAAGCCTTTGATGGCATCGACGAAGCCCACGACAGCGGCCTGAAAGTGGCCATTGCTTATCCTAATCCGGGGAAGGATGTGCTTAATATCCGCACGGCCTTGCAGGATGCTTGGGTGGAGGTGTATGATGTGAATGGGAAGCTTGTTCACAGCCAAGAGATAGCGGAAAATGTCACAGCCATCAACGCTGAGACATGGCCTGCTGGAATGTACGTATGGAAAATGATTTCGGATGGGAAGGAAGTGGAGAATGGGAAATGGATAAAAGAATGATGTGATTGAATTGTTTGAAAACAAAGCATTCATTAGAAATTACTGATAATAATTAAACTAAAAGTAAAACTATGATTGAAAATGTAGGGCATTTCTAAATAAAACTCTTTGATATTCAGATAAATATTTGTATATTT
>CALAUG010000066.1 GCA_937892155.1 uncultured Bacteroidales bacterium | reverse complement strand
AAACTCCGTATCCACTTCTTTCAAATAGCTGACAACAACCTGCCTCAACTCTTCCAGAGCATATGTTACAGGTACAGGGTTGGAATCGTAAGTCACGTACATGTAGGTTTATTGTTTATGCTATAAAAGCGCGTCTTCACTAATTTTATAGCCTGCATTCTTCAGTTCCTTTGCCAAAGCCTTGCGGACTTCGGAAGTGGACGATATGAGATTGATAATGATACACAAACAAATTGTAGATTTACCTAATACTATGTATCAGACAATACAACTTTGGCACATACATTTTCATTTTAGTTCCTAACCATACCAGGGGATAACGCAACGGCATATATTTTCTCATAAAATGCAGATGATCCTTACCAGAGCGAGGGGGAAAACTAAAATATTTCTTTCTTTCTGAAAAAGACATAGAAACAAGTTTCGTTAATATTTCTGCATAGGAATCGTGGTCGTTATCACATGCCCCACAGAAGTTAGCCGTTATCAAAACAGGGATATCCTTACTTCTAGCTCTCATTGTATAATCATAATCTGCCACACCATGAATATATGCTTCATCAAAGACCCCTATCCTATCAACTACAGAAACTGGCACAAGCAAGATATTTGCATTAGTCATATCACACATCTGTGGCTCAGTATCTGGTTTAAGCCGCCTTTGCTTAGCCAGCAACTTATTTACCCAAACGTCACCTCCGTACGTCATCTTAGTATGATCGGTTTTAGAACATGTAATTCCTGAGATAATTCCCTCCTGATGATACTTCGCGTTACAATGCTCTTCTGCTGAAAACAACTCTTCAAACATATTTTGCAGCATATCTGTATCATCGTTAATCAAGAGATAGTAACTGTATTCATTATGTTTTTTCAACGCCTCTTTCCAAGCCATCCTCATTCCTCCAGCCCAGAAGAGATTTCCGTCACCTTGAAGTATAGTAATATTTTCTGTTGGGAACGAACTACAAACCGCATCGGCTGTCCCATCTGTACAGCCATCATCAGTAAGGTAGATATGCAAATCTATCTTTGGCGAATAGTTATCTCTCGCCTCAAAAAGTGATTTGAGGCACGAAAGTGTTTGCTGCTTCCTATTGAAACAAGTAAGAATTACTGCTATTTTCATTGTTCTATCATTTTTATCAATTTTGCGGGATTGCCAGCGACAATTGCATTCGCGGGCACATCCTTGGTAACTACAGACCCAGCTCCTATGACAGCTCCATCTCCTATGGTTACACCCTTCATAATTATGCTTCTCGCTCCTATAAACACTCCTTTGCCAATAGTAATTGGTTGACGCTTAGTGTAGTACCCCCCCCATTAGGTAACAGTCGATGCTCTAATAATATAGGGTGAGAGTCTGTGTCTGTAATCAGGCATCCAGAACCGATGATAGTGTTATCTCCGATTGCGATTGTTGTAGTCGCATTGATTGTGGAGCCTGATATACCGACATTATTTCCTATCACGATTCGGCTTCCAGATGCCGAGATATTGAAGAAGCAAGGTTGGAATATCCCTACCGAATTGGAAGTTAACTTGTTATTGCAATGGAAGTTGCTACCTATAGTAATCGTTCCCTTCTTGATTTCTGGATGCAATTTCCGAAGCAACCAAGAATTGCGGTTCACATACAAACGACCTTTGATTCCCCAGGATTTGTTAAATGGCAAGCCTGCGAGCAGGCACCAGAAGAAGGTGGGGAGGGTGGAGAATAAGAAATTGTATAAATGCTTCATAGCTATAATATTTCTTCCAATTTAGTTAATATCTGTGTATTGTCGAATCTGAATTTCAGTATCTCGTTTTTATAACGGTTGTACAAGTTATCATCTTTCATCAACCGTTCTATTGCATCCGGTATTTCGGAGATCGGGACGATTACCCCATCCTTACCATTCTCTATGAATTCAGGTGCTGTGGAGAAATCTGTGCAGATGATAGGTGTGCCAAGAATCTTTGCTTCGTTGATTACTCTCGGGCAAGCCTCTGATGAGGAAAGGCACACAAACAAATCGGAGTTAGCAATGTAATAATGAGGATTACTCTTGAAGCCCAGAAGCACGACATTGTCCCGCACATTAAACCTTGCAATTTCGTCTTCAATTATTTTTCTTAAATCGCCATCCCCAACGATATACCATCTGAATGCAAGACCCAAATCTTTCAAATGCTTTGCAATGGAGGGAATCATCTCGAAACGTTTCACTCCAGAAAACCTACCCACCGAAACTATCGTAAACAAGTCTCTGTTGAAACTTGAGTCGTGATCGTTCTCTTTCGACCCATTAAGAATCATCTCCTCGTTTTGGGGATTGTTGATGCAGACAGCCTTTGAAGCCAATTCCGGATAAATCTTCTTGAAATTCTCACACGTCTTCTCCGCCACACATACTATTTTGTTATACTCACCATAGAAATTCTCATTCTTCCGTCCTCTTTCCTCATAATACCGACCATAGTCACATCTTATCCAAGCCACCTTGTTCTGGCATTTTACATACGAAGTATAAAGAGTGGCAAAGCTCTCCTCACAGGCAACAACAGTGTCAAAGTGCTGCCCTTTGAAAATATGGTGTATTGAACGTTTGATAAACGTTTCTTTCAACTTTCTACTATGACTTGCCAGATATCTAACTGACGCAGTCAGTATTTTCTCCACCAGACCATCTGCTTTCTTCCACCAGTTAAGAGCCAACGCCCGAGCAAGAAAGTCTGACTGAAGTTGTTGGACATCTTTATATTTATCCCTTAACAGGCCCTTGCCCGAGAGAGACAACACGGTAATCTCGTATCGGTTCTTATCCAGTACCGAAATGAGATTCCTTGTGCTGACGGTAGTTCCTCCAACCTCAAATGATGGAAGAATGAAAAGTATGCGTCTTTTATCCATTGATAACACTATCTATTATCCAAGTAGAAATATCAAACGGCTCATTCTCATGCTTAACCATTTTATCATCCCAGAAATAAGGAGCATGACTGATTCCTTTGGTGCCAAAACCAAAGCAGATTTCGACAATTTTAGGGTTATGGTCAGCATCATATACAAAATCGTATGCTACAGATTGCATCTTGAGTTTCTTTGCGGTTTCTATCGCAATCTTTACTATGTTTTCATCAATACCTTCGTAAGAGAAGTCACCACTTCCGGAAGCCCTGAAATCATTCTTCCTGGTCATACGACGTTCTGCAACAGCATACTTCCCGCCAATCACGACAATGCGAGTATCGTAGGTATTCCCTGGCATAAAATCTTGAAAATATACATAGCCCTTCTCTGAATGATACAAATCATTTTTATGGCTATGCTTGAATAATCTAAAGAACGCCCCTAGAAGATTCTTTATCGAAGCTTTGTGCCTTTTGAATTTAGAGTATGTCTCCTTAAGTTCACCTACTGCATCAAAATATGGAAATCCTCTGTGAAAGGCCTGTCGGATTAGTTTTTGAGTTTCTTTGAAATCATGGACCAATTTGACGTTCTTGGCTGCCGCACCACCCCTCAGTTTGAACACCTTGGGATATTCTGTTTGTTTCGCCCATTCCAAGGCTTCCTCTTCAGAATAAAACGCATAGGATTTAACCAACGGAGCTCCAGCTGCTTCAAGGAAATATTTCTGCCCAAGCTTATCATCAAAGTGCCATCCGGAGTCGAAATTCGGGTAAACTTTTACCCCAGCGCACTGCAAAGAGAAAAGTAAGGGTTTCGCTAAAATCAGGTCTTTGTAGGAAGTCTGAGAATGATGCCAAAAGAAGTAGTCGCAATCTCGTACCTGATCAACTATATCATTGTCATACGGATTTACTTCTATGCATTCAATCCCTTTCTTTTTTGCATATTCCTTCCAAACTGCCGCATTTGAGAAATTATGCGGATTCGCTATAGCTATTTTCATGTTTATCTGTTATTACAATAGTTCGTTAGATATTTTCTTATTATTCTCATACACACCTATGCAATATCCAAACACACTTGTCGCATAGAAGGACATTGCTGTTATCGAATACGAGAAGAGTGTTTTTATACTATATATAATTAAAAACATTACTATCGCTATCGTTATTTCTTTAGAACACGATATTTTGGCATCTTTATAAGTTCGATATAGTGTACGCCAGAAGAGAAAGTAAACAACTATACCGATTATTCCCATTTCCACCAAAAAATTAAGCCAGTCATTATGTGCATTTATCCCCATATAATGCAAGTTCGCTTGAGCGCCATTACCGAATATCATTCTCAATGGATTGCTTTGGTTGAAATAGAAACTAATGAAATCACTCCATATAGCATCTCGTCCGCTTGAGTTTCCTTCCAGAGTGGATAATAATCGAGCACTGAAATACGAACTGTTCAACAAAAGATTCTCAATATAATGATACACAACATAAAACAAGACTCCTGAGAGCAGTAGCACCAAAATAGTCTTACGAGAACTTTGCGTACTTTTCATAGATTGCCATATAAACACAAGAAGGCATATTCCGCATATCAAAATAGCACCTCTCTTCATTCCAGAAAGCACAAAAAAAGAAATTATCCCAAGCCCTACATATTGAATGATTGGTTTCTCCTTAAACAAAGCCATCAAGGGAATCAGAGCCAGGAAAGTGTACCCGGCATTATTGGTAGTCTCTTCTCTGTTGTCTAATGCCCTCTCCAAAGCGGTTATCAAAGTTTGCTGATAATGTATATATGCTGTCGCAAAAAACAAAACCGCCCAAAACCAGAACCATCTATTTGATAACAAACCTTTGCGGCCAAAATAATAAAAGGCATATATCGGCAACAAGGAATCTAGGATACTCTCAAAATAAGCCCTTGGAGAACCGGCCAATTTCCAGGAAGAATCGATACCTGTTATCAAAAACAATACACCATAGGTTACAAATAACCCAAGTAAGACATCAACAGCCTTTATGGTCTTCGATCTCCCAAACTCAGAATGAGCAACGAAGAAGTAATAAAATGACAATGCGAAATACAACACAAACGAACCTTGTGATATGATATTTCCCGCACCGAACACATCTTGCCTGATGAAACATAGCAAGGCAACTAGTGTGTAAATATTTACTTGAGTGAAGATCTTCTTCATCCTGTTCTGATAAATATGAGTGGTTAAAATCTTTAAATATAATTGTCCTTAGAACTTTTACTCCTTACCTTGCCGTATATCCTCCATCCACAATCAGATTCTGACCAGTAATCCACCTACTGGCATCAGACAACAAATATATACAAGCATTGCTTATGTCAGAACATTCGCCTAATCCAAGCAGGTGTTTTTCTTCCAAAGCCGCCCTCTTCTCCGGATCTGCCATGTGAGGTAGATTGGCATTGATAGGTGTCAGTATTGCTCCGGGACTTACGCAATTGAAGCGAATCTTCTTCTTTGCATATTCACAGGCAAGCGACCTTGCAGCTGCTATGAGAGCACCTTTGGTCATACTGTAAAGTGACTTTCCGCTTTCACCAACACATCCCATAATGGAAGTGAAAAACACAATGCTTGCACCCTCCTTTGACACATTCTTCATAGAACATATCTCGCGTGACAGTTCAATGGCACTATAGACATTGCTCCTGAAAAATTTGTCAATAACATCAATCTTCATAAGTTTCAACGGAATGGTATCGCTTATGCCAGCACAATGCAAGGCTCCGTGAATTTGCCCGACTTCTTGTACTACACTTGCTACCATATCTTTTATCCCTTGGCTGTTAGTAAGGTCGTATGTTACAACCAAATGCCCTTCTCCTTCCACCTGAGAGAGCGTTTCAGCCAATCGTTGTTCGTTACGGCCTATCAGTACCACCTTTGCACCCATCTTTGAGCAATCAATGGCACATTGTCTGCCAATTCCTGATGACGCTCCTGTAATGAGTATGTTCTTATTTTCTAATGTAAATGGGTTATACATTCTTCAGTAGTTTGTTGCCCACGGCAAACCACCGAAGTCTGCACGTGGATTATTGAATTGTATATCCTCCGTCAATTATAAGGTTCTGACCTGTAATCCATCGGCTGGCATCGGACAGCAGATACACAACTGCATTGCTGACATCCGTTGTTTCGCCAAGGCCAAGAGGGAACCCATCGACTCGGGCTTTGTATTGTTCTTCACTTAAAGTTGAGAGATAATTCTGCATCAATGGAGTGGGAACGGTTCCCGGAGATATGCAATTGACACGAATCTGCCGTTTTGCCAACTCCACCGCCATCACACGGGCTGCACTAATGAGTGCTCCTTTGGATGCTGAATAAGCTGCTACTCCTCCACGAGCTATTACGGCTGTGATTGAGGCAATAAAAATTACCCCCCCCCCGTTTGTTAAAACGCTTAATACCAGTGAGTTGGCGAGCAAACTCGAAACCACTCAGAGTATTCACACGGAATATATCTTCATAGTCTTCTGGTGTAAGAAGTTTTACAGGCTTTGTCATTTCAACTCCTGCTGCATGAACAAATCCATCAAACTTGTCATTATCAGCTACAGCTGTAGAGACAAAATCCTGTATTCCGTCAAGATTGGAAAGGTCGTAAGAATAAGCCCTATGTCCTTCCCCTTCCATCAACGAAAGAGTTTCTTCCAGTCGTTCTTGATTTCTTGCCACAAGAACAACTTTGGCACCCATCTTTGAGCAGTCAATGGCGCATTGCCTCCCGATACCAGAGGATGCTCCGGTAATCAGAATGGTTTTACCTTCAAGTGTAAACGGATTGAACATACTATTCATCTTTATTTGGGTGAGTATCCGATTCCTCACTTTCGCCTTCTATAGGCGTGTATTCTCTGCGAAGCGATTCATCCACAGGCTGGCCTTCGCAAACCTCAACTATCTCAGAAATCTTGGTATCGACAAACGAAGCGATTGCCGAAGCCCAGGTCATTCCTACGCCAAAGGCTGACAGCATCAGAGTCTTCGAGCCCTCCAACTTTCCACGAAGTTCACTCACGATAGTAAGCGGAACGGATACGGATGAAGTATTGCCGAACTTCTCGATGGTATGAGGAATCTTTTCGACATCTAGCTTCATCTTCTTGGCAATATAGCTGTTGATGAAGTTATTTGCCTGATGGAACACTATATAGTCAAGTTCTTCGACCGTCTTACCGCTTTCGGCAAGAGTCTTCTTCAGGTCTCGTGGAATCTCACGGATAACGAAATTGAACACATCGCCACCTTTCATATACCCCTGTTCCTCGGAACGCATATTGCCGTACTCATCCACCACTCGCTCTTTCAGAGTCTCTGGGGTGGAAGGATGACGGTAGCCGCCAGCCTTGATCATAATGAGGTCTGCACGCGAACCATCCGAGTTCAGGGAAAAAGTGGTCTCGCCAAACTTCTCATCCCTCTCCACAAGAGCAGCCACACCACCATCACCGAAGATAAAAGCGGAACGCCTGTCACGAGGTCCATACACCTTGCTTCTGGTTTCTCCGTCAAGTATCAAAGCCTTACGCAATCCTGACTGCTGCATCATAGAATAGACAACGCTCATTCCATAGATGAATGCCGAACAGCCGAGGTTGATGTCAAATGCGATACAAGAGTTTGACAACCCAAGCCTATGCTGCAATGTGCAGGCTGTAGCCGGCATACGGTAGTCCTGAGTCTGACTGATGAACACCAGCAGGTCAATCTCCGAACGGTCTATATCGTTGTCTGCAAACAACTTCTGAGCTGCCGCAAAGCAAAGGTCGGACGAACAGGTTTGGGCATCGGCAAAGCGTCTTTCATACACGCCCACCTTTTCCACCACCTCATTCACCTGCTCCTGCGGAAAGAACTCAGTGTATTTCAGATTCTCGATAATGTGAGAAGGCACGGCACCAGCCATTGCGCTGATGCCTATGCCCTGGAACTTCATTATTGCCATAAGCGATTAGGCTGTTGCGAGATTGTAGAGGTCTTGGATGGTAGTGCAAGAACGAATGTCCTTCTCTCCTATTTCCTTATCAAAATTCTCATCATAGAAGGCGATAAGAATCATAACTGACAGTGATGACCACTCGTCCAACTCACGAAAAGCAGTTTCAGGAGTAAGTTCTTCTACATTTTCAATTTCAATCTCTTCTGCAAACTTTGCAATAAATTCTTTGATTTCCATACTATATATTTATAAATGATTTGATTTCTTTAATACGTTTTATGTAATACTTATTATAATTCGATTTCAACTCTTCAAGAGTCATCCTTTGCTCTGGTGGGAACAACGATTCTTCATGAACCAAAGCTTCTTGTGGGGTAAACCTAAATCCAATGACCTTAGCAGGATTGCCTGCTACGATTGCATAAGGTGGGATACTACCTCTAACAACAGAACCAGAACCAACAATACAACATCTTCCAAGGTGAACTCCTGATAGCAATGTTACATTGGACGCTATCCATACATCCTCATCAACTATGATATCCTTGTCAAAATCATTATATTGATCGAGTAAATTTTTATCCTTATTTGTAACTTGTTTATGGTTTTTTCCTGCTATTGACATATGATTTCCACAAACCACCGTTAACCCAAAAGCTGCCCCTGACCATTTCTTCAGAATGAATTTGGCGCGCGTATTCATAATCACCCCCCCCTCATTGATGTTAGTATTCTCTCCCATATAAAGATTCTCTGGACAATACACTTTAACACTGGAGTCAATGCGTGATGTATTGGATATATGTGGGTAATATGGAATATTAGTAACTTGGAGAACGTGCTTAACAAGTTTTTTTATTTTCTTTAAAAACCTCATAGTATCATGTATTATTATAAGAAAGACTTACAACCTCTCATCAACAATACTTCTATCCAAAGTACACTTCACATCAAACACAACGTGTTTCTCCTTAAGCAACGAGCATACATCCAACCCCTCAAACTTCTTATGTGCCACAGCTGCCACACAAGCATCAAACTTCTCAGCTGGAAGTTCATTGACCACCTTGATGCCATACTCGCGCTCAACGATTGCAGGATTTGCCCAAGGGTCGTAAACAGTAATATTAAGATTGTACTCCTTTAGAGCCTTGTAGATATCTATAACCTTTGTATTGCGAACATCAGGACAGTTCTCCTTGAATGTAAATCCAAGAATGAGGATATTAGAGTTGAGTACCTGAATACCCTTCTTGAGCATCAGTTTGATTGTCTGATTAGCCACATACTCACCCATACCATCATTCATCCTGCGGCCTGCAAGGATAATCTCAGGATTGTAGCCGTATGTCTGTGCACACTGAGCGAGATAGTAAGGGTCAACACCTATGCAGTGTCCACCTACAAGTCCCGGACGGAAAGGAAGGAAATTCCATTTTGTTCCAGCTGCTTCGAGAACGTCAAGAGTGTCAATGCCCATACGAGTGAAGATCTTTGAAAGTTCATTAACGAAAGCGATATTGATGTCACGCTGGCTGTTCTCGATAACTTTTGCAGCCTCTGCTACCTTCATTGTAGGAGCAAGGTGTGTTCCAGCTGTGATCACAGAAGAATAGACTTCGTTCACATACTTTCCGATTTCAGGAGTTGAACCGGAAGTCACTTTCTTGATATGCTCAACAGTATGCTGCTTGTCACCTGGGTTGATACGTTCAGGAGAGTAACCGGCAAAGAAGTCAACGTTCATTTTCATTCCTGAGACTTTCTCGACTACAGGAATGCACTCGTCTTCGGTTACTCCAGGATAAACGGTAGATTCGTAAACCACTACATCACCTTTGCTAATCACCTTACCAACAGTTGTTGAAGCTCCATACAGAGGAGTAAGATCAGGATTGTTATGCTCATCTACTGGTGTAGGAACGGCAACTACATAGAAGTTGCAGTCCTTGATCTTCTCGATGTCTGCTGTGCAGATGAATCCGTGATTATTGATTGCATCCTGAAGGAGTTCGTCACTTACCTCAAGAGTAGCATCGTGACCAGCCATAAGAGCCTCACAACGCTTTGCGTTCATGTCAAAACCTACTGTCTTATACTTTGTAGAGAAAAGTCTTGCCAAAGGCAGTCCAACGTAGCCGAGTCCGACTACACAAATTTTTGTTTCTTTCATTGATATATGATGCTATTTTAATAATACAATAATACTCTCTTTAGTTCTGAAATAAAAATTTTCATAAAATTTTCAGCACCTTGTTCATACAAATGATCATTGTCTCGAAAGTTTCTTCTATCCGAAATTATTTTATCATTTGTATAAAAATTAATATATGGAATACCTTCTTGGTTTGCAACTTCATTCAATTTCACAAAACACTTAGTATGTAGAATATTAGATTCATAATATCTTGGAGAACTTGTGAAAACAACTTTAACCCCTTGATGTCTGCACCTGTTAATTGTCGCCATAAGCATATCAACCTTTTTATCGTTGATATTGTCTTGTGTAATTGAGAACGTTGTTTTTGATAGTTCCCTATTTTCTTTTTCAATTAATGGAACAAAACCATTATTATCCCCAATCAATCTTTGTTTTTCACTATCATCTTCACCTCGAATAGTGCGAAAAACAAAATAACTTGTAAGACAATAAATATCTCCAAGCATATTTGAATTGTCCTTATACATATTACTTTTCATCCTTAATCGATTATACTTGTCTTTTTTGTCAAATACATCCTTGATATAAGGATTACTGTAATATGGATAGAAATCGGTTTCTTCTTGGAATTCCCTATCCAAGCCAAAGTTATCAGAAAGACTGTGTTCCCCAATTTCCCAAAGTATATACTTCGGAGAATAATTGTCTAAAATTAGATTTATTAAACAATTTTGGTAAACAAAGAAACCGCCATCTCTACCTGCATTGTACACAGACAATCCAATACTATCTCTTATTTCATTGGAAATATAGGTATGATTGGCAGTTGAAGAACCGATTATGATAACATCATCTCGTCGAGATAAAATATTTTCCATAAAAGATGGTGATTTCTCTGCACGCACTTTTAAAACAAAATCAGCGACCTTTCCAACTCCCCAATCTATTACAATCAGGCAGACTACAATAGTAAAGAATTTAATACCCCAAATTAAATAATTCTTCATGGTTTCAGAATTTAAAATATATAAATTGAGAAGAATTTAACACGCCACACCATATAACCAATATTGTGATAAAAATGAAAGAAAGGAATCTAATCACTATATATTTTGAGTTAAAACATAGGAAATGTTTTGGAAAAAATTCATCTCTAAGATCTTTGAGGAAAAGTATAAAAAGCATTAACCCTCCATATATTAATGAAGACTGATCCATAAACAAACTCCCACTATCTCCAAATATCTTTCCTATCACCACTCCTGCCTCTTTCAAATCCGCACAATGCCCAAATATCTGGGAAAAAGCAAACAGCACAAACACAATGCAGCAACATATCAATGTGTACCACCATTTGCCAACCAGTTTATACTTATTCTCGAAATTTGTTCTGGAATTCTTCGTCAACGCCTCAATACTCAAATAGATGCCTTGTATTACACCCCATGCAATGTAAGTCCAGGCTGCTCCATGCCATACGCCACTTACGAAGAACGCCAGCATGATTGAAACTACGATACCCCATATCTTCCATTTCCTGAACGCAAAATTAAGAGGGGTATATATGTAATCGGTAATCCACTTTATCAATGAAATGTGCCATCTCTGCCAGAATTCAGACATTGAAGTGGCAAAGAACGGACGATGGAAGTTCTCCATAATCTTGATTCCCATACAACGGGCAACACCCATTGCAAGAATAGAATAGCCGGCAAAATCTGCATATACCCTTATCGGGTGCAGACAAGAAGCGAATAGCAATGTCGTTCCGTTATGATGAACTACATTTTCAAATACTGCATCCACATAAAGCCCCAACCTGTCAGCCACACAAAGTTTCATAAAGTAACCCCAGAGCATCATCTTGGCTCCAGCGGTCAAATCGGCTGGAGTACTTCTGTTAAGATCTTTGAACTGTGGAAACATATTGCCAGCACGTTCAATAGGTCCAGAAAGAACTATTGGAAAGAACGACAGAAATGTTCCAACTATTCCGATATTCTTCTCAACTTCAACCTCTTCGTTGTTCACATCGACCAGATATCCAATCGCCATAAACGTGTAGAAGGATATACCCACAGGCAACATCCATCCCATTTTTGGCATCAGCACTTCCACTCCTATCAACGAAGCTATCTGCTCATTAACAAAATTGTAATACTTGAAGAAGAACAACGGCAGCAGCACGCAGATAATGCTGCAGACCATAATCCTGCTTCTCTTTTTATCATCATCGGTCTTTGCTATCCATCGTGCAAAGCCATAAGTCATTCCAGTTACTCCAGCAAGAAGCAGCAGATACACCGGCTGCATCATTGCATAGAATGCATAGCTGACCACCAACAAGTACCAAGCCTTAAATCTCTGTGGCACGATGTTGTAGAGCAACACGGCCACAGGGAAATAAAGCAAGAATTCAAACGAAGTGAATGTCATCTTGATTAAGCTAATTTAGATTCAATAACCGAGATAAGATCTCCAACTTGTTTAAGTTTGTTCAATTCACGGAGTTTAAACTTGATTCCAAAGTCTTCTTCTACCTTGGTAATCATAAGCATGTGGGTGAGAGAGTCCCAGCTGTCCACATCGTTTGCGGTCATACCATCATTCAACACAATTGTGTTGTCGTTGAACACTTCGTGAAAAATCACTGTCAGTTTGCTGATAATTTCTTCTCTTGTCATAATACTTGTTGTTTAAATGTTTTGTCTTATAATTCTTTTTCCATCAGTACCATTGCATTGTCTGGATAAAATTCTTTGATTCTTGGATTGTCGGATCTGAAAATCTTTGCGATTGTGAAGCCGCTTTTCATATTAGCCTTTATTGACTTTTCATTGCTCTGATACACGTGAGTCTGAATTTTCGCAGCTCCTTTCTCTATCGCTTGATTTATGTGAAAAGCATTCAGTTTCTGCTTTATTCCACAGCCTCGGAACTCAGGTTTTACATACGAAAACTCGAATTGATAAGCGCCTTCTTCTCTTTCTATCTGCAAATCCTTAATTATAGCATTCTTCTCACTTCCTTTCATCAAATTCTCTCTTGGGACAATGTATTGGAACAGGTTTGCCTTCAAGATTGCAGAAGAAAGGCAGTCTTCATTTTCTCCCTCTTTCCATCCACCCATCGCACCAACCACTTCTCCATCATATTCCGCCACTACAAAACTGCTGATCGAAAGTTCGCATCCATTAATATCCTCTTCCAGCATTTCTATCAGATACTTTCGGTAATCATTTTCTGACAACTCAAAATAGTTTGCAGTTCCATTTTTGGCTGTCGAACTCTTCTCTGCTTCAATTATCACTGTTGCCAGAAACTCAACATCATCCAAAGTCGCTGGTCTAATAATCAGTTTATTTTCATCTATCATTTGTATAGTTTTTATCGGGTTCTACATCATTATTTGGAATAATGTGCAGCCCTCAACAAAACTATACTGTCTTTTCCATCAGGAGCTCCACATTATTCGGAAAGTAACTCAACACACGGCTATCATTGGATTTATATCTCTTTGATATCGAGAATCCACATTTCGAATAGGTCTTGATAGCGGATGTGTTATTTTCGAATACATGCACCTGTATCTTACCCCCCCCCATGCAGTAGTTGCTTGATACTCAGATATATGTCGTTCAATAATATCCTTCATAATTCCATTTCCTCTATACTCTGGTTTGGTATATGAATATTCCAGCTGGTATGTTCCTTGTTCTCTATCAATCTGCAATGGTTTGACAATGTCGGCCTTTGCCATAGATGCGAGCACTTTTTCCTTCGGAAGATAGTAATTGATGAGATTTGCCTTGAGCAAAGCTGACGGCATATCATCTTCATTACGTCCTTCAATCCATCCTCCAAAGGCTGCAACGGCTTCTCCCTCATATTCAGCTACAATAAAGCTGCTTAGAGACAATTCGCAACCATCAATCTCCTCTTCAAGCATCTCCTTGATATAATTGCGCATTTCGGCCTCTGTCACCTCGAAAAGATTGGCAAGACCGAAGTTGTCCGTTCCGCTCTTCTCAGCAGCAACTATCGTATCAACGATAAAATCAATATCGTTGACGGTCGCATGACGGAATATGATTTTCGTCTTGTCCATTATATCATCGCTTTAAGTTTCACCTTGTCAATCTTATCGTTCCCATTCAGAGGGAATACCGGCACATAAATCCATTTGGTCGGAATCATATACGGAGGCATCTTGCCTCTCATATAAGCAACCAGATCTGTGTTGTCGAACTGTTCTGACTCAACGAATATTGCTATCTCCGTGAGGTTCTCGCTATTCTCAAAAGCAAGACAAACAACATTCTTGTCCTTCAGGAACACACGGGCATGCCATTCTATTTCACCCAACTCGACACGGAAACCCTGTATTTTTGCCTGATGGTCAAGACGGCCAGAATACATTATGTCACCATCTTCATCTTTGTAACAAAGGTCCCCAGTGTGATAAAAGCGTTTGCCGTCTTTCATAAAGAAACTGCTCTGGTTCTTCTCTTCGTTCTTCCAGTAGCCGGCAGTCACCTGATCTCCCGCTATGCAAAGCTCACCCTTCTCTCCGGCAGGAAGTTCATTGCCGTTCTCGTCCAGAATCAACCCTATGCAATTTGCCATTGGCTTACCTATTGATATGATTCCATTCAAGCTCTTGTTCTTGCCTCCCTTAGTCAGCTTATAATATGTACAATAGATAGTACATTCGGTAGGTCCATAGAAATCGTAAATCTCAGTATTAGTGGCGCAATTGTACCAGTCCTCCATCAGATTCAGAGGACAAGCCTCAGCCGTCAGAATACAAGCTTTCAGACTGGTGGCATCAAGTTCGTCGAAGTAAGGCTTCAGATATCTGAGCATCGAAGGTGCCATAGCGCCAAAAGTGAGCTGATGATCTTCAATCAGACCGCTTGCATAAACGTACTTCACCTGTCCGTGAGGGACAGTAAAGCAGCAGGCTCCCTTTGTAAGTGGAACAAGGTATCCTTGCACAGAAACATCAAACGAAAGGTCAAAACACTGGAGGCAGCGGTCTTCTTCGTTGATTTCAATACCAGTCTTCCAGAACGAATCCATAAAGGCGGCAACATTGCGTCTGGTAAGCTGAACGCCCTTAGGTTTGCCTGTGCTGCCAGATGTAAAGAGAATGTAAGCCAAATCATCATCACTTACACCTTGCTTCGGCTCAAGAGACATTGATTCAAACGTTAGAGCATTTGTATTCAGGCACTTGTACCCCCCCCCCATTTGAATATCTGGATTTTTCTGAAGAATCCAGAACTAAATCAATATCCACTTGCTCAATGATGTCGCAACACCTGTCTATAGGCCAGTTGGGATGGAGAGGCACATAGCTGTGGCCATCCAGCCAAAGGGCAAAGATGGAAGCGTATGTCTCCAAATCATCGTTTATAACCAATCCGACATTCGGATTACTGAAGTTCTCTGATTGAATAGCAGTCCTGATTTTGGAAATGGTCTGACCGAACTGTTCGTATGTGTAGAACTGCTCGTCAATGCAAAAAGCCTTTCTGTCCGGAAAATTGTGAACGGACGAAATAACCGGGGTTAATATCACAGGATAAAACTCACTCATTTGTCTTGTATCTTATAAATTGTTTTTATACCATTCTATTGCTTCGTTGAGTCCTTTTGCAAAGTCATACTCAGGATCATACCCAAGAAGACGTTTTGCCTTGCTGATATCGGCATTAGAGTGTTTGATGTCACCCTTACGATCAGGTCCGAATTTCGGTTCAATGTTCTTTCCGAGAGCCTTGGTGAGGTCATAGTAAATATCCAGCAGGTATTCGCGTCCTCCATACGCTACATTGAAAGCTTCTCCTGCTGCCTCATCAGGTGCAAGACAAGCCTTGAGGTTCGCCTCAATCACATTCTCGATATAAGTAAAGTCTCTTGATTGGCGGCCGTCACCATTGATTGTAGGCTGCTCATCATTCAGAAGCATCTTGATGAACTTAGGAAGAACAGCTGCATAAGCCCCATTCGGATCTTGTCTGCGGCCAAACACATTGAAGTATCTCAAGCCTACAGTCTTGAGACCATAATGCTTTGTGTATTGCTTTGCCCACTCTTCATCACAACGCTTTGTTAGGGCGTAAGGGCTCAAGAGATTCCCTTCTACGCCTTCTGTCTTTGGCAGATGTTCTTCATCACCATAGACTGAACTTGAAGAAGCATAGACGAAAGTCTTCACGCCCTTCTGACGTGCTGCTTCCATCATATTAAGAGTTCCCTGAATATTGTTTGCACAATAGAAAAGAGGCATCTCTATACTTCTTGGCACACTTCCCCAAGCGGCTTCATTGAGGACGTAATCAATGCCCTCGCAAGCCTTCATGCAAGTATCAAGGTCTTTGATATCACCTTTGACAAACTCGTAATTGGGATTGCTGATGAACAAATCAACATTGGCTTGTTTGCCAGTGCTGAGGTCATCGAGACAACGAACCCTATACCCGAGGTTAAGAATAGCCTCACACAAATTAGAGCCAATGAAACCTGCTCCACCAGTTACTAAAAACTTGCTCCCTTCGGGGAACTTAAGATGTTTGTATGCCATAAATTATTTTATCATTAGATTCTCTTTCTATAGTTAGCTTGTGTTGGGTAAAATCCAGAATCAAGCTTTCTCTTGCAATACTCTATAATTTCATCAGTGTATTCGCCAAAGAATGTCTTATACATTTGTATTGTGATTACTGTTTGCGCTTTTAAGTTAAACTCAACAATATGAGGTATATTATTCTTATCCAAAATAATATCCCAGGAAAGCACACGGTTCATCATATTATTTGATGCTGAAGAAAGTGCCAAATCAAGAATTTTGTCGAAATTTGGAATGAACAAATTATTATTTTCAAGATTAATACCATTTACTTCCTTGAATTTATTCCTTGTTCCATTAGTTGCAAATTTTGCAAGTCTTCCATCTTCGTAGATAGAGATTGCATAGCCGCCAGTTGAAACATTATCTCTAAAACTACCCACATCTCCAATTCGTAAACAACCACCCATAAAATGCATTGAACCATCTTTCACTGAACGATATGTAAAAATACGGCAGGTACTATATGAAACTGGATTGAACTGTTTGAAGAAGTCAGATGGTTCTACACACTCTTGAACAATGAAATCAGAAGAATAGTATTTTTGCAAGAATTGAATATTCATCTCCTCACCATCATTACTTAGCCATTTGCCATCTTTTAGACAAAATAGACGAACCCCCTTTCCTTGTCCTGTTTCAACGGTCGGTTTAATGATGAATCGTCCTTGACGTGAAATCCTTTCATTCTTCAGCAATATCTTGTTCAACATTGCTTCATCCATCTGAATATCTTTATAATCCTTGTCCATATAGTCTCCATTTATGTTGCGAAATATGCATAATGGCAGAACTGATGGCGAGAATAATTTTTCATACATATTCTTATTGCTATATACGGGAATGCTTGTTCTATCATTGATGATTGGGTCTATAATTGCGTGATAAATATCATCCGGCAAAATTCTAGGGTCATTACCTAAAAAATGTGAGTAAAAACGATAGAACTCTATTGATACATCTGGCGTTAGTTGCCGCCATTTTGTCAAAAACTCCTGCTCACCTGGTTGCGGGGAAAGAATTATCCCTGCCTGGTTACAGGCTTTAAATAACACTTTCAGATGACTTTTATTCCATAATTTCAGCGATTTTCTGCGTATTCTGTCATAACGATAGTTATGAACCATTTTAATAAGATTTCTTTTTAACATGGAGTTTTTTATTTAAATTGTTTATTACCGAGCCTAATAGTTGCTTTACTGTTTGAAGTTCTTCAAACCTAAATATTATTGAGCCAAACAGATATACGACGCCAAAAATAAAAATGTTGATTCCTCCTTGCACATACATGTTTGTATGAACCATGTAGCCAACAAAATATGCAATTATGAATGATGTAATTGAAAGAAGCAAGATAGGTAGCAAATCACGTAATTGTCTCCAAAAGCCATATCCGATGTGCTTGGAAACAAGATATACATTTATTAGATACATAAACCATATCTGAAGGACCATACCTGCAAGCAATCCCTTCATTCCAAACAGAGCCAAACCGCCTACAATCATTGCTATCCCAACAATACGTTTCAGTATCGTCCAATAAAACATTTCCCTGCTTTTACCTACTGCCGCTATTGCCTGATTGTTAGCAAATTGCAAACATCCAGCAATACCTGCAAGACAAAGAATCTGGAAATAAGGCACGCTTGGCAGCCATTTTTCAGAATATAGCAAAACAAATAACGGCTTAGCCTCCAATATCATCAAAAACATCAATGGAAAAGTGAGATAAGCTATATTGCATGTCAGTTTCTTTATTGCTGTAATAAGTCGTTGTTTTTCATCTTGTAATTCGGCATATAGCGGTAATGTAATCTGAGAAAGAACATCATTGAAAGTACGAGAAACCAATAATTCGGTACTCCTGGCTTTTGAATAAAAGCCCATTGTTGCTGGATTATATAAACGTCCTATCAGAAGGCCTTGAATCTCATTACCAATAGATGAAACAACATTCATAGCCAGCATATACCCGCCAAAACCAAACAATTCCTTAAAGGATTTCTTTGAAAATATTAGAAGAGGAGCCCAATGGTTAGTTATCCAATAAATGACGGCTGGGATAAGAGCAGCAAGAATATGTTGCGTAACCAAAGCCCAAACTCCGAAACCGGAATATGCCATATAGATAGTAACACCCAAAGCCACAGTGCTAGTTAAAAGTGTCACAGTCGCAATTTTCTTGAATCTGAACTGCTTTTTCAGTTGATTGGTTTGTATTGTTGCAAATGCGTTTATAATTAATACAACCCCCTGAACACGAAGAACAGAAGCCAATATGTCCATATGGTAATAACGGGCTATTAGTGGCGCTGAGAAAAATAAGACAGCATACATTAATAACGACATTCCAAGGTTGAAGAAGAATATCGTTGAATAGTCTTCTCTTGTAGGTCTTTTTTTCTGAATCAACGCAGAGCCAAAGCCAGCGTCAATAAACACATTCGCAATGCTCATAAATATGGCGAGCATTCCTATGCAACCATAATCCGCAGGATCCAGTAATCGAGCAAGAACAATACCCGAGATAAACTGGATGAAAGAGCCAGCAAACTTCTGAATTGTTGTCCAAATGACACTCGAAAAAGCTTTCTGTTTTATATTTTCAGCCATATAACAATTATTGCTTATAAAATTGTAATACTAAATGACATTTTCGAATGCCAATAAAAATTTAACCTACACGCTTATTGTCCATCAAATCATATAGCCATAACATCCCCTTCGCTTAACGGCTCATACGCGCCATCCTTACTTTCAAAAAGTACAGTATCTGGCTCCAGACATTCAAGACTATGCCATCTGCCCTTCTCCACTTGGACTACAGGATTTTCTCCTCCTGGAACCATAAGAACCTCTTCGGTGACATTGCCTTCATTATCATAGAACCGTTCAATAAGGCTCCCCCGAACAATAACCACCGTCTCCGACGACTTCCTATGCCTGTGAATCGGCATCACCGTCCCTGGCTCAAGAGCGTTGAGCATTCTTTGACTATTATCCTCTGGCGTATTCCGCAGGTCATACGCCTGCCTCAGCCGAGGCGAAGCCTTGGCTTGGGCGGAAAGGGTGTCTAGAAGGGATTGGGAGATTAACATATTTTCTTATCGATGTTCATTATTAGAAGGAATCTCAAAATCAACTTTCACCGAATCACTTTTCGTGGCAGTATCTGGAGATACAATTTGCATCTGCTCAGTATTATCAGTCGCATCAACATTTATTCTGCATCCGCCCCAATCCGCAAAAATTCCCAACCCTGTCATTGCTAGTATAATCACCAACACAATCGAATATACGATATCCCTTGCGTCCCACTCTTTACGAGACACAAAACAATTACGTACAAACAATGCAACCAGCCCCAATGCTGAAGCAAACATTATCATAAAGATAGTCGCATCTTTGACTGTTGTTGCACCTGTAAATATTTGAATTGTTCCAGAAGCAAAAACAACAATCGCCGAAAAAATCGACAAGATTTGAATCGAATTCTTGAGATTGTCACTAAGTTCAGATTTAAATTTTGAGTCTAAATCACTAAGTACTTTATCCGTGTTATTCTTCTGCTTTTCGATTGCATCCTCCGTTTCTTTTTTTAAACCTGATACATCAAGAAGTCCATCTTTCATAACCAGGCTTGCTTCAACAACAGATCTAAGACGTATGTAGTCCTCTTTTAATTCCTCCACTTGTCTCAAAGCCTTAGAATAATCTACGGGAACTATATAAGAAGTTGATACAAATATTTTGATAGTACTATCTAGGGGGTCTGATTTGAACTCCTCATAACACTCACTTATCTCAGGCATAAAGGGTATAAAACTTGTCGCATCGCGACTCCTTTCATACAATTTATTCTCCGCCTTGGTAATATTGTCTTTCAATCGTTCCAGATATTCTCTTAGGCACTCTTCGATGACTTTCTTTTCAATCTGATTATTTATATAATCTCTGTACCAACATGCTGTTTTATAAAAACAGAAATGATTTCCTATGCCAGCTTGATTTTGACTAGATATAGCTTCCTTTGATAGAATATCGACCTTAGACGGAGTTAAATTCTCATTTTTAAGAATATACGAAAAATGGCAGTTTTTCAAATAGCTGAGATTAACCTTGCGTCTATGGATATCCTCTGTAGAGATACCTTTGGTTTCTTGGCTAATATAAGTGGCATAATCATCGACCAATTTCTTTAGTGAAGCCTCATCTAATGCAATGTTCTTATAATAATGGCATGCGACAAAAAAGTCAAAAGAAGAATGAGGTTGCTCTATTCTATGAAAGTAACTTGAAACATTCTGTTCATATTTCTTAATGTCACGAGTATTAATTTCGCGTAACTTCTTGCTTACATAACCTATTTCATCAACCTTAAGGTCTATATCTTCAAAGTGACCATTGTCATAATTGAATGCGTCAAGCAAACCGCCTATCTCATCTTTATAGTAAAACTTTGCCTCAAGTATTTTACATCTATGCAAAAGAGCATCCAAATAAGATTCCTGGATGTCTTTCTTTAATGCACTGAGCTTACAAAACAAATCGTTGATTTCATGAAAGGAATAATTTCTCAATGATAATTCTCTGTCGAATAACATCAAGTCCAAATTGAGTTGAAAAACCTTTGATGCATTCTTTAGTTCTAATCCATTATACTCTTTATCCGAACTGCTTACATTCGAGTTGAAACCAATAAGGAATTTGTGCGGCTCATTTATACTTCTGTCATAAAGGTTTATTTGATGGATATATGCATTGATATCGTGTTTGATGAACGAAACATATCGATAGAATTTTTGTGCCTCCTGAAGATACAACTCGGAATCTGAAAAAGATTCAGCACATTGTTCGAGTTTTGTAACAGTTCCTGATAACTTGTCTTTTAATGACGCATCAGAAATATAATCTGCCTCTAAAACAGACAAATTCAACTGCTTATAAAGGTCATTTGCGTATTTTTTCAAACTCGCAAAGAATACTACTCTCTCATTCTCTTGAGCAGATTCCGCTGCTTCAATATGCCCTTCATGTTTTTCCACATAAAGATCAACTGAAGATGTTATTTCATCTATTATTTTTGATATTTCTTCAAAATGCATATCTCAGCTACCGATAATAAACTTTTGACATTTTAATTACATCAGCCGGCATCTTGCGACTAAGGCTGCCAAAGGATTGGGCTTCGTTGAAGGTTATTCTCCAAGAATCGGCCTTATGAGACAGCTCTACAAGTTCAAATGCCCCCATATTAAAAATAGAAGGATTGATGGCTTTTAGTTTATCTATTGATTCATCAATAACGCTCGTTATATCCTGCTGCAACGAGTAATCGAATTGAGCATCGTCTCGGGCCAATAATTGGTTGCCTAAAATCTTATAATTAATAAGTCTGTCCAGATTATCGTAAACATCGCTTTCAACTGGTCCATAAGGCATTGCATAAAAATTATTGAAAACATTATCCAAAAGATACCATTCCTTGACATTAAGCGTAGTTACAAAAAATAAGATTTTCATAAGTTTCAATTTGCTCAAATTACATTTTGAGCATGATTCGCGAATGACTTCTGTCTCATTATCCGAATTGCTATTTCTGTAGCATTTTTTGATAACGGATGTAATCAAATAATCGAAATAATTGATTTTCTCTTCTATTTCCATAAGTGTAAATTTTATTCAATAGCCTCTGCGACCATCGGGAGCAGTGGCGGTCTCTTGCGAGCCCCCGAAGAGCACTCTTGCGGCTGTTGGCCGATGGGTGCGTGGGGCGTCAAGTGTCAACCGTCAACTATCTCTCCGCCCTCATCGGATTCTCCAGAAAATCTTTATAAGCCAGCCTAATACCGTCTTCCAGTTCCGTCTTATACTCCCACCCGAGTGCCTTCGCCTTGCTCACATCCAGCAACTTGCGCGGAGTGCCGTTCGGCCTCGAAGTATCCCACTTAATCTCCCCTTCATACCCCACAACCTTTGCCACAAGCTCAGTGAGGGCCTTAATGGTCAGCTCCTTCCCCGTCCCAGCGTTAACCGTTTCATTCCCGGAATAATTCTCCATCAGGAACACGCAGAGGTTCGCCAAATCATCCACATAGAGGAACTCCCTCAGCGGTGAACCATCGCCCCAGCAGGTGACTTCCTTCAGACCGGCAAGCTTTGCCTCGTGGAAGCGACGGATGAGGGCCGGAAGCACGTGGGAGTGCTCGGGATGGTAGTTGTCGTTGGGGCCATATAAGTTGGTTGGCATCACGGAGATGTAGTCCGTACCGTACTGGCGGTTGAGGAACTCGCAATACTTGAGGCCGCTGATTTTCGCGAGCGCATACGCCTCGTTGGTCTTCTCCAGTTCGGAGGTCAGAAGGCAGCTCTCCGGCATAGGCTGGGGAGCCATCCTCGGATAGATACAACTGCTGCCCAAGAATTCGAGTTTCTTGCAGCCGTTCTTCCAAGCAGCGTGGATGACATTCATCTCCAGTATCATATTGTCGTACATAAAGTCGGCAAGGGCACTCTGGTTGGCGATGATGCCTCCGACTTTGGCTGCGGCAAGGAAGACGTATTCGGGCTTTTCCGCCTCGAAGAAGGCCTCGACCTGCTCCTGACGGCAGAGGTCGAGTTCCTTGTGGGTGCGGGTGATTATGTTGTTGTAGCCTTGTCTTTCCAGTTCACGCACAATGGCGCTCCCCACCATTCCGCAGTGGCCGGCTACATAGATCTTTGAATCTTTATTCATAATAAAAATTAGTTTAGTGTTTAATGTTGAGAGTTTAGAGTCAGTTGTGATAGTTTAGGGTTTTTAGTTTCTGAACTTTCAACTCTTGAACTGTCTTTCAACTCTCTAAGCCGTCTTATAGGATTTTTGCAGTCCGGAAAGCAAACGAGCTA
>CALAUG010000065.1 GCA_937892155.1 uncultured Bacteroidales bacterium | reverse complement strand
TAACTTACAAAACGAAAAGATAAAATAGAGTAAAGATTTTTAACTAACATATTATAAATCATAGCGTTTGCTTATTATTCGGTAACTGTCCTAGAACCTCGAAAACTTTAGATTAACAGTTCTCACTCGAATAAGTCAAGTGAATGCCTGCGCTGTATGGCGTGGGCTTGACTTATCTGTGAGAACGGGCAGTTCGAGGGCCTTAGGACGTGGATAATGTTGAGTCCACGTTCTTTTTGCCCCAATGTGAATGTCCGTATTACTCCGAAACAGATAGGTGAGCGCCACTAAATGGGCGTAGAATGATAACAAAAGAAAATCTCGAAAAAGTGCTTTTGCACTTTGGTTTTACAGAAACAAATAACATTTACAATAAAATATATTCTAGTGGTGCGTCAATCAAAGTTGACACCAAAACTAAAAAGATTACGTATGCTCCTTTAGATGCAAATTTTAACAATGGCGAGTTTCCTACAAAAGGGAAGCCTGCTAATGGTTTTGTTATTCATAGAGATACGACTCTGAATTTTGAAGCACCAGAAAATTTTGTATGTCTTGTTTGTGTCCATTTGTTGTTGGAAAAAGGCTATGAACCAAAACATATTGTCTTTGAACCTGCATTCAAGGTTGGACATATCAACAAACCATCGTATGGCGACATTCTTGTTTTTGATAAGGAATATAATCCTTTGGTTTTGATTGAAAACAAAACATACGGATCTGAGTTCAGCAAGGAATGGAACAATATGCAAAAAGACGGTGGACAACTTTTTAGCTATCTAGGTCCTCTTGTTAATGAGCTTGGTTTTTGTGAAAACCTTGTGCTTTTTGCCGCTGATTTTGAAGAAAAGGAAGTTTTAAAAAGTCACATTATCACTCTGAAAGATAACGAAAAACGTATTGCGGAATTAGAAAATCCAAAAACATTTAAAAATGCACAAGGCAAATACTTTGAAGTATGGAACGAAACATACGGTAAATCGTTTGAAACAAAGGGTTTGTTTGAAAATGATATAGCAGCATATTCTATCGGCAAGTTGAAATATACGACTGCCGATTTGAGGGAACTTTCACATGCCGAAATCAGACCAATATATCATGAATTTGCAACTATTTTACGAAACAATGCAATCACAGATTTTGAACATTCGTTTTATATTTTGATTGATTTATTCCTCTGCAAAATTACCGATGAACGAAACAATCCCAATGATTTGCAATTCTATTACAAGGGTATAACTCGTGATACACCCAAAGAGTATTGCACTCGTCTGCTTAAACTTTATCAAGAAGGGAAGCGGGATTTATTCCATGTTGAGGTTGTAAACAAAGAAGAAAAAGATATCAAGCAGATTTTTGAAGACACTAACCGCTCGGTAACAAACGGACTTTTTGAAGGAATCAAGAAATTGTTTGAGGATATTAAATTCTATAACATCAAAAAGTTCAACTTTATTGATGTAGAAAACAAAGAAGATTTCGAGAAGAATTTTCAAATCCTAATAAAGATTGCTGCCCTTATTCAGGACATAAATCTGAGCAACAGTGAAACAAACCACTTTTTTGGTGATTTGTTTGAGGGATTATTGTCTAAAAATGTTCATCAAACAGAGGGCCAATTTTTCACGCCACTTCCAATTGTCAACTTCATTATAAAATGTTTGCCCGATTTTACCCAATCAAATACAGTAAAAGTGCTTGACTATGCTTGTGGTGCCGGTCATTTCTTGACTGAATTTATCAAGAACTATCCTAATGCCCAAGCCTACGGAATAGAAAAAAGCCAAACATTAAGCCAAGTGGCAAAAATTGCAACCATCATCAATGGAAGCAAAGATGCCCGGATTGTATTCAAAGATTCGTTAAGCTGCATTAACACAAACGATGTCCGCTATCAAGGTTTTGACAAAGACACCTTTGATTGTATAATAGCAAACCCACCTTATAGTGTGAAAGGCTTTTTGAACACAATGACCAACAACGATAGAAATCAATTTGATCTTCTTAAATCAATTGAAGAAAAGGCATACGGAGCTAACAACAGCATTGAGTGTTTCTTTATCGAAAGAACAAAACATTTTTTGCGTACTAATGGTGTTGTAGGTATCGTTTTGCCAAGTTCTATTCTTTCAAATGGAAATTTGTATATCAAAACCCGTGAATTACTGTTTGCCCATTTCAACATATTAGCAATTGTGAATCTTAATAGCCGTACATTTGGTTCAACAGGCACAAACACTATAGTTCTTTTTGCTCAGAGGGTAAAGAAAAATGCAGAGGGACTTCTTCATACTTTTATTGAGAAGAAAGACTACACCCAATATTTAAGTTGGCAAGCAATAGACGGATATATTGCAAAACAAAGTTATGATGAATTGGCATATTTCAGTTTCATGCAAGACGGAGAGTTGGAAGAGTCGCTTGAAAAACACGAGATTTTTGTCAATTACAAAAAGAGTTTCAAACCAACGCCTATAAAAAAAAGCGTTCAAAAAGAATGGTTTGAGGAGTCGTCGTTTTATAACGATCAAGAAAAACTGAATAAAAAAGAGTATAATAAACAATTTGCTGAGTTTGTTTCAAGTAACGAATATCAAGACAAAGAAAAAGAAGAACATAGACGCCAGTTTGTTGCCTTTGCTAAAGAAATTGAAAGCGACAAACTAAACACTTATATTCAGATTGAAAGCAATTCGGTGGCAATTCTTCAATCGCCTCCCGACAAGATAAACAACAAAAGCAACAAGGCTCAAATTGTAAAATTCTTGGGCTACGATTGGAGCAATCGTAAAGGTGACGAGGGTATAAAATATGTCACAAATAAGCCGGTAGAAGATACAGACCAAGAGGCAACCGACAAAAATGACAAAGATGCTGAAGTGGTTACAGCAATCAATTCTATCAAATATATAGATACTCCGCTTTATAACCCTAATGACTCGTGGGACAATACAAAATTTGCATTCGCCATTCGTAAACATATATATGAACAATGCAATAAGTTCTCATACGAGGAAGTTAAGTCGGAAAAAGAAGAACTAACAAATGATTATTGTGGGGAAATGGGTGAATTGCTCTCATTTACAAATCTATCTGATATGATTGATTTTAGCCGAACAGAATTTGATAAGTCAATAAAACTAACTGCCGATAAGAAAATTGAAATTAAAAGTAAGTATCCGCTGGTGAAGTTAGGGGATATAGCGGAGGTTCAGAAAGGCAAATCAATAACTTCTGCACAAGCAAAAGAGGGTAATATTAAAGTTGTTGCAGGAGGTGTAGATTTTGCTTATTACCATAATGAAGCAAATAGACCATCAAACACAATAACAATTAGTGCAAGTGGTGCAAACGCAGGTTTTGTAAATTTTTGGACAGAACCAATATTTGCCTCTGATTGCACTACTGTAAGAGGGAAAAGTGATTTGCATACATTGTTTTTGTATGATTTCCTTTTCTCTATTCAGAATCAAATTTATTATTTACAAAAAGGTTCTGCACAGCCACATGTATATCCCGAAGATTTGAAACTCATACAAGTACCTGTTATTGACGAACAACTTCAAACCCAGATTGTGACCGAATGTGAGGCGATTGATGCTGAATACAACAATAGCCGTATGAGCATTGAGGAATACAAAAGAAGAATTACCGAAGTGTTTGAGCGATTGGAGGTTATAAGTAATTAGATAGGGGCAATAATCAGATTATCAAATAGTTATATATTTGATGTTGCTATTGGACATAGGGTGCTGAATAGTGAATTAAATCCAAACTTCGATGTTCCGGTGTTTAGTGCCAATGTGTTTGAGCCATTTGGTATGATTGACAGATTGCTGATAAAAGATTTTTCGAAAGATTCTGTTCTTTGGGGAATAGATGGCGATTGGATGGTAAATGTAATTCCAGCTAAACAAAAATTTTATCCAACTGACCATTGTGGAGTTTTGAGAATAAAAGGTAAAAAACTCGAAGAAAAATATGTTGCTTGGGTTTTGAATAAAGAAGGAAAAACAGCAGGTTTCAGAAGAGAATATCGAGCTTCAATTGATAGAATCGAAGGAATTTCAATAAAAGTTCCCTCTCTCTCCGACCAGAAAAAAATCGTTGAACAAATCACCGCATTGGAAGAGCAAATCGCTGATGCAAAAAAGTGATGGCGGACTGCCCACAGAAAAAGACGGAAGTGTTGAAAAAGTGGCTGTATAGATAGAAATGTAGCACTATTGGGCAGAATTTTGTATCAACGGTTTTATCAATCATTATCCTGATTTCATCATCAATACGAAAAAAGGCAAGATTGTTTTGCTGGAAACCAAAGGCGACCATTTGGATGCTGAGAAGAAAATCAAGTTGGGCAATCTTTGGGCAAGCAAGGCAGGAAACAATTACAAATATTGCTTGGTTTACAAGGATCGTAAGGTAGATGGCGCTTACACCAAAAGCGAATTTATCGATTTGATAAAAGCGTGGTAGCAACAAACGGCGAACAAGAATAGCTTGCTTATCAAAAAAACGAATTATTACCAAATAAAATTATGTTCTCATTGGTCTTGTCAATTTCCAAAATAGATGTAGATTTATTACATCGTTAATTGCGAAATATGAAATTTATCCATCTTTCTGATTTACATATTGGTAAGCAGGTGAACGGCAAGTCGATGTACGACGAGCAACGGTTCATTTTGAAGAAAATTCTTGGTCTGGTTCAATCGCATAAACCTGATGCGGTGTTTATTGCTGGAGACATATACGACAAATCGGTGCCGTCGGCCGAGGCGGTGCAGTTGTGCGATGAATTTTTGTCGGATTTGTCGAACGTGTTGCCCAACAATGCCAAATTGTTCGTGTCGAGTGGAAACCACGATTCTGCTGAACGAATTGCCTTTGGTTCTGCTATTATGAGTCGGTGTGGAGTCTATGTTTCTCCTGTTTTTCAAGGCGAAGTTTCTCCTGTTGTTATGCACGACGAATTTGGCGAAGTGGCAGTGTATATGCTTCCATTTGTTAAGCCGGCTCAAGTACGTCATTGTTTTCCTGAAGAACAAATTGAATCGTATACCGATTGTGTTCGTGTTGCGATTGAAAAAATGAAAGTTGACAAAACACGGCGAAATGTCATACTTTCTCATCAGTTTGTTACTGGTGCGGAACGTTCCGATTCCGAAGAAACTTCGGTTGGTGGCGTTGACAATGTTGATGTGTCGGTGTATGATGATTTCGATTACGTTGCGTTAGGACATTTGCATCGGCCGCAGTCGTGCGTACGTGAAACCGTGCGTTATTCCGGAAGTCCGTTAAAATATTCGTTTTCAGAAGTTAATAATGAGAAATCAGTTACGATAGTTGAGTTGGGCGCTAAAGGTGATGTAAAACTTTCGTTTGAACCATTAATTCCGTTGCACGACTGGCACGACATACGAGGCGCATACGATGAGGTAACGGCAAAGTCGTTTTACGATGGCACGAATTTGCAGGAAGATTTTGTCCGTATTACGTTGATTGACGAAGATGATATTCCCGATGCGATTGGTAAACTACGTACGATTTATCATAATCTACTTGAGTTGCGATACGATAACAAACGTACTCGTTCTGTAGGCTCTTGTTTGCAAAATACACAGGTCGTCGAATCAAAAACTCCGGGTGAATTGTTTTCGGAATTCTTCGAACAACAATATCGTCAACCATTGACAGAAGAACAAACTTCGTTTGTGGAAGGTCTAATTGAACAAATTTGGGAGGAATAACATGAGACCGATACAATTGACAATGTCTGCCTTTGGACCGTACGCACAAAAAACGACGATAGATTTTTCCAAATTTGGTAAAAAAGGTTTGTATTTAATTTGTGGAGAAACAGGAGCGGGAAAAACCACTATTTTCGATGCTATTACCTATGCGTTGTATGGTCAGGCAAGTGGCGAAAATCGAAGCGTGGAAATGTTCCAGTCGAAATATGCAACTGAAGACACGCCTTGTTTTGTTGAGCTTCAGTTTGAATATGATGGTAAAACGTACATGGTAAGACGTGAACCTGCCCATGATGTCAAGAAACAACGAGGTACGGGAACAAAACGGGAATCGGAAAAGGTTGTGTTGCAAATGCCCGATTCTTCTCCGCTGATAAATGACGATGCGAAGAAAAAAATTCAGGAAATTCTTGGAGTTGATTTCAATCAATTTTCTCAGATTGCCATGATTGCGCAGGGTGATTTTTATAAACTGATTACAACCGATACGAAAGAACGGCAGAAATGCTATCGTCAGATTTTTAAGACGGAACCTTTTGCAAGATTACAAGAAGAATTAAATCATTCTGCGGAGAAATTACGTCAGGAATGTGATAATGCTCGACGAAGTGTTGCGCAATATATAAATGGAATTAATGTAAATGAGGCTCCCGAAAATCTCATTGTTTTCGATAATGCAAAAAATGGTACCTTGCCGATAAACGAAGTCGTGGATTTTGTCCAGTTGTTGCTTGGGGAAGATGAAAAAGATTTGAAATCGTTGCAGCAACAGTACGATGAAAAAGACCAGGAACGGGTAAAAGTTGTGGAGGCACTCAAAGTTGTTGATAATTACGAAAAAGCGCAACAACAGTTGGAGGAATACAAAAAGAAACTGACAGAAAAACAGGTAGATTTAGTTGGTTTGCAAAAGTCGAAAATTGATGCGGAATCACGTAAAACGGAAATTGACACTTTGCAGTCCGCCATTGCTCAAATTGAACAGATTTTGCCGAAATATGAGGCGTTGGATTCTTTGAATGAGCAAATTCAAAAAGGTTTAAAGGATTTTTGCGCTAAGGAAAAACAATTGAATGACACAAATTCTCAATTATTACGTCAGCAGGAAGTTGTAAAGAAACTACAAGATGAAAGCCTGAATTTGCAGCATGCAGGAGAAAATCTCCAAACATTGAAAAACGAATGTCAAAAATTGCAGGACACAAATGCGATTTTGGATACATTGAAAAAACAGGTAGAGGAATTGCAGGCAGCAAGAAAAAAACTTGCTGAATATCAAAAATTGTTGCAGGATGTTGTTCAACAACAGACAATAGCTCAACATGATTATGACGAAAAGTATAAACTTTTTATAGCTGAGCAGGCTGGAATTATAGCCTCTTCGTTGATGGAAGGTGTGCCATGTCCGGTTTGTGGTTCTGTACATCATCCGAATAAGGCTGCCATGTCACAAAATGCGCCGACAGAACAGGAACTCCAAACATTAAAGCAAAAGTTGGAAGAAGTAACGCAGAGACGTGATAAAGGTGTTGAGGTTTGCAATACTCAAAATGGTTCTTGCAAAACATTGGAAGATAGTGTAAAGTCGTCTATAACGGCTTCGTTGGGCGATTGTACTATAGAAAATGCTACAAATCAAATACAACAAAAAGTTTCGGAAATTCAAAAATCAATTTCGGAAATCAAAATAAAAATTGCTGCCGAAGAAAAGAACTATGTCCGTAAAAATGAATTACCGACATTGGTTTCCTCTGCGGATGTCAAGCAGAAAGAATTAAATGAAACTGTAAGTTTTGGTAAGGTTGAACTTGCCAAATTGCAGGCAAATATTGATGTTTGGAAACAAAATCTCAAGAATACTCAGTCGGAATTGAAGTATGCAAATAAAGCCGAAGCACAAAAACAGATTACTGCTTTAACGTTGCAAAAAAATTCTATAACAAAAGCTATAGAGGATTCTACGAAAGCGTATAATGACTGCGAAAATGCTATTTCTGGATTGAAATCTTCAATGCAGACATTGACGGAGCAGTTAAAAGATGGCATTTCTGTCAATAAAGATGAAATGTTGTCCAAACGTCAGATGTTGGAAACAGATTTAAGAGATGTGCAGGCAAAACAACGAATAATTAGTTCCAGAATAGATGCCAATACGTCTGCTCTGAAAAACATAAAACTGTCTTCGGGAAATTTGGCTGTGCTTGAAAAAGAATATACGTGGAAATTGGCATTGTCTAATACAGCAAATGGTAAATTGTCGGGGCAGGAGAAGATTATGTTGGAAACCTATGTACAAATGGCATATTTCGATAGAATTATCGGTTATGCAAACACGCGGTTTATGGTAATGTCGAACGGACATTATGAATTGCAGCGTCGAAAGATAGCGAATTCTAACCGTGGTCAATTTGGTCTCGATTTAGATGTTGTTGATCATTATAATGGTACGGTCCGCGATGTTAAATCACTTTCGGGTGGTGAATCGTTTATAGCTTCGCTGTCGTTGGCCCTTGGCTTTGCCGATGAGGTTCAGTCGTCGGTCGGGGGCATTAAACTCGACACTATGTTTGTCGATGAAGGATTCGGCACGCTCGATGGCGAATTTTTGGAGCAGGTTCTGAAGGCTCTCAATAATTTGACCGAAGGGAATCGTCTTGTTGGAATAATTTCCCATGTTGATGCGCTGAAAAAAATTGACAAACAGATTGTCGTGACGAAAGATATGGCAAATGGTAGCCGGGTAGAGGTCTTAGTTTAACGACTATACAGAAAATTATGTCGTAATTTTCTCGCTAAAATCTTTGTTTGTAATTGTTTTTTATAATTTTGCGGAATCGTTATAAGAGGAAGTATACTATGACGGAAAATTTGGTAATTGTTGAGTCTCCTGCGAAAGCCAAGACTATAGAAAAGTTTTTAGGCAAGGATTTCACGGTTATGTCGAGTTACGGACACATCCGCGATTTGGAGAAAAAAGGGCTGGGAATTGACGTTGAACATTCGTTTGCTCCTGTATATGAGATTTCTGCAGATAAGAAAAAATTAGTAGCAGAACTTCGTAAAGCAGTAAAAGAAACAAAGAACGTATGGCTCGCATCCGATGAGGACCGTGAAGGAGAAGCTATTGCGTGGCATTTGGCAGAAGTGCTTAAGTTACCTGTAAAGACAACAAAACGTATTGTGTTCCACGAAATTACCAAAGATGCAATCGTTGATTCACTAAAAACTCCGCGTACAATTGATTTGAAGTTAGTTGATGCTCAACAAGCTCGTCGTGTCCTTGATAGATTGGTCGGTTTTGAACTTTCTCCAATTTTATGGAAGAAGGTAAAACCACAACTTTCAGCTGGTCGCGTTCAATCGGTTGCGGTACGAATTATTGTTGAGCGTGAGCGCGAAATCAATGCTTTTAAATCGGAGTCTTCATATAAAGTTGTTGCCGATTTTGTGGCTGAACAAGGAGGGAAAAAATATGCTTTCACTGCTGAATTGTCGAAACGTTTTGCAACAAAGCAGGAAGCTGAGGATTTTCTTGAAAAAGCAAAAAATGCACAATTCGAAGTTTCCGCCTGCGAGAAAAAACCGACGACAAAACGTCCAGCTCCACCTTTCACAACGTCAACGTTGCAACAAGAAGCTAGTAGAAAATATTATTTCCCAGTTGCCAAAACCATGCAGATTGCACAACAATTATATGAATCAGGTTTCATTACATATATGAGAACCGACTCGGTGAACTTGTCTGCTTTGGCAATCAATACGTCGAAAAAGTTTATTGTTGAGAATTTCGGAGAAAAGTATTCGAAAGTCCGCAAATATTCCACAACATCGAAAGGTGCTCAGGAAGCCCACGAAGCAATTCGTCCTACTTATATAGAAAATGAATTTGTGTCGTCGAATGCCGATGAACAACGTTTGTACGATTTAATCCGCAAACGTACACTTGCTTCGCAAATGGTTGATGCTCAATTGGAAAGCACAACACTGACGATTACGAGCAAGGATTTGAAAAATGCAACATTCACGGCAAAAGGTGAAGTTATCGTTTTCGACGGTTTCTTAAAAATGTACATCGAGTCGGTTGACGATGATGCTACGGAAGAAGAAAGTGTTGTACTTCCTTCTTTGGCCGTTGGCTCTGCTGTCGAAACTCAGTCAATAGTTGCGACGGAGCGTTTTACGCAACATCCGCCACGCTACACTGAAGCTACGTTGGTTCGTAAATTGGAAGAATTGGGAATTGGTCGTCCATCAACCTATGCGCCGACAATTTCTACAATCCAAAAACGTGGATATATCTTAAAAGAAGACCGTGCCGGACAAAAGCGTCAGTATAATAAATTGACGTTGAAAGCGGGAAAGGTTACCGCAACGAAAGCGTCGGAAAATGTAGATACCGAAAAGAATAAATTGTTCCCGACTGACATAGGAATTGTTGTGAACGATTTCTTGATGAAATATTTTGAGGGTATTATGGATTACAATTTCACCGCTTCTGTTGAACAGGAATTCGATGAAATTGCGTTGGGAAAAATTGGTTGGGTTGAAATGCTTTCAAAATTCTACAAACCGTTCCATGCCAAGGTTGACGATACAATGGAAACTTCGGAACGTGGCAATGGCGAACGCGTGCTGGGAATCGATCCTGAAACAGGCCGACAGGTTTCTGTACGTATCGGCCGTTTTGGTTCTATGGTTCAGTTGGGCAAACAAGATGACGAAGAAAAACCTGTTTACACTGCGTTGGATAAATCGTTCCAAATTGAAACAGTTACGTTGGAAGATGCTTTGATGATGTTGAAAAATGGTAACGAAGGCCGTTTGCTTGGCGTTCATCCTGAAACTGGCAAAAACGTATATGTTCGTAATGGTCGTTTTAGCCAATATTTACAAATGGGCGAATCCGACGATCCTGAGAAGAAAAGCGTGACTTTGTTGAAAGGTCAAAATCCAAATACAATCACCTTGCAGGAGGCGTTGACATTGTTGCTTTTGCCTCGCGAGGTTGGAACATTCGAAGGCGAAACTGTGATGGCAAATGTTGGTCGTTTTGGACCATTCTTGGCTCACAAAGGAAAATTCATTTCATTGAAAAAAGGAGATCCCGATGTGTTCTCGGTAACGATTCAAGAAGCGGAAAAAATCATTATCCGCAAACGTGAATCTGACGAGAAACGAAGCATAAAGGAATTTGCAGAAGATGCAAATGTAAAAGTTATGCTTGACCGTTGGGGACATCCATGCGTATTCTACAAAAAGAAATATTTCAGAATTGCCAAAAACGTTAAACCAGAAAATTTGACGTTGGAACAATGCTACGAAATTGCAGAGGTAAAAAAATCTAAATAATGCTTTCTGAATTATTCCTACCTGTTGTTTCGGAAGAATCACATTCGAATCTGAACATACGTGTTGCGTCTGTGTACGATGACAAAGAGTTGTCGTGGGCAGATGTGTTTATGTTTGGTTTCGGAGAGGATAGAAATTCCGACAATAATGGTGCAGGTCAGGCCGCAGATGTCATCCGTCGCATTCTGTATAGTCTGCACGATACGTCGTTGCCGTTGCATTGCATTGATTTGGGAAATTGTCGTCAGGGATATTCTGTGGCAGAATCGTACGAAAATCTTGCAACAGCAATGCAGGAATTGTCGGCATACGATAAACCAGTGGTGATATATGGCGGTACGCAGGAGGCGGTTGCATATCTTACGAAAACAGGATTCGGGAATATTGCCTATCCCGCATTGTCTCTTGTTGATGCACAAATAGATGTGAACGTGGAGAATGAAGATTTTTCAAATAAACAGTATTTGCAGCGCATTGTCGCCGAATATCCAAATGTTCGTTTGATTCATATTGCTAGTCAGGAATATTTATCGTCGCGCGAATCATTCTCTTGGTGGAAATCGCACAATTTTACTTGTAAACGTTTGGGAGAATGTAGTCAGTCGGATCGTGTGGAACCATTGCTACGTGATGCACAGGTTGTCTCATTCGATATGAACGCGTTCCGTTATTCTGATAATCCTGCTGGTCGAAATGTGAATGGATTGTACTCAGAAATAGCTTGTCAGTTTGCTTGGAATTCAGGGTATTCACCCCGGATGAATGTCTTTTTCTTGTCGGAGTTTAATCCGACGAAAGATGTTGACGGCATTTCTGCCCAGTTGGCTGCCCAGATTGTGTGGCACGTGTTGGACGGCATTTCGCAGCGAAAACATGAAACTGGCGATTTTAGCGATGTGTCGTACGAAAAATTCCATTTGAGACACTCAATGTTTCCCAAAAATATCTGTTTCTATCGCTCAACAGTATCGCAGACATTGTGGGTTGAGGTTCCTATCGGTTCAACAGGAAAAAACAGAATTATTCCTTGTTCTCAATTCGATTTTGATCAATTCTGTTCGGGTGTTATCCCAACAGATTGGATGGTGGAATTTCAGAGATTAAGCGAGTAAATTCAGAACGCAATAATCAGAATTTTTGTTTGAAAACTGGTAACTCCTACCTTTGAAAGAACTATCGGTTGGTAATTTATTTCAGTAACTTTTTAAGAAATTGTCCCGTGTAGCTTTTAGAAATTTTTGCAATTTCTTCTGGTGTACCAGTGCCGATGATTGTTCCTCCGTGTTCGCCGCCGTCTGGACCAATATCTATGATGTGGTCGGCAACCTTAATAACGTCAAGATTGTGTTCAATGACAATGACTGTATTCCCTTTGTTTACGAGCTTTTGCAGTACGCCCAATAAAATGTTGATGTCGTGGAAATGAAGCCCGGTAGTTGGCTCATCCAAAATATACAACGTATCACCCGTATCTTTTTTTGATAGTTCGGCGGCAAGTTTCACACGCTGGGCTTCGCCACCCGACAACGTGTTGGATTGTTGACCGAGTTTCAGGTAACCTAATCCGACATCTTGGAGCGTTTTAAGTTTTATGTAGATATTTTTTATATTTTCAAAGAATTCAACGGCTTGGTTGATGGTCATATCAAGCACGTCGCTGATTGATTTTCCTTTATAACGGATTTCTTGTGTCTCGCGATTGTAGCGTTTGCCGTTGCATTCATCGCAGGTTACGTAGACATCTGGAAGGAAATTCATTTCTATGGTCTTTACGCCAGCACCTTTGCAAGCTTCGCATCGTCCGCCTTTTACGTTGAACGAGAATCGTCCAGCACGGTATCCACGCATTTTCGCTTCTGGCAAAACTTCAAAAAGTTTCCGAATGTCGCTGAAAATATCGGTGTAGGTCGCTGGATTTGAACGTGGCGTACGTCCAAGTGGTGACTGGTCAATCTCAATGACTTTATTGATGTTTTCCAACCCTTCTATGCTCTTATAAGGAAGTGGTTCTGCTTTTGCTCTATAAAAATGTTTGTTGAGAATAGGGTGGAGCGTCTGGTTTATCAATGTAGATTTTCCGCTGCCTGAAACACCAGTAATACAAATGAAACAACCCAATGGAAATGTTGCTGAAACATTTTTTAGATTATTGCCTGTCGCACCGATAATGGAAAGATTTTTGCCGTTACCTTTCCGTCGTGTTTTCGGTATTTCTATTTGTAATTTTCCAGTAAGATAATCAGTAGTCAAACTTTTTTGTTTAAGAAACTCTTTTTGACGTCCGTGCGCAACAATGTCGCCTCCTTTTCGTCCAGCACCTGGCCCGAAATCAATGACGTAGTCGGCAGCACGAATCATATCTTCGTCGTGTTCTACCACAATAACGGAGTTTCCTGCATCGCGAAGTTTTTTGAGTGAATCAATCAGCTTTATGTTGTCGCGTTGGTGTAGTCCTATACTCGGTTCGTCAAGAATGTAGAGGACATTCACCAATTTTGAACCAATTTGTGTTGCAAGTCGTATACGTTGACTTTCTCCACCGGAAAGTGTTTGTGAGTTTCTGTTCAAAGAAAGGTACGACAGACCTACGTCAAGTAAAAATTCCGTGCGGCTTTTGATTTCCTTTATAATTTCCTGTCCAATTTGCAATTGCTGTTTGGTAAGTTGAGATGGAAGTTCGGAAATCCATTCGTAAAAGCGTTCTATTGTCAGGCTGGAAATTTCAGCAATATTTTTCTCTGTTATTCTGAAATATAACGATTCTTTTTTGAGCCGTTGTCCGTGGCAGACAGGACAAATACTTTTTGACAAAAAACAGTCTGCAGCTTTTGCGTCATCCTGAAATTCCATTTGTTTTTCTATCAGGTGTAGAATGCCTTCAAACCCGAGAAAATAGTTTGCTGAAACTCCAACAGGGTTTGTGACAAACGAAAACATTTCCTGTGAGCCGTGAATGAGTGCTTTCTTACATTCTTCGGAAAGCTCACGGAATGCTGTATCCAGATTGAAACCGTATTTGGTCAGAATCGCTTCTATCTTACAGAATATCAAAGTATTCTTGTATGTACCCAGAGGTTTGAATGCTCCTTTTTTTGTCGATAGTTTTGGGTCAGGAATGATTTTTTCCAAATCAATTTCGTCGACCATACCAAGTCCGTCGCAATGTGGACAGGCACCTTGTGGTGAGTTGAACGAGAATGAATGTGGAGCAGGTTCTTCGTAAGAAAGTCCCGTGGTCGGACACATTAATTTTTTACTGAAATATTTGATGGCGTTTGTATCCATATCAAGCACTATAATCACATTTTTTCCCAATTTCATGGCAGTTTCAATGGATTGTTTGATGCGTGATTCTTCTTTGTCGCTAATTTTGAATTTATCGACTATCAGCTCAATATCGTGGTTTTTGTATCGGTCAACTTTTAAGCCATTGGTCAGTTCCGTTATTTCACCATCGATGCGGGCATATAAATAGCCTTTCCTCCGGTATTGCTCAAAGAGTTCGGCATAGTGGCCTTTACGGTTTTTAACAATAGGAGCAAGGAGATATATTTTATGTCCGTTGAATTTATCGTAAATAAGGCTGATGATTTTATCAGTGGTGTATTTCACCATTTTTTCGCCGGTTTCGTATGAATATGCTTCGCCGATACGGGCGTAAAGCAGACGGAGAAAATCGTAAATTTCTGTGATAGTGCCGACAGTAGAACGAGGATTTTTGTTTACAGTCTTCTGTTCTATGGAAATCACAGGACTCAATCCTATAATCTTGTCAACATCGGGTCGTTCCATTGTGCCAAGAAATTGCCGTGCGTATGCCGAAAATGTCTCAATGTATCGCCGTTGTCCTTCGGCGTAAATTGTGTCGAAAGCAAGTGATGATTTACCGCTTCCGCTGAGTCCAGTAATGACCGTGAGGGTATCTCTTGGAATTGAAACACTGACATTCTTGAGGTTGTGCTCGCGGGCACCTTCAATAACAAGTTGATTGTCGTTCGTTGTATCCTGCATTATCGAAGTCGTTCTTTATCTTCCACTAAAATTATTTTATACAAGACACTGTCCTTGTTGGTAAGTTTTTTATCGCGTAGCCACGGATTGAGTGTTTTCAGCATTTTGTAGTTAGAACCTTGGCTACGTGCAAATTCTGCCAAGTTTGAAATTGACGTGTCAACTTCGACAATTTTTTGTTTTATAGTAGGGTAAGGTTCAATGTCTTTATATCCGTACAATTCCGGATTCTCAAGAATCAATTTGAACGACATGATTCTAAAAACGTAGCGTGATGTTTCGGAATTAGTATATAAATCGTAGAATGAAGTTATTCCTTGAAATCCAGCCTGTTTAGCCAAACCTCCGATGCCAAGATTGTACGAAGCGGCAGCCATGGTCCAGTTGCCGAATTTTTTGTATGCGTTTTGAAAGTATTTACACGCAACTTCGGTAGCTTTTATTAGGTCGTAGCGTTGGTCAACTTCATCGTTTACCGTTAGTCCATATTGTTTTGCCGTAGATTCTATTATTTGCCAGAATCCAGCTGCACCTTTGGGTGAAATATTTACACGAAGATTACTTTCTGCAACAGCAAGATAACGGAAATCCTCGGGAATGTTGTTTGCTTTAAGGATACTGTCAATTATTGGAAAATAGCGGTGCTTGTATTGCAGTATTTGTGTCGTCTGCGATTGATAGAATGTGTTTACTAATAATTCTCGCTCAAGACTTTCATACACATCATAATATTCCAGAGGAACGCGTTCCCCGAACAATGTTACCGATTTTGGTATGTAAACTTGCTTGGAAACAACGAGAATGCTGTCTTCCGATTGACTTGATTTCTGTGTGTCTTTGGGATCATGAACGAACGATGCCGTTGCAAAAATTAAGGCAGAAAGAACACCAAGACCAATACAGAGATATGATATTTTTTTCTTCGACATAGAAATGAAAATGTTGATAGAGTGAACGTTAGATTTGACCCTCAAATCATTGCAAGTATAAGAAAAATAAGGGAAAGAAACAATATGAAGTTATGAACTAAATTGATAATGGCCGGTAGAATTATGACAACTAATAGAGGTACGGAAATATTTCGTTCCAGTTTTTTCTGATAAGTGAAAACTGATTCCTGACAATTCATTGCGAATTATGCATTAATTTCTATCTTTGATAAAATTTTAAATTATGGGTGCCAAACGAACGATTGTAATAACAGGTGGCGCGGGATTTATAGGCTCGCACGTGGTGAGATTATTTGTGAACAAATATCCGGAATATACTATCATCAACTTAGATAAACTAACGTATGCCGGCAATTTGGCAAATTTGAAAGATGTTGAGCACAAACCGAATTACAAATTCGTAAAAATGGATATCTGCGATTTTGATGCCTTTTACAAGTTGATGCAGAATGAACACGTTGACGGCATTATCCACCTTGCAGCCGAAAGTCACGTTGACCGTAGTATTAAAGATCCGTTTACGTTTGCCCGTACAAATGTAATGGGTACGCTTTCGTTGTTGCAGGCTGCTAAATTGTATTGGGAATCTTTGCCCGAAAAATATGAAGGGAAACGATTCTATCATATCTCGACTGATGAAGTCTATGGCGCATTAAAGATGTCGAATCCTGAAGGCGTACAACCTCCATTTTCAACAACAGCATCGTCGTCGGAACATCATTTGGCATACGGAGAAGATTTCTTCTACGAAACAACAAAATATACGCCTCATTCTCCGTATTCGGCAAGTAAAGCAGGTTCGGACCATTTTGTACGTGCTTACCACGACACATACGGAATGCCGACGATTGTAACAAACTGTTCAAACAATTACGGACCATATCAATTCCCTGAAAAATTGATACCGTTGTTCATCAATAATATTAGACACAAGAAACCGCTACCAGTGTACGGCAAGGGAGAAAATGTGCGTGACTGGCTATTCGTTGAAGACCACGCACGTGCAATTGATTTGATTTTCCATAAGGGCACTATAGCCGAAACTTATAACATTGGCGGTTTCAACGAATGGAAGAATATAGATATTATCAAAGTTGTGATTAAAACTGTTGACAGACTGCTTGGACGCGCCGAAGGTGAAGATTTGAATCTGATTACATACGTAACCGACCGTCTTGGACATGATGCACGCTATGCAATTGATTCTACTAAGTTACAGAAAGAATTGGGCTGGGAACCGTCATTGCAGTTTGAAGAAGGTATAGAAAAAACGGTACGTTGGTATCTTGACAATCAGGAATGGATGGACAACATCACCAGTGGCGAATACGAAAAGTATTATGAATCAATGTACGGAAAAAATTAGTCTGCAAATACTGAAAAATGAATATATTAGTTACTGGAGCAAATGGTCAGTTGGGAAACGAGATGAGAATCGTTTCGAGACAGTCTGCCGATACGTATATTTTTACCGACGTTACAACCGTCGATGGCGTTGAGACAACCATACTTGATATTACCGATGCTCAGGCCGTAAGGGATATTGTAAAGAAACAGTCTATAGAAGCGATTATAAACTGTGCGGCATATACAAATGTAGACAAAGCCGAATCTGACTACGATTTTTGCGAACTACTCAATGCGCAGGCCCCAAAGAATTTGGCAGAAGCAATGAAGGAAGTCGGTGGTTTACTGGTGCATATTTCTACCGATTATGTGTTTGGTAAAGAACCGTACAATACTCCGTGCCGCGAAGAACAAAAAGGTACGCCTACGGGAGTGTATGGACTGACGAAATTGCATGGAGAGCAGAATATTATTGCCAGTGGCTGTAACTATGTAATTATCCGTACTGCGTGGTTGTATTCGGAATTTGGTAAGAATTTTTGTAAAACTATGCTGAATCTTACGGCGACGAAACCGGAACTGAACGTCGTGTTCGATCAGGTTGGTACACCGACATACGCATGGGATTTAGCCTGTGTAATATTCAACATCGTTTCTGATAGAAAGTACGAAAATCATACTGGTATCTATCATTTCTCTAATGAAGGAGTGTGTAGCTGGTACGATTTTACAAAAATGATTGCTGAATATTCCGGACTGTTGAATTGCAAGGTAAAACCGTGTCATAGCAGCGAATTTCCTTCGCCGGTGCAACGTCCTGCGTTTTCTGTGCTGGATAAAACTAAAATTAAAGAAACTTTTGATATAGAAATTCCGTATTGGACAGACAGCCTGAAAAAATGCATAGAGAATTTAATGCATAATTCATAACGTACAATTCACAATTCATAATGGATTTTCTTACATTTGCACACGTAATTTTTTGTCAAACCAGAGTCTTGTGATGGTTTGTGTGCCTTATTCGCAGACTCAAAATTTTAAATACTTATGACTAGAAAGAAAGCATTATTAATGATTCTTGACGGATGGGGTTTCGGAAATAAAACAAAATCCGATGTGATTTCTGCAACTCCAACTCCATATTGGGATTCTTTGTTGAAAAACTATCCTTATTCGCAACTACAAGCTTCTGGCGAAAATGTTGGTTTGCCTGACGGACAAATGGGTAACTCCGAAGTTGGTCACTTGAATATTGGTGCCGGCCGCGTTGTGTATCAAGATTTGGTAAAAATCAACCGTGCGTGTGCCGACAATTCCATTTTGGAAAACAAAGAAATTAAGAATGCTTTTTCTTACGCAAAAGAAAAAGGAAAACAAATTCATTTGATGGGTTTGGTTTCAAATGGTGGCGTTCACAGCTCTTTGGACCACTTGTTCAAATTGATTGAAATCGCCAAACTTTACGGCATAGACAATACATTTGTTCACTGCTTTATGGATGGCCGTGACACCGATCCTAAGTCTGGTAAAGGTTTCATAGAACAGTTGGAAGCTCAATTAGCAAAAAATACTGGTAGTATTGCTTCTATCATCGGTCGTTTCTATGCAATGGACCGTGACAAACGCTGGGAACGTATTAAAATCGCTTACGATTTGTTGGTGAATGGTGTTGGTAAAAAAGCAACGAACATGGTTCAGGCAATGCTGGAAAGTTACGATTCCGATTGTGCAGAACACAAAGGAACAGACGAATTCATAGAACCAATCGTTAACGCAAACGTTGACGGACGTATAAAAGAGGGTGACGTTATCATTTTCTTCAACTACCGTAATGACCGTGCAAAAGAATTGACAATCGTTCTTACTCAAAAAGATATGCCAGAAGCAGGAATGAACACAATCCCTGGACTTCAATATTTCTGTATGACTCCATACGATGCTTCGTTTACAGGCGTTCACATTTTATTCGACAAAGAAAACGTACAAAACACTCTTGGCGAATATGTGTCAAGTCTAGGCAAGAACCAGTTACATATTGCAGAAACAGAAAAATATGCACACGTAACATTCTTCTTCAACGGTGGCCGCGAAACTCCATACGACAACGAAGACAGAATTTTGGTTCCTTCTCCAAAAGTTGCAACATACGATTTGAAACCAGAAATGAGTGCTTTTGAAGTAAAAGACAAATTGGTTGAGGCTATCAAAACAGACAAATACGATTTCATAGTTGTGAATTTTGCAAACGGTGATATGGTTGGACATACTGGAATTTATTCAGCAATAGAAAAAGCTGTAGTTGCTGTTGACCAATGTGTGAATGAGGTTGTTGAAGCAGCAAAATCAATGAACTACGAAACAATTATTATTGCAGACCATGGAAATGCCGATAACGCAATCAATGCTGACGGCACACCAAATACTGCCCACTCGTTGAATCCTGTGCCATTTGTTTATATCAGCGAAAATAAAAACGCACAAGTTGAAAACGGTATTTTGGCTGACGTTGCTCCGTCGATATGCCACATTCTTGGCGTTGAACAACCCAAAGATATGACTGGAAAGAATTTGATAAAATAATTTCTAAACGCGATATTTTGCATTTTTGAATAAAAACGGAAATCCAGAAGTGGGTTTCTGTTTTTTTTTGATTATTTCTTATGAAATATTAATGAAACAAAGTAGTTCTTGTTTTTTTGTATAACTGATAGTTTTCAACTGCTACAAATAATCATTCCGTTGAAATGTTTTTTCTCCATTAATATGTAATTTTGCAGATATAAATAGATATATATGAAACAACTTGTAGAAAAATATTTCGCCTATGTGGTGCTGCTTGTCGCCGTTTTTGCATTTTTGTTGCCTCCATCGTTCACGTGGGTTAAAACTTCGTATATCAACTATTTGTTGGGATTTGTTATGTTGTTTATGGGGCTGACCTTAAAACCTGTAGATTTTAAAATAGTATTTTCACATCCCAAAAATGTACTTATTGGATGCCTTGCCCAGTTTACGATTATGCCGGGTTTGGCTTGGCTACTGGCAAAAATGTTCCAATTGCCACCCGAATTGACAATTGGAGTGATATTGGTGGGCTGTTGTCCAGGTGGAACAGCATCGAACATCATCACATTTTTGGCCAAGGGTGATTTGGCTTTGTCGGTTGGCATGACGGCGGTTTCAACAGTACTTGCTCCAATTATGACGCCATTCCTCACTTGGCTTCTTGCCGGTGCGGTGATTGATGTGGATGTGGTGAATATGTTTTTGTCTATAGTGCAGGTTGTTATAATACCAATCGTTATTGGTATTGGCATACAATATTTATTTCCAAAATTTACTACATCGGTAGTTAAGTTCTTGCCGATTTTCTCCTCACTAGCCATTGCATTGATTGTTGGTTCTGTTGTGTCGGTAAATTCAACAAATTTACATACAGTGGGAATCGTAATTATCTTGGTAGTTGTGTTGCACAATGCGTGTGGCTACGTATTAGGATATACGTTGGGTCGGCTGATGAATTTTTCAAGAACACAATGCATAGCAATTTCCATTGAAGTTGGAATGCAGAATTCTGGTCTTGCCTGTTCGCTGGCTCATCAGCATTTTTCTGTATTGCAGTCGGCTACGGTTCCTGGAGCAATATTTAGCGTTTGGCATAATATTTCGGGAGCATTGTTGGCCAGAGTGTACGTCAGGGGAGAAAAGAAAAAATTTGAAGAATAGAGATGTAGGACGTATCGCATACATTATTGATAATGAAATAAATATATATTGTTGTCATGAAAAAAATTTTCGTGTTTGTGTTGGTGCTAATTCCGTTCGTTGGAATTGCTCAAAAGAATGTAACGGTAAAGGAATGTGAACAAATGATGCGTGAGATAGCAAATCTGCAAATTATTGATGTGCGCACTCCAATTGAGTTTGATTCTGTGTCCATACAAAATTCTGTAAACATAGATTATAAAAAGCCGAATTTTAAGGACAGCATTTTGATGGTAGACAAAAATCTTCCAGTCTTAGTGTATTGCCGTTCAGGAAAACGAAGTTACAATGCCATGCAGATTATGATAAGCCTCGGCTTTAAGGAAGTGTACAATATGCAGGGTGGCATACTTGCTTTTAAGAGCGAATTTCCAGAAAAGGTGAAGTAAAGGTACGCAGTGGCAATATTGCTTTACGCTAGAAGCTTTGCTTTGTAATTTGTTCTAAAAGATTTTGTAACTCCGTTTATTTCTTCTATATTTGAAGAAACCTTAAAATTCAAAAAATATGGACGAAAAAATAAATGTACCAGAAGAGAGTTCAGAAGAAAGATCTTGGGAAGGCACAAAAGCCGAAAATACATGGGAAATTTTTAAGTATATGGCCGAATTTGTTGAAGGCTTCGAAACTTTGACGAAAATTGGTCCATGTGTGTCAATATTTGGTTCTGCACGAACTAAAAATGATACAAAATACTATAAAATGGCAAAAGATATTGCTTATTTGCTTACGAAACACGGATTTGGTGTCATTACTGGAGGTGGACCGGGTATTATGGAAGCAGCCAATTTAGGCGCTCAAAAAGGAAACGGAAAATCTGTAGGATTAAATATTTGTCTTCCTTTTGAACAATCGGCAAATGAATTCGTCGACAACGACAAACTCATTACGTTTAATTATTTCTTTACAAGAAAGACTATGTTTATGAGATATTCCCAAGGATTTATCGTCATGCCTGGTGGATTCGGAACACTCGATGAATTGTTTGAAGCTGTTACTCTTATTCAGACTGAAAAAATTGGACATTTCCCAATCGTATTGGTCGGCGAAGACTATTGGAAGGATTTAATTAAGTGGTTGAAAAACACAATGATGGAAGAAGGTAATATACGACAGAAGGATTTGGATTTAATTCAGTTGGTTGATTCTGCAGACGAAGCTGTCGAAATTATTACTAATTTCTATGCAGGTTCGAGCCTTAAACCAAATTTCTAATTTGAAAGAAAACATACAATATGTAAAAAGGCTTCCTTTGAGGGAGCCTTTTTTGTGGATTATTTTAATCGGACGTGGAAAAAATCGGCGAAAGAGTTTTAATAATGATGTATATTCAATAAATTTGACCTAAATTTTATATTATGCAGGAGATTAACAACGAGGGTAAATCCCACAAAAAACTATACCTTATTATATGGCTTTGTTGCCTTCTTCCTATTGCTTTTGCTGTCATTTTGTTTTCTTTGATTTCTTCGGGGAAATTGGGCTTTATGCCTACAATTGAAGAATTGGAAAATCCAAAAACGAAACTGGCAACCAATATTATTTCTTCCGATGGAAAAACAATGGGTACATTCTTTAAAGAAAACCGTCTTGAATGTACTTACGATGATTTACCTCCATATTTGGTCGATGCTCTGGTTTCTACCGAGGATGCCCGTTTTTACGACCATTCGGGTATTGATTACCGTGGATTGTTCCGTGTCGCATTCAAAACTGTTATAGGTGGTAATAAAAACTCTGGTGGTGGTAGTACCATTACGCAACAGTTGGCAAAATTGCTGTTCCCGCGCGAAAAATTTGATAGTACAATCGACATTGTGTTGCGTAAACTTCGTGAGTGGGTTATAGCCGTTAAACTTGAAAAGGCTTACACTAAAGAAGAAATCTTAACGCTTTATCTTAATAAATTTGATTTTTTGCATAATGCTAATGGTATTAAGATGGCGGCCGATGTATATTTCAGTAAGGAACCGATTGATTTGAAAATTGAAGAGGCTGCAATGTTGGTAGGACAACTGAAAAACCCAGCAATGTTCAATCCTGTACGTTTCCCTGATACAACGTTGGTGAGACGAAACGTTGTATTGAGCCAGATGGTGCATTATGGAAAATTGACAGAACATGAGTACGACTCTCTGAAACAACTTCCTTTGAATCTGCACTTCAAAATTATAGATCATACCAATGGTATTGCTCCTTATTTTAGAGAATGGTTGCGCACGACAATGACGGCAAAAGAACCGGAACCGAAGAATTATGCCGATCCTGTAGCTTATTCTAGAGATTCAACATTGTGGGCAACCAATGCATTGTATGGCTGGTGCAACAAGAACGAAAAATCTCCAGGTGTGTACTACAATTTGTATAGCGATGGTTTAAAAATTTATACAACTATCGATAGTCGAATGCAGGAATATGCCGAAAAGGCCGTGGTTAAACACATGTCCGAAAATGTTCAGCCTGCTTTCTTTAGCGAAAATAAAAATAACTCTAAGAAACCGTTTACTTCTAGTTTGACCCAAGATGAGTTTAATAGCCGTATGAAGGCTGCTATTAAACAAAGTGCGCGCTATCACGATATGGGAGGAAAGTCAATGGATTGGGACGAAGTGATGGCTGTCTTTAATCAGCCCGTGCCAACAACTGTATTTACGTGGGATAGAGGTCCGATAGATACAGTTATGTCTCCCGCTGATTCCATTCGCTGGATGAAGTGCTTCTTGCAATGCGGAATGATGTCGATGGAAGCAAAGACTGGTCAAGTAAGAGCTTATGTTGGTGGTATCAATTATGAATTTTTCCAATATGACCACGTAATGCAACAGCGTCGTCAGGTTGGTTCTACATTTAAACCATTCTTGTATACACTTGCAATGCAGGAAGGTATTTCGCCTTGTAAGGAATTTGCCAATGTTCCGACATCTTTCTATATCAACGACCAAATGTGGACTCCAAGTAATTCGGACAAGGCACGTAATGGGGAAATGGTTAGTTTGGCTTGGGGATTGGCTACATCAAACAACTGGATTTCGGCAAAATTGATGCAGCTGTTGAAACCAGAACCTGTAGTTCGTCTTGCTCACGAAATGGGATTATATAGTCCTATAGATCCTGTTCCGTCAATTTGCTTGGGCGTTGCTGATTTAACTCTGCACGAAATGGTTGGCGCATATAGCACATTCCCAAATAAAGGTGTTCACGTAGATCCAATTTTCGTGACGAAGATAGAGGATAAGTACGGCAATGTGATTTCAACATTTGCTCCTGCACAAAACGAAGCTGTGAGCGAGGAAGTTGCATATCAAATGGTTGGATTGCTTCAAAATGTTGTGAATATGGTTGACCGTGAAGCAAAAGCATACGGAACGGCAATATCTCTTCGCACACGTTATAATATCAAAGTTCCTCTTGCTGGAAAAACAGGAACAACCAACGACCATGCTGATGGATGGTTTATGGGATTTACTCCTGAATTAGTAACTGGTGTATGGGTTGGTGGAGATGAAAGAAATATCCGTTTTAGAAGTTTCGCACACGGACAGGGCGCCAGAATGGCAATGCCGGTGTTTGCATATTTTATAACTGATTGTATTGAACACAAAGATGAACTTGGCTATACCTTTGGTAATTTCGAGCAACCAGAGAATTGGGTGTCTCCGTGCTATGGCAATAGCCCAGCGCCAAAACGCGGCGATGTTGATATGAAGGATTTTGAAGACTTCTATTAATGGCTCAACCTTTTCAGTTCAAACAATTTTCAATCTCACAGGAACATTCAGCCCTTAAACTTGGGACTGATGCTGTTTTATTAGGTTCAATTGCTCGTTTCAATCATCCGAAATCTTTGTTGGATATAGGAACGGGTACGGGTATCTTGGCTTTGATGATGGCCCAGAATTATGATTGTCCAATAATGGCAATAGATATCGACGCAGGCGCAATAGAAGATGCTCGCCTCAATATTGAAAATTCTCCGTGGATAGGCCGCATTGAAGCGAAAACTATTTCTGTTCAGGATTTTGTAGCTGTTTGTTCAAATAAATTTGACGGTATTGTCTGTAATCCTCCCTTTTTCAGCAATAGTCTGCATTGTGACGAACATAAAAAAACAATAGCCCGCCATGCAGTTTCGCTTACTCCATTGGATTTGTTCCGATCTGTTGAAACATTGTTGTCGGACAGCGGCGTAGCCTATGTAATTATTCCTAGTTCCGAAAAAATGGCGTTTGAAAGTGCTGCAAGAATATGTAATCTTTTGATTACAAATGAAATAGATGTTTATCCTTACGCTGATTCAGAATCCCACAACCGTATCATTTTTTCTTTTGCAAAGTCTTGGAAACCACTTACAACCAAATCCATATATATTCGTAATGTGGATAGAACGTATAGTTGTGAATATAAAGATCTTACAAAGGATTTTTATTTGCATTTGCATTAGTGTAACAAAATTGTTTTGTGACAATTCGTCGTAGTTTTATGTTTAAATAAGACATTTTGTCTTGTTTGTTTCGTTGGCAATTAAATTGATAGAAGTCTGCCGTCAAACAAATAAAATCTATTAAAATGGACTTCAATCAATTAACAATCAAAGCACAAGAGGTTATGCAACAGGCAGTTCAACTCGCCGGTTCAAATAACCAACAGGCAGTAGAAACAGGTCATCTGCTCAAGGCTTTATTTATGAAGGCCGATAGTATCACTTCGTTTCTGCTAAAAAAACTCGACGTTAACGAAAATGTCGTTTCCGCCGCAGTTGACAAAATTATAGCATCGTATCCGAAAGTTTCGGGAGGCGAACCATATCTTTCCAAAGATGCGAACAATGTTATCCGCGAAGCTGAAAATCAGCTTAAAACTTTCGGCGACCAGTATGTTTCGGTGGAACATATTCTTATAGGTATATTTAAATGTGGTGACCAAGTTTCGCAAATTTTAAAAGACAATGGCGTTACCGAAAAGAATTTAATTACGGCAATTCAAGACTTGCGTAAAGGTTCAAAAGTAACATCGCAATCGGCCGAAGATACTTACAATGCGTTGCAACGTTTTGCCATTCATTTGAATGCACAGGCTCGTGCCGGAAAATTGGATCCAGTAATTGGACGTGATGAGGAAATTCGCCGTGTGTTGCAGATTTTGTCACGACGGACAAAAAATAATCCGATTTTGATAGGTGAACCTGGAGTAGGAAAAACAGCCATTGCAGAAGGACTTGCGCACAGAATCATAAAAGGTGACGTGCCTGACAACCTTAAAACGAAACAGATTTTCTCTCTTGATATGGGAGCTTTAATTGCTGGTGCAAAATATAAGGGTGAATTCGAAGAACGTCTAAAATCCGTTGTAAATGAGGTGATTGCGGCAAACGGCGAGGTCATTTTGTTTATTGATGAAATCCACACATTGGTAGGAGCAGGACAAAGCGAAGGTGCCATGGATGCGGCAAATATTCTTAAACCAGCTCTTGCCCGTGGCGAGTTGCGTGCAATTGGCGCAACCACACTGGATGAATATCAAAAATATTTTGAAAAAGACAAGGCTCTCGAACGTCGTTTTCAAACCGTTATGATTGACGAACCAAGCGTTGAAGATGCCGTGTCTATTTTGCGTGGGTTGAAAGAACGTTACGAAAATCACCATAAAGTACGCATTCTCGATGAAGCTATTGTTGCTGCAGTGGAACTTTCGCATCGCTATATTTCCAATCGTTTTTTGCCAGACAAAGCAATTGATTTAATGGATGAAGCTGCGTCAAAACTACGCTTGGAAATGAATTCCGTTCCCGAAGAAATTGACGAATTGAACAGAAAAATCCGTCAGTTGGAAATCGAACGCGAAGCAATTAAACGTGATGGCAAAACCGCACGTACAGAAGTTATAGATAAACAACTTGCCGATTTCAAAGCTGAACTGACGAAATATATGGCTTCGTGGAACGCAGAAAAAGAGATTGTAACGAAAATCCATACGATAAATCAGGAGATTGAAAACTTGAAATTCGAAGCTGAAAAAGCAGAACGTAATGGTGATTATGGGAAAGTTGCAGAAATCCGTTATGGCAAATTGAAAGAGTTGGAAGGTGAATTACAAACTCTCAACTTTGAATTAAAAACGAAACAAGAAAATGGTGGTTTGGTTGACGAGGAAGTTGGTGCCGATGATATTGCCGATGTCGTTTCGCGCTGGACAGGAATTCCTGTAAGCAAAATGCTTCAAGCAGAAAAAGACAAACTGCTCAATTTGGAAACAGAATTGCACAAACGTGTCGTTGGTCAAGAAGAAGCAATAGCAGCAATTTCCGATGCAGTTCGTCGTAGCCGCGCAGGTTTGCAGGATGAAAAACGTCCAATTGGTTCGTTTATCTTCTTGGGAACAACTGGTGTCGGAAAAACCGAGTTGGCAAAAGCTTTGGCCGAATTCTTATTCGACGACGAAAACTTAATGACACGTATTGATATGTCCGAATATCAGGAACGTCATTCGGTTTCCCGCTTGATAGGGGCGCCTCCAGGATATGTCGGTTATGACGAGGGCGGTCAGTTGACTGAAGCTGTACGCCGTAAACCATATTCTGTGGTGTTGCTCGACGAAATAGAAAAAGCACATCCCGATGTGTTCAATATTTTGCTACAAGTGCTTGACGACGGACAACTTACCGACAACAAAGGTCGTACGGCAAGTTTCAAAAACACAATTATTATTATGACGTCGAACATTGGCTCCGATATTATTCAGGATAAATTTGAACACATAACTGATGCCAATAAAGCGGAAAAAATAGAATCTGCAAAAGATGAAGTTTTCAATTTATTGAAAAAGAGCGTTCGTCCGGAGTTCTTGAATAGAATTGACGAAACTATAATGTTCACACCGTTGACAAGCGATGATATTACGAAAATTGTCCGTATGCAGTTTGCGCGTCTTGCACAACGATTGAATTCTATGGATATTTCGATTGAAATTACCGACAATGCTGTTGACGAACTTGCACGTTTAGGCTATAATCCACAATTTGGAGCTCGTCCTGTAAAACGTATCATTCAGAAGGAATTGCTTAACGAACTTTCAAAGAAATTGCTTTCGGGCGAAATCAGCAAAAATGCAAAGATTGTCGTTGATTGCAATAACGGAACAATAATTTTTAAGAACGTATAAAAACGTATTAACAAATTTTTCGTCTTTGCGTTGTTCGTGAAATAAGAGAACAACAGAACAATGAAAAAATCAACATAAGCACTAATGGGGATGTTTTCTCTATAAGTGCTTTGTTTTTATTGTGTATATTTTTTTGCACAACTTCGAAGCGAAGGTAAAGAAATATGATAACAGTCTTTAATAGCTACTTGTATATATAGTTTCTGAATTTCGCAAAGACTGCATCATTTTACCAAATAAATTTTATTCCCAACGGCAATGCAAATGCAAACGGATGTTCCGTACAATAGGTTTCTAGACCTTTTTGTGTTGGAATATAATACTGCACACTGGGTTCGGTAAATATGCCAATGTTGCGTGTAACATTGTATTGCAAGCCCAAACCTGTACAAACAGACCACAGCCAACGTGCTTTCGTATCCGAATTGTTTGTAAATGCCTCAGTATTAAATTTTGAATGAACTGGAATTCCCATAGTACAGCCGAGATTTCCGTACAAACTCCATTTTTTACCTTTACACAACGTGTAGGTACCTTTCAATGGTATGCCAAGATAGTGAATGGTTTGCAATGTTTTGTATTGAGTGTCATCGGTTTTATATTTCAATTCTGAATTCAGTCGAATGTAACTTAATCCTGTCTCTAATCCCAATCGTTTGCTTTGTTTGTAGTGTGCCATCAATGACAATGTGATTGGCAGAGAATGATTTATATAGGTAATTTCTCTTGTATCCATAGTTGTCTTTCTGCCATTACTATCATCCCCTTCTTTAGGATTAAAAACTAAAGGTAAAATGTCGAGAGTTTGCTTTACGAAACTTCCAGAGTATGCAAATCCTAACGACCATTTTTGCGTATTGTCTGTGCCCGCAATATGTATTTCTGTCAGTACGTTACCATGGTCGTAGTATGACGCTTCCATTTTTTGTATAAATTCTATTGTATCGTGGCTTTGCTCGTCGCATAATGTGTCCGTGGCACTAGCAATTTGCTCTGTAAATTTAGGTGTGTCGGATACAACAATGTTGTTTATTTGTCTTTGAGACTTTCGGATTGTGTCGGTGGTACAAACAACCGTATGCTGTGCTGGCTGTTCAATTATTAAAAGTGTTTGTTCCGACTCTGCCGATTGCGTGTTTGTGGTTTCTTCTTGATTAACAACAATTTGAATATCTTCGTTTGTGATGTTATTTTCACGTTTGAGAAAAAAGAACAGTATGGGAATGATAAGCAACAAACAGATTGGCCAATATTGTTGAATCATTTTACGCAGCATTTTCTTTGCCCGTGCCAATTGCGACGAAGACGTGTGTGGTGCAATATTCAGCAATGTGCCAATCTCCTGATGCGACATACCATTAAACACAGCCAGACGGAATATCTGCCCATAGCCTTCGGGAAGCTTGTCAACCATGCTTATAAGTTCAGAAAGAGAAATGTCGTTGGAGGTTGGGGAATCTTCAAGATAAAGTTCTGCTTTATTACTTTTTTCAAGAGATACAATTTTGTGGTTTTTTTGATAATTCTTGTACTTCGATGCCACATTTCTGGTAATTGACATTATCCAGTTTTCCGCTTTGCTAGTGTCGCGTAGTTTGTCGAAAGATGTGAAAATAACAACAAACGAATCGTGTAGAATATCGTTAATCGTTTGCTTGTCTGATACATAACGACGGCATACACGCCTCATGGGTCGCTCGTATGTCTTGTACAATTCGCCGAGAGCTGTCGCATCTCCTTGTTTGCACCGTTCTATCAGCTTGTTTATTTCCATCGGTTTATAAAATCCCTATGTATATAGTTCTAAAAATATCAAAAGACTGCACGGAGAATTGATATTTTTTTTTCAATCGACAGAAATGATTGTCTGTGTATTTTAATTGATAATCATCAATTTTCAATTTTCCATCCAATCTCCGTTCTCTTTGATTAAATCTATCAAAGCTTGAACGGCATTGGTTTCGGGAATGTTACGGCAGACAAGTGTTTGTTTCTTGTACAAATTCACGGTTCCTTTTCCTGCGCCCATATAACCGTAATCCGCATCGCTCATTTCGCCCGGTCCGTTTACTATGCAGCCCATTACGGCAATCTTCAATCCTTTTAAATGCGAAGTCTTTGCCTTTACCTCGTTCAAGGCTTTTTCTATATCGTACAATGTACGGCCGCACGACGGACACGAAATGTATTCCGTTTTTTCGAAACGTGAACGCGATGCTTGCAAAATTGAGAATGACAAATCAACCAATTGTTGTGCAGAAAAATCAGAGTCTGAAATCATTATGCCATTCAAGAATCCGTCGAGCAACAACGAACCAAAATCCATTGCGGCACGAACCTGCAACGTGGCAAAATCAATGGAATCATAGTTGCGCGACAGTAAAACTGGATTTTTTCGTCCGTTTAAAACTGCGTAAAGTTTTCTTACAAAATATGTTACGTGAATATCCTTGCAATCCAACAAGAGAATTGTCTTTTTGCCTAAAGTTGTGTTTTTTAGATTGTCAATCTCTGTTTCCGAAATTTTCAAAACACATTCACTTGCGGCATTGTATGCTTGTAACGTAACGATTGGCAACGATTGTTTGCCATTCTGAAATTGATTGTCTGTTACAAACCAATCAGCTTTTGTGTGCGTTGTGCCAAGAACCATAGGCACACGGTCGCCGCCAAATCCCGCGATTTCGTCGGTTTTGTATGGATTATATGCATCTATCGACATACGTACGTCTTCTATTGGCTGAAAATCAAATGGTTGCGCAAATACTTCGTTGCGATAATCAACAATTAGTTTGCATACAGGAATTTCACATTCGGGAGCTTCGGTAAGCGAGACACGGATTGTGTCGCCAATTCCGTCCAATAATAACGAACCGCTGCCAACAGCTGATTTTATACGTCCGTCTTCGCCAGCACCTGCTTCGGTTACGCCCAAATGTATCGGGAAACGACAATCTTCCTCCACCATTTTTTGAGCCAACAAACGAGTTGCCTGAACCATAATTCTCGTGTTACTTGCTTTAATCGAGCAGGCAACATTTTTAAAATCTGCATCCTTGCAAATGTGCAAAAATTCCATCATGCTAACCACCATTCCTTGCGGTGTGTCGCCGTAACGGGAAACTATTCTCTGCGACAACGAACCATGATTTACGCCAATACGAATTGCGGTATTATATTGTTTGCAGACATCAAGCAACGGCAAAATATTTTCGCGGATTTTTTCCAATTCAGCATTGTATTCCTCGTCGGTATAATCGGTTTTGCGCAACGAACCAATGTACACGTAGTTCCCAGGATTGATGCGGACCTTTTCTACGTATTTTGCTGCAACCAAGGCAGCCTGCGGATTAAAGTGAATGTCGGCAACCAGCGGCTGATTGTAACCTTTGGCAACCAATTGTTCCTTAATAAATTTAAGATTCTCGGCTTCCTTAACGCCTTGCGCAGTTAGTCGTACATAATCGCCACCAGCTTGAAATACGCGGATACATTGAGCGACACTGGCGTCAATGTCGTTTGTGTTTGTATTCGTCATTGATTGTAACGCAATTGGATTTTTGCCTCCAATTTTTACTGTACCAATTTGTATTTCAGGAATTTGTAGACGTTTGTACGCCGAGTGAATCATTTGATGTGCCATTATTACAACAATTATGTCTTTGAAACTAATTTGTTGTAAAAGTACGGTTTTATTTGAAAATTGAAAACCAAACTAAAGGATAAAGGAAATCCTATTCTTACATAATAATGTTGTACATTTGAAGACAAATATTTTTCTATGAATAATTACACTCCAAATCCTATTGATACATCAAATGTTCAGTTGCCCCGTGAATTGAACACTTTGATGGAAAATCTTGCAAAAAATAACCACGATATATGGGCACTGCAAAAATTTTCAGAAGGCTGGCACTACGGCGAAATTCGTGACGAAACGCAGCAAATTGCTCCAAATTTGATTGAGTATGAGAAACTTCCCGAGTCAGCAAAGGAATTCGATAAAAATACGGCTCGCGAAACCTTAAAGTCTATTTATAAATTGGGATTCCTAATAACAAAACAGACCAAAGGACAAGTTTTGTGCGTAGGAAAGTATACTCAAAAGGATGTGGATGCGCTTACGCTTGCAGCAAAGTCAAAAGGTTTGCAATTGGTGTCATATAGCGATTGGGAAACAGCAAAATCTGTTTTTGAACGTGATCTTACGAAATGGTCCGCAATTATTCTTGATAGTAAAGCTAAGCTTGTTGACGAAGGTGAACCGACTTCTGTGTTTTTGCGTGATGTGTTGGATGACTTGAATGTTATATACAGTCAGAATCGTAACGAGATTCCGTGGTTTATTTTGCCAAGTTTTTATGACACTGAAACAGATGCTGTTATTCGTTATACAGTCGGACGCGACAGATATAATAAAGATTGGGGGAAAGTACTCTATAAATCTCCGTCAGAAAATGACAGTTTGTTTCAGAATATAACTGATTTATTGCCAAAGACAAAAAATTATAGGATTCAAAGCGTGTACGATGAAGTTTTTGACATATTGGATACAATGTTTCCCGAAGAGGTGAAAAATATGTTATTCAATACATTAATGCCATTGCATTATCCTGAGGCTTTTCACAGCTTTGTGCCGACGGATTATTATAACAATCTTCGTCGCGTCATTGAATCATTTTTTGCAGTTTCTTGTAAATATGGTCTGTTGCCTGATGATGTTTGTTATAGTCACGAAAATAACGGCTCTGTTAATTTGAGAAATAGTTCCGATTATTTTAAAAATGGACGTGGAAGCGATATTTGTCCGCCATCAATTGGCACTATCATTAGTAATGTTCTTGATATCACTAATGAAGGATCTCACATGGGCTCGGAATACAAAACGCAAGGACAATTTTATTCAATTATGGGATTTTCGCTTCAGTTATGTGATGTTATTCTTTGGTTCGGACGATATGTGAAAGAACATAACTGTATATCTGTTGAGGATGCAATAAAACTCTATGAAAATAAAGAAGTTATAGTTGAAATTGATGAAAGCGGTAATTATTTTTCAGGTAAGTGTGTGTTCCTGAAATCATATATAGAATCCAATAATTTATTGGGTTGCAAGGTTCGTTTGTTTGATGTTGCGATTAATACCAGTGCAAGTAGAAAATACTATCCACTTTTTGCAAAGACAAAAAAACAATAGTCCAGAAATCGGTTAAGGGTAATAAAAAAATATCATTTTTGACCGAATTGTGCATCCTGTCTGCATTTATATGACTTTTTTCAAAAAAATATAGTATTGATTTCCAGTGAGTTGTAAAAAAGTTTCAAAAAAAGTGTGAAAAAGGTTTGT
>CALAUG010000064.1 GCA_937892155.1 uncultured Bacteroidales bacterium | reverse complement strand
CTACGGCCGAGGCCATAGCATCAACCAATGCACTCAACACCACATCGTCCTTCAGTTTATAACGCTCCACTATATCTTTCTGATATACATTCTTGTGCAAATCAATCAAATACTTTCGTTTCAGTTTCTCATCCTTCTCCAATACAGCCAATGGCATACCGCCATATTGCAGATACTGCTCCAAAGCGTCCACCTTCTCAAGACCGGCAAAGCCATAGAACTCAGAAAGTGACAGCGGACAAACCTTTATCTCGCTGCCACGGTCGCGGAAGTTGGTGACAATATCCCTCGACAGCATCTTGCTGTTGCTTCCTGTCACATACACATCCAGATTCTCACGCTCCATCAAGTCATTCAGCACGTCATAGAACGTTGTATAAAGCAAGTCTCTGTCCTCCTCCAGCACCAGATTGTCATCCATGTCAGTATTCTTTACTTTGTACGACAGTTGGATTTCGTCAATAAAGACATAGTACCGTTTCCTCGGGTCACTCGTATGCGCCAACACGTAGTCATACAGTTCATTGGGATTTCTGTACTTCAACCACTTCTTCTTATCAAGGGCAATTTCCACGAAACAATCCTCACTCACACCCTCTTCCATCAATGCCTGCTTATAGATATTGGAAAGCAGAAACGACTTACCGCATCGCCTGATACCGGTAATGATTTTCACTTTACCGTTCCAGCGTTTGGCCATCAATTGGCTCAGATATTTATTCCGTTCTATCATCATATCTCAAAAAGCGCCTTTACTTACTGCAAATTCAGTAGTGATTCACCACTATTTTTTCAGTGCAAAGTTACTACTTTTCCCCGACACGGAAGCCAATTCCAAGAAAAAATCTTTACACTTTAACGATTCTTAACCGATGCTCCAGTTTTCGTTTTCGTTGGCGCAGCCCAAGCCATCCACTGCAATAGCAGCAACGCCTTGCTCAAACGACGTATCCACCAACGCCTACCAGTCCGCCTTACTCAAGGCAGACAGATCCACCGCCTCACCTGTCGGAGAACCCAAGGCGGCACGCAGAAGCATCAGAAGAGTTTCGGAAGAGGAAGTCATAATCAACAATGTTACAAAAACTCAAGCACACCTCAAGCGCTTTCCGCGTGGGGTATGCTTCAAACGCATCTATCTTGGACATGAATGAAAAAACGAAACAGACTTGCAGGACAAGCGAGTCAACGCTTAATTTATATTCCTTCCGAATGTAGATTTTACATTATAGCAATGTGTATCAAACATATATCTTCCCAGTACCACTTGGGCATTGATGCCATTCTCCTCGGAGAACTGCCGTATGTGAGGCTGAATCCTATATGGAGACACGTTCTTTGTCCGCTGGCGGAAACTCTTCCATTTATCGGCAGGAATCAGTTTATCCCTTGCAAAACCGTCAGCCTCCTTCTCATAGATATTCTCCATCACCTCGTCTGAGATATTCACAAACACCTTGCCACCATCATTCAAGTGCAACACGATATGTCCCAACTCATGCATCATCGCAAAGGCAAAGTTGTCGATGGTACCCCTACGCATAGTCAGCACCACAGTAGGGTTCGCACCATGCCAAAAACTCATCCCGTCAACAGGCACCTGACCTTCCTTTTTCACCGTCAGGAACTTGATGCCGACCCTCTCACACGCCAACTCCGTTCTTCTCACGACATCAGTGTTTTCTGCGAAAATCGCATTCAGCTCTTCACAAAGCGAGTCAATGTTCTTCTTATCAAAGACATCGGACATTTGCTTCTTCCTGGCCAAATACATACTATAATATTTCCAAGAAAACAAATCCGTTTCATTTGTAACCAGTTTTTCAGACTTCTTGTAATACGCAATTCTCGACTCCCGTTCCTGGAGTACCAGAAACTCATCAAGGTTATTCACACCGAAAATCTCAAATATTGTCTCCACATCCTTCTTGATATCCGAAGTCAGCACCCCCATCTTCTTGAAGAACCTCTCAGAAATGTATTGCTTCAGCACGTTCCAAATAGTGATGGCAGCTGCCTGTTGAGCGACACGTTCCGACAGGCGGGCCTTATCCATATCATACTGCTTCTGCAAATCATAGAAGAAAGCATCATTGATTCCGAGAGACTTACCAATCAGCACAGAATGCTCTGCAGTCAAATCCCTCTTACCCTTAATGATATCATTCAACACAGATGCCTGAATGCCAGTCATCTTAGCTAATTCTTTTTGCTGCATGGCACGAGCATCCAGTTCGTCCTTAATGTACTCCCCAACGTGTATTGCCCTAAAAGGAGTAGCCTCAGAAAAATCAAAGTGAGCCATAGTGGTCAGTTATTTCAAAAAGTTCAACTTCAGTTATTATAATCGAATTGCCCAAGGCGCTACTCTTGAACATCAATCGGTATTTGTTATCACATCTCACACTCTCAAAGTCCTTTAAGTCACCCTTCAGCCTTTCATAATTCAGTCCCTTGTATCGAAACAAGTCCTCAATGCGTTTAGCGTTCTTTATTAAGTTCACAGCCTTAACGAAACCGGAGATTGTCGATTTTGATAATTTTTTGTACCTCTTATCGTTCGACTTTCCCGTTGTGTACAATTCCAATAAAACCTCATTATCTGTTGTCACATTCATTTGTACGAGTCCGTTATAGAATTTCTCACAAAAGTAATCATAATTACTATATTATCAGAATTGATAATCAAAATTTATTATTTCACGCTGCAAAGTTACAACTTTTTCCCGACACAGAAGATATTTTCGGGAATTTTCTTTTACACATTAACGATTGTTAACAAACCCTAACCTTAACCTTGACAATTGAGCTTGCCCTGAGCTTGTAGAAGGGTTATCGTAGCCAAAGGCGTATCGTTATCGTTGGCGAAGCCCCCTCATGCCCAGGCATCACTGCTTTTGGAGCAATCAACCCTCACTGGCGAATCGTGATAGAGCGACATATTCAGCTTCGCGTCCGCCAATGCCCGTTTGCCCCATTCGTTGGTGAATATCGCCACATCGGGGAACCTCTCTATGAGTGAAGGCAAGCCAATCCACTAATCACACCTTATCGGAACCGTCCGAGAGGATGTAGGTTCGGGAGTTGAAAATTGAGTTGGTGATATAGTCAATGTGAAGCATCCGATTTAACAAATTAACATTTGTGATGCGACCACAAGTTGTCCATCATTGCTTATTTCAAAAAGTTCCTTTTGAATCGTCCGACAGTGAGTTGCCTTGGGATAAAGGCAATTCGTCCTCGAGGTTTATGTGACCTATGGCACTCTCGCTCGATATCACGGAATGACCGAGTTCCGCCTCAAGCTCATGCCTTGCATTCTTGGCAATCGTCGCCCCCTTGACCGCCACCGCTGCGTTTTCGACAAAACCTTCGGGATTTGTCTCCTTGCTGATTGCAGTAGAGGATGCTTCAGCCAATCCGTTCAGCATCAGTTCCACATCGGTCATATTATCGCGCAGACTTTGCTTGCGGAGTCCCTTAAATCTCTTGTACTCCCTTGTGGTCAGCCCGCTCCAAGTCTTACTGATGATATCGGTCAGCATCGCATAATCGGCATCCGACAATATTCCACCTCTTCTCCACTCATCTGTCAACTTCTTGCGGATTTCAATCGTCTTAATCCTCTGGTTGATCCATTGTTCGGAATAGCCAAGTCTCCGATAATCAGCCACCGCCTGATCGATGCTCTTCTCTGGATCCTGCATCTGGTTGATGCGTTCGGCTCCGACAGCGGCAAGCCATCTCTTCACCGGCTCAGCCTTCTTGCTCGGAACAGATTGTATGATACGGAACACTCCCGCCAATGTGGCAAAGTTCATTTTCTGAGGTCCGCCAGCCGTATCCACCAAAAGGGGGGTTACAATTTGTAACCATCCTTCCGACAGTTCCGAATCCCTGTGCCGCAGCTGCTTGAGATAGTTTGTCGGATTCTCCGAATCGGTCAATGCAACGATAACGTCATTGACGCAGAAAAAGAATTCCTCCGACTCCTCCTGCCAGATTACCCGTATCTGCTTATCTTCAAACAACTTGACTATAGATTTCTGAACCTCATTCATACTTCTTATTCGATATTTCTGTCACATTTATTCAACCTGCAAAGTTACCACATTCCTCCGCCCCGGAAGGCACTTCCAAGAAAAATCTTTACACATTAACGATTCTTAACCATCATCTCTCAGTTCTAAGCTCTAAGCCGTCATCGTTATCGTGGGCGAAGTCCCTCATGCCCCGGAAATATGCACTTCCCTTCAGCTAACTTCAAAATCCTTTCTACGGAAGATTGAGCCAGCGTCTTGTCGCAATGCGGCAGGTTCGTCACCACCCTCTTTCAACACGCGCACATTGGGGCAGTCAACCCTCACTGGCGAATCGTGATAGAGCGACATATTCAGCCTCGCGTCCGCCAATGCCCGTTTGCCCCATTCGTTGGTATATATCGCCACATCGGGGAATCGCTCCAGAAGCGAAGGCAGTCCGTATATATGGTCGAAATGCGCATGCGTCAGCAGTGTCAGCAGTGGCCAGTAAGGCCAGAACAAATATGAGGGTTATGCGTTTGATGATGCATAAGTAGTTCATTAAAAATACTTTTTTAAATTTCCTCACCTGCATACTTAATCTTCTTTCCCAATACAGTGGCGAAGATCATTTCGATGTCTTTTATGAAGGAGTAGTGTCTTTAGTAGTAGCAGTTCAGGCGCACTTTGTCGGGATAGATGACAGTGTCGTTATACTCCACAGCGATGTCCTGTGCGGGACGGGGGTCTCCGGCAGCCTGCTTTTGAGAAACGTATTCAGCTATCATTTCGTCCTCCAACCTGTATTTCAAAGTTGCCGGTCCTGTGATTCCGGGACGGAGCTTCAGCACGTCACGGTCGTCACCCTCCAGTTTGTCGGCATACCCGGGGACATCGGGACGAGGCCCTACGAAGCTCATATTGCCGATGAGCACATCCCACAGCTCGGGCAGCTCATCCAGTTTGTAATGGCGCAACTTAGCTCCCAAAGGGGTGATGCGGCTGTCGCCCGATACGCTCACCGAACTCCAGCCATTCTTGTTATCGTTATCGTCATCGTTATCGTTCCTTGCTGGTGCCACCACCATCGTCCTGAACTTATGGCAGGTGAACAGTTTCCCGTCCTTGCCCACACGCTTCTGGCAGAAGAATGCAGGTCCCCCTGGCATCTTCACCTTCACCAGAATTGCCACAATCACCAGCACAGGCCACAGAATCAGCAGACCGAAAAAGCTTGCCAAAATATCAAACAATCGTTTCAGTATCATATTGTAATAGTTGCTAATGTTAATCTACTCTCGACAATTGATAAGCCGTTAAAATTTGATGCAAATTTTTCACGTGATCCCATAACACATTTTTGAAACCACTAATGTTTCTATATAAATCCAAATTCTCACCTTTAGCAGTATGAATTATTTCCCCATACATACTAACATAGAGATGGAATGCACTTCTGAACTTATCGGTATTTTCAATATCATCTATTAGGAGTAGCACTTCTTCTGGTAGGAATTGCCTGTAATCACGTAATCTGGCTATATAATGGTCTTCATTAAAAATGATGGCATCAAAATAATTGGCCCATGTGATTGTTTCTCCAAAATGATTGAAGATTGACCACTTAGGACCCTCATTCTTTAAATCGCCTTCGCAACTTGCCATCCAATCACCCTTTTTCGTTTCATCAAATTCCAAAATGCCTGAAATATCATGCATAATTAAATCAGAAAGCTTATACAACTGATACAGATTGCGTTCTATTACACTGTTGATTTTCTTCCTTGATTGATATTTAGGTATAAAAACGGTAACGAAATAAAAAATTATTGAGGCAATAATAGAAAGAGCAACTCCATAGCACAAATCTCCTAAAGGAACAAAGAATGCAAATGGTGCCACAATATCCAACAGCCAGAATTTATAGACAAACGCCCAACCGCCTATCAACAAACCCACAATAATGAGTTTGAAAGATAGTGTTTTTGAGAATTTTCCAAGCCTTTGTTTTTTATTCAGTTGAGGAATAGTCCCAACGGAATCAGCGATGATGTACTTCATAATTATTGCTCTTTTACATTGATAAAACAAGTGCCAGCCTTATTCATTGAAAAGATTTTTATCCAATTACTAAACTGAGTCATTTTAAAATGTTAACTTATTAACGTTACTTTTCCGCTTCCCTCCAGTATGCTCCTTCGACCGGCTGCACATCATTTTCAGAAACAATCTCGTCTTTTCTTCATCCAGAGTACCAGCCTTGATTCGTTTTCTCTGATATTTCGCCCACGAAAGCAAGCCTCTGTTCTCCACCTTCTTCTTATCCGGAAGGTGATGATGCTCCTCAATGTAAGCTTTGAGCAGTTCAAAGTTCTGATTCCAACCTTCTTCGTGGGTCATAACCTCCCTATTTCCCAATGCCCTAATCCACCTACTTCCCTTCTTTCATCAGCACCCACCGTCCTGCATTCTTTTCGCCATCGTA
>CALAUG010000063.1 GCA_937892155.1 uncultured Bacteroidales bacterium | reverse complement strand
GATTTAATTCGTTCTGCAAACCGAAGAATCATATTGATAGACAATTATATAGACGATACGGTTCTTACGATGTTTGACAAACGAAAAGAACAAGTTGAAGCTACAATTTACACTGCCCAAATTTCCAAACAATTACAATTGGACATTGCTAAACACAACGAGCAATATCGTCCCATTGAAGTACAAATTTTCCGTCAATCGCACGACCGATTTCTTATAGTTGACGATGTCGTTTACCTAATTGGCGCAAGTTTGAAAGATTTAGGAAGGAAAATGTTCGCATTCAGCAAATTGGAGATTTGCGCAGATGAATTTATTAATCAATTACAAATCAGCGAGAAGAGATAAGAAATAAGAGTTAAGAGTTAAGAATTAAGAATTAAGAGATAAGAATTAAGAGATAAGAATGAAGAATTAAGAGATAAGAATGAAGAATTAAGAGATAAGAGTTGATTTTAGAAAAGAATTAAAAACTACGTTAGGAGTTTCATATCAATAGAAAAAACATTCCAATACAAAACATCAACCCCTGCAGAGTTGCATTGTCGTGGATTGTATATGTTCTAACTATACGCCAAGAAGGAAAAATTATCCTCTCTACCCTATCCAAAATCGTTATTCTCTATTTTTTCTTGCTTTTAGCAATAAAACAGAACCCGTTAAAGTTGGGGCGACAATGTTTATTATCCAAATCAAAATACTGATTTGAAATATGATTGAGACATTCGTTGTGTATAACTGAAACACTGCCATTGCCACAGAGCCACGAATTCCAATTTCGCCTAAAACTGAAGTTGGAATCAATGTGGTGAACAAGTACATCAATGTAATACCTACAAAAATTTCAACAAATGACAATTCCGGTAAAAGCATATATATAAGCAATGCAAACTGAGTTGAAAATACGCAGTAACGCAATATGCTGATAAGCAAGGTACGGACAACATCTTTTTTAGTATACATCTGTACTAAGTGTAAAAAACGCACATACCACTTCTTGCCAACCAACTTTAATGTCAATGTTTTTACCCAACGTTGTTGCTTACAAACTATTACAATACCCATCAGACAAACTAACACGACAACCGATACTATTACTGCACGTTCTAATACTTCGTTATGAGGGAGGAATATGAGGTAAAAAATGATGCCCAGCATGCCCATTAACAACGTAGTGAGCAATTGCATCAAACTTCCTAAAAAAGTGGCAAATACGGCATCTTTTCGCTTCTGTTCCAACACGATTGCCCGCCCTCCTATTTCACCAATACGATTTGGAGTTATGAGCGCCAATGGCAAACCAATCAACACACCAGAAACCGCTGTTTTATAAGGAATTTTTTGAGTACACTCCACCAATTTTTGCCATTTAAAAGCTTCGAGTCCCCAATTGGCAAACATTAGAAGGCAAACGACAATGAATATTGGAATAGAGAAATTGTCGTCTTTAAAGATTAAGGAAACATCTCCGTCCATTGTTTGGAACTTATATATGACATAGCCCCAAGCAACAATAAAGACAAGAATCTTTAGAGTCCAAATTCCTATTGATTTCCAGCGTAAAGTCATTTTCAAAAATAAAAAAGTCCGCTCAAAACAAACTTTGAACGGACTTTTATAGAAAGTTCATTTATTAGCCCAAGAACGAAATCAAGATGCCGGCTGCTACAGCAGAACCAATTACACCCGCAACGTTCGAAGACATACAATAATTCAACACGTGGTTGCGTGGATCGTATTTCAATGCGATTTCGTTAGCAACACGCGAAGCCATTGGTACGGCACTCAAACCAGTTGCACCAACAAGCGGATTGATTTTCTTCTTTGAGAACAAGTTCATCAACTTCACTAACATAATGCCACCGAAGATTGAGAAACCGAATGCCAAGAAACCACCGCAAACAATACCAATTGTAGTCCAGTTAAGGAAAGCATCAACAGTCATTGTGGCACCAACACACAATCCCAAGAAGATTGTACAAGCATTCATAATAGTGCTTGAAGCAGCTTCGTAGATACGAGATGTATTAGCACCAATTTCTTTAATCAAGTTACCGAACATCAACATACCAACAAGAGAAACTGCATCTGGAACGATGATAGCAACAATTGTAGTTACAGCGATTGGGAAAATAATCTTAAGAGCACGCATATTTTTAAACTCTTGTTTGCTTGGATAAAGTTTATCCTGCTCTTTCATATTGATTTTCAACTCTTTTTCGCTACAAGTTAGTTTAACAACTAGCGGAACAATCACTGGAACAAGAGCCATATACGAATAAGCCGCAATAGCGATAGGTCCCAACAAATGTGGAGCAAGTTTCAAAGTTGTAAAGATTGCCGTAGGTCCGTCAGCACCCCCGATAATTGCAAGAGAAGCAGCCTCTGGCATTGTGAAGAAGTTGCAAGCAACCAACAACACAGCGAAAATACCAAATTGTGCGCCAGCACCAAAAATGGCAAGTTTCAAGTTTCTAAGCATTGGACCAAAGTCAGTCAACGCACCAACACCCATAAAGATAAGAGGTGGAAGCAAACCAGACTTAATCAATGCGTAATACAAGAAGTTCATAAGCCCCATATCGTGTGCAATTTCCGGCAACGACATAGCATATACATCTTTTGCTACCATTTGGCCATCTTTCATAAAATGAACGAAGCCCTCACCATCAGCACCGATAACACCCATGCCACCACCAGGGAAATTGGCAATAAGTACACCGAATGCGATAGGCACAAGCAAAAGTGGTTCAAATTCTTTCTTGATACCAAGATACAAAAGCAAGAATGCCAATGCATACATAATCAAGAACTGCGGTTGGTCGATAATCGAACCAAGAGCAGTCATGTCGAATATTTTCTGTAACGTTTCTTGCATTTTGTCAATTATTTAATTTTCATCAAAACATCGTCTTCTGATACAGCAGAACCGCTAGTAAAGCAGATTTCGGTAATAACACCGTCGCATTCAGCAGCAATAGCATTGAAAGTCTTCATTGCTTCAACGTAGCAAACTGTTTGACCTTTCTTAACTGTATCGCCAACTTTAACAGCAGCATCGCCAGAACTCTTTACTAAATAGAATTTACCTTCAAGTGGAGAAAGAAGAGCATTGCCTTCGCCTGGAGTTGCAGCAGCAGCTGGAGCACCGACAGCAGCTTTAGGAGCGTCAGCCTTTGGTGCATCGTAACTTACAGTTACGGCATATTTTTCACCATTTACGTCAACCGTCAATGTTTGAGGTTTCAAAGAACCAACATTTGCTTTGGCAGCTTTCTTAGCAGCCAAATCTGCTTCGAAATCAGCTTTAACTTTACCAGACTTGTAAGCACGATATTGTTCTGGGTGCATAGCCAATTCGAACAATTCTTCATCGTCTTGACCATATTCCCAACCATTTTCGTCCATTTCCTTACGGAATTCATCCAATTTGTCTGGATACAAATCTTGAGGATTACCAGTAAAGAATTCACGACCTTGTTGTGCAGCCAATTCTTTCAATTCTGGAGCAACTTCACCTGGCAATTTACCAGATTTACCAAGAATCATATCCCAGATGTTATCGGCAATCATAGTCCAACGCTCTTTACCTTTTACAGTTTGCATAATGTTGAACAATGCCAAATTCTTAACATATTGAGAGAATGGAGTTACAAGTGGAGGGAAACCTACACGTGGCCAAACGTAAGCAACTTCGTCAAACATTTTAACCATCAAATCATCTGTTGTGATTTCAGGTTTACCTTGTTTTGCCAACGATTTATTGATGCTTTCCAAGTTTGTAGTCAAATCGTTCATCAAACTACCCATCATACCGCCAGGAAGTCCAGGAGCGATTAACAACGAAGTCAAACGACGGTTTGATTCCGGAATGTAGTAACCCAAGAAGTCATCCATAAATTCTTGAGTCAATGTACGAGCACGCATATAAGCCGACATATTGATTTCTGGAACATCGAAACCAGCGTCTTTCAACATTTCGCGTACCATGATAACATCGGCATGTCCTGTACCCCAAGAAAGTGGTTCCATACCAACATCGATAATATCGCAACCAGCTTTACAAACTTCCAAAATAGAAGCAGGAGTAAAACCAGGTCCTGTTTGTCCGTGGTATTGAACAATAGTATTAGGATATTTAGTTTTGATATACGAGACAATTTTACCCAATGAAACTGGACGACCGATACCTGCCATATCCTTCATACAGATTTCGTCGGCACCACCAGCGATCAATTCATCAGCCAAATTGCAGTAATATTCAACTGTGTGAACTTTAGAAACCGTCAAACACATAGTTGCTTGAGCAATCATTCCTGCTTCTTTAGCATATTTAATTGAATCGATAATATTACGAGTATCGTTCAAACCGCAGAAACAACGAGTGATGTCAACACCTTGTGCTTTTTTAACCTTATAGAATAATTTACGTACATCAACAGGTACTGGGCTCATTCTCAATCCGTTCAATGCACGGTCCAACATATGAGTTTGGATTCCAGCTTCATGGAATGGTTTTGTCCATGCACGAACCGCCTTGTTAGGATTTTCGCCATATAGCAAGTTAACTTGTTCAAAGCCTCCACCATTAGTTTCAACTCGAGCGAAACACCCCATTGCGATGATTTCAGGAGCGATACGAACTAATTGGTCAACACGTGGCTGATACTTTCCTGAGCTCTGCCACATATCTCTGTAAACCAAAGAAAATTTTATCTGTCTACCCATGATACCTTATATATTTTTTTACGTTTATACTATTATAGTTTTTTGACATCAGCTACAGTACCTTTTCCGCCTGTAACAGTTGAAACTGCCTGACAAATAGCAGAATATACTTTTGAATCGATTGCCGCAGCCGACGAACTTGCTTTAGGAGCAACTTCTTCTTCGGGCAAAAATTTATTACAAATGAAAATCAACAACTTTCCGAACTGGATAACCAAAATCAGCACAACCAATACGGTTACCATTCCGACACCCATCAAGAATAATGCTTGTCCTACGTTTCCCATTGTGAATTAATGTTTAGTTTATCATTAAAAATTTGGTGCAAAGGTAAGATTTTTTTTGAAAACGTGGTTTCAATTTAGTATTCTTTTTCATTAATAAGTTTCTCACCTATAACCCTGTGCAGTTCACCCTACAAATTCGCCACTTTGGATTTTATTCGGCATAAAATTTTTTCACAAATCAATAAAAATATACTTTTGCACCTCGAAATGCGTTTTTGATAGAACGGCCAATTATTGGTATAATAAATACCCCTATTGGTATATCGCTCACCATCAATTACGACAAAACAAATATTTTTGCATCGAAAAAGAAAACAGATATATGAAAAGAAAAGCGTTGTTTTTTACCCTACTACTGAGTTTGTCGAACTTGGTGTATGCGCAGGAAAACGAATTGTCCTTATCTCTTGATGAAGCAAAAGAATATGCTGTTCATCACAATCGTTCACTTCAGAATGCATCATTAGATGTTCAAATAGCCGAGGCCAATCGCTGGCAAATGCTTTCAAATATGTTACCACAGATTAAGGCATCATACGACTATATGAATATGTGCGGATATGAGATGAACCTAAGCGGAATGACAATTCCTATGGATCCATACGGAACTCTCGGCCTCACAGCTTCTATCGCTCTCAATGGGCAAATGATTGTAGGATTGCAAACCCTTAAAATTGCAAAAGCAATGTCTGACATCACTCTTAAAAAGACTGAACGTGATATTATTTCCAATGTAACAAAAGTTTACATGTCAATTTTGGCAATGGAATCTACGGTAGATTTGCTTAACCAAAACCTTGCTAATATGGAAAAACTACACGAAATGACAGAAAATTCTGTAAAAATCGGTGTAGTTGAACAAACTGATGCTGACAAATTGTTGGTACAGGTTGCTACCATGCGTACAAGTATCAACTCAACGAAACGTTCACTTGAAATGTTGTACAATTCTCTCATACTTCAGTTGGGCGCCGACGTTGATACAAAAATCACTTTAACAGACAAAATAGAGTCTATCCTGAACGTTGACGAAGCAATGACGTTACTCAACACTCAATTCGAACTTGATAGCAACTATAATTATCAATTGTTGGGCATATCTATGGACTTGGCAGAAAAAAGTGTCCTTGCCGAAGAAATGGCTTTTACTCCGACTTTGAGCGCTTACTACCAATATAGCAATAAACGTTACTTTGGAGACGAGGGTATGAACATGACGCCTCCAAGCGTTATCGGCGTATCGCTCAGTTTACCTTTGTGGACAAGCTGGCAACGTATGAGCAACATCAAAGAGGCTAAAATTTCGTACGACCAAACCAAAAATAATTTCGAGAATGCAAAGGATGGCTTGTTGATACAAGACAAGCAACTGAGATTCAATCTCACTTCGGCATACGAAACATATCAAACACAAGAAAGCAATCTTGATGTCACAAAACGAGTTTTTGACAATATTACTATCAAATATGGCCAAGGTGCAGCTTCTAGTTTGGAAGTCACCAACGCGAGCACAAATCTCGTTGCCGCACAAAGCAGCTACATTAGCGCAATGCTTGACTTAATTAACGCCAAAGTTGAATTGGAAGACTTACTTAACAAATAACGAATAAGAGAACTTTAGAAATATGAAAAAAATATTTAGAAATTCAGTATTAGCTATCGCAACATTGGGAATGATTGGTTGCGGAGGAAAAAATGAAAGCACAAACACAGCAGTTGATTCTGTTGCGTCCAAAGAGGTAGTAAAGGTTATGAAATTGGAGTCACAGAAAATTGCAAAGGAAATTGACTTGGCTACAACCCTTGAAGGATACGAAACAATGAACATATCTCCTTCTGTAACTGGAAATATTGAAAGAATCCACGTTGAAGTTGGCAACAAAGTTAGAAGAGGACAAAGTTTGGTTACAATGGACCAGCAACAATACAACAATGCAAAACTTACCGTTGCGAACCTTACTACGGAAATGCAGCGTGTTGAAGCATTAAAAGAAAGCGGAAACGTAACACAACAAGTTTACGACCAAACAAAATTAGGCTACGATCAAGCAAAACAAAGCCTTGACTTCCTAACAAAAAACACATTCGTTAAAGCAGACTTTGAAGGTGTGATTTCTGCCAAAAACTACGAAAACGGTGAATTGTATTCGGGTATGCCAATTTTAGTTTTGACTCAAATCAAAAACTTGAAAGCATTCGCTAACATTCCTGAAACATATTTTCCATTAATTAAAGAAGGTATGAAAGTCGACATCGTAACAGACATATACGGCGACAAAGTATTTGAGGGTATTGTTGAAATCATCTACCCTACCGTTGATGCTTCTACACACACATTCAAAATCAAAGTTAAAATTCCTAACGACGACGAAACTCTACGTCCAGGAATGTACGCACACACAAAACTTGCTTTGGGCGAAATGGATGCAATCGTAGTTCCTTACCAATCAGTTTTGAAATTGCAAGGTGCAAACGACCGCTATGTATTTGTGAACGATAATGGCGTTGCAAAACGTATCGCTGTTGATTTAGGTCAACGCTTCGATGACAAAATCGAAATCATGTCTCCGGAATTGAAAAAAGGTATGCAACTCGTAACGACTGGTCAAGCCCGTTTGGTTGAAGGTTCTTTACTAGAAGTTGTTGAATAATTGATGTAAAAAAATTACAAGATGAGTATTTATAAAAGTGCCATAAACAAACCTATTACAACAGCCCTTATCTTCGTGGCCGTTGTAGTTGTGGGTATTTTTGCCTTTACAAAATTACCAATCGACCAATTTCCAGAAATTGACCCTCCATACGTTACCGTAATGACAACGTATCCAGGTGCCAACGCCAGCGAAATAGAAACAAACGTAACCAAGTTGATAGAAAACGCTTTGAACTCTGTTGATGGTTTAAAGGAATTAACATCGGTTTCAAAAGACAACATTTCTGTTGTTACTATGGAATTTGAATGGGGCTCGGACATAAACGAATCAATGAACGACATACGCTCATACGTTGACTTGGTGTACGACAATCTTCCTGACGGAGTAAGCCGTCCTACCATTCTAAAATTGAATTCAAGTGCAATGCCTATTTTAGTTTACGGTTTTACCGCAAAGGAAAGTTACGCCGGACTTGACAAGATTTTGGAAGATAACGTTACAAACGTACTCAACCGTGTTGATGGTATTGGTAACCTTACCGTTTCGGGTGCTCCTGAACGTAAGATTTACATTGACCTTGATCCAAAACAACTTGATGCCTACAATTTGAGCGTTGAAGCTGTCGGTTCCGCTGTCAGTGCCAACAACTTGAACTTGGCTTCGGGTACAGTAAAAATGGGTAGCGAACAATACCAACTTCGTGTTGAAAGTGAATACGTTGAAAGTTCCGAAATCAATAACATTGTTGTAACGACAACACAAGATGGCAAACAAGTATATGTCCGCGATTTGGCTCAAGTTCGCGATACAATCAAGGATTTAACATTGGACGAAAAAATCAACGGACGCGACGGTGCCAGATTGACCATATCCAAACAAACTAATGCGAATACGGTGGAAATTTGTAAGCAAGTTCGCAAACAAATGGAGAAAATCAAAAAGACTCTTCCTCCTGATATTGAAGTACACCTAATCCGCGATGGTTCCGAAGAAATTGAAAATGCAATTTCTTCATTGGAAGAATCGGTTATGTACGCGTTGTTGTTTGTGGTTTTGGTTGTTTGGTTCTTCCTTGGAACTTGGCGAACTACCGTCATCATTGGTGTGACAATTCCAATTTCGTTGTTGACATCATTCATATATTTGTTGGCAACCGATAGCTCGTTGAATATCATTTCGTTGGCTTCACTTTCTGTGGCAATCGGTATGGTTGTGGATGACGCCATTGTGGTTTTGGAAAATATCACCAAACATATTGACCGTGGTTCCAGCCCTCGAGAAGCATCAATTTATGCAACCAACGAAGTTTGGACTTCTGTAATCGCAACAACGTTGGTTATCGTTGTGGTATTCGTTCCACTTACATTCTTAACTGGTATTGCAGGTATCATGTTCAAGGAATTAGGTTGGATTGTAACAATTGTAGTTTGTACCTCAACAACTATTGCAATTTCATTAACCCCTATGATGTCTTCTAAATTATTGAAAGGCAAAACAGTATACATGACAATTGCTGAAAAACTGGAAGCGGAAAAGAAGGAAGCCGAAAAGAAAAAACATTCCGTTTGGGGATTTATCGAACGCGTATTCGAAGCTATAGAAGCTTGGTATGCAAACGTGCTTCGTGCATGTCTGCGTCACAAGAAAACGACAATTTTCGTAGCATTTTTGTTCTTCGTTGTTACAATGATTCCATTGTTTATGGGAAAAATCGGTATGGACTTTATGAAGGAACAAGACAACGGTCGTTTCAACGTAACGATAGAATTACAACGCGGAACACGTATTGAAGAGACATTAAAAACTGCCCGTCAAGTTGAAGAAGACATCCGTACTATTTTGGGTGACGATTTATTGATGATTTCAACAACAGCAGGTTCTACCGACGACGGTGGTCTAGCTTCGTTGTTCTCATCTACCGATAATATTACTATCAGCATGACTGTGAGAACAACAAAAAAATACGAACGCAAAACCGATAGAACCATCTTCAAAATGGCAGAAGAAGTTCGTAACGATTTAAAGAAATATCCTGAAATCGTAACTTATCTAGTTTCTACCAATAGCGGCGGTGGTATGGGCGGAAACTCCGTTGATGTTGAAATCTATGGATACGACTTCAATAAGACAATGACTACGGCACAAAATCTAAAACGTGCATTGCAACAAAATGTAGCAACAGCCCGCGATATCGATATTGACCGTAAAGAAGACCGTGCAGAACTTCAGATTATTTTCGATAAAGAAAAATTGGCTCGTCACGGATTAAATTCTTCAACAGTTGCCGCATACGTACGCTACCGTATTTATGGTATGACAGCAGGTTTCTTCAAAGAAGATGGTGACGAATACGATATCATTGTTCGTTTGAAAGAGGAATACCGTAGCAGTATTACCGACATAGAAAACTTGTCGATTATGACCAATACTGGCCAATCCATTAAATTGAAAGAATTGGCTACAATAGAAGAATACTGGTGTCCACCTGAAATTTCAAGAAAGAACCGTCAACGTATCGTAAAAGTTTCCGTAACTCCGTTCGAAACCTCGTTGAGTGAATTAGCAAACTCAATTCAGAAAGAAGTTGACAAAATGGAAATTCCACAAGGTGTAACTATCAATATTGGTGGCAGTTACGAAGACCAACAAGAATCATTCGGCGATATGGGAATGCTTGCCTTGTTAATTATGTTCCTTGTTTACATTGTGATGGCTTCCCAATTTGAATCATTCAAAAATCCGTTCATCATCATGATGGCGATACCATTTGCACTCTCGGGAACAGTGATAGCCTTGCTCGTCACAGGCGAAAACCTCGACATGGTCGGTTCGTTAGGCGTCATATTGTTGATTGGTATTGTTGTGAAGAACGGTATTGTACTCGTAGACTACATCAACTTGATGCGTGACCGTGGTTACGAACTTTCCGAAGCAATCGCACTTTCTGGAGAATCACGTTTGCGTCCGGTTATGATGACCGCATTGACCACAATTCTTGGTATGGTGCCGATGGCATTGAGCCGCAGTGAAGGCTCCGAACTATGGAACACAATGGGTTACGTAGTAATCGGTGGTTTAACGGTTTCAACATTCGTCACTTTGATTGTAGTTCCTGTTTTGTACGGAATTATGTCAAAACACAGTGAACGCGATTCTGCCGAAGCAGTCCGTAAGACATTCGTATTTATGAATATCGAATTGGAAGAAGAAAATAAAGAAGAAAACAAAGAATAACAACGTAGGGGCAGGTTTTAAACCTGCCCACATACAAACCCTATAGAATATGAAAGCAATTTTTATAACATTCAACCAAGCAAACACAGAACGTGTGGAATATATTCTTGACGAATGCAAAGCAAGAGGTTTTACATTCTGGGAAGATGTTCAAGGACGTGGAAGTAAAGATGGTGATCCACACCGTGGCACACACACATGGCCAGAAATGAACTCTGCAGTCATTACAATTGTTGAAGACGAAAAAGTAGAACCTATTTTAACTATGGTGAAAAAACTTGACAAACGAAACACTGATGTAGGAATCCGTGCTTTTGTTTGGAATGTGGAACAAACGGTATAAAAAAAGAGGCTTGAAAGCCTCTTTTTTTTTAATCCTCATTCTTCATAATATTTACAATATCTTTTACACGCAGTAATCTGATTACAAATGCCGCAAAGAATCCAGCAAGCCACAATACCAATAAGGTACATATCCAGTTGCTAAACAAGTTACCTTTTAATACGAGGAACATTGCGACAATCAAAACTGTAAAGACAACCATCTTTACCATATCAACATATGGTAAGTGAAATTTAAAGTATTTAATTGATAAAACTATCTGTATCAATCCCGTTAGAAACTGCGTTATTACCGACACTATTGCAGCTCCCAAGGCACCATATTTCGGAATGAAGATGGCATTAAAAACAATATTGAACACCATACCACAAGCAGCCATCATATTCATAACTTTCATACTATTATTTGCAGTAAGTAACGTTCCGAAAATGTATGATGAAGAAATCGGTATAAATCCAATAATCAAAACTTTAAATATCTCGGATGACCTTTCTACTCCATCGCTATACATCAAATCCATCAATTCGTAACTGTATGCGCAACATCCGACAACAAAGACAATTACAGGAGTAATCAGAAGCAAAAAAGAAAATTTCGTAAACTGCCCCAATGGTTCATTATCCTTTAACATTTTAGAAAACATTGGCAGCAACAATGTCGCAAACAAATATGCGAACATACTCACTGCATCGAGAATACGATACGATTGTGCATATATTCCAGCCTGTTCTGCACCATCTGGCAACATCTGCTCTATCATTACCATATCAACGCGGGTATACAATCCCATTAGCAACGACAACAAAGCAAAAGGATATGTTTGTTTTATTATTTGTATTAAAAATGGTAGCTCAAAACGAAACGACAGTCCTTTTGATTGTTTTAGAACTATGCAAAATGCAATAATACAAGGAATTGCATAGGAAACTGTCTGGGCATAAACAAACCATTCTATTTTAAAAGAATCTCCCCTACACAACAGTAACCAGCCACAGATTACTATCATTAATACCCTGTCTATCACCGATATACAGCTATCTGTTTTGTACATATACAATCCCGAAATATTTGAACGGAGATAGAGCAAAAACGACAATAAGAACTGATTAAAAATAAGAACACCAAATATTTTAAACTGCGAAAACGAATAGCCCAAGCAAATACCAACAACAAGTAACACTATCGCATAGACAACACCAAGAAGAGTCTTCAAAACGACCATACTCGAAAAATAACGAGGGAGAAGATTATTGTCCTGTGCGATATTCCTATTATTGAAATTTGCAATTCCCATATCGAGAATAATATTGAAAATAATAGAAAGACTGAACATTGCCGCATACAATCCATATACTTCAGTTCCAACCACATTTTGCACCGTTCTATCTATGCCAAAAATGTAGAAAGGCTTAACTAATAGGTTAAGGAACAACAACAATAATAGATTAGTGACAAATGTTTTTCTCACGACAAAAATTACGAAAGGAACATATTGCTCGGTAATTCACGAATTATACCCAATTCATACGCACGTCTGTACAAAGTACGTATGGCAGTTTCACCTTTTTCTCCAAGCGAAAGACTGAAATCGTTCACAAACAACGCAATGTGTTTTTTCAAAACATCATCCTCAATTGCCTGGGCATATTGGTGAATATACTGATTTGAATCTTGAGGATGCGCATTTGCATATTCAATGCTCTCGCGTAGCAACTGATTGATAGTTTGTTTCAACTCTTCTGGCAAATCACGACGTATCGTAATTGCGCCGAGCGGTATAGGATTTTTAGTTTCCAATTCCCAATAATTTCCTAAATCTCGAAGCATTGCAAAACCCCGTTCCGCATAAGTAAAACGATTTTCGTGGATTATAACACCTGCATCGTATTCTCCACTGAGAATTTTCGGTTCTATTTCAGAAAACAGACATTCCGTTTTATTGGTATAGTCTGGATATGCCATAGAAAACAGCAAATTTGCAGTTGTTTCTCTTCCTGGAATGAGTATCCGTGACTTTTTATTTATGCGTTGTTCATCTCCTTTTTTACAGATAAACAGCGGACCGTTGGCATATCCCAACGCACTACCAGCATCAAGAATCTGATAGGTTTTATAGACGTGTGAATATGCGAAATAGCTCAACTTTGTTACCTGCAAATCGCCACCCATAGCACGACGGTTCAAATCCTGCACATCGGCAATAACACACTTAAAATCCAAACCTCTGGTATCTATTTTTTTATGTACCAATGCATCAAACGTATAAGTATCGTTTGGACACGACGAAAAGCCAAGAGTTATTTCCATTGTAATTCAAAAATCAAACAGGTATTTGGCAATATAGAAATCGGAATTCCCCGTTCAAGAACTTCCTGCATTGGGAATTCGTCAACAAAATCTTTTTCAAGAACTTCTTTAATCACCAACGTACCATCCAGCGGGCAGTTCATTGTCTGCAAAGCATGTTCACCTATATTAAGACGGAACGTATGCGTTTCTCTGAAATCAAAGTTTACGACAAACAACAACTTTTGATTTTTTGTATATCGGGTATATGCAAAAATTTTTGAAGTATCTAAATTACCGCCCTCGTTTTTCCACATTAAGTCGTAGAACGCACCATTTTTAACTGCTTCCGATTCATTCCTTAAACAGAAAATCTGGCTATAGTAATGACGTAAATCACGTTGTTCCTGTGACAACTTACCACCATCAAATGCGCCACCATTTACCCATTTAGAGAACTCCTCCAATCCCCAATAATCAAATATAGTCGTGCGTCCGTCAAAGCCACTGAAACCTTCCTTGTTCATTCCCTTTTCGCCTACCTCCTGACCAAAATACATCATCAACGGACCCGGACTGATTGTTGCCATCAGCATCATTGCCGGCAAAGCCCGTTCAGGATTTTTTGCGAAGAAGCTCGATGCAATACGTTGTTCATCGTGGTTTTCTAAAAATCTAACCATCTTCCCCCAATACATATCATTTCTACGCCAATAATCCGATATATAATGCGCAGAACCTCTTCCTTCAACAATCAAACGCATAGTATCGTACAATCCCACTTTATCGTATAAATAGTCAAAACAACCGTCGTTCAAATATGTTTTATATGCATCAGGATTGTAAATTTCTGCAATGAATATAATGTTAGGATTGATTTCCTTTATCTTTGGTATAACCCAACCCCAAAATTGAACTGGAACCATTTCAGCCATATCGCAACGGAAACCGTCAACCTGCTTCTTTGTCCAAAACGACAAAATTTCAAACATACGAATCCACGTATCGGGAATTTCGTCGAAATGAGTCTGCCAACAATTCTTATAGTCTATGCCATAATTCAATTTTACTGTTTCGTACCAGTCATTACGGCTCGGATAAGCATTAAAAACATCGTTTCCCGTAACTTTTGCAGGATATTCGTGATAAATTTTTTCTTCGGCATTATACACAAAATCTATGTCCTTCGGCAAATGCAATTCCTCATCAGGAACATAATAAAAGTTATTATGAGGAGAAAATGCTTTTGAGGTATCATCATAACTTCCCAAGGATGTTCCACCCATTGGCAAATTGTCGGAATGATATTCGCGAGAAACGTGGTTTGGAACAAAATCAATAATACATTTCAAACCTTCGTCGTGCGTACGTTTCACCAAATCCTCAAATTCCTTCATACGAAGTTTTACATTCTGTGCCAAATCAGGATCAACATCAAAATAATCCTTAATTGCATACGGAGAACCAGCACGGCCCTTCACCACATGAGCATTGTCGGTTGTCAAGCCATATTTTGAATAGTCCGTACACGATGCATGACGAATAACGCCAGTATACCACACGTGGGTCACACCCATCTTTTTTATTTCTGACAAAGCCGTCGTAGTTATATCGTTAAACTTCGAACAGCCATTTTCTTCAATCGTACCAAATTCCTTATTCGTTTCGTTTTGATTCGCGAAAAGACGCGTAAAAATTTGGTAGATATTTATTGCATTCTGCATCTTGAAAACTTATTTGTCCAAAGGTAAAAAAAAGATTAATTTCTTTACTATCATAGTATAACAATAACACGAAAAAAATTAGACAACCAATTTTACTTTTTACGTACAAGACGCACGGCAAAACCATGTTCATAACTGAATCCGGTTAAATGAGTATGTGAGTAATCATTTTTACGAAATGTCAACGCATACATAAAAATCCTAGACTTTGACGAAGACCAATAGCACCCACAACTATCAACACCCGTAATCTTTGACTTGTAAAGATCGCCAGTAGTTGGAAAGAAAATTGCATTTCCATTTTTTGCGATTAACCATTCGCCATAAGTGCCGTTTTTTTCACCAGCAACACAAATACAATTTGTCAACAATTCATCTTGCTCGTCTTTTGTCGGCAATCTATATCCATTATTTTCGTAATCGTGTATTTCATCCCATTTATATAAATTTCCAGCCTCGTTTGACTTCGCCGCCCCCAAATTACAAGTATCCCATTCCACGCTCAATCCTAAATCGCCCGATTCCCGCTTCATACGCACACCCTCTTGGCAAACTTTTATTATATAATACTTTTGATTAGACCGAATCTTGATTATTCCAACTCGAGAATTAAAACTATGATTTTTGAGGATTCTGATACTTACCGTAGCAGTGCCATTTTCATCAACGGTTTTACCTCCCGTCCATACCCAATCCGAGTTATAAACAATATCCCAATCATTACTGCTTTTTACAACAAACGAGGTTCTATCTTCCCATGCCGATGTTTTTATCTTCTTTTCCGGCAAACGTAATTCAGCACACGATGACAATGCCACAACGCCAAGTAACGCAAAAATCAACAGTTTGAAAAAATCACATTTGCCTTCCATTTTCCCGAATTTCACAAATCCGCGTAAATGTAAATAAATTTAGTTATTTCCCTTGTCGCACGACTTTACATTTTGTTGTAAAAACCAACCAGAATATTTATTATATTCGCACCATCATTTTAGAAATTATGATTGCATTATTTAGGAAAGAATTATCCTGCTTTTTCAATTCCCTTATTGGATATTTAATATTGATTGTCTTTTTGTTGGCAACAGGATTGTTTTTATGGATTTTCGATGGAGAATTCAACATTCTCAACACAGGTTATGCGAATATTGACGGACTTTTCATAATCGCACCTTGGGTTTTTCTATTTCTGATTCCAGCTTTGTCTATGAGATTCTTCAGCGAAGAATTAAAGTCAGGGACTATAGAATTGCTCCTCACAATGCCGATTTCAAATTTCTCCATTGTAATGGGAAAATTTCTTGCTGGCATCGTGCTGCTTATCTGTGCTTTGCTTCCAACGATACTATATTACATAACAGTTTACGCATTAGGAAGTCCTGTTGGCAACATTGATACTGGAGCAACTATCGGTGCTTACATTGGACTATTGTTCATTGGTGGTATGTATCTTTCCATCGGAACTTTCATCTCGTCACTGACAGAAAATCAGATTATTGCATTTATTCTTACCGCAGTAGCATGCTTCATTTTCTACACAGGTTTCGACTTCGTAGCTGAAACAATTCCAAGTTTATCGTTTTTAACGACAATAGGAATCAGCGAACATTACAACTCTATCAGCCGCGGTGTGATTGATTCCCGCGACTTGATTTATTTTATCAGTTTCATCTCACTGTTCATCTATTTTACTACTGTATCAATTGCGAAAAAAAGGAAATAATATGGCTCAAAAATCTACATATTCAACATTAAAAAAGGTCGCAATTGCAGTAGCAATCCTCATTGCTGTGTTATTCGTCAGCAGTTACAAGCACCTACGAATTGACCTCACCGAAGAAAAACGCTACACTTTGACAGATGCAACCAAAGACATTCTTGAAAACCTCAACGACACCATACGAATGACCGTGTATCTTGAAGGTGATTTACCGATGTCTTTTGTAAAAATGCAACGTGAAGTTCAGGATTTACTTGACGAATTTCAGGAAATCGCAGGAAAGAAATTTCTCATCCGTTTTATCGACCCACAAACTATAGGCGACGGGAAAAATTTCAAACATACCATTTCACGCCTGCACGACACCTACGGATTGGCTCCATACACAATCCAGGAAGAAGACGAAAATGGAAAATTCACCCAACGCTACATTATTCCTGGTATTATTGTTTCCACCGCACAGAAATATGTCACCATCAATATGTTGAGTAACACGCTGGGCAATACTCCGGAAGAGCAAATCAACGAATCGTTGCAGAATCTGGAATACCAATGTATAAAAGCAATCAAGCAACTGACGAGCGAGAAAAGAAAAAACATCGCATTCATCAGAGGACACGGCGAAACGCCACTGCTATACTCCTACAACGCAACAGTTGCACTGCTTGATTTGTACAATATCGACCGAATCACTTGCGCACAACTTCTTGATTCCATCTCAAAATATGATGCAGTTATTATTGCCGAACCGCAACAAGCATATTCCGAGCAGGACAAGTATTGTATTGACCAATATATTATGAATAACGGTAATGTATTGGTAATGACGGATTTTGTTTCCGTTTCAATGGATTCACTCAAAACCAGTGCTTATACCTATGCAATGCCAAAAGATTTGAATCTATCGGATTTGCTGTTCAACTTAGGAGTGAGAATCAATCAAACCATGTTGCTTGACAACCAATGTGCAAAAATTCCTATGAACATTGCGAACTTCGGCGAGCAACCCCGGTTTGCACCCGTTCCGTGGTACTATTTTCCTATGCTCAAGCCACATAAAGAACATCTCATAACAAAAAATATTGATGTCGTTAAAGCAGAATTTTCAAGCACAATTGACACTCTTGAAGGGAACGGAAACTTTGAAAAAACAATTCTATTAAGTTCGTCGGCATACGCCCGTGTACTTTCAATGCCGAATACCGTAGGATTTCAAGTGTTACAAAACAATCCCGACAAAAATTTCTTTAACAAATACTATGTGCCAACAGCCGTATTACTCGAAGGTAACTGCAAATCGCTGTACCAATCACGCACAGCACCGATTGGCAATGACAAATACAAGAAAAAAGACGAATCGGAACAAAACAGAATCATCGTTGTGGCCGATGGTGACATTATCCGTAACGAAATTGAAGTTACGAACAACGATACAATTCCTAAGCCGTTGTATTTCTACAAATATTACTCGTTTGACAAGCGCGCCTATACTGGCAACTTAGACTTTTTTGTCAATGCCGTCAACTATATTTGCGGTGACGAGGAGTTACTTGTCATACGTGCTCGCGAAATAACCATACGATTATTGAATAAAAACAGAATTACCGAAGAAAGAACATACTGGGAACTGCTCAACATTGCCGTTCCTATACTCATTATTGTCATTGCTGGTCTTTCGGTTTTTATCATTAGAAAATATAAATTCTCGAAGAAATATGTTGGCTAAACGAATCATTCCCTGCCTCGATATAAAAGACGGACGCACAGTAAAAGGAATTAATTTTCTTGGGCTTCGCGATGCTGGCGATCCTGTTGAACTTGGTGCAATGTATGCCGAACAAGGTGCCGATGAACTTACATTCTTGGATATTACGGCAACTATTGAAGGACGCGACACGTTTGCCGAATTGGTAAAAAAAATTGCCCTTCATTTGAATATTCCTTTCACCGTTGGAGGAGGAATCAAATCGGTGCACGATGTGGGCGTTTTGCTTGCAGCCGGAGCTGACAAAATTTCTATAAATTCAGCTGCTGTCTATAATCCTCAATTAATCACTGAATTAGCAAAAGAATTTGGCTCACAATGTATAGTTGTGGCTATAGACACAAAATTGCACAACGACACGTGGATGGTGCATACTCACGGTGGACATCAGGCAACAGACATAAAAACATTGGATTGGGTTCGCGAAGTTTATGATCGCGGAGCAGGAGAAATTCTCCTGACATCGATGAACCACGACGGAACAAAAGGTGGCTTTGCAAACGAAATCACACGCCAAGTCTCGGAAATGGTTGACATTCCTGTGATTGCTTCGGGCGGAGCTGGAACAATGGAACATTTCAAAGATGTATTTACCGAAGGAAAAGCCGACGCCGCACTCGCAGCAAGTATTTTCCACTTTAAGGAAATTTCAATTCCCGAATTAAAAAATTACTTACGAAAACAAAATATTCCAGTAAGATAGCAAGTATAACCTTGTTTTGAACGCAGATAACAATGGAACTAAATTTTTCAAAATACGCCGATGGACTGATTCCAGCAATCATTCAAGATGCTGACACTCGTGTAGTACTTATGCTTGGTTTTATGAACCAAGAAGCTTTCGATAAAACTCTTGCAACTGGCAAAGTAACTTTTTACAGTCGGTCACGACAAACATTGTGGACAAAAGGCGAAACGTCGGGCAACTTTCTCAATTTTGTAGATGCAAAAGTTGACTGCGACAACGACACGCTTTTGATTAAAGTTCACCCAATTGGTCCAACCTGCCACAAGGGCACCGACACCTGCTGGGCCGAGAAAAACGAAAGTCCTCTGCAACTGCTTAACAGCATTCAACAAAAAGCACTTCAAGAAGTTACAGAACTTCCTGAAGGTTCTGAAATCACAAAACTGCTGAAAAAAGGCGGTGTGAACAAACTTGCGCAAGAAGTTGGAGAAAATGCCATCAAAACTATCATCCAAGTTACCAATGGTACACAAGATGAAATGATAGAAAAAAGTGCAGAACTTCTCTACAATTTTATGGCACTTCTCGCTGCTAAAGGATTGACAATTAACGAGCTATTACAAAAACTTAACACCAGATAATAATCTATGACAGCACTACAAATCGAAGAATATAAAAAGAAATTGCTACTTTCCGGTGTTGGCAAAACCTTGACCGACGACAACAAAAAAGAAATTGGTAAATCGTTGAGATTCATAAGTTTCAAAAAAGGAGAAAATATTTTCAAACAAGGAAGACCTATTGACGAAATTGCAGTTTTACTACATGGTTACGCCAAAATATTGATTGAAAATTCTACCAACACAAAAAAAACTATTATTTCTATCCAACGTCCTGTTACGGGGCTCGGCACAGCTACGTTTTACGATGAAACATATACAGCGACTGCCGAAGCAATAACTGACGTTGTTGTTGCTTTTCTCAATAAAGAAACGATGCGCAACATTCTAACAACCAATGCTACATTTGCAAGCACATTATTCGCAGAAAGTACTCAAGCAATACTAAAATACGTAAAACAACTTACCAGCTTTTCACAAAAACAAATCAAAGCACGTATTGCAGCTGTCCTTCTGAATCTTTCCCAAATGGTTAAAAAGGATGTGATAGACATTCAAATTTCACGCAACGACATTGCCGATTTTGCAGGTGTTTCAACAGGAAGTGCCATACGCATTTTAGCAGAATTGGAAAGCGAAAAAATTATTGAGCTTAACAACAAGGCAATACAAATACTTAATAAAGACGTACTTATACACATTAGCGAAATTGATTACTAATTATGTCTGAAATTGCATACTTACAACCAACCTGCATTTGGCAGAAATTCGACGAAATCTGTAGTATTCCCCGTCCTTCGAAACACGAAGAAAAAATTGCACACTATCTTATAGAATTTGCAGAAAAACGAAACCTTACATACAAACAGGACGCAGCAGGCAACGTTATTATTGAAAAAAACGCAACTCCTGGACACGAACAGTGTGAAACCGTTGCTCTACAGGCACACATGGATATGGTTCCTCAAAAACGAAACGACAGCAACCATAATTTTCTTACTGATCCTATTGAACCATACATCGACGGCAATTTCGTACGTGCAAACGGCACTACCCTTGGTTCCGACAATGGTATGGGTATGGCTATGATTCTTGCAATTCTTGATTCTCAGGAAATAGAACACGGCCCTCTTCAAGCTGTGTTTACCGTTGACGAAGAAACTGGAATGACTGGAGCCTTCGCACTACAACCAGGAGACATCAAAGCAAAATATCTACTTAACCTTGATTCTGAGACAGAAAACGAAATTACAATAGGCGGTGCAGGCGGACTGGACGCAAATATTTCTTTCGACTTGGAATATGTTGACTTGAGTGGTTACGAAAAAATATATACTATTTCTCTTTCTGGACTGACTGGCGGACATTCGGGCTTCGAAATTATTTTGAACCGTGCAAACGCCAACAAAGTATTATGTGAATTTCTATACGAAATAATGGAAAAAACAGAACTCCATCTTATTTCGTTTAACGGTGGCAATATGCGTAACGCCATTCCACGCGAAGCAACTGCTGTTGTCGCTTTTAACCGCTCGTTCGAGAATATTTTCCATAAAATGTTTGAACGATTTGTTGCCGAAAAAAAATCGCAATTCATGCAGACCGACCCGTATTTTTCGTGCATCACTGCCGAAACTATCGGCGAAAACAAAGCTCTTTCACAGGAACAAACTGCTGGAATCATCCGCTCAATTATGAGCTGCCCCAATGGTCCTGTAAAATACGAAAACCATAACTGCAAGATGCTTAACACATCTACAAATCTTTCGTTTGTGACAACCGAAAACAACACATTGTCTATCGGTTGCTTGCTCCGTAGTACCGATGAGCAAAATAAAAAAGAACTGGCTCATGTATTTAAAGCTATTTTTGAACTATATGGCGGAAAAGTGGTTTTTGATGGTGACTATCCAGGATGGAAACCTAACTGGAACGCTCCATTACTTAATATAGTTAAAGACTGTTTCGCAGAGATATTCGAAGAAGAAACAAAAGTAAATGTCATCCACGCTGGATTGGAGTGCGGCATATTCGTCAATACATTCCCTACATTAGACATTGTTTCTTTCGGACCAACCATTAAAGGTCCCCACTCTCCTAACGAAATCGTTGAAATTGCTTCGGTAGAAAAGACTTGGCAAGTTCTGTTGAAGATTCTTAAAAGATTAACGATGAATAATTAGTAAAAAAAGATGAGGCGGTGCTTCATCTTTTTTTGTGCATTTTGCAGTATGAATTGCGCATTAATTTATCTTTGCAGAGGTAACATTAACGTGCGATGCAGAAAAGATTCCTTGCTATCGGTTCTATTGTGGCAGCATGCTTCTATCTCATAGTAATGCTGACATTTGGTAGCAGTTGCCAAATCGCCAGCCAATCGCTCGCCCAAGAAGACACAATTATCAACTACGTTGAAAGTCAAATTGGTAATCAGGAAACGCCAAATTGCAACATCAGTTCTATCATCAGCTTGTGCAAAGCACCTATAAAAAAGCACAACGACGAAATTCAACTCACCGCACGTAACGAAAACAATATTAAACCAGGAGAATTTGCCGTTTTAATTCACCCTGTACAAAATAGCGAAAAACTTGTTTTTTCAAGTACCGATATCATATATCCATTTAATTACTTCTGGTAAAATAGAGTTATCAGATGTCAGTATCAAAACTTTTGACTACTGATTTTCAACTCTAAAACATCAATCAACACACAATAATAACAAGCATTGGTACTATACCTCACGTTGGTTTGTGCCATGCATTAATAGTAATTAAATATGGATTCAACTTGTATTATCGGCTTTATACTCATAGCCGTAATTGTTATACCACTCCTACTCATGAGTCGTGGTAAAAATAAAAAAGCAAAAGCGTTACACAACGCATTAACAAACCTTACACAAAATTCCATCATTGCAAAACAGGAAGAATGGAACGGATGCATCATTGCACTTGACGAGATTAACAAAATGCTATTTTTCGTCCATCAGAAAAAATGCAATACCGAGGCTGAGTCTGTTGACTTAACTCAATACGCATCGTGCCGAGTGGTTACAAGCAGTTCGTTGGGAACGACCAGCAATGCAATCGATATGGTGGAATTGGTTTTCACACCAAAGCAAAAAGATGCTGAAACCAAGTCACTCATTTTCTTTAACTCCGACACCGACGGCTTTACACTCAACGGTGAGTTGCAAAGCGCCGAGCATTGGAAAAAATATTGTGAAGCTGTTTTAAAATAATAAAGTTATGTATTCTACCATAATGGTAATCATTTTTGTTCTGGGCTATCTGTGTATAGCTCTGGAACACCCGTTAAAACTTGACAAGGCCGCCATTGCTTTGTTGATTGGAGTTTTAACGTGGACAGTTTTCATCCTTTGGGGTGGGAATGAACCCGACGCTGTTGTTTCTTTGTTGAGCGAAAATATCGGAGAAACAGCACAAACGCTATTTTTCTTGTTCGCTGCAATGACTATTGTCGAAATTATTGACCGTCACAACGGTTTTAAAGTAATTACCGACAAAATACACGCTACCAACAAAGTAAAATTAATGTGGCTCATCGGCATACTCACATTCTTTATGTCGGCCGTGCTCGACAACCTGACGACAACCATTGTAATTCTGTCGTTGCTTCGAAAATTAATAGGCGACAAAGAAACACGCTGGACATTTGCAAGCATTGTGGTACTTGCAGCAAACGCTGGTGGTGCATGGTCTCCTATAGGCGACGTTACCACTATTATGTTGTGGATTGGTGGACAAATTTCGGCCAGCAACATCATTAAAACGATTTTCATACCTAGTTTGGTGTCGCTGGTTGTTCCGCTTGTGGTACTTTCGTTCACGATGAAAGGGGAACTGGAACGTCCGAAAGTTGTTGAAGAAGATGAAGGTTTAATAGGTCCCCGCGAACAAATGGGATATTTAATTTTGGGTATTGCATTACTATTGTTCGTGCCAGTATTCAAAACTCTCACACATTTACCTCCATTTATGGGAATGTTGCTGAGTTTGGGTATTATCTGGCTCATTGGACAATACCAGGCACTGATGTCACGTGCAAAACGACGTCGTCTGCTCAATGTTGGACAATGTTTGAAACGAGTAGAAACATCTACAATTTTCTTCTTCCTCGGTATTCTTACTGCCGTTGGCGCACTGGGTGCTGCCGGACAATTGGGCGCACTTTCGGAATGGCTAAAAGAAGTAACAGGTGGAAACATCTACGTGATTGACAGCGTAATAGGTGTTCTTTCTTCGGTAATCGACAACGTGCCATTGGTGGCTGCATCAATGGGGATGTATCCTATTGACCCAAGCGTTGCCGAATTTGCATCCGACGGAACATTCTGGTCTATGCTTGCTTATTGCGCCGGAACGGGAGGTTCAATTTTAATCATTGGCTCGGCTGCGGGCGTTGCCGCTATGGGCGTCGAAAAGATTGACTTTATCTGGTATCTCAAACACATCAGCTGGTTGGCACTACTCGGCTACTTTGCTGGAGTATTCTGCATTTACTTAGGGTTGTAAAAAGAGATTAGAGACAAAAAAGCCGAGGCAATGCTTCGGCTTTTTTTGTATGGGACAAAATGAAATAAATTTCTTTGGCTAGGGAAAAACGCAGAACCTCAATGGGAATTCTGCGTCTGTATTGAAGGAATACCCCTTCACCTCTTATCTCCTTTGCTGATTTGCAATTGATTGATAAATTCATCTGCACAAATCTCCAATTTGCTGAATGCGAACATTTTCTTACCTAAATCTTTCAAACTTGCGCCAATTAGATAAACAACATCGTCAACTATAAGAAATCATACAGACAATCGAATCCTATTAAGGGTTCCACATTATATTACGAGACGGAAGTATATAATTTCAAATTGATTACACAAAGATGGTATTCTGACGACTGATTACTGACTACAAAAATTTACAACAAAGTATATGCACGTCATTTCCTCATCAAATAATATAAATTTTTGTTTGGAGATTCATCTTCACGACCTCCATTAGTGTAACCATCCTTAGTTAATATAATATTCTTTAAAGGAGTTTGTTCAGTCAATGGAATGGCAATATAAAATTTACCATCATTATTGGTTATTGCTTCTATTTTTTCACAATGAACCTTCACATTTTCTAATGGTATTCCATCTTCGTCAACAACAATACCAGCATACACAGCAAACGTACTATCTCGCTGAATAGGAAATTCTAATGTTTCCCCTAATGAAAATGGCAATGATATTTTTGTCTCAATAGAATCGTAATAATTTGCAGAAAAAGAGATTGGAATGTTTTTTCCCCTAAAATAACCAGGAAAAGAATTCAATTCTATTATAGTGTCCGTAGTTGTTATTGGGTATTCCGTTCCGTTCACATTAATGACCATTTGTTCTGGCATTGGCAACGAATGTTCTTCTTCTGAGATATGAAGAGACATTTTTACTGGTGTTACCAAAAATGTCAACAATGCAAGTATAATTGGCGAAGCTATAGCGATTTTTGTTAATTTATGTTTGCGAGCACGTTCATAACGATTCCAAAGTTGATCAAAATCAACGCCTAAAATACGAGAAACAATTCGAACAACAGATTTTTGTTTTCCAACTTCTTGCACGTTTACGCCAAGCAATTCATGTTCTGGATGTTCTTTCACATATTCGCGCAACGAACGAGGAAAACATTCGTTCTCATCTCCACTATTTGGAACACCTGCGACAATAAATGGAATTATATTTTCCAAGCGTCCATGTTCTATAAAATACTTAACCTCATTGCTTACCCACTCTGATTTTGCAGAATTAGGAGAACAAATTACGACTAAATTTTTTGAGGTTGATAAATATTTCTCTAATTCATTGCTCAACACACCTGCGTTCAAATCATCTTGATCACGAAAAATTGGTCGAAGATATTTTGAATCTATAAACTCATTTTCTATCCCATTGGGTAATTTGAAATTTTCTAAATTTTTTCGTAACCAATCTGCCCATACAACATCATGATGATTGTAACTAATAAATGCGTAACGTTTATATTGTCCCATAATTCTGAATTTCCCTTGCAACTTTTTATTTATGCGTATGCAATATAATTTCTTAACTCTTAACTCTTAATTCTTAACTCTTAACTCTTAACTCTTAACTCTTAATTCTTAACTCTCTTCGCCCACTCAGGATTATTCTTTCGGATAAATTCTGAATCTATACTATGAATTTTTTCCAAAATTTCCTTTGCAGCGTCAAAATCTCCTTTCATTACCAAAATATCTCCTTTTGAATCGTAATAATTTGCATAATCAGGTGTCAATTCAATAGCTTTTCCGACAACCTCTATTGCTTTATCATAATCTTCCAAATAGGCATAAACATAAGAAAGAGCATTATAAGTTTCGGTAACATAGGAAATATAAATGTTAGAAGACTTCTCGTATAATGGTTTAAAAATTGTCATAGCGTCTAAATATGATTTTTCTGCCTCTCCATAACGATTAAATGTACTATAAAATCGTCCTAAATTATACCGGAGCATTCCCAAATCCAAGGCATACGCTTCTGGATTTTTCTCGTATAATTTATCATAGTCTTTAATCGCCAAAATCCAGTACTTCTCGGCATTTTCATATTGTTTAGACTGGAAACACAGTGCACCTAAATTATTTCGTGTAGCGGCCAATTTGCGTTGGTAAGAATCTGGATTGATTTCACACAAAACCATATAGGTTTCCTCTGCTTTTCTATAATATTTTTCTGCATCAGAGATTTTTTTTAGTTTTGTTGAAAGCACACCCAAATTGTTTTGTACACTTGCCAAATTTGGTAAGTTTTCCTTATTGCCTTCTGAAACAGATTTTCCCCATTTTTCATTTGCTCGAACATAATAATTTTCGGCTTCTTCATATCGTTGCTGCGAATAGTACAGAATGCCCAAATTATTTTCAGCATTTGCTATATCAGATAGAAAGAAACATTTATCCTCTTCGGGCATACTTTCATACATTTCAAGAGATTGTTTTAAAAAATTTTCACCTTTATCATATTGCTTCATAAGACAACAAAGAGAACCCAAATTTGTGTAAACCGAAGCTAATTTTTCATTATCGTAACCATTTGCACAAATAGTATAAAACTGGTAGGCATCGGTGAAATTTTTCTGTCCGTGTGCAAATTCTGCATAGCGTTTTTCCACATCAAGATTTGTCGTGTCTGCCAATGCCACCTCTCGAAGAATTTCTCCAATTTTTTCATAATTTTCATATCCACCTATAAGACGATACGCCGATATTTGTCGTTCTATGGCAGCCAAAAGATTTTGCATCGATTCAAATTTCTGATTCTCTACTATTTCTAATTTTTTCCGAGCTTCAATAATTTCTACCTTATCAAATGCTTCCTGTTTAAATTTCTCTACGTAATTTTGACTTTCGTATGCTTTTATTGCTTCTTCTACGTTGCCATTTTGCACCATTTCTATTATTTCTTGTTCTGCGGCAGACAATTCACTCATATCTATTCGGGCGAACATATCGACATAATTATCAAGATTTTTCAATTGTGAATAATAATTATCTTCAAGTGCAAGTAACTGCTTTTTATATTCTTCTTCTTTTAGTTTTCCTTCAGTTAATTGAATTGCCAATTTTTCCTGGTCCTTCTTATATTGACGAGCATAACTTTCCGATGACACACGATGGTAATTTTCTGTTAATGCTTTGAATTTATCTGATTTACAGAGTACTATTTGAAATGGTTTCTTTTCTCGTGAAATGTACCATTGTTCCAAGGCTTGTTTGTTGAAGATTTCGTAACCAGCTTTTTGAATTTGACGACACACAACTTTGTCGCCTGGTTTAAGTGTATTGAATGTCAACGTAAAATTGCCTTTTGCATCAGAAACAGTTGAGCCAGCATCTCGAATAACAATTTCCACAAAACCTATAGGCGTTTTTACATTCTTTTCATTGTACTCAACTGTCTGTCCAAGTTGTATAGTTTGTGCCATAATTCCTTGGGATAGGAACAATGAAACCAAGCAACACAATAAAACAAATTCGTTTTTCATCAATCTAACAAATGAGATTTTATCGCTATTTGGAGTATATTTCGTATCAACAATATATCGTAGAATTGAACATCTTCTGGCAACTCTTTCAATGACCGTATATCATAATGTGCAAAAAGCTCTTTCTTGTATCGTTTTTTGTTATCGAAATTATAATCAACATCCTTTTTCTCCTCATCGGTTAGTGGGCGAAATCCCAACAATAATTTTTCTGCAACCCAACGATTATGTTCTACTTTTCCCAAATGGACGAGGTTTTGTAACAACATATCCAAAGCTTGTTCGGTATTGATTTTTGACGATCTAATGCCAAGTGATCGAAGCTTTGTCTTTATATGAAGTGCATTATAGAAATTCGACCATTTGTCGGAAACAGCAGCTAATTTCCATTTTTCGGTTACTTCCGCGTCTGGATATTCTTGAGCAGATTTTCCTCTCCAATATATGTAGTTAATCATCCGTGCTGCGGTCATTACTCTATCTCTATTGAGACTATAACAGCCTCTATCCATACCAAATGGTTTGAGTGTTGAATATATTTTTGACGAATTGGCTATTTCGAGTAATTTTCCAGAATTTCGTTGATAAACATAAACTGGGATTTTTTCTTCAAATAGTTTTCGAGGTAAAAACATTCCCACAAAAATATTTCTATCAGAATCATCTATGCAAACAGCAATAGTGAGCAAAGCATCCTTTTCTACACTCCATTTCTCGAATTGATTTCGCATTGCAGAATCTTCCACTTCAGATTGAATAAATTGCCATTCAATATCCATAACATCATTGGTAGGGACATGTCTCTCTACTTCTTGAATTTGATTATTCACAACTTCGCAATACGAATAATTTGATAAATCAAACAAATGATAGTTTGATGTCATAAATTCTTGCATTTTCTTATGAGCCTGTGCGTCAACAAACGTAATTCTTGTTTTTCGCTTCTCAAAGTTTGGGTAATGAGCAGTAAGTGCAGCCATTTTTGCCATTGAACGTCCCATTCTCGTCATTCCAACAATTACAAAATGAACAAATGAGTCAGAATCTTGAGAAATACCTCCTCTATCGAGAGGCTCATACGTAAACTCTCCATATTTGTTATCGACTAACACTTGCCGTGCTATAGATTCTTTAACTACGAATGGCATAAATTCAATATATTTCTTTGCTTTTTCATCTAAATCAGCGAAGAAAAATATAGTACTTGTTGTATCTGCTTTGAAAGAAACGTGGCACGATATTTTTTTCTCCAATTGGCTTTCTTCTGCAATTTCGGCCATCATTTTCACCGTATTGATAGAAATAACATCACTCAATACTTCGTTTACTTCATCAATTACATACACATCAATTGCGTTACAAATTCTAACACGCATTAAATCTTGTTTGGCATCACGACGACCTTGAACAAAAATAACTCTTCGTAAATCTTTTTTAGTCAAACTCATTGCAAATCTATTTCGTAATGATGGAACATCGTACGAGGTAAGAACAACCACATCATTTTTAGGATGAAGTTGACGAAGCTGCAACACTATTTCTTCGACCAACGATGACGACCCCATTACCACATAGTGATTTTTGAAAGCAAATGTAAACTGACCATTCTTGTACTTCTCAGCTACAGTTCGTAAAACAGCCGAAAATATTGCTATCAATGTTCCGCTAAAGGCAATTAAGCCAAGTAAATACACTATGGTAAGAGCAAGTTTCCCATCCGAATCCTTCACAATTATATCGCGAAGTGGCACTGGCGTGAGCATGCAACTCAAACTTTACCAAAAGATAATTACTCCACAATCACTTTATATGTTTTTTCTCCAACAACCACTATATATGCGCCTTTTTGTAGAGTTGTTGTTGTGCAATCTCCTATGCTACGAGCAATTGTTTTTCCTTCCGCATTATAAACCACTATAACTTTGTCTCCTGAATTTTTTACAACAATACTTTGTAACTGAGTAAAAACTTCTACTTTGTTGTACGATTCTTCCTCTATTGCTGTCATATTTTCGACTTCTGCAATGTTGCTAATGCAAATCGTAAATGGTCCGCCCTCGGCTTTCAGGAGTGGATCATTCACATTTATTTCCCTTGGAAGTTTTACCGCCACGTAATACGCACGCGTATTAGTTACAGGTTTTACATCGGTATATGTTATAGTAGTTTTTAATGGAAAAATGGTATCAACGCATTCTCCTTTCTCATAAATATACAGCGGATCTCCTACAGCAACCTCTTTCGAAATTTCTTCAATACCTGATGATGTTACTCTATACACAGAATACTGGTCGAACGAGAAGCCTTCATAATTGTCCCAAACTAAATCCATTCTCGAAGATACCGAGCCTTTCTTTTCCAAATGTATAGTTTTATGAGGAGGACTCATGGGAGATTCATCTCCACAAAAGTTCGTTGCCGAAATTTTGTATTTGTGTGCTTGCTTACTATTATTTGCTTGTTCATCAACATAAATACTCTGCATATCATACGGAATAGTAGCCAATTCCTCGTATGTCCCCGTTCCCGCTAATTCCCTATAAATAGTATAATAATCTATGGCAATTGTCTGCTCTTTTTGCCAAATTACCAAATTAGCCTCGGGTATTTCCTGGCTTGCGGTTACTAATGCTATTTCTGGTGAATACTCTATCTTTTTTTCAACTATGTTCGGGAATTTTTTCCAATATTCATCGGCCTGATAGGCATCTATTAAACCACACGG
>CALAUG010000062.1 GCA_937892155.1 uncultured Bacteroidales bacterium | reverse complement strand
CGAAAGGAAGAGTGATAGTTCCCCATTGGTTAGGCTCTAACGTGCCGTGGTAATGTGCCTCGGTGAAGCCAGCAGATGGATAATTGTCCAATGAGGTACCGATGAACGGCTTGTCGCTGTCGGTGAGGTCGAACACTTTGGTGGAGAGTTTATAGCAATTCCCAAAAGCATGTTGGTCAACATTCGGTAGAGAAGCAAAGAAAACGGATTCCCATGCAGAACATTCCCAAAAAGAGGAATTGCCAATCTTTGTCACAGACGAAGGAATGAAAATCGATTTCAATGTCTTATTTCTGTTGAACGCATCATTAGCAATCTCTGTCACGCCATCAGCAAAAACTATCTTGCCCAAACCTCTTGAATATACGTTTTCCTTGTAATTAACGCGATGTTCAATCTGCTTGTCGTCTATTGTCGTGTACCAGATTTCATTATTATTGGCTTCCGGGACATTTAAATCTGTCATATCCGTCAACTCTTCGCTACATGATTCATCCTTGTAATTCTTTTCACACTTTGTGCATCGATAGTACCCATAGCGTCCTTCTGTGGTTTCTGTCGGTAATATTCCCATAACAAGTTCGGGGGAATGTCCCGGACAATACTCCAGACTCATTGTCCAAATCAGTGGGGAGTTCAGAGTTATATCCCACATGGAATTAATCCTATAATAAACTGTCACTATATCGTCTTGCTTCAAGTCAGGCAGGTTCTGCACCCACATATTTCCCGAAACGTCAATCTTCGTCTCGATGCCGTCATTTATCTTATAATACAACTCACCATTGAAGGTGTTTTTATTCAAATGCCACTTAAGCCGGACATTCCTTGCCGTGGAATCTTTTACAATGAACCAGACATATTCTCCGTAATCGTAGGATGCGCTTTCTGGATACCTCTTTTCCAAAGCGTTTATGAAGGTCACGCCATCGTATGTCACGGGTTCATCCTTCATTTCCCATCGCCATGCGGCAAGACTGCAGCCATATTCAGGCACAGTCGTCACTGGCGAGTATGTGACCACATACGCCGCATTGAGTTCTGTGGCGCACGCCTCTTCGGCATAGAATCTGCGCGACCTCGTGTCTTCCCAACATTCCATAGTGTAGCCGACGCTGCAGGTCGCATCGCAAATATTGCGATGGATGGCGCCCACGGTTATAGGTGTGTTGGAATATTTCAGCACGTCGCCGTCGTAGCCGAAGAATACAGTGTTGTGGCTGTTGTTCAGAACAGGAAATTCGTCAGTTTCCAATGTCTGATACCATTTCTGGCTGCCGTTCGTCACGCCGTGATTGAGTTGGTAGCACACCTCGCCGGAAGCGAAAGCGTCGTCGTTCTTCACGAATGAATGGTTGATTTTCGATGCAGGGCAGCCATTGTCCAAAGAGCCATACACTTTTGAACATTTGCCTTGCAGCGTATAGCAGTTGCTGATGGTATAGTCAACGCCGGTGTTCTCATATACGGCACCGCAGATGCCGCCGTAACTCGGGTTGTCATAATTAGTAACTATCCTTCCGATGTTGTAGCAATCCTTTATGGATGCATATATCCAGCAGGAGCCGGAGATGCCACCGGCATTCCAGTCCTTGGCATCGATGGTCGCACCGTTCCAGCAGTTCTCGATCTGTCCGCTTGCGAAGTCGCCGCAGATGCCGCCCACGTGGTCTTTGCCGTAGAAGTAACTGTCGCTGATGCCGAGGTCGTGGATGTGGGCATTGTTGACAGCCTTGCCGAAAAGCCCCATGTTGTTCATCCCGGTGTTTTTGAGATACAGTCCGCTGATGGTGTGTCCGTTGCCGTCGAAATCGCCTCCGAAGTCTTTGCCATGTCCGCCTATCGGAACCCAATCCACGAAACCCTCACCGTTAGAATATCCAGAAGATTTAAGCACACTCGCGTTCATCGTGATGTCTGCCGTCAGGATGGCGCAGACTGATGCGTTTCCGGTGTTCACATGATTTGCGAACCATAGCAGGTTTCCCAACGTGGCGATCTGGTAAGGGTTGGCTTGTGAGCCGTCGCCTGCCGAAGGCTCGGTAAATTCTATTTTTGGCAATTCATTGGTCTTGTCATCTAACTTATAATTATTTCCGCATTCCGTGCAATGCCAACAGTTGATGTAAGTGCCGCTGGGTTGTTGAATTACAGATTCCTCGAAACTATGCAGGTGATCTTCTGCCATCTCGCACACCGTCTCGTTACGGAAGACATTGCCATCTTTATAGACGACGTAGTCGCCCGTCACCATGGGGTAATCATCCGTTCTCAAGTGCTGCCGCCATGCCGCCGACCTACAGTTTCCGTTGAGGATCCAGCACACCTCGCCGCTTGTGAAGGCTGCGGCGTTCTTTATATGGACATTGTCGATTTCTGCATCGTCGTAGAGGTTGTACGCCACGCTGCATTTGCCTTCAAGCGAAACGCAGTTGCTAACAGATATGAAACCATTGACGTTCTTTGCCACCGAGCCGCAGATGCCGCCGCAGTTTGTGCCCTCCACCACTTTGCCTATGTTATAGCAACCTGATAAGGTCGAATATATCCAGCATGAACCAACCAAGCCACCGGCGGTATTCTCAACAGACTGAACGGTTGCCGCGTTCCAGCAGTTTTCCATCCGTCCGTTTGCGAAGTCGCCGCAGATGCCGCCCACATGGCTCTTGCCACGGAAATAACTATCTTTGACACCGAGGTCGTGAATGCGGGCAGTTACATTTCCGGAATTGTTTGCCATGCCGAAAAGCCCGACTGCCGACGTTGTTTCATCATTGAAGTAAAGTCCGCTGATGGTGTGTCCGTTGCCGTCGAACTCGCCACTGTAGCCGTTGTTGCCCCATCCGCCTATCGGAATCCAAGGCTCAAACGCTTCGCTGCTGAGGTTGCCGTTGCTGTCTAAAACGCCGGTGTTCATCGTGATGTCTGCCACAAGGACGGCACATGCAGATACGGCTCCGGAGTTCACATTGCTTGTAAAACGCATCAGGTTTTCCAACGTGGCAATCTGATAAGGGTTGTCCTCTGTGCCGTCGCCCTCACCCGAACGCCATGGCAGCGCAGGGCAGTTACACCATGTCCCGGAAGATTCTGCCACATCATCACTCACATAGGCGGTTGGCTTTGGCCCAAAAAAGTAACCAAAGCACTCGTAGTTATAATTATTATTCCCTAAATAGAGCACGTCGTGCAGATTATCACAGCTGTAAAATGCGTATTCCCCGATGCTCGTCACACTGCTTGGTATGGTAACAGAAGTCAAACCTTTACAACTATAGAATGCATTTGCCCCGATGCTCGTCACACTGCTTGGTATGGTAATAGAAGTCAAACCGCTACAAAAAAAGAATGTACCTTCCCCGATGCTCGTCACACTGTTGGGAATGGTAACAGAAGTCAAACCACTACAATCTTGGAATGCACCCTCACCGATGCTCGTCACACTGCTTGGTATGGTAATAGAAGTCAAACCACTACCACAGAATGCACCTTCCCCGATGCTCGTCACACTGTTGGGAATGGATATTGAAGTCAAGCCGTAACAACATCTGAATGCATCTCTTCCGATGCTCGTCACACTGTTGGGAATGGTAATGGAAGTCAAGCGAAAACAATTTTGGAATACACTTTCCCCGATGTTCGTCATACTGCTTGGTATGGTAATAGAAGTCAAACCACTACAACTATAGAATGCGTGTTCCCAGATGCTCGTCACACTGTTGGGAATGGATATTGAAGTCAAGCTGTAACATTCCCAAAATGCATTTGCACCGATGCTCGTCACACTATTGGGAATGGATATTGAAATCAAATTATTACATCTAAAGAATGCATTTCCCCTAATGCTCGTTACGCTATTTGGAATGGATATTGAAGTCAAGGCGGAACGTTCACTGAATGCCTGTGGTCCGATGCTTGTGACATCTCCGTCGAACTTAATCGTTCCATGTCCGTTTTCAGGATAAGTGTTGGAAATGATGGTTGCGTCAAAAGCATCAGTGTATAATGGGTTACACACCTTCCCGTCGGTCGTGGTGTACCAGATTTCGTCGTTTGGCGGCGTGCCGAGTTGCGCCAGAGCCGAAAACGTGCAGCACATCACAAATGCTGCCGAAAGTAAGAGTTTAAGAATGTTTCTGTTCATGAGTATTTTTGTATGAATTCTCTTCAAGATTTAATGTTGAATTTCGGGCGGCAAAGATAAGACATTTTTTTGATTATAAAAGTTTAAAAGTT
>CALAUG010000061.1 GCA_937892155.1 uncultured Bacteroidales bacterium | reverse complement strand
AATGAATAATCGTCATGGTAGTGTTAACAGATCCTTCGCTGTCGCTCAGGATGACGGCTTCGTAGTATGTCTTCGTTGGTGGGTCATTCAATGGAAGCGTCATTTCTAAACTGATTGAAATTAAAGTTGATTTGTCGTTCATAATTATACCTTTTGATGTTTGAAGTAATTATGTATATTTGCAGTACCTTGAAAGTAGTGATATTATGAATAGATTATGTACAATGTGCCTCGTAGCTCTTACGAGTGTTGTTTTGGTGTCGTGTGGCAAAGATGAAATTGGAGATGTGGAGTATGCGTTTGCTGCTACAATTAATGTTGATAATTCTTTGGAAGATAGTCCGCAAATTGAGCAGATTTTAATGAACGCATTGGATTCTGTTGGTATGTCGCTTTTCGAATTCAACTGCGTGATAACCGGAAAAGATAGTGTGGAAGTGAATCAAAAATTGTCGAAAAAAATGGCTTTGTTCGAAGAAATTGTCGGCAGTTCAGGGGTAGATATAATAGGAGATGTTGAAGTGCGTGGTGGCAAGAAGGCATTGTTGCATGTTGGAGATAGTAAAGAACAGGTTTTATATACGTGGTATGAAAAAGAATTCGGTATGTCAGAGACTGGTTCTTGGTTTCCTCCGTCAAAAACATATCTTCATGGATTATTTTCTTCGAGTGAGCACTATGATCATCGTGTAACATCCATCAGTGTGTCTAGTAGTTCTAGCGATGGTGACGATTATATAACACTTGGCAAAGATATGAACGATCATGCTGGTGGAGAGTATATTTATCTGCAGTTTCATTATGATAATTACGGAAAAGGAATTACAAATGTTGTAGCAATATATAGTACGTATGATTTGGATAATTCAACAGACATTATTTACATAGGTGGTAAAAAATATTATAGACCACAAGGAATGACCGATTTGAATGATGGATGTGGTAAAGGTACTTATTATATCTATCTTTATGTCACAAATGATGGTAGTGATGAAGAAGCTACTTTAAATACTGGTAAATATGGACAAAATAATCCTTTTGCATTGTACCATGGTAGTGATTTCTCAGCGTATGATCATAGAGATAATAAGCGCATTGTTCACGCATATTATCCTGACGGAAGCCCTGTGATAGATGATAAAAAACATCATGTTGAAGCTGATATGAATGCAAGCGTTAATGCGGAATATATTAAATTGGCTTTGTATTATTGTAAATAATTTACAATTCATAGAGAACAACAACAAGAAAGCCGAAGTATTACTTCGGCTTTCTTGTTATAATTCCTAATTCTTAATCCTTAATTCTTAATTTTCCTTATCTTTGCTGAAAATTTTTACGTAAAATGCAACAATTGAGCGAACAAGAACAAATCCGTAGGAATTGCTTACAAAAACTACGCGATTTGGGTATCAATCCGTATCCGGAAGCGGAATACAAAGTTACTGCAAATTCACAAGAAATTCTTTCTACATTCAAACCTGAATCTGGTATGTTCCAGGACGTTACGTTGGCTGGCCGCTTAATGGCTCGACGTGTAATGGGAAAGGCTTCGTTTGCGGAATTGCAGGATTCCTTCGGTAGAATACAATTATATATTAGCCGCGACGAAATTTGTCCTGACGAAAACAAGGATTTATATAACGAAGTTTTTAAGAAACTGCTTGATATTGGCGACTTTATCGGAGTTTCTGGTTATGCGTTCGTTACGCAGATGGGAGAAATTTCCATCCACGTGAAAACACTCACCGTTTTGAGCAAATCGTTGCGTCCGCTTCCTATTGTTAAGGAAAAAGATGGCGTTGTGTATGATGCGTTTGCCGATCCTGAACAACGCTACCGTCAGCGTTACGTTGACTTGGTTGTGAACCATGGTGTGAAGGATGTTTTTGTGAAACGTGCAAAAATCCTCGACACAATGCGTTCGTTCTTCAATTCAAAAGGATATTTGGAAGTTGAAACTCCTATACTTCAGTCAATTCCTGGTGGAGCAAGCGCCCGTCCGTTCATCACTCACCACAATTCGTTAGATGTTGATTTATATTGCCGTATCGCAACGGAATTGTATTTGAAACGTCTTATAGTCGGCGGTTTTGAAGGTGTGTACGAAATCGGTAAAAATTTCCGTAACGAGGGTATGGATAAATTCCATAATCCTGAATTTACGTGCATGGAAATTTATGTTTCCTACAAAGATTACAACTGGATGATGTCGTTTACCGAACAATTGCTCGAAACAATCTGCGTCGCAGTAAACGGAACAACTGAAACAACTTTCGACGGGAAAACTATCAGTTTTAAAGCTCCGTTCAAGCGAATCACAATGCTGGATTCTATCAAAGAAAAAACAGGATATGATTTGGATGGAAAATCGGAAGATGAAATTCGTGCAATTTGCCACGAACTTAAATTGATGCACGTTGACGAAACTTTCGGAAAAGGTAAGATGATTGACGAAATCTTCGGTGAATTCTGCGAAGGAACATATATCCAACCAACATTCATTATAGATTATCCAATTGAGATGTCGCCATTGTGCAAGAAACACCGTTCGAATCCGAATTTGACGGAGCGTTTCGAGTTGATGGTAAATGGAAAAGAATTGTGCAACGCATATTCCGAATTGAACGACCCAATCGATCAATACGAACGTTTCAAAGAACAACTTCGTTTGTCCGAAAAAGGCGACGACGAAGCAATGTTCATCGATCAGGATTTTGTACGCGCATTGGAATACGGTATGCCTCCAACATCGGGAATGGGTATGGGAATCGACCGTTTGTGTATGATTATGACTGGTGCGCCTTCAATTCAAGATGTGTTGTTCTTCCCACAAATGAAACCGGAAAAGAAAGCACAAAAAGATGATATCTCTGTCTATGTTGAAGCTGGAATTCCGCAGGAATGGGCCGAAGTGATTCAAACACTTGGCTATTTGAAATTGTCTGACGCACAAAATGTTAAGTTTACGAAACTTCATGCTGAAATGTGTGGTTTCAATAAGAAAAACAAATTGAATTTAGTAAATCCAAAACCAGAAGATGTTAAATCTTGGTTGAATCAATAGTGTTATGGAATCAGCAAAGAAAATTGCGTTATTAGGTAGTGGAAGCTGGGCTTCGGCAATTGTGAAGATTCTTCACATCAGTCAGAAATCTGTTGCTTGGTATATACGCGAACCAGAAATTTTGGAAGGTATTTTGAACCAGAAACATAATCCTATGTATGTCTCTGATATAGAGTATAATACGAAAAAATTGGAATTGTATGGCGATGTGAATGATGCTGTAAAAAATGCCGATATTATTATATTCTGTGTACCTTCGAAATTCGTAGATTCTCTTTGTCAGGGAATTACTGTTGATTTGTCAAAAAAACAACTGGTTACGGCTGTGAAAGGTATGGAACCACAAAAAGTATTATTGGTTTCAGAATATTTGCAGCAACGTTTCAACGTATCGCCAAAACAAATGGCTGTTATTTCTGGTCCATGTCACGCCGAGGAGGTTGCTTTGGAACGAATGTCATACTTGACAATAGGTTCGGCTAATCAGGAACTAGCAAAAGAGATTGCCGAAATTATGCGTGTAGATTTTATTCATACCACTACATCATTCGATATGGAAGGAATAGAATATTCTGCAGTATTGAAGAATGTGATGGCTTTGGCAACAGGTATTGCCCACGGATTGGGCTATGGCGATAATTTTACATCGGTATTAATTACGAATGCAATCCAAGAAATGAAACGCTTTTTGGATGCGGTAAAACCAATGAAACGCGACATTAACGATTCTGTTTATTTGGGCGATTTGCTGGTAACGGCATATTCTCAATTCAGCCGAAACCGTTCGTTCGGTATGATGATAGGGAAGGGCTATTCGGTTAAAGCTGCTCAATTAGAAATGAATATGGTTGCCGAAGGTTACAATGGCGTATATTGTATTGTTCACGCAAACGAACGTTATGGTGTGGAGATGCCAATTACACAGGCAGTTTATAGCATTTTGTATGATAGACGTTCTGCCAGAAAAGAATTTAAACAATTGGCAGAAAAGTTTAAATAATTTAGAATTAGAAAACTGTAATTGAATGTAACCAAAAAGCCGAAGCATTGCTTCGGCTTTTTTATTTAAGCTCTAAACTCTAACTTATTTATCGCAAACCGAATTGTACAATTTGATTTGGTTAGAAAGAATTTTTGTAAATCCTTTAACATCTTCGCCTGAGAATGCTGTATTAACTTCGCCGTATTGAGCAAATTTTGCCTGCATCAAATCGTATTTCGATTCAATACCGATAACGATGAAGTTGTATGGTTGCAATTCAACGAAAACTTTACCAGTTACGTGAAGTTGTGAATCTTCCAAGTATTTTTCGATGTTACGCATAACTGGTTCTTGGTATTGAGCTTCGTGAAGCAACATTCCGTAGAAGTTAGCCAATTGCTCCTTCCAATACAATTGCCATTTTGTAAGATTGTGCTTTTCCAACATGTGGTGTGCTTTGATAATCACCATTGGAGCGGCAGCTTCAAAAGCAACACGTCCTTTAATGCCTATGATTGTGTCGCCAATGTGCATTCCGCGACCAATTGCATATTGCGAAGCGATTTCGTTCAATTTCTTGATAATGTCAACTGGATTTTGATACAAAACGCCGTCCATTCCAACCAATTCACCTTTGTCGAATTCCAATTCGATTTTGCGTGAATCTTGTTTTTCGCATTGTGATGGATATGCGTATTCTGGAATTGTTTGGCTTGAATGAAGCGTTTCTTTTCCGCCAATACTTGTTCCCCAAATACCTTTGTTAATAGAATATTCAGCTTTTTTCCAGTCTGAAACAATACCTTCTTTCTTTAAATATTCAATTTCGAACTCTCTTGTAAGTTTTTCGTCACGTACTGGAGTAAGAATTTCTATTTCAGGACAAATCACGTTGAAAGCTAAGTCAAAACGAACTTGGTCGTTTCCTGCGCCAGTACTTCCGTGAATAATGCAGTCAGCTTTCACATCGCGTGCATATTGAGCCAATGCAATTGCTTGGAAAATACGTTCGGAACTTACAGAAAGTGGGTAAGTGTTGTTTTTCAAAATGTTTCCGAAAATCATATAGCGGATACATTTTTTGTAATATTCTTGTGAAATGTCTATGCAAACGTGTTTGCTTACGCCAAGATTTTTTGCTTTTGTTTCAATTTCATCCAATTCCGCTGGAGAAAATCCGCCAGTGTTAACGATTACAGAATGAATATTGAATCCTTTTTCCTTGCTGTAATATTTTGCACAATAAGAAGTATCCAAACCTCCACTGAATGCAAGTACTGCTGTTTTTGCCATAATTATATATTTTTATTCTATTTATGTTCTTCTTTTGGGTCGAAAACCATACCGGTACAAAGGCAGTTTTTACGTCCCGTTCTTTGTAAAATATCGTAGTTTGCGCACGATTCGCATCCTTTCCAAAATGCGTCGTCGTCGGTCAAACGTTGGTAGCTGACAGGAATATAACCAAGTTTTGTGTTGATTTTCATCACTGCTTCGCTTGTCGTTAAACCAAAGATTTTCGCATCAGGGAATAAATCTCTTGAAAGATTGAAAGCTTCTTGCTTGATGCGCGTTGCCAAACCTTGTCCACGAAATTTAGGATTGACGATTAGTCCGGAATTTGCTACAAATTGTCCGTGTTGCCATGTCTCAACGTAACAAAATCCTGCAATTTCGTTGTTTTCGGCAAATGCAATCACACCTTTACCTTCTTTCATTTTTGAAATAATGTAATTCGGCGTGCGTTGAGCCAATCCAGAATCTTTATTCTTCGTTGCCTGATAAATCAAGTCGGAAATTGCCTGCGCATATTTTTCGTGTTCGCTTGTTGCACGAACTACTTTAATCTCGTTCATAATTCTTTTTTATACGGTCGCAAATATAGATATAAAAAGAATATAGTTAAAAGAATTTTCAATCTCACGTAAAATCAGCATTCAAAAATGTCAGACTTCTGACAACTGATACCTGACAACCGACAACTCTCTTATTTCTGTTTTAAATTATCTGGTAAAAATTGGAAAAATGTATCACCACGGAATCCCATGCGCAGTGCTTCCAAAGCAATTACTTCGTTGGTTGCGATGTTTCCTAAATTTACATTTGCACCTAACATCTTAATAAACATTGCCTGTTGTGGCTTGTGTGGTGCTTCCCACATAATTTTGTTAATGTCGACACTTGCGATAATTGTATCTATCAATTCGCGGTTTGCAGAGCCATCTGCATTGTAAATGCCTATTGTTCCACTTTCGCGTGCTTCGGTAATTACTTTTTGTGAACCAGCTTCAAGTTCTGCTTTTATCATTGAAATCCATTGTGGAGTAGGAATTTCAACACTTGCATCTTTTGAACCAACTTCGGAAATTACGTTGAAATTTTTCTTTAATTCTTTGATATAGTTCAATTTATCTTCAGTTTTCATATACATTGAACCATCGCTGACTTCAGCTGTATCGATACCATATTGGTTAAGGAATTTTTGATATTCGTTGAATTGTCCTCTGATGATGAACAATTCAAACAATGTACCGCCAAAATATGGAGTAATGCCATTGTCTTTGTATATTTTTATTTTTTTCGTAAGGTTCTTGGTCACTAAACTTGTTCCAAAACCCAATTTTACGTAGTCGATAAAATCACCTGCGTCTTGTGCCATACCTTCGGCTTCTACACATGTTAACCCTTTGTCGATCACCATTGTTTGACCAACTTTGCGAGGTTTTGCTTCTCGTTCAGGAGTAAATGATAATGGAAAATTCATTTGTATTAAATTTTAGTTTGTTATTTATTTTGTTGATGTTCCTTGCGGAGCAAATCGTTTGCTTCTTTAACGGGGTTGAATGTAATAGATGGAACTTCCACAAATAGTGTGTTCCATTTTGACATTGCGCCGTTCCATAATCCTGGAAGTTCCAATGCTTTTAATTCTTTACCGTCTTTACTCTTGGATGTGATGATACCGGCTTCATCGTCAATAAATGCCGTTAGGTCGAATTTATTACCTTCGTAGTCCTTTACACCGCAGATTAAGTCAACAGGATTAAAATGCGTTGATGAGTTAAATATCTCTTCTTGTCCTTCTGCTTCAGTATTAATTTGTGCTTTTTCAATAATTTGTAATGTTTCTGCACCATCTTTTTCTAATGTGAAAAATGGCCCGCCACCAGGTTCACCTTCATTTTTTACCATACCGCAGACACGGATTGGACGATTCAAAATATTGAGAATATATGCCTTCCGTTCGTTACGTGATTTCTTAGAAAAATCTTTTGGCAAAATGTAATTCAAATCCTGCTCAATAAACGATGCAGCTTTTGTCAAATTCTTTTCAACGAACCAGCAACAAGAATTTATTTTTTTGTAGAAGTTGAAAATTTTTGATTGATAGTCAAGTAGAATGCCAGCAAGTGCTTTTTTGTAAAGAACGGTGGAGTCTTTATAGTCGTCAGGTACAATATTGTCAATGTTTTTTATAAAGATGATATCGTAATCAAGTTCGTTTAGATTCTCTATCAATGCTCCGTGTCCAGCTGGACGGAATAGGAGAGAACCGTCTTCGTTCGTGAACGGTGTATTGTCGGTATTGACGGCAATTGTGTCGGTTTGCGGCTTCTGGATACTGTAGTCTAAATTGAAATGTACGTTGTATTTCTTTTCATAAGCATCAATCACCGCATTTGCTTTGTCCTTGAATCCTTGCATAAATTCGGGCGAGACGGTGAAATGTAAATTTGCATTTCCATCGTTGTCTTGTGCATACAATGCGCCTTCAACCAAATGTTCCTCCAGCGGAGTTCGGTTTTCGCCGGCATATTTATGAAATAATAATAACCCTTTGGGAAGATTACCGTAATTAAGCCCTTTGTCTGTAAGTAGATATTCAAAAATAGGATGATAGTTTTTTGAATTGATGAGTTCATCAATGTTTATCCCATCTTTTGCCAATGCTGATTGTAAATCTTCGTAGAATGCAAATTTTTTGATTTCGTCTATGAAGTTTTTAGGCGAATGAAGTCCTTCTTTCGTGAAGAATTTTTGGTAGGATTCTTCGCTGCCGTCATAATCGTGTAGCAAACCGAATAGCATCTTGAACATTCTTGATGCCGCACCGGAAGCAGGAATAAATTTTACGATTTTCTTGTTTTTTTTCTTCTTCTCGTACAATGCTGCAAATTGTGTGATTTCTGCATCGTTAAATTTCTTAATACCACGAGTAGGTGTCGCCGGAGCAATAATGTTCATGGCAGAAAAACCTTTCTTAAATCGTTCGATTTGCTTTTCAACTTGATCAAGCTGCAAGCCGTGAGCTTTGATTTCTTGAAGATTTGAATCGGAAAACATAGTCGTAAAATTTATTTACCGAAAATAAATAAAATCCATCAATTATCAAATAAAAAGCAACTGTTTTTATTGGGCAAAGTTTTGAACAGAACTTTGTCGTGTGGGGATAAAATTGTACTTTAGTAAAAATTTTTGAGATGAAAATAGCAGTTCCTACAGCAGATGGTCAAGTTGATAGTCATTTTGGTCATTGCGCGTATTTCACAATTTTTGATGTTGATGCTGACAAACAAATAATTGGCAAGTCGGAGTTGCCTTCTCCACAAGGTTGTGGCTGTAAATCTGGTATAGCACCAATCTTGCGTGAAAAAGGTGTTACGATGATGCTGGCTGGCAATATGGGAGACGGAGCGGTAAATGTGCTTGCCGCAAATAATATTGCTGTAATCCGTGGCTGTTCAGGATCGATAAATGACGTTGTTGCCGCATATTTACAAGGTAAATTGATTGATAGCCAGTTGACCTGTAATCATCAATGCCATAAGTAATGAAACAGACTACGTTGTGTTATTTGGAGCAGGATGGCAAGTACTTGATGCTGCATCGTACCAAAAAACAAAACGATATCAACCACGATAAATGGATTGGTGTCGGCGGTAAATTTGAAGCTGGCGAAACACCTGAACAATGTATGCTTCGCGAAGTGTGGGAAGAAACTGGTTTTACCGTTACAAACTGGAAATATCGTGGTATTGTGGTCTTTTATCTTGACGAACAATACGGTGAGGAAATGCACCTGTTTACGTGCATGGAATGGAGCGGGAAACAGAAAGTGTGCGATGAGGGTGATTTAGCATGGATAGATAAACGCAAATTGGCGGAATTGCCAATGTGGGAAGGCGATGCTGTTTTTCTTAATTTGGTGAATAATCCAGACGAACCATTCTTTAAATTGAAATTGGTGTACCACGGAGATACACTTATCTCGTCAGAAAGGATAGTATAGGGTCGTTAAAAGTTAAAATACGAATATGAATGGAACTTTTTCGCTATAAATGTTTAAAGAAGGTTCCAGTTGTGCACGCCACGAACATATTTGTATACGTCCACATATGAATTAAAACCATGACCACTAAGTGGGCTGTGCCATTGAACCCAAAATTGATATGATGATATGGAACTATTACATTGTTTATAGGCTGCAACATATTGATTTGCTTCGTTCTCATTCATTTTATACCAAGAACTAAAACTTGTCCATCCCATCCAATCGGTATCGCCTGTCTTGTATGTTAAATAAAAATCGGTATCGCCCAAAGTATATTCACAAACGGTAATACCTGCATCTCTGTATTCAGAAATAGAATATTTGTAATCGTCATCGTCATCCCAAAACCAAGTCTCTGGGTTGTTATGGGTGTCCTCTGTTTTGGTGTAGGTTACTTTTATTATTTTAGCGTAGCCCAATGAAGTCATAGTGGCAGAACAGATAACTTCGTCCCAGTTTGTTTCTTCGCACGTAAATTCACAGTAAACTTCTCCATTGTCGCACAAACAATCCTTGTATGTCACTTTTGAACCATTGTATACGTAGTCTTTCTGTTCTTCTATCAATTCACCTTCGTAAAAATATTTTATACCGTTAATTCTTCCTTTGTCGTCGTATGTGTATTGGTTTTCTTTTGTTCTTGGAGTTTCTGTCTCAGGGTCTAAAACAATACTTATTTTGGTAAGTTGTTTGTAGTTTGCATCGGTAAATTCTGCGGTATAATCAGTGGTTTCAATTTCATCATTCCAAATTAATTTCTTTCTATATGTTATTTTGTTTCCCGTATAGGAATATTCGCACTCTTCTCGTATTCCGTCATTAATTTTGGAATATTTGGTAATTAGACCATTTTCGTTGAAAGTACGTGTTTCGTTGAATATTTCGGTCTCGTTTTCGAAATATTGGTTTGTCAAAAAGTCATCGTAGTTACATTTCTCGGTACGGAAGACTTTGTTGCCTGTGTAACTTTTACCGTAAGCTTCGCGCTTATATGTGGCGGTATTCCCATCGTAGTTAAAATCGTGTTCTTTTACAGAAATTTCGTTGTCAACGATATATTCATAACTGATTACGCGACCTTGTGCGTCAAATTTATACGTTTCTTTACTTGATATAGTCCCATCTTTATCATATACAATTTTTTCAGAGTAGGACTCATCAGGTTCAACATCGTTTTTGTTGCACGAAGCGAACAATACTGAACTTACTAACCCGCAAAGGGCATAAAACATATATTTCTTCATATCGTTATAAAATAATTTCGCGCAAATTACGCAAAATTATTTGACATTTACAAAAGCAATTGAAATGAACGGACAATTGGTTTTTAAAAAATGTATGCAATGATAATTGCTGCTACAATGCCTGCAAAATCAGCAATAAGACCACATCCGACGGCATGACGTGTCTTGCGTATCCCGACGGAACCGAAATAAACGGCAATGATATAGAAAGTTGTGTCGGTTGCCCCTTGGAATATGCACGAAAGTTTTCCTACGAATGAATCGGCACCATATGTGTTCATTGCATCTATCATCAATCCGCGGGCACCGGTACCGCTCAAAGGTTTCATGAATGCAGTTGGTAATGCTGGTACAAAATCGGTGTCAATACCCATAGATTCAAAACACCATGCCAACCCATCGCAAATAAGGTCGAGCCCTCCAACAGTTCTGAAAATGCCAATGCCGACTAAAATGGCAATTAAATTTGGAATAATCTTTATCGCTACACCGAATCCGTCTTTTGCACCTTCCATGAAAGCATCCCAAATATTTACTTTCTTAATGATTCCGGCAATGAAAAATGAAATAATGATGCTGAACAAAATAACGTTGCCCAGTACGCTGGAAACAATTTTTAAATCATCGCTAGGAAGTGATTTTAAATAAAATAGCAATCCAAAAACTAGTGCAGAAATTGTTCCTAAATACAGTAGAATAGTTTTATTAAAAATGTTGATTCTTTGTACGATTGCAACTGCAAGAAATCCAATGAGAGTAGAAAAAAAAGTGGCAAATAGGATAGGCAAAAACACATCTGTAGGATCGGCTGCTCCCGCTTGGGCGCGATAAACCATGATGGTTGTCGGTATTAGTGTCAACCCAGACGTGTTGAGCACCAAAAACATTATCTGAGCATTCGATGCCGTATCTTTTTCTTTGTTGAATTCCTGCATTTCGCCCATTGCCTTCAATCCCATTGGAGTGGCTGCGTTGTCAAGTCCAAGCATATTTGCGGCAATGTTTAGCATCATTGTGCCGTATACTGGATGATCTTTGGGGATTTCAGGAAAAATTTTTCTAAAAAAAGGTGCAATGAGCTTGGCTAGGAGAGTAATCATACCTCCTTTTTCGCCGATTTTCATGAAACCTAACCACAAGGAAAGAACACCCGTTAATCCAATGGAAATTTCAAAGCCGTTTTTTGCATCTGAGAAAACTCCCTGCATTACCTGCGAGAAGATTTCTGTGTCACCAAAAAATATGAGACGTACTAACGCAACGGCGAAACCGATGAGAAAAAATGCTATCCAAATGTAGTTTAATGCCATATAGTTTAATTACAAAACAAAAATAAGAAAAATTAATTAGTGGTTGATGATTAATGATTAATGAAATAATCTCTATAATTCTTAACTCTTAACTCTTAACTCTTAATTCTTAACTCTTAACTCTTAACTCTTATCTCTCTCCTTGCTTGCATACAACATATTCAGGAAGATTATATCTGCCAATGCCCATATATCTTTGGTTGTAGTATGCATACGATGGATAGTTGGTGAGGATGATGCCTCCGTGTGTCGCTGCGTGTATGAACTGACACGAATGGTTAGCGGTGTCGACATCCGTGATAATGCCAACGTGTCCAACAGAACTTCGTCCGTTTCTTCCCATGAAGAAGATTAAATCGCCAATCATTGCACTGTCAATTGGCACATATCGTGGCGATTCTTTGTATTGCGCAGTAGAACTTGAGGCTAACGTGATCCCGAAATGCGCAAATACAAATCCTGTAAATCCAGAACAGTCAAAAGCGTCAGGACCTTTGGAACCATAGTGGTAGGGTTTACCAATAAATTTTTCGGCATAGCAGATTACAGAATCGCGGAACGGTACTAACCATTGGCTTGTATCTGTTGATGTCTGTAGAGAATTCACGATGGTACTTTCTACAGTTGCGTTTTCTGTTACTATGTCTGCTATTGCTTCTGCTTGCGCTACAGTGTCAGAAACGCCTTCAAAATAGGGTACGGCAAATAGTGAAGTTGTGTCTTTTTCTTGCGCAAAAACGATGTTTACGCATAAAAAAAGACCCAGTGTCATGAGAATTTTATTCATTCTCGTCAACTTCTCTATCCCTGAAACCTAACATATATAATATACCATCCAATCCAATCGTACTGATTTTGTTGTCTGCACGCTCTTGGACTTTTGGCTTTGCATGGAAGGCAATTCCAAGTCCAGCAATATTAATCATCGGAAGGTCGTTGGCACCATCACCGACGGCAATAACTTGTTCCAAGTGAATATCTTCTTTAAATGCTATCTTACGAAGCAATTCTGCTTTCATCTGACCGTCAACGATTTCACCGACGTAGTTACCAGTCAATTTTCCGTCTTTAATCTCCAATTCATTGGCAAATACGTAGTCAATACCTAATTTTGTTTGAAGATACCTTCCAAAGAATGTAAATCCACCGGACAAAATGGCAACTTTGTAACCGAATCGTTTCAATGTACGGATTAATCGGTCAGCACCTTCTGTCATCGGTAAGTTACGTGCAATGTCGTCAAGAACGCTTTCGTCGATACCCTTCAGTAATTTTATGCGTCTTTTGAAACTTTCTTTAAAGTCAATTTCACCACGCATTGCTGATTCTGTGATTTCTGCAACTTCTTTCTCTACATGTGCGTATTTTGCTAATTCAACGATAACTTCGGTCTGAATCAAAGTTGAATCCATATCGAAGCATATAAGACGGCGGTTGCGTCGGAAAGCGTTGTCTTCCTGGAATGAAATGTCGAATCCAATACGTTTAGAAATGTTAAGGAAATCGGCTTTCATTTTTTTCTCGTCGATAGGTGTGCCACGTACCGATAATTCAACGCAAGCGCGGTTCTTTGATTCTTGTTCTTTCTTGAAAGAAACACGACCGCTCAAACGGGTAATGTTATCAATGTTTAAATTTTGCTTACAAAGGACAGCTGTGATTTCTGCCAAATATCGAGATTCTATATGGCGTCCGAACAATGTGACAATGTATCGTTTCTTGCCTTGATTTTGTACCCAGTCTTCGTATGTGCTACCGTCAATTGGCGTAAAACGGGCATTAATGTCAAATTCGTATGCTTTGAATAGTAATTCCTTCAAAATAGGACCGCTGATGCCAGTTTTTGGTAATCTGAACAAAATACCCAACGAAAGTGTATCGTGGATTACTGATTGTCCCATGTCGAGAATGTCGGCGTTGTATTGTGCTAATATAGATGTGAGGGCTGCTGTAACACCAGGTTTGTCTTTCCCGGCAATACTAAGAAGGATTACGTCTTCGCTTGTCTCTTTCATAATTGAAATTTTTTGCAAAGAACGTAAAAACAAATTAAAAACAAGCACTGTGCAAGAAAAATTCGGTTTTTTCGTTATACATTATGATTTATTAATTCTTTTGTTACTTTTGCGCCGGAAAAGATTTGACTATGAAAAGAATTCATTTGCTGGCTATTGGAGGTGCAACCTTGCACAATATTGCAATCACTCTGAAGAATGATGGTTTTATTGTGTCGGGTAGCGATGACGAAATTTTCGATCCTGCCTATACAGATTTGTTGAACAACAACTTGCTTCCGCGTGAATTAGGCTGGCACGAAGAATCCATCACCAGCGATATTGATGTGGTGATTGCTGGTGGCAAAATTCAACCAGACAATCCGGAACTTGTAAAGGCACAACAATTAGGAATTACAATCTATTCGTACTCTGAATTCATTTATGAATTTTCCAAAGATAAACAACGCGTTGTTATTGCTGGTAGTTATGGTAAAAATATGATTGCTTCAATCGTAATGCATGTTCTTTCATATTATGAATATGATTACGATTATTATTTATGCTCGGCTGTAAATGAGCAACAAAGCACGATTCGTTTGTCAAAATCGTCCAACATTATAATAATAGAAGGTGATGAACATATTTCTTCGCCAATAGATGACAGGTCTAAATTTGAACATTATAAACCAAGTGTCGCTTTGTTGAGTGGAATTGCGTGGGAGGATGTACAGGCATTTCCAACTTTGGATGAATATGTAGATCAGTTTAAACGATATGTTGGTTCTATACAAACAAACGGAAAACTTATATATTGCGAAGAAGATGAACGTGTGTGCGATGTAATATCTCAGTTTGTCGACAATTTGCAACTGATTCCTTATAAAACACATCCGTATGAATTATTCAACAATCATAGTTTCCTGAAAATTTCAGGAGGACGCTTACCTATATATCTGTTTGGTGAACATAACATGAAAAATATTTCAGGTGCGTTGAAGGTCTGTCAGCAACTGAATATTTCCGAAGAACAATTTTATCAGGCATTAAAATTCTTTAAAGGGCAGAGCAAACAATTACAACTCATAGGAAAGAATTCTTCCGTAAATGTATATAGCGACTATGTGTATTCACCTTTGAAAATGAATGCAACAATTATGGCTATACGAGAATTGTATCCATTGCGCGAGTTGGTTGTTTGTCTTGAAGTTGCAACCGATGGTGAAGTTCCCGAAAATTTCTGGAAACAGTATGATGACTGTATGCGCCTCGCAGACGAAAAATTTGTATTCTTGAACGTGAATGGTCAGGAAACAGAACGGTCACATTCTGCCGAAACTATGCTGAAACAGGTTTTTGGAATCTCAAAAATCAAGATTTTTACAAAACGCGAAAGCCTGGAAAACGAATTGTATGGTTTGATGTGGCAAAATAAGAACTTGTTGTTGTTGCGGACAGAAAGGGGTAAAATGTTGAACTTTAATGATATAGCAAAGAAGATTCTTGGCGTTGAATAGAACATTTGTAAGTTCTTAGAAAAAAAATATAAGAAAATAAAGATTTTTGTTGCGAGTAAGAAAAAAGTTTCTACATTTGCACTCGGAAATAAAAAAACAGATGGCGAGTTCGTATATCGGTTAGTACACAAGGTTTTCATCCTTGTTAGAGCGGTTCGATTCCGCTACTCGCTACAATAAAATTTATATTTAGATATGGCAAATTGTAAATCAGCTGCTAAACGTGCAAGACAAACAAAGACTAGAACTTTGCATAATAAATACTATGCAAAAACTACTCGTAATGCAATAAGAGACTTAAAAGCGCTTAAAGATAAGAAAGAAGCTATGGCTCAATTGCCAAAGGTAGTTGCAATGATTGATAAATTAGCAAAAACGAACATTATTCATAAGAATAAAGCTGCTAATATCAAGTCTGGTGTTGCAAAGCACATTAATGCATTAGCATAATAGTTTTTTTATATATTGTGGAAGGCGAAATCGTAATAAGATTTCGCCTTTTTTGTATTTGTAAAAAGTTGTGTTCTCTTCAAATGAATTCTTAACTTTTATGTATTTTTGTAAAAAAACAAAGAAATGGTTCAGTCAATGACGGGATATGGAAGGGCCGTTGCAGTTCTTCCTAATAAAAATGTAATAGTAGAGGTTAAATCCTTAAATAGCAAACAGTTGGATTTGAATTCTAAAATCGCTACGGCATATAGGGATAAGGATTTAGAAATTCGTAATTATATTGCTTCTCAATTAATTCGTGGAAAAATAGACTTGTTTATATACACAGAATCAAAAGATTGTGCCGGAGAACGTTGCTTGCAGGAATCGCTGGTACGATCGTATTACGAAAAAATAAATTCTCTTGCTCTGTCGTTGGGAGTTGAAAATTCTTCAGCGTTTGAAGCTGCTTTGAAAATGCCAGACGTATGGAGCATTGACAATCAGTCGCTTGCGACCGATGATGAATGGAATTGCGTGTTCGCAGCCGTAAAGGAAGCGACTGAAAAAATTGTGACGTATAGAAAACACGAAGGTGAAGCTCTTGATAGAGATTTAAAAGGAAATATACAGACAATAGTTTCGTTGTTGACTTCAATTGAGCCGTTTGAAAAACAACGTGTTCCAAAAATCCGCGAAAAAATAGAATCTGCATTGTCCGAATTGCTCGCATCGGATAAAATTGATAAAAATCGCCTTGAGCAGGAAATGATTTTCTATATAGAAAAATTGGACATTAACGAAGAAAAAGTACGACTGGCTCAACATTGCAAGTATTTTGTCGATACTATGGATTCGGAAGAATTTGCTGGCAAAAAGTTGAACTTTATTGCTCAAGAAATGGGACGTGAAATCAATACAATGGGCTCGAAATCAAATGATTCCGATATGCAGCGTATTGTGGTGCAGATGAAGGATAACCTTGAAAAAATTAAAGAACAGGTTTTGAATGTCTTATAGTATGTCTGATAACAAAATGATTATTCTTTCCGCACCATCAGGTTCGGGAAAATCTACAATAATTCAGTATTTACTTCAAAAGGGGTTCCCTTTGGAATTCTCTATTTCTGCAACAACACGCGCTCCTCGTGGTACGGAGAAAAATGGGGTGGAATATTATTTTTATACGGTAGAAGAATTTAAGAAGAAAATTGAAAATCAGGAGTTTGTAGAATTTGAAGAAGTGTATCAAAACAGATTCTATGGCACTCTGAAGTCTGAATGTGAACGTATTTGGAGTAAAGGTAACGTCATTGTATTTGATGTAGATGTTGCTGGGGGAATGCGTTTGAAAAAATTATTCGGTGATAAGGCTTTGTCGTTATTCATACAGGCACCGTCTGTTGATGTTCTCCGACAACGCTTGGAAGGAAGGAAAACTGATTCACCAGAAGAAATTCAAAAAAGATTGGATAAAGCAGCATACGAAATGCAATTTGCATCAAAATTCGATAAAATTGTGATTAACGATGAATTGTCGAAAGCGTGTGCCGATGCAGAACAATTATTGGTCGATTTTTTGAAATAGGAATTAAACTTTTTCTAATTTTGTAAAAACAAATACACTTTAATATGAAAAAATTTTTACTCTTAACGGTTTCAGCTTTTTTTGCTTGTACCGTAGCATTTTCACAAGGACATATTAAAAACAATTCGTATTTCAGCCTTAGTATGAATCGTCCAATTATGAAGTATGGTAACATTGATGGTCTTTCATGTTCAAATAACATGCTTCAGTATTACAAAGATAGATATGATGAAGAGGGAGATTTGCAACATTATGCAGGAGCTTTGACTGTTGGTGCCAATTTTTATATTCATCCTATAGGATGGGTCATTGAAGGTTTCAAGGCTGGTTTGTGCGTAGATTTTATTGATTTGAGCGCAGATTACTATCGTTTTGAAGGTAGGACAAGAGATGCAGGTGGTAAATGGTCTGAAGATTCTCAGACATATAATGATTTAAGTGTTGCGTATTCGTTGAATATTGGCGCAATTGCAACCATTAGCCCTGCAGAAGATTTTTACATTGATTTAACTGCAAAATTATGCCCGACTTTTGGCGTAAACTATTTTAGAATTCCTGCTTTTCAACAAGGTGTTGAGGCTAATTCTCCTGCTGTAGAGTACAGAAATGCTGGCTTGGAATGGGGTGGATATGAGGTTAAAAATCAAGACGGGGTTGGCTTGGTGAATGAGGAAGATACTGGTCTTGGACTTGGCTTAGATTATTCCTTTGGTTTCAATATTCGTTATTCAAAGGTTTTTATTGGATGTGAATGGATATTCGGTAAAATTAATTACTCGTATGACGTGTGGGATAAACAAAAAGTGTACAATCAACGTTTGAGAGTGAAACTAGGTTTGTCTTTTGATTAATTAATACGAAGCCGTGTTTTTTTGCGCGGCTTTGTTTTTATATTGGTACAATATTTGTTTCATAGACGTAAACTAAAATTTAGTGATATGAAAAAGATACTTTTTATTACGGTGCTGGCATTAATCGGCTTGTCTTCGTGTGATTTCGGAGAACCAGGTTTGGATGGTGATGCTTTTTTGAAAATTAATTGGGCAAACGAGGAACCATATCGTGTAGAAACGACCGTACTTCCTTCTAATTTTTCATGGGATACATACTACAAGGTTCGTCCAGGTGATTATACGGTATATACGGAATATATACACAGACGCTCAGGTCGCGATGTCATTGATCCTTATGAATTTGATATTGAAATATGGATTGTAGAAGGTGAGTGTGGACATTCACATCATAGAGATGGACGCGATGCCGATGAAGATGTTTTCTTTGACTTAGACATTTATCCTGATGGTATTCCTGAATTTACTCACGAACGTGTTAGAAGAACATCTTACGAATCTAAGAGTTATGATTTGAATTCAGAAGTTTCTGGAAAGACGTTGATTTCTGAAAAAACAGACATTAAAGATGGATTCGGAATTAAGTGTTCTGTATACAAATTACCAGAGAAATAATTTTCAATGATAATGCAAAAAAAGAGATGAAGCATTGCTTCATCTCTTTTTTTATAACCTCCGACCTCCATCTCATATCTCTTATTTCTTATCTCTTATCTCTTATCTCTTATCAGCAGTATTTTCTGTTCTCCGTATAACTTTTCTCCTTTTGCAGTTTGTATCTCAACAGTGTATGGGTAGATTCCAGACTTCATCTGGGCACCTTGCGAACTAGTTCCATCCCAGATTATTGCATTGTCAATAAATCCATCTGGTGTACGTTTTTGCGTGATACTTCGTACCAAACCTCCTTCCGAAGAATATATCCGTACAACAATTTTAACCTCGTTTCCTGCCTGATTATGTTCAAAATGAAAACGTGTATGGTCTGTCATTGGATTTGGATAATTGTACAATTGAGACAGAGTAATTGACTTTGAGTTGGCGACGACAAACGTAATATCTTCTTCAGAAACGTTGTTGCGCGTGTCCCATACCGTTACAGTCAGCGTGTGTTCCCCTTCTTCGAGGTTTTGAATGGTGTATTGTAATGTGCCGGAAATATATGTGTTCAAATCTGCACAATAGAAATCGTTTAAAATAATCTGATTCGATTCATCGCCATCAATAACAAGTACAATATCGTGGCCGATAGATGCATTGGATATATTTATGCCGGATTCGTCCTGTAATAATAGCAGCAGAGTAGGGTTTTCGTTGGTTGTCCCACCAGAAACGAACAACGTGTCGTTGATGTAGAGTGAAATTTTCGGACCCCAATAGTCGTCGTTGTCAGAATCGTCGCTACCATTTATTGTGAAATCGGAATAATATCCTGCCGCCTGTATGCTGTCGTTTGTTGCATAAAAACTCATCTTGCCGTTCCCGTCATAATAATAGATGTCTTCGGGAATGATTGTTGAAAATGAGAATTTTCCTTGTTCAACGCTGGCAAGTCCCTGAAATAGGATGTTGCTATACGAATCAAATGTAAAAATGTCGTTGCCGTCGTTTCCTAATGTCGTGATTGACTGGCTTTTGTCAAACAGTTTTATGTGTAATGTACCGTTGAAATTGTCAGCAGCAACCGATTTGTTATCGTTTATATGTCCGGCAACCGATATGGTGGAAAGTGCCTGTATGTTTTTTGAAAAATCGGCAATTGGTTTGCCGTTAATCGAATCTATCACTACTGAATATGTTGGTAATGCAAGTCGCATTGCCGGATCGCCCAATAAACAATAAATTCTTCGGTTTTGGTAAATATCTCCTGTTGTTTTTTCTTTTGCAATTTTTAGCGCATCGCCAATCGTGTATGGTAGCGATGTTGTTGGATCTATTTCAAAAATGATATTGTAAAAATTCTTGCTCAGATTATAATTTGACGATGCGTACGAATATCGTGTGGCACTAATCATTCCAATGCTGCCCCCATTCGGAAGTAATAATAGTTGCTCGCCCAAAGAAACTCCATCGTAGTCGAAGTGTGTGATGTTGCAGGCTGCTGCAATAAACAGTGGCAGTTTTGTCTTGTTTTTCCACGTTGTGATTGACGATGCATCTATTGCATATTCGGCCATCATACGGGTTTCGTTACCGTGTCCGCTGTAATTAAATATTAAACAACCCTTTTGCATACGTTCAAAAATGGCTGTTACTACATCAGGATAACGTTCTCCCGCACTGCTGCGTACTTGTTTGTACGCGTCGGCGTAGATTTTGTCAAAATTGAACTGAGGATGATTGGTCTCTATCATTGTGCAGAGTTGATCGGCATCACTCATGTGGATTGTTTGGTTTTCGTTTGCATCGTCTGCTAAAAAACAGAGCTGATTCTGCCAATCACCACGAAATTCGGTGTTCGTTGCGTAATTAATAATTTTGTTGATTACGATTTCTGCTTCTTTTTTTGTGTTGGCAGGAATTCGTCCAACAGCAATACTCAAATCGCCAATGAAATTATCACTCGTCGATGCTCCGCAATTGTCGTCCAATATGCCGAAATAATCGTCGGTGCAGAGAGAATAGTCTTCATTCAAACTTTCTTTTGTTTCATACGTGAACAGTTTCGGTCCGTTAAGTTCTATGTCGTTTGTGTATATGCCGTCGCCGAACAATAATACGTATTTTAGCTTTTTGTTGCCCTTTTTATATATGTAGCGGAGATAGTTACGTAGTGCTGTTACATCTTTTCGTCCGGCCGAAAATTCGTTGCAGATTGCTTCTTGCGTAACGCACGTAACTTTCATGTTGTCATTCGCTTCGTGGAATTGTGCAAGTTTTTGTGCGTATTCCGAAAATATGTCGTTGGCAATTATTACCATATCGGCGTCAACGCTTAAAAGAATATTCTGTTTTGTCATTTTTTTCTCAAACGATACGTTTTTGTATGAATTTGAAAATGCAATATATTCTTCTAATTCCGAAGCGCTGGCTGTATATGACGTCTTGCCTCCAGAAAATGAAACTGGCATATTTATAGGTAAGTCAGGATTTGAAATGTTCCAAACTGAGCATTGCGTTGGAGAGGAAATGGAAAATGTTGCAACTGCATCTTTGCCAATGGATTTTTTATCTCTAAATCGCAATTGCTCGGTGTTTGTCTGTAAAGCACAACGTGTATGTAAAATGCAGTAGTCTAAGTACCCTCTGCTGCTTGCTCCGGAATAATTCGGCGTAACAGTGATTGTGATTGTGTTGTCCGTTGGCTTAAATAGGAATGTGCTGGTCTTTAAATAGGCGTATGGTTTGTTGGTTGTCGTTGCAGAATATGACATAGTTCCTATGTTTGCGCCGTTTGCTCTAATGCTTGCCGTTGCCGCCGAAGAGTGCCGTGCTGCAAATGAAACTTCCACTTCGGCTTCTTCTCCAGTGATTAGGGAAGGTGCTGAAAATGTAATGGTTTTGCCTCCTGAAATGGATTCAAAACGATTTCTACCAGAATTAAATGCGTAGGTTTCGTTGTTTTCGTATGCCTGTAGGTTATCGTAGCTGGTTACGGTAATAGTCGGACTTTCCGTCGGCTTTGCTGCTGTTTGTATTTCTTTCGTCGCTGGTCGGGAGGTGACGTAGTAGTAGTTTTTCAACTCGTAGCTATGCGTGTTGTGCTCAAATGTTCCTGCTTTTTTGTTGTATGACCATGTGTTTGGCGATTGTCCGTAAAATAAAATGTAATCACCGCTGTTGAAAATATTGTCGCTACCTTTGTTTATGTAAATACCAATTTCGTGTAATGTGTCGGGAAGTTCTGTACCATTTATGAGTGGTAGTTCACCAGCTCCGTTACCATATATTGAAATGGACTCCGCATTCAATCCCCACGATTTGATGTCGTCGTAGGTTATTTTATATATTCCATCTTCGATGACGGAAATTTGATAACAGTCGTTTGTTTGTAAAATTGATTGTGCCTGAACATATATCAATGGGATGAGCATAAAGCCCAAGGCAAATAACATTGTATGTAATAATGTCCTAAAATGCACAGCTATATAAATTTACATTAAAACGAGTTTCTTTTGTGTATTATTGCAAAAATAAAAAAATGAGTCAACAATATGAGTCTTTTCCTCGGGTTTTTCGTGTAAGTCAACTACGTTTTTTTACCTTTGCGTAAACGAAAACAATGCACATTTTTACTGAATATTCGTTATGGTTGTTTCCAATTTGTCTGTTGATAGGAGTTGGATGTGCGTTCTTTTTATATCATAAAGATGAAAAATTGAAAGATGCTCCGTTGTGGGTACGTCGTTTGTTATTTGCGATTCGTGCCTTCGTAGTGACGTTTGTGTTATTCCTTATTCTTGGTCCTTTTGTTGAAATGAGGAAAAAACGAATTGAAAAGCCGACAATTGTTGTTCTACATGATAATTCAGCATCGCTTGTGTGTCAAAAGGATTCTTCGTTCTATCGCAAAGAATACGTGGAAAATTATCAAAAGTTTATTGCTGATTTACGGGAACAATATGCTGTGGACGAATATGCTTTCGGGGGAGAAGTTGAACAAAATCAGACTATTGATTTTTCGGAAAAGGAAACGAATATTTCTAATGCGTTGCAGGATGTAGCCACACGATATTACAATCAAAATGTAGGTGCCGTGGTGCTTGCTACTGATGGTATTTACAATACAGGCGAAAATCCAAAATATGCGGTACATGGTTTTCCTGCTCAAATGCCAGTATATACGGTTGCGTTGGGCGATACAATTCAGGAATGTGATAATGTGATTTCCAATGTGCTTCACAATCAGATTGCTTTTCGTAACAATCCGTTTGTTGTAAAGATTTCTGTGGAATCGCACGCATTGAAAGGAAAGACATCTAAACTTTTAATACGGGAAGGCAATAAAATTGTGTATGAAACATCATTTTTCATATCTGATGAACATTTGTACAAAACATTGGACTGCAAATTGCAGAGTGGCGAAATCGGGGAAAAAATATATACAGTCAGTGTAGAATATTTTGATTCGGAAATTAGTGGGCTGAATAATACGTATTCGTTCGCTGTTGATGTGTTAGAAAGCCGTCAAAAAATCGCCATATTGTACGATGCTGTGCATCCCGATGTTGCTGCAATACGACGTGCAATTGAAAGCAATAAGAATTATGAATGTGTGGTTGCTTGTATCAACGATGCAAATCTACCGTCAATTCGTGACTGTAATTGTCTTGTCTTGGTCGGATTGCCCAATTTGTCTGGAAAGGGAAAGACGATGCTTCACGAGGCAGTTTCGGCAGGTGTGCCAGCTTTAGTCGTGTATAATCAGTCACTTTCTATAGAAAATTTGAACTCAGTCAATGCGGGAATAGAAATCGCAAATTTCAAGCAGTCGTACGACGAGGTAAAGCCGCAGTATGAAACTGATTTTTCCTTGTTCTCGTTGGATGATCAGTCTAAACAGTTGTTGGAGAACGTGCCTCCATTGTATGCCCCGTATGGTTCGTATTCTGTTGGTGTTCAATGCCGTACGTTGTGCTCGCAGTTGGTCGGGAATATTGCCGTGAATCGTCCACTTATTGTTTTTTCTGAAATTCAGAACGTAAAGATTGGTCTGTTGCTGGGTGAGGGAATCTGGCGGTGGCGGTTGTACGACTACAAAATGAATACATCATTTGATGCGTTTGATTCTTTTGTAAACAAAATGATTGCCTATTTGGCATTGGCGGAAAAACGTGAAATGTTTACGGTGAATACGGAAAGCATTACTTCGGAAAACACCAATGTAACGTTCACGGCCGAACTATACGATAAGAGTTTTGAGCCAATGCCCAATCGTGAGATTTCATTAGTTGTTACGAATGAGCAGGGAACGGATTATTCGTTTGCCTTTACGTCAACTGAAAATTTCTATACATTGAATGCGGGAAAATTTCCTCAGGGAAATTACTCATATACGGCGAAGACGGTAGTTGACGGAGTTGAATTGAAAAAATCGGGTGGCTTCTTTGTTCAGCCTATGCAAGCTGAATATATGCAAACACGCGCAAATCATAGCCTTTTGGCCGATATAGCAACAGAATCGGGTGGAAGTATGGTGTTCCCAAACGAATATGATAAATTGACACAGATTATTCGCGAAAATCAAAATATCGTATCTGTTTCACATACAACAAATGCGAGGAGTCTATTGTTTGACTTACCATTGATTTTGCTGCTGGTTATTGTGTCAGCATCGGCAGAATGGTTCCTGAGAAAATTCTATGCAACGTATTAATGATACATTTCAAATAAAAATTTCATCTCTTTTATCTTGGCTAAAAAAAATATAATATTGGGTGTGTTGGTGCTTTGCATTATGCCGTTGTTTAGCTTTTCGCAGACGACAGTTAAAATTGGCGTGGCAAAGTACAATGGAGGTGGCGATTGGTATGGAAATCCGACGTCGGTGCCGAATTTAGTTAAATTTTGTAATGAACAGCTAAATATGAACGTAGAATATTCAACTGTGGAAGTCGGCAGTCCCGAAATATTTAATTATGCTATGGTTCATTTAACAGGCCACGGCAATGTGGTGTTCTCCAATGCCGATGTGCAGAATCTCCGGACATATTTGATGAGTGGTGGCTTTTTGCATATAGATGATAATTATGGTATAGATAAGTATATTCGCCGCGAGATGAAGAAAGTTTTTCCTGATGCCGAATTTGAAGAATTGCCTCAAAATCATCCTCTGTATAAACAACATTTTACGTTTGCAAACGGATTACCCAAAATACACGAGCACGATGGTAAATCACCGCAAGGATTTGGTATTGTGATAGATGGTCGTCTGGTATGCTTTTATACCTACGAATGCGATTTGGGTGATGGTTGGGAAAATCCAGAAGTACACGGCGACACGCAGGAAATCCATCAAACTGCGTTGCGTATGGGCGCCAATATTGTACAATATGTTTGTACAAAGTAGGTATTAGTAAACGAAAAAAAAGACAAATGGATTAAAAATTTTTTTCGCTGAAATAATTCCAAATTTCTCAATTCTTACTTCTTACTTCTTAATTCTTAATTCTTAATTCTTAATTCTTAATTCTTAATTCTTATCTCCCTTATTTTACATTTGACGTATCGGAAATAACTATTGGGAAAAATTATTTTAAACGATTGTGCAAAATTGAAAAAAATATTGCTATTTTACGGCGAAGTAAAAAGGAATAATGTACACAATTTACACATCTAAAAATCAATCAATTACGTTGCTTAAGGGATATGGAGTCTCTTTAATTCGAAAGGCAGTGTTGGTGTTTGCTTTGGTGGGGATTGTGTGTAGTTCGTATGCTGGTCCTGTTACCCGTTTAAATGGAACTTTAAAAGAAACCAAGAAAATAACAGGTCCCGCTGAAATTCGTAATAATGATAGATATACAATGGAAGGAAGTAGTGTGTTGTATATTGAAGGTGACTTGTCGGTTTTAGGAGAATTGGAAATAAAAGATAATGCAAAACTTATTGTTGTTGGCGATTTAATTCAAGGTAAGAATGGAAATGTTGGCTGTGATATTAATAACACGGAAGGGGCGTATATAGTTGTTACAGGAACATATCGTTTTAATACAAATAAAAGTGACGATGTTGCATCTGGTTGGGAAAAGGTAGCAAACACAGTAAATGTGTATATAAATGACATTGATGAAAAAACTTGGCCAGGTGGTGGTACTATTCCAAGCTATAAGGATATGGATGATTTTATTGAGGAACACATTTCAATTCCAATATTTCTTCCTATCGAACTAACTTATTTTACTGCTCACGAATCAGAAAATGCTGTTGTGTTTGACTGGCAGACTGCATCGGAAATCAATAACGATTTCTTTACGGTGGAATATTCTCTGGACGGTATTCAGTTTAATGAATGCGCCGTTGAAAATGGAAATGGTACCACCTCCGAGACGCATAATTATTCCGTTTCAGTGTCTTCAGACTCGTTTTATGGGGTTACATATTTCCGCTTAAAACAAACCGATTTCAATGGAGAATATTCGTATTCAAATGTAATTTTGCTCGATATAGATTCAAATCCGTCTATTACGTTGTATCCAAATCCGGCTGTGGATAGAATAACGATTAATGGCGAGTTTGAACAGGCTTTTTTCAGCAATGTCTATGGTAGAACGGTTGCGGTACAACAGGACTCGGATAAAACTTTCAATGTAAGTACGCTGCCTTCGGGATTGTATTATGTTACTGTTGTAACCAAACGCGGCAAACAAGTCATTTCTTTTGTTAAGGACTAATAATTTTTACAGTTATCGGTACCTGATTCCCCAAAGCATTATACGTTGTGCATTGTGAATTGTACGAATAAAGTATTACCTTTGTACAAAATGATACATTATGGAATTTACAGCATTACGAATAGCGCAGGCTCTTGATGGTGTGGTTGATGGTGATGAAAATGCCAAAATCGTCAGAGTTTCGAAAATTGAAGAAGGTCGCGAGGGTTCAATTACATTTCTCGCAAATCCCAAATATACTCCGTATATCTATACAACAAATGCTACGGCAATAGTTTGTAGTAAAACGTTTGTGCCGGAGAAACCGATTTCATCAACATTAATCCGTGTGGACGATCCGTATTCGTCGTTCACGAAGTTGTTGGTGTTCTACGCAAAGGAAAAAGAAGCAAAGAATTTGAAGGGTGTTTCGTGTCGTGCAAAAGTTCACCGCAAGGCAAAAATCGGTAAAAATGTGTATATCGCTGAATTTGCGTCAATTGGTGCACATGCGGAAATAGGCGACGGATGTAAAATTTATCCGAATGTAACAATTTACCCATTCGCAAAAATTGGTAAAAATTGTACTATTCATGCCGGGGCAATTGTCCTAAACGATTGCGAAGTTGGCGATAATTGTATTTTACAACCAGGTTCTGTTGTTGGTGGTGACGGATTTGGTTTTGCTCCACTTGAAGATGGCAGTTATATGAAGATTCCACAGACTGGTAATGTAATTTTAAAAGAAAATGTGGAAATCGGTACTAACGCAACAATTGACCGTGCCACTATGGGCTCGACGATTATTGAAAAAGGTACAAAAATAGATAACTTGATTCAAATTGGTCATAACTGCGTTATCGGTTCAAACTGTGTCATTGCAGGACAATCTGGTGTCGCTGGTTCGACGAAAATGGGAAACAATTGTATGATTGGTGGACAAACTGGTATTGCTGGTCACTTGCATATTGGAAATGGCGTACACGTGGCAGCAAAAACTGGTATAGTGAACGACTTGCCTGATAATGCTCAACAAATGGGAGCTCCTTGTTTTGACGGACGCGAATATAAACGTGCATATATTCATTTCCGTAATTTAGATAAAATAGTAAAAGAAATGCGTAGCTTGGAAAAAGAAGTTGCCGAATTAAAAGCTCAATTGAACAAATAGTATGGCTAAATTGGATTTGGGCAAGCCCGAAAAATTCGGATTTCTTCATTCTTTCTTACGTACTTTCTGGTTCTTGCATTGGTTTAAATTATGGTATAAGGATATTACCATAGTTGGAAAGGAAAATCTTGACAAAAAGACGCCGACAATTCTTGCTATAAATCATCAAAATACAGCAATGGACCCGTTGGTGCTTTGTGGTACGATTTTGCCACAAATAACTTGGCTTGCGCGTGCGGATTTATACGAAAAGAAAGCCTTGTTGCCAATTTTTCATTGCTTTAAGATTTTGCCAATATTCCGTCAACGTGATGGTGTGAAAAGTCTTGAAAAAAATGACATGGTCTTTCGAAAAGTGGTGGAAGTTATCTGTGCGAAGAAACTTGTAGGACTTTTCCCTGAAGGTACTCACTGGGGATTTCGACGTTTACGTCAGACACGAAAAGCAATTCCACGAATTGTTTGTATGGCCGCTGAACAAAATAACTACGACATTGACATCAACATAAATCCTGTGGGCATTTATTACGAAGATTATATTGATGTCCGTTCTAATTTGTTCATTAAAGTGGGTGAACCTATACCAATGCGTCAATATATGGCAATGCTGAAAGAAAATCCACAGGTTGCCGAAAATGAAATTCGTCAGGCTACGGAGAACGGAATGCGTCAATGTATGCTCGATATACCACAAACCGATGAAACGTATAATACGGTTGACAGTTTACGATATATATACCGCAATCAGACTGCATCGCAGTTCGCTGTGTCCGGAAATCGTCAGGTACGTGAATTCTTAACAGATAAAAAAACAATCGAACTGATTGAGAATCAAGAAAAAGAACAACCGGGATATATAGCAACTCTTAAAGAAAAAGTTGATTCCTATACTGAATTATTGAATAAGTCTAAATTTTCGTTTGAAATAGTTGAAAACAATGGTGGCGAAGCTTTCCAGGTAATTTGGAATTGTATGAAAGTCGTTGCCTTGCTTCCTTTTTTCTTGTGCGGGTGCGTAACGTGTTCGCTGACGTATTTCGTAATGAACTTTTTGGGAGATAAGTTGGCGAAAGATAAGTTGTTTAAAAATTCAGTTATGTTTGTGGTTGGTCGTTTGATGACCAATATTATGCACACGATTTTTATTATTTTGTGGCTTATGTTTGTTCCGCTTCCGTGGTGGACTGTATTTTTCTTTGTCGCATTTTTATTCTTTGTCTGGGTTGTTTTTATCGACTATCCTAAATTAGTAAAGAAAACAATTCTGCAATTGGTGTTCTGTGCAGGTTTCATGACAAATGACAAGGATATAGTTGAATTGTGTAAGCGGAGAGATGCGGTAAAAAATGAATATGCAAAACTTTTGCACTTGTCATGTCAGTAGTAATGTCGTGCAAGTGACAGAATGGCAATAAAAATTCCTTGGCACACATATTGACAATTTCGGGCAACGAATTTTTTGTAGAACTTAAAATATATAAAGTATGCAATCAGGTAAAATTGGTGTAACCACCGAAAACATTTTCCCGGTCATTAAAAAATTCTTGTATTCCGACCAGGAAATTTTCTTGCGTGAACTTGTTTCTAACGCTGTTGATGCAACGCAGAAATTAAAAACATTGGCAAAACTTGGCACATACGACAAAGATTTGTCAAAAGCACAAGTTCGCGTCATAGTAAACGAAAAAGATAAAACTATTACGATTTCTGACGACGGTATTGGTATGACTGCCGAGGAAATCGACAAATACATCAACCAAATCGCTTTTTCTGGTGCCGATGAATTTTTGAAAAAATACGAGGGTAAAGCCGAAGCAATTATCGGACATTTCGGTCTTGGCTTCTATTCTGCATTTATGGTTGCAAGTACGGTTGAAATCCTTACCAAATCATATCAAGAAGGTGCCAAAGCTGTTAAATGGACTTGCGACGGAAGTCCTGACTTCACAATCGACGAAATTGAAAAAGCAACTGTCGGAACCGACATTGTGCTTCACGTTGACGACGACGCTAAAGAATATCTTGAAAAGAACAAAATAGAGGAACTTCTTAAGAAATACTGCAAATTCTTGCCTGTGCCAATCGTGTTTGGTAAAAAACAAGAATGGAAAGACGGAAAATATGTTGATACTGAAGAAGACAACGTAATCAACAACACAAATCCTGCATGGACGAAAAAACCTGCCGATTTGAAAGACGAAGATTATCAAAACTTTTATCGTGAATTGTATCCAATGGCCGAAGATCCATTGTTTAACATTCACTTAAACGTTGATTATCCGTTCAATTTGACAGGTATTTTGTATTTCCCCAAAATCCGTAACAATTTCGAAGTTCAAAAGAACAAAATCCAATTGTATTGCAACCAAGTGTTTGTAACAGATTCTGTTGAAGGAATCGTTCCTGACTTCTTGACATTGTTGCATGGTGTTCTTGATTCTCCAGACATTCCTTTGAACGTTTCACGTAGTTATTTGCAAAGCGACCGCAATGTGAAACAAATCTCAAATCACATTACGAAAAAAGTTGCCGACCGTTTGCAGGAAATCTTCAAAAACACACGCGACGAATATGAAAAGAAATGGGACGATTTAAAATTGTTCATCACTTACGGAATGTTGAGCGAAGAAAAATTCTACGACCGTGCCAAAGATTTTGCATTGTTCAAAAACGTTGACGGCAAATTTTTTACATACGAAGAATACAAAACGTTGATTAAAGACAACCAAACCGACAAAAACGGCACACTTATTTATTTGTATGCCAACAATCCAGAAGAACAATACAGCTACATACAAAAAGCAAAGAACAAAGGCTATGACGTGTTGTTGATGGACGGACATTTGGATTCGCACTTAATCAGCCAGTTGGAACAAAAATTCGAAAAAGTAAGTTTCACACGCGTTGACGCTGACATTATAGAAAACCTTGTGAAGAAAGAAGATTTGCAAGAGTCAAAAATGACAAAAGAAGAAAAAGACGATTTGTCTGTTGTATTCTCTTCGCAAGCATCAAGCAATTTTATGGTTCAATTTGAGAATTTGCCAGCCGAAGAAGCACCAATCATCGTTACGCAATCGGAATATATGCGTCGTATGAAAGATATGGCACAAATGAATCCTGGAATGAGTTTCTACAATCAAATTCCAGACAACTTCAACTTGATTGTAAACGCAAACCATCCATTGATTGCAAAAATCAATGCTGACAAATATGCGGCAACAAAAGATGAATTAGACAAAATCAACAGTGATTTGAAACCACTGAAAGATGAGCGTCAAAAACTCGAAGATGCCAAGAAAGACAAGAAGGAGGAAGAAATTCCTGTTGCCGACAAAGAAAAATTGGAATCGGTAAATAAACAAATCACCGAATTGGAAGACAAGAAGAAAAAAACTCTTTCGGACTACGGAAAATCAAACAAAACCGTAAAACAATTGATTGATTTGGCATTGATTTCTAACAACATGCTTAAAGGCGAAGCTCTTGAAGAATTTGTTAAACGAAGCGTTAGTTTGCTATAAATGAATTTGTTATAAAGGAAAGACAACTCTTTTATGGGTTGTCTTTTTTTTGGCACAGCCTTTGCTTATACCTATACAAGTTTAATATTTTAAGTACGGAGGATTTAGTTATGAAACGTTTAATGATTTTATTAGCAATTGTTTGTAGTTGTCTTCAAATGTTTGCATCGGAATTAATTGTAAAAGGTGAAATTGATGCTCCATTTTCAGTTTTTATCAATGGGCAAAAATATTATTCCTATAATCACAAAGTAACAATTTCGTCTATTCCCAAAGGATATTACAATTTGCAAATTTATACCGAGGGTAGTTCTTATGAATTGTTGTATGACTGCAATATCACAATTCAAAGGAATGCAAAAGTAACGGCAACGTTTACAGGTGACAATCACATATATGTTTATACCAATGCGGTTACAACTCCTGTAATAGTGGAAGTGATGCCTTATCCACACCGTCCAGCTATTCATAGTGAGCCTCGTAATGTATATTATTCAAAGCCGAAAAAGGCTCCGCATTATGCAGCGCCAGCTCCGGCTCCAAGACCGGCACCAAAACCAGCGCCAGTGAAGAGTGTTGAAAAACCGAAGAGCAGTGTAAGTAGTTCTTCATCATCTTCCCGCTCAAAATCAACGCCAAGTGCGGCAAAGACATCGAGAAGTACTCCAGAGACTCGAAAATAAGTATAAAAAATCCCGGTAGAATTTCTATCGGGATTTTTTTAAAATAAACGTAACGTATTTTTTTCTTCTTCGTTCTCGTAAAAATGTACGAGAATTTTTGTGTTGGTACTTGCGAACAAATAATTTTTGAGTGAAGAAAAGGGAAGTGCCAATTCTAAAAATCCAGACACATTAAATAATGCAATCAATGGCGCATTAACATCGTCGTAATTTGTGGAAATCGTTTCAGCTTTTATGTCGGGTCTTCCGTACATAATAGTAAAAGGTCTTCCTTTGCCAATAGCGTCAAATTGTTCTTTTGTAATGTTGGAAATACCATTCCCGTATGAATCAAAATAAAGGAAAGCTCCGATAATTTGGTTTTCCTGAATAGCTGGTTTGCTTATTTTTCTTCCTGGATTACAAGTAGTTAGTTCACCAATATGGTCTAAACCGGTTCCTAAGGCAAGTTTTCCAATTGTTTCAACAATGGCATCTGCTTCCTGAAAGTTGCCAACAGAACTTTTCTTTGTGTTTGCTTCTATTTTATAAACGGTCTCTGGAATACAGTCTAAAACAAGTTCCCATATACCATTGTTTGGTCCGATGAAATATTGATAGTTGTATTGGAAACAAATATACTCGTGATTTTGTGAAACATCGGAAATGTTGCTGGTAGAAACGCTTAGTACGTGTATTGACTTTGCTGCAAAATATTTATATGCATTTCGTAGTGCGAACGCTGCATTTTCAATGTGAAAAGACGGAACATTATGCGAAATGTCGACAATCTGAACTCCTGGCAGCAATTTGACCAATTTAGCCTTAAAAATCCCAGAGTACAAACCTGTATCACCCCAATCAGTTGTTAATGAAACAGTAGTCATTTTTGTTCAATCTATTTTTACAAAAAATTTAATTCTTGCAATTTCAAAAGTACCATATATTTTTGAAAATCAAAACAAAATTGGAATAAAGAGTGGTTTTTCTATAAAAATGTAGAGTAAAAAGGTGAAAAGTTGTAGAAAATCCTACTTTTGTACTATAGATATTGATATGAGTGCCAAGAATAAACTTCAGCGATTTGCAGAAAATGAAACATTTCCCAATGTAATTCAACCCCAGTTTGATGAAATTTTCCAAAAGGATTATTCATTGAAAAATCGGTGGAACGTAGAATTTTGGAAAAATCAAAATCCTATTGTTTTAGAACTGGGTTGTGGTAAGGGGGAATATACTGTAGCCTTGGCTGAAAGATTCCGAGAGAAAAATTATATAGGCATTGATATTAAAGGCGCCCGTTTCTGGCGTGGCGCAAAGACTGCAATAGAAAAGGGATTCTCTAATGTTGCTTTTGTGAGAACGAGAATTGAATTTATTGATTCTTTTTTTGGTAATAACGAAGTTGATGAAATATGGATAACATTTCCAGATCCTCAATTAAGTGAACGACGTGCCAAAAAACGCCTTACATCGCCACGTTTCCTAAATATGTATATTGGCATGTTAAAACCCGATGCTGTCGTGAATTTGAAAACCGATAGCAAGGAGTTGTTTGAATATACAAAGTCATTGTTGGAGTATAATAAACAAGAGATTATCATGGCAACGGATAATTTGTACGAATCACCATATTGTGATGACGTGTTGTCTATAAAAACACATTATGAATCTTACTATCTTACTCAAGGTAAACCAATTACATATATAAAGTTTAGGTTGAACGGAACGATTGTTGATTTGCCAGACAATGACTAATGAATGCTTCTGAAACAGGAACCGGGCAGTCTGGTGAGTAATCCTTTAAATTCTAAATTTAACAATATTGCAGAAAGTTTGCTCATTGGAATGGAACATTCAATTGCAATTTTGTCTATCGGGCTATCGGGATTTTCATCTAAATAATTGATGAGCATTTGTTCTTCATGACTCAAATTAACGAACATTTCAGATTGTATCGGCTTTTTATCTTGTATGTCCCAGTTAAGAATGCGTTCTAAGTCGCTTGCATCTTCAATTAATGCTGCGCAATTCTTTTTTATAAGTGCATTGCATCCTTGTGAAAATTTATTACCGGCATTTCCAGGAAATGTACAAACATCGCGGTTATACTGCATTGCAAAATCGGCTGTTATTAGTGCGCCGCCTTGTATTTTACTTTCAACTACGATGGTTGCGTCAGATAGTGCAGCAATAATACGGTTTCGTCTTACATATAGTTTTTTATCCAGTGTCGTTTTAGTATGATATTCTGTTAGAACGCAGCCCTGTTTTGTTATTGCTTTAGCAAGTTCTGTGTGCGATGCAGGGGTGACATTTGTTAGTGGAGAACCAAGAACAGCAACGGTTTGCAATCCAGCAGCAAGTGCTTCACGGTGTGCACAGGCATCAATGCCGAAAGCTAAACCGCTCACGATTATAGGATTATGTTCTTTTAAACCTTCAATTAGGTTTTTACAGCATTGCCTTCCGTATTCTGTGGCATTACGAGTGCCGACAATGCTTATGAATTTTGACTGGTTGAAATTTATATCTCCCTTGTAGTAAAAGAGAAGAGGGGCGTCTTCGCAATTTTTCATTCTAAAAGGATATTCCTCTTCGGTATATACCAATGTTGATATATTATTCTTTGTGACGAAGTCCATTTCTTGTTCCGCCAAAGTCAGTACGTTTTTCTCTTTGATTTCTTTAACAATACTCGGCCCGACGTATGGAATTTTAGACAGATTTTTCGATGATTCCTTAAAAATTTGTTCTGGACTTCCTAAATAAGAAATGAGTTGTTTGGCTTTAATAGGTCCAACAGCTTGCAGCATTGACGTTGCAATGTAAAAAAATAAATCTTGCGGCTTCATAAAAATATTGGTTATTAATTACTATTTAATCGTGGTGTAGGTACATAACAAAAGGTATAGATTTTACAAGTTCTGGTTCGGAGTTGTCTTCGGTGTAGTGGTAATAAGAACGTACAGGTGCAATTGCTTTTACATCCTTTACAATTTCCATTGTGCTGTCGTTCAAATACCAATCTTCGATAAAGGCAAGTCCAGTTATTTCTTTTATATCAATATCTTTTTCAACGCAAACCGTATCAGTTTCGTTTCCTTCGGCATCTTCCTCGTTATAGCAGATTGTTTCTTGTCCCAATGACTGCTTGACTTCGTCAAGTGTTCGGAGTAACAATGTGTCACGGTATGCAAAACTGTAACTGGTAACATTGCCGCAAATTGCTTTCTCAATAATTGTTTTTGCAACTTGTTTTACTTGGATGCCATCTAAAAATTCAGGATTTTCCTCGTTGACTAAGGAAACCTCGTAGGCGACGTCGTTGGCTAACAGTTTAAAGTTTTTATCTGATTTTGTTGGATAGCCAGTTTTTGAAAAATCATATTTGGCAACAACAGATTTTGTCTTTATCGTTCCAACATATTCGCTTGTTCTCATAAATTGTCTTACAAGAGAATATGCGTTTACTTTTTTCTTCATAATGAATTGTGCCGTGTCAAGTGCCCATTCTTCCTCAAACAGAAGATTCTGAAATTCTGCAGGATTAAATTCTTCCGTGAATTTTGTTTGCAAATCCTCATCGTTGCATTCTATATCGGAAAAAGGAACGAAAGCTGTAATTTCTTTATTGAGAGACTTTGTACGAAGTGTATTGATGAATTTGGGAAAATCAATTGATTTGAAGAAAAAGTATTCCTCGGGAACAATCATTTCTTGTTCGTATAAAATACAGGCCTTGGAAGCGATAAGGTTGTTCACAAACGTTTTTTCGCTATTGGCTTCCTTTTCTTGGTGTTTACAAGCAAAGAACAGTAGTAGGATGGACGTTATTACAAAGATTCTTTTCATTACAACATGCGTTTAGTGACAAAGCGAAGAGTTACGCCAACTTGTGCCATTTGCAACCAATCATCGTCATAGTGTCCTTTTTGTCTATTAATCCAAATGAGATTGATAGCGGGACGCCAATCTATACAAATATTTATAGGTGCTTTTTTGAAGGTATATCCCATACCAATCATAAGCGATGGTCCCATGCAAATTCTCGCGTCGTGTTTTTGACGAACACCATTATCGTCAATTTTCAATGTTCTTCTGTAACGAAATCCCGCTCCAGCGAACCATCTTAAATGAGGATGTAAGCCATAGAATATATTGGTGTATTTTGCATAGGTGCTTGCATCAGTGTAGATGAGGACATCTGTTAATGCCGTTAGATTCACACTAAAGTTAGGATGGAAATAATGCTCAACATCCAATCCTATGCCAGAGTGGTTTGTTTGGCAAATTTCAGCACGAAGTCCAATACCGTAATTAAACCATTTTTGGTTTGCATTTTGAGCATAGCAAAAATGAACGGAAAGTAATATGCTGAGTATTAATATTGTTCGTTTCATTAATAGTATCGGTCTCCTGTGACGTAACTAAGTGAAAATGCGAAAATGGCAAACTTTTCAGCTGTGTCATTCGTTGCACGATGCTGGTGTATTGCATAAATTGTCGGACGCCATTCAACGCAGATATTAATCGGAGCCTTTTTGAATGTGTAACCAGTACCAATTACTGCAGTTGGTCCGCACAATAGACGTACGTCTCCAGTTTTTGTTTTTCCGTCATAATCTCTTATTCCCATTCCAAAGAATTCTATACCGCCGCCAGCGTACCAACGTAAGTGCGACGAAAGGTTTGGATATGCTGCAACATATTTTGCCATAATTGCACCTTCGTAGATGCAACTGGTAGAAAAATCCCAGTTGGAAATATATAAGGCAGATACAGCAAATCGTGGACGGAAAAAGTGATTGTATTCAATCCCCGACAGGTTGTCGGAGTCTGCTCCGACTTCCAAACGGATTCCTAAACCATTTAAATACCATTTTTCGTTGTCTCTTTGTGCAAACACAGAAGCAACGAAGAAACTTAATAAGCCAACAAGTAGAATTTTTTTCATAGCACTAACAATATTGGTCCAACAAATCGGTTACCTGTTTTATTTCCTCATCTTTTAAAGAGTTGAGGCAGATTGGCGGATATTTTGCCATTTGGTTTCGTTCCATTTTTTGATACAAAATCAAGTTGCAATCGCAGCCTTCTTTTGTTATTTCATACTTCTTGAAAGAATTGAAAGGAATTTTGTAGGAATTACATTTTTTCATCAACAGCTGAATGTGATAAAAACGGAACACGAGGTTTTGTTTGTCTTCGTCAGAAATATAAATGAAATTTAGCTTTTTCTTGTGCCGTAAATAAACGATGGTTGCATAAATTCCAATAACTGCAAGGATTAGCAAGGTGCATAATGGAGCAGAAAGTGGTTTTGGGTTTAATCCGAATTCGCGTAAGAACAATGGTGACAAGGGAATATACACGCAAATTGTTGTTACAGCGACAACGCCGAACGTATTCCAAATCTTTAATTTACTTGCGTATTTTTCGTTATGAATAACCATAGTTCATAAAATGATTTATGCAAATATACAATTTGAAGTGAGATTAATTTTAAAAAAACGTACTTTTGCAAAAAATAAATTTGATATGGGTTTGAAATGTGGTATTGTTGGTTTGCCGAATGTAGGAAAATCAACATTATTTAATTGTTTGACGAACGCAAAAGCACAAGCAGCAAATTTTCCTTTTTGCACTATAGAACCAAATGTTGGAATGATTACTGTTCCTGATAACCGCTTGAACGAATTGGAAAAAATCGTTCATCCAGAAAAAGTTGTTCCAACAACGGTTGAGATTGTTGATATAGCAGGATTGGTGAAAGGTGCCAGCAAAGGTGAAGGTTTGGGAAACAAATTTTTGGCAAATATTCGCGAATGTGATGCGATTGTCCACGTTCTTCGTTGTTTCGAGAACGAAAACATAACTCACGTCGATGGTTCTATAAATCCTGTACGCGATAAGGAAACGATTGATATGGAACTACAGTTGAAAGATTTAGAAACTGTGGAATCACGTATTAGTAAGGTTGAAAAACAAGCTCGTGCTGGTGGCGACAAGGAAGCAAAATTTGTGTTTGATATATTATCACGTGTGAAAGCATCGTTATTGAAAGGTGAGTCTGTTCGTACACTTGGTTTGGAAGACGAGGAAAAAGCTGCGATATACGATTTGCATTTGCTGACCTTAAAGCCTGTAATGTACGTTTGTAATGTCGACGAATCAGGGATAAATGGCAATGCTTTTGTTGATGCTGTTAAAGAATCAATAAAAGGAGAACGTGCCGAAGTTTTGACTTTGGCTACAGCATTGGAAGCCGAAATAGCCGAACTCGATACGCAGGAAGAACGAGATATGTTTTTGCAGGATGTTGGTTTGTCGGAACCAGGCGTAAACAAGTTGATTCGTCAAGCGTATTCATTGCTTGATTTGGAAACGTTCCTTACAGCAGGTCCAAAAGAAGTCCGCGCGTGGACATACCACCGTGGTGCCAAAGCTCCACAAGCTGCTGGTGTAATTCACTCTGATTTTGAAAAAGGTTTCATCAAGGCCGAAGTAATTAAATACGACGACTACATTGCCCTAGGTTCTGAATTAGCTGTGAAAGAAGCAGGAAAAATGTCGATGGAAGGAAAGGATTACGTTGTTCAGGACGGCGATATTATGCATTTTAAATTCAACGTTTAGTATGTCGGTTCCCGAAATAATCCTTATCTGCGACTATTTGGGAACGTTCGCATTTGCGATAAGTGGTGCACTGCGTGCCGCCCACAAAAATTTCGATTTGTTTGGTGGAATGTTTCTCGGTTTTGTTACAGCAATAGGTGGCGGAACCCTCCGCGATATGATGCTGAATATTCCTGTTGCATGGTTGCACAATATATGGTATTTCTATATTGTAATAATAGGTGTTGCAATCACATTCTTATTTCGTCAAACTATCGAAAAATACACCAAAACATTGTTCTTGTTCGATACAATAGGAATCAGTGTATTCACTATTATAGGAATGCAAAAAGGATTGGCATTGGATATTCATCCGATATTGGCGGTTATGATGGGAATTTTAACAGCAGTATTTGGTGGTATTGTCCGTGATATGATGTGTGCCGATGTTCCGCTGATTTTTAAAAAGAAAATCTATGCAACAGCTTGTCTGATAGGTGGTTGTATTTATTTGTTATTGGAATGGTTGTCCTGTCCTGAGATATTTTCTATTATCGTCGCCTCACTTGTGATATTTATTGTTCGTACAGTGAGTGTAATAAAAAATTGGTCTCTTCCCAAATTTAAGTAGGGATTAAAGATCAATGATATTATTCCGGATTGCGTATTTTATTAAATCTACCTGAGTTTTCAGGTTTAACTTTTGCATAATGTGTGTTTTATGCGTTTCGACGGTACGAACGCTAATGTGCAAAGAATCTGCAATTTCAGCATTGGTGTAGCTGCTTCCCCATAGAGACAATATTTCAATCTCACGTGAACTTAGTTTTTCAATTTCTTCGTTTTCGGGTTTTTCGTTATTTTGAATTGACGAAACATAGCGGTTCAATAAAATGTTGGTGATGCATTTGCTGAAATAATCAAAGCCGTTTCGTAGGGAATAGATGGCTTCAAATAAATCTTGTCTGGTTGCATCGTGTGAAAGGAATCCTTTTGCGCCAACTTTGATAATGTTGAAGATTGTTTCTTCGTTCTCTGAATAAGAAATTATTAGAACTTTTGCCCGTGGGTGAATTTTTTGAATCTCTTCAACATCCAAAACATCGTTGTCGGTAATTTTGGGAATATTTTTTATCACAATATGTACAGGCTCTTCGTAGTGCTTTTGAAGGAAATCGCTTGTACGTGTTTGAATATCAATAACTTTGAATTCTGGATTGGATTCAATCATCATTGCAATACTTTCAGACTGCAAATTGTGTATTCCTATAATAATTACGTTTATCATATTCTATTCCGATTCGTTTACAAAGATAGTAGCAGTTCGTTCTTTTCCTTGCATATAAACGCAAAGATTTTTCTTAAATTGGACATGGACGAAAAATTCAGTCTTTTCAACGACAGTTTGTTGTTTTAAAATATCCCAGTTGATAAAATTGTCCTCGTTGGTGTGTTCAATAGCGAAATAGCCAATATTCATAGTTGAAATATTGTGGAAGAAGTGTGAGCCGAGCGAAGCATCAAGAGGGAAGTTGGACAAACTAATTTCCACAATGACTTTTGCATTTGAAATTTGTGACCAAAGTACAGGTATTCCCAAAAATCTATCGCTTGTTCCCCAGCGTCCAGGGCCGATAAGAAGATATTTCCGTCCTTTTTCGACCATTTTTTTGTTAATTTTCTCAATTTCGGCAACCATCTCGAGTGTGCGTAGTTTATCAAATTTGTCAAGGTCGATATATACGGCATCACAAATATTTTCAAGAAATCCATTACCCATACTCGTTGTTGTATGGAGTAGTTGTGGTGCTGATTGCAGAAATTCAGGAAACGCATTTTCAGTCAGTAAACTACCAGTTAAAGGTTTGATTTGTAGCAGATAGAATGATGGAACTCCATCTTCGTTTTCGTTCAAATCAACAGCAAATTCAATTTCAACAGGGGTACCCATTGCTTCCTGTACAGTGTTGAGAATCAATGTCAGAATTTCGGCAAGTGGTGCGTAATCATATTTAAGAATGTTTGCAAAATTGATAATACGTGGTCCGTATCCGGAAAGACCTGGTTCAATTCTGTCATTTTCAACATTATAGACAGAAGCGCAATGTTTTAAGGTATTATGTTTTTCGGCTTCGGAAATTGGCAGTAGCGTCAATGCTGCATGTTCGCCGTCACGTTTGTAATTAACGTCTTTTTTACTGAAATCAACAGCATAGAAATTTGTTTGTGATGATTTTATTTGGTCCTTCGTGTTCATTATTTCCACTTTTGGATAGCGTGGAGAAAAACGATAGGCATTACCACCATCAACAATGTAGAACCCCAGTCCGACTGCGCATACGGCAAATCCTTCTTCTGGTTGCATGTGAGCAATAGGGTAGTAGTTGTATGATTGTGCGACGCCACAGATGTGAGGATAGAAATATTGCTCGTGGTAATCGCCGACAACTTCCTGTATGACGATTGCCATTTTTTCTTCTTCCAATTTATGACTGGTTGATTTGTAAAATTCTTTTACTTGGTCGCTGTAAACCGACGCATATACCAATTTTATGGCTGTTTCTAGGTCGGTTAAGCGTTTCTTCAAATCTGTGTCGTTGTTAGGTATAATGTAGGTGCTGAATACTCCTGCAAGTGGTTGTGTCGCAGAGTCTTCAAAAATACTCGATGAACGGACGGCAAGCGGCTTTGAAATTTGTTCCAGCAGGATTGCCAATTTTCTCTTCAAATCCTCGGATAATCGTCCTGCAATAAACAAATCTTTTATTTGCTCATCAGTTAAATCTTTTGAGAAGAGATTCTTACCCGCAAAATTGTTCTTTATGAATAATTCAAATTCTTCTGTGCCGATTACGGCTGTTTTGGGTGTTCGTAATGCCATTTGGTCGGCATACGGATTCATGTCGATGCTGTTGATGAGTGTGTTGACAAAGGCTAATCCGCGTCCTTTGCCACCGAGAGAACCAGCAGCCAAAGAGACTACGTTTTTCTCGTCAATCACGGCTGTTTCTTCAAATGACAGGATTTTTCCACGTTTTTTTGTCTGACGATATTCATCAAGAATTACGTTATTCATTTCTCGTAATTTTGAGACATCGTTGTTCAGGTCTGACAATTTTACAGGATTTAATTGTCGTGCCAATTCAATTTCTCCGCGTCCCATCAACCAGATAGAAAATTGGTTTTGGTCGGCGTGATATTTTAAAGAATCGTCGGGAATGGTGCGGAGCAACATCTCAAATTCGCGTAGATTTTTTGCTTTTGCAATAGGTTCACCTTTGCCGTTACGGAATATAAAATCACCGTAACCAAAATTATGCATCACGAATTTTTTTATCTTATCAAGAAGCATATCGGACTTCTTGTTGACGAATTTTGCGTGAATATCTTTGGCGTACTGCGAATATTTTAACTCAGATGACTGGATTAAAATAGGCATGTTTATGTTGTATTCGCGGACGTGTTCCATAAAGGCTTTACCTGCGTTTTTGTCAAGTACGCCATTACGTTGAAATTCCATGTCGGAAATGACGCACGTCATAAAGTCTTTATATTTGTTGAATAGGAATGTCGCTTCTTCGTAATTCCTTGCCCATAATAATTTTGGACGTGAACGGATTTTTGAAAGTTTTTCCAATTCGTTTGATTCAAAATTGGAAATTTGCTCCCCGACTTGGTCGAACAACACCGAGAAAATGATTGGTAAATATTTGGAATAATATTGCGTTGAATCTTCAATCAACAACATTGTTCTCACCAAACCGATTTTGGTGTCATTTTCGGCATTTGCAAGGTCTTCCAATGATTTTACCATTGCGAAGAAAATTTGTGAATCTCCATTCCACACAAATATTTTATTGAACAAGGTCGTTTTTGCAACCATGTCTTCAAAATATGCAATGTTTGAACGGGGATTAAGAAGCAGATAGATAGGAACTTCTGTGTTTAATTTCCTAATTTTCCCACTTAATGAAATAGGTTTTTGAACGTCGGCGCCCACCATCAAAATAACCAAATCGAAATGAGTCGTTTTGAGTAGTTCGAGTGCTTGTTTGTGGGATGAAACACCAATAATTCTCGGTAGTGAGAAAATACTATATTGGTAAATAGGTCCCATAAATCGTTCAAAAAAACTATCATCTTTCTCAAGATTAAATGCATCATACATTGTTGCGACGAACAATATCTGTGAAACTTTATGCTTCATCATATCCAAGTAAATATACTTGTCAAATGTTTGTTCGTTCAGCAGTTTTTGTAGTGGCTTGTCACTGTGAATAAGCGATTCTCTTGTTAATTCGTCTTTGCTAGTTGGATTGTTGTTAAGGATTGGATTGTTTGACAGCATCCGTCCCTTTGTGTCGTTGATATATTGGCACAAAAAGTGGCAAATTGTGTTTGCTAATTCTCTTTCTTCTGGCAAGAACAAATTTTCTGTATCAATGTAGTCATCTTTCGTATAGAACATTTCGATGTACCCCGTGGTGTTGTCGAATGTTACGAAAGTTTCTTTCATGGAACAGGTTGATTCTTTAAATCCACGTGATGTGTATTTAGCATTATCGAAGACAATGCGGCAGCAGGCACAATCGGCAAATTGCCAATGTTGTGGAAGCATATCGCAAATGTCTTGAAGGACACGTTCGGTAGGTAGTCCGGCATAGATGATTTCCTTAGCTTTCTTTATTGCAGAAAGTTCGTCGGTACGTTTCTGATATTCAGTTGATAATGTCACCAATTTGTTTTCAGAAATAAATCCGGATATAATTGAAGCGGCGCAAAATAATTCTGATTCGTCAAATTGTTTATATTCAACTTGTTCTTTATAGTAAATAGAAAGATTTCCTACATTTTTTTCTCCAATTTTCAGCTCCTGGTTTTGTACGTTTTTGCTGATTGTGAAATGTGAACTGTAGTAGTTTATCTCGTTGTATGAAATGAGAACGCCGATGACATCAGGAAAAATGGAAATGCTGTTACAAATATCGGGTAACATGGTGTGAACCGATTTACCCTTTCTTCCTATTTCAATAATTTGTTGTATGATAGCGTTCATTGTCTTTTTTGCTTGTCTAATTTATAAAATTTGTCGTAGAGTGTCGTGTTACATTAAAGAAATCTCATTTCAACCCGTCTGTTTTTTGCGCGACCTTCTTCTGTGTCGTTTGTTGTATTTGGTTTTGATTCTCCGTAACCAACGACTTCGAACAATGATGATGGACACCCTTCGTGAATAAGAAAATCCTTAACTGCTTCGGCTCTTCGCATGGATAATCCCATGTTATATTTGTCATCGCCTACATTATCTGTATGTCCTGCAATTTCTACACGGAGATTATTCTCTTTGAGAATTTTTGCAACTCGTTTGAGTTCTGGAATAGAATAGGGTAGTAATTCGCTTTTATCTGTGTCGAAAAATAGATTGTTCAAACGTACAGCAGATTTTTGTTCTTTCATTTCTTTGTACGATGTTACTACAATATCGTTGGTAATTGTTTGGTCACTTTTACTTTTGGTGTTGGTTAAGTCAACATTTTGAGATTGTGGGTAATATTTTTCATCTTCAACGTAATATCCATACATTTTTCCTGTCGGCAATACGGCGAAATATTTACCGTCAACTGGATCAGATTGGGATTCTTCGATAATTTCTCCAGAAACCAAATCTTCCCAAATGATTTTTGTCTCTACTGGTTTACCTTGATTATCTGTAATTTTCCCCGTAATGTTGGCAACGACATCAGGACGGAATTTTTCAGGAATATTTATGTACCATAAATCGTTTTGCGTTGTTCCTGTTTCACGTGCAGCATAATAGAAATCCTTACCGTTTGGTGCAATACGGTAGCCCCAGTTTTCCTCCGAAGAGTTGATTTCTTTTCCTAAATTGATAGGTTCGCTCCAACAATCCCAGCACGTATCACTCAGTCGTGTTGAAACGAACACGTCTAAGTTCCCTAATCCTCCGTGACCATCAGAACTAAAGTAAAGCGTTTTCATATCGTGGTGAAGATATGGACTTCTGTCGGTGTAGATTGTATTAATGGTTGGTCCAAGATTAATTGGTTTGCCCCAACCTTTATCAGTCTTTAGCGAAACGTAAATATCGGATTGATGATGAATGGCTCCGTGATACACGCCTAAACTTGCATTTTGTTTAGTGTAGTAATTATATCCGTCATCTCGTACGGATGAGAATATAATTGCATTTCCGTCGCTGGTAATCATAGCATCGGCAGACCATTTCGCATTATTGATTTCGTACGAAACATTTTGTCCAGGATTCCATTTTTGGTAACTTTTTTCAGATGAATATATTACACCTTCTTTAAAGTACAATAATTCGGTACCATCGGTACTAATGCTTATAACGGCTTCGTTTGTGCTTGGAGAACACAATTCTTGAACAATTTTAGGCTTCCCCCAATCGCCATTTTCCCATTTAGAGACAAAGATGTCCTCCGTTTTACCGATATTGTCTGGTCTGTTTTTTCCGCAGAAGAATAAATATTGATTGTCGGCAGAAATAATCGGAGAGTATTCGCCACCTTCTTTTGTATTTATATTGTCAGACAATGCTTTTACAGTAATTGTCTTATCTTCAGGAGTTGATATGATGGAAATTAAATCGTTGATTTCCTTGTTGTTATTCCCAAAATAAGGCTTGTATTGTTGTATTGTTTTGATTGCTTTGCTCCAATTTTTGTCGGCAATATCTTTTGAAATTAATTTTTGTAATACTACAAATGCTTTTTCCTTTGGTGCGGCTAATTTGATGTATTCTGTAAACGCATGGTATGATTTTACAGAATCGTAGGCTTCTACAAGTTCTAAATTGTCTCCTTTTGCAGCGATTTTAAAATCTTTGGCCAACAGTGTGTCTAAAAATGTACGTGGATACAATTCGACAAAGTTGTAGAGTGTGAGATATTCTCCGTCTTGTGTGTACTCTTTATAAAATTCATATAATGCATATTCAAAATCAATGTCACGACTGTATTCAACCGTTTTTTGCATAAGTGAGAGATCGTGTTTTTGTTTTGCAATTTCCATCATTTTTCTAATGATAGGTTTTGCAAGTGGATTTTGAGGATTATATTGGATAAACTGTTCCAAACTCTTGTAATCGTTTTCCGTAAGTTGCCCATTCAGCATACGTTCTCCGTAACGCTTTTGAATATCAGGTGCATATTCACTTTGTGGATATGATTTTAAGAATGAAATAAAAGCGTTGGTAGTATTTCGTTTGATAGTTGTTTCATACGCCAGCTTGTCCCGTTGTTTTATAGCAGCTTGAACATTTTCAGCATTAGGATATTGGGTAATATAATTTTGGAATGCTTCTATAGTATTGGTTTTTTGTGCATCGGCGTACGCTAACTGATTACGTAAAAGAGTTACGCTTGCCTTTTGTTCGTCGGTTGCACGTTTGTAATCTTTTAGAAATGCGTTACAACTAGCTACAGAATTAGATTTCATGGTTGCATTGTACAATCGTTGGCAAACTGTGTCCAAATCTTTCTGAATCTTTTTGGAGGTTACGTATTTCGCATATTTCTCACGGTCTGCAGCAGATAGTTTGCCAAATTCTGCTTTTGCAATATTTAGGTGATTGTATGCTTTGTCAAGATTGTAACTTGGATAATGTTGATTTGAATACATTTGTCCGGCCACGTGATTGTATGGTACGCTTCGTGGTTGTTTTTGCAGTGCTGGCAAAAGTTTCTTTTCTAGTTTGTCCCATTCGCGAGCTTTGTATAGCATGTAGCATGACTCTTGTGCTAAACACGCAAAAGACATCACGCAAAGTAGCAATATGTACAATATTTTCCTCATCAACACAAGTTTAATCAACACCATCGGTATGTCCGACAGAATCAACAGCGGTTGAATCTGTTTTTGGAATGAAAGGTGTATGGCAAGAATAAGGTCTTCCCTGTAATCCGCGCATGTGGCGTGGAAAACGTCCTTGATATTTTTCGTAATTTGGATTGTTTATGACTTTTTCCATAAATAATCCGAACATTGGCAGTGCAGTTTTTCCGCCTTCGCCTAATGCTGATGTTCTAAAATGAACACATCGTTCTTCAGCGCCGACCCATGAACCAACAACGAGGTGAGGGGAAACACCAACAAACCAACCATCCGAATAGTTCGACGACGTACCTGTTTTGCCACCAAAATCAGTGTCGTGGTAAAATAGTTTGTAGCTAAACAAGTTTTGGGTTGTTCCGTATGGTTCTGATAATGAAGCTAAAAACATTTGCTGCATTAGAAATACAGTTACGGAATCTAGTATTTTAGTCTTTTCTGGTTCAAAAGTTTTTAGCACATTTCCATTGTTGTCTTCAATACGTGTAACAAACATAGGTTCAACGCGATAGCCATCATTTAACAATGGACAATATGCGTCGGTAAGTTCCAATAAGGTAACGTCGCTTGATCCCAGACATACAGATGGTACGGTGTCAAGTGGAGATTTGATTCCCATTTCGTGCGCTTGGTTTATAACTGTTTCAACCCCAAGTCTTTGTGTTAATTGTACGCTGATTGTGTTTAAAGAATGGGCGAATGCATATTTCAATCCGACATTGCCGCCGACGTACGTTCTGTCTGCATTTCGCGGAACCCACGATTTTTGTTCTCCTTTTTCCTCATAGCGGATTGTTATAGGAGCATCTACAAGACTGTCGCATGGTGACCATCCGTGTGCCATTGCGGCTGTGTATACAAATGCTTTAAACGAGGAACCTGGTTGACGCATAGAACGAACATTGTCGTATTTAAAATGATTGAAATCAATACCACCGACATAAGCTTTGATTGCTCCAGTTTCTGGTTCAATTGCAACCATACCTGTATGGAGTAGGCGTTTTAGATAATTCGTGGCTTCTACATAACTACAAACGGTATCAATATCTCCTTTCCATGAGAATAGTTTTTGAGATTTTTGCAAATTAATGTAATATTCAATTGAATCTTTGTTACCATTGAATTTTGCGCTTAGACGATTGTAATACCACGACTTCTTTACTACATTTTCAATAAAATTGGGTATTTCTTTTTTAGCACCGTCAATCCATGGATTCTGATTTTTCCAATGTGCATCAAATTGTTTTTGAACGCGTTTCATGTTTTCACGCATTGCTTCTTCTGCATATAATTGCATGTTGTAATCCAACGTAGTATATATTTTTAATCCATCGGAATAAATGTCTAATTCGTTTTCTTGTAGCCATGGTTTTAAATAATTGTAAACGGCTTGTCTAAAATAGTTTGCAATACCTTCAATTGGTGATTCAACTTTGTATTGCAATGTAATTGGCTCGTTTATAAGTCTTTGATATTCTTCGTTTGATATGACTTTGTCGCGTTTCATTATACCCAAAACCACGTTTCGGCGACCTAATGAACGGTCTGGATTTAGTACCGGACTGTATGCTGTAGGTGCTTTTAACATTCCAATAAGAACTGCACATTCGTTAGCATTTAACTCTTTGGGAGTCTTGTTGAAAAATGTCTTTGCTGCCGATTTTATACCATACGAATTACTTCCAAAATCAACGGTATTGAAATAAAGCGTCAGCAATTCTTCTTTTGAAAAATTCATTTCTATGCGGACGGCAGAAATCCATTCTTTTGATTTCACCACAAACATTTTTACACCTGGAATTTTGCCGAGGAATCCGTGGTCTTGTTTACGTGTTTTGAAAAGATTTTTTACCAACTGTTGGGTGATGGTACTGCCGCCACGAGGATTCCCGTTTAGCATATCTTTAATGACGGGTAGAAGTGCTTTGAAATCAATTCCATGATGCTGGTAGAAGTGGGTGTCTTCTGTTGCGATGAGCGTTTTTATCAATGTATCTGACAAGTCTTCGTAGGTTATTGGCGTTCTGTTTTCATAGAAAAATTTACCTAATAAAATACCGTCGGATGTGTATATTTCAGAAGCGATACTTTGTTTGGGACTTTTTAAATCACGTATTGATGGTGAATAGCCAAACAGGTTGCAGAAATTAATTTCAACGGCCGCAATGTATGCGATAATGAGAAATATTAAAAATAAAAACCATCGCAAAAATTTGATATATATTGGCTTTCCGATTCCGAAAAACCATCTGAAAATTGAAGCAATTACTTTCCAGATTGTTGATATGATTTTTTTCAATGTCTCTTTCATAGTCATTATATTTCATCCAATTTGTTCCACCACGTAATTTTTAAAGTGGTTGCACCAACGGCAATTATAATCAATGAAATTGCAAACCAGAACCAGTTACGGGTTATAAGGCAGATTGGCATAGCAACAAGTGCTGTTTGTGTCACAACACCGACGGCTACGTTCGCCATATCTTTCCAAAAACGGGTGTTTGGTTTGAAATCGGGATTATTTTGTTGAACTAATTGTAATACCGGTTTCCAGAATCCCCACGGGCGAATGTTTGTGTAAAACGATTTCAAGGTTGATTCTTCTGTTGGCTCGGTCAATAATGTTCCAAGCAAACATCCGATTATTGAAATGACAAGCGTTACAGGGAATAAATACAAGGCGATGAGACTTGAAGGTATAAAACTGAAATTGTCGGTAATGATTTCAGGAGCAATTAATTGTATGGTTCCAATTATAACGCCCGACAAAATTCCTGTGAGCATTCCCCAGAAATAGCCTTCGCCGTTGAAACGCCACCAATACCATTTCAACACGTTCGATGCAATGTAGCTTGCGTAAAATGCGCCAGTAACGATTTGAAGAATTTCGTTGATGTTTTTAAGCAAAAATCCCAACATCGTGCTGAATGCCACTGCACAAATACCGACAATATAGTTTATGCGTTTTTGTTGCGTTGCTGTTGCTTCCGGATTAATGTGTTTCAAATAAATGTCGTTGGAAATATAGGCCTGCGTCGCATTAAGTGTTCCTGCAAATGTTGAAATGAAAGCGGCAAGTAAACCAACAAGCAACAAACCAAGTAAACCAGCCGGTAGGAATTTTACCATTGCGGCGGGAAGAATTTGCTCGAAATCTATTATTCCATTGACAGAAAGATTCAGATCGTCGTAGAATGCAATGGCAAGAATTGCGAATCCCGAAACCATAAAATAACGTACTGGATTAAGAATTACGGAAACGGATCCGCTCATTTTCAGTGCGTCTTGTGGAGTTTTATTTGCCAAAATCTTTTGCATGTCGTATGTCGGTGCAGGACCGGCCAAGCTGACCAAAATTCCTTTCATAAACATAAATCCGAAGAACAGACTGAATAGTGAATAGCCATCTTCGGCAATTTTTTGATTCACTTCGTGTAATTTTCCCGTCCAGTCAATATCCAATTCGTTGCCAAACAGTGGCGTATTCCAACCATCGGGAGTAAGAGCGGCAAGAGTTTCAGGACTTACGTTATACATTGCAATAATACCAATTGCAATGGAAGCGATTGTCATAATTGAGTATTGTACAACATCGGCCCATACAATACTTATCATACCACCCAAAATAGTGTAGAATGTTGCAAACAGCGTAAAGAAAATACCATATACGTGTGGAATGTACATGGCAGGAATACAATCGGTTGAGATGTGCAATACCGAACAAACCCAATCCCAAGGAATGAAAAGCGTAAGGAATTTTCCAAGTCCTACAAATCCGTACGAAAGCATTGAAAGTCCAATCAGCAAGGCGAAACAAACCACAATCCAATGCGACATTTTACTTCCTCGACTGTCGCCAAAACGCGTTTGTATCCATTCTGCACCAGTCGTTACGTTTGAACGACGTAACCAGGCAGAAAGGAACATCATTAAGAAAATTTGGTTGAAAGTAGGCCACAGCCACGGAATCCAAATACTTTTTAGTCCATATACAAATAACAATGTGACAAGCCACATAGTACCCGAAATGTCGAACATTCCCGATGCGTCGGAAAGACCGAGCATATACCACGGCATTTTTCTGCCTCCAAGTAGATAAGCAGATTTGTCTTTTTGAGCTTGTTTTTTAAAATAAATTCCAATGAAAACGATTATCGCAATATATAAAATGATAACAGCAATGTCTAATCCTTGTAAAACCATAGTAGTTATTATAAATCCTTCAAATGTACAAATTTATTACCATTTGGATGGATAAATCTACTTCTGTTTTTAACTATTTATGAATAGAAATTTCGCAGGAAATAGGAAAGTGGTCGGAAACTTGTAAAACAGCGCGTTTAAAATTGTAACTATCAAACTCGGAATCGTATAGGATGTAGTCCAATCTTAGTTGTGGCCACCAGTTAAACGTGGTGCCAACGCCATCACCAGATTCGAGAAAAGCATCCTTGAATTTTTTAGATTTTCTTATGGCTTGATAGGTGTATGAACAAGCCGGCGCATTGAAATCGCCACAACAAATGATAGGTCGTTTGCTGTTTTGTATTGCGTATATCAATTCATCCGTTTGTGTACCCCTTTTTTCAATGGCTTTGAATAATTTGTGATAAACTTGTTCAACTTCGTCAACTTCCACATTTTGTGCTTTGCCTAAATCGTTAATTGTTTCTTTGTCCGATTTAGAAAGACGATATGATTCCAAGTGATTGTTAAATATCCGTATTGTGTCGTCGTGTATGGCAATGTCTGCCCAAATAGTTGTATTGCCAGTCTTTTGATATTCCATTTCGCCTGTCGCAACAATAGGGTAACGGCTGCAAATTACATTTCCTTGAAAATGATTTTTACCTGTGCTGAACGTAACATCGTAATGGATGAAAGATAGATTCAACTGTTGCTTTAAACTGTCAATCACCATTACTTTTTCGTGTTTGTCGTCATGAAATTCCTGAAAACAGACAATGTCTGGATTTTCTTTTTTTATGTATTGAAAAACTTCATTTTTTACGGAATCGTTATTCTTCCATGATAAATAGTTGAATCCCATTACGTTGTAGGATACAATCTTGATGCTTTCTTTGCTGTCTTTTGTCGTGTCATTTGGGGCTTTTGCATAATAATTTGCAACTATAGGGTAGCAAAGCAGCAACGGAATGAATGACGCGAGAAAGAACCGTTTGTGCTCTTTTGAAAATAACCAAGCAATTGCGGTAAAGATGTTTATGATATAAATAATGGGAAATCCCAGTCCGATAATTTCGCAGTACGGTGTGTCGTTTGGATTGATGAACTGTGTGGCAAAACAACAGAGTAATGCAATGACGGCAATAATGTTGACTATATAGAATAATATGCGAATAACAAATTTCATAGAAATCTAGAGCCGTGTTTTTGCCAATATTTGATGAGTATAAAACCGAAAATCATTCCACCAAGATGGGCGAAATGCGCGGTATTATCACCGACGGAATTGCGTATGCCACTGAATAATTCGATTAGTCCATATATTAATACGAACCATTTAGCTTTGATAGGAATTGCAAAATATAGATAAATTTCGGTGTTTGGAAACAGTATACCAAATGCCATTAGAAGACCGAAAATTGCACCCGACGCACCAACTGTCGAACCGTTTACAATTGCATTGACGCTTCCTAGTGTGTCATCTACCCAGTTTCGCCCGGAACGGAGTAAATCGTCACCTTGTGTGATTACTAAATCCCACATTTCGTCGGTAATAGTGAATGTTTGCAAGTGTATGTATGCAACAATTACTTGAACAATGCCAGCACCAATGCCGGTTGCCAAATAGTAAATGAGAAATTTCTTACTTCCCCAAAATTCTTCAAGTACATTGCCAAACATCCATAAAGCCAGCATGTTAAAGAAAATATGCTCAATGTTGGCGTGCATAAACATGTAGCTAATAAACTGTACAGGTCTAAAACTTGGCGATTTTACGTAGTGTAGTCCTAAATCGTTGGAAACTTCGTAGCCAAACATATATTCCAAAACACAGCTGATAAGGAAGCAAGCAACGTTGAGCAGCAATAAGTTTTTTACTACCGGTGTAAGTAATGAAAATCCTGAAGGTCTGTAAGAATCCATATTAGTTGAATTTTTTGATAAAATCTTCTGGTTCTATTATTATTGTTGCAATTTGTCCTTCTGGCGTTATCGTGAATGATTTGTTCGCAAGAATTTGACAAACAAATGCTTTCATTTCTGCTTCCGTCATATCGGGATTTCTAAATAACGATGCGGATTTTGCGATATTGCGTGCAATACGTTCGTTAACAGAATCTTTTAAAGCAGTTCCATTTTCTTCTACGTTGGAAATGAAATCTTGTATGATTTCCTGAATGTCAGAAATGTTTACATCGGCAGGTGCGCCGTTGACAACAAACGAATTTGTGCCAAATTCTTCGATGTCAAAACCAATTTCTTGTAGTTGTGGCAATAAATCTTTGAGAATTTCCGATTCGTCAGCCGTTGTTTCTATACGCACAGGCAACAACGTTTTCTGCATTGGTGTTTGATGATTCGTGAGGTTTTCAATGAATCTGTCGTAAAGCAGACGATAATGTGCTCGCTTTATGTCAATTGCGTAAAATTTGTTATTTGCAAAGGCAATGATGTATTTTTTCTGTAATTGCGTGCAGAACGAAACTTGTACGTCGGATTCTGTTTTGGATTCTTGCTCAGTTTTCGTGAAATCAATAATGAGAGGCCTTTCAGAAAAACTGTGTTTCTCTTGATATTCTTCAAATAGTTTTTCCCAATTCCTCGTGTTCGCTTGTGTGTTTGGACGGGAACTCTCGACAGACGTTGATTTAAATGGATTATAATCTGGATTGTAGCGTATGGTCGGAGCCACAAGCGGTTCGTCTTTTTTTGAAGAAAATAAATCGTTGTAATCCGTAGGATCGCTGAAATCAATAGACGGGACAATGTTGTTTTTTCCAAGTGAATATTTTACGGCAGCTTCCAACAATTGACAAATATTAAATTCTTCTGAGAATTTAATTTCCGTCTTGGTCGGGTGGATGTTTACGTCTATTTCGCCTGGGTCAATTTCAAGAAAAATGAAAAAGGGCGGAAACTCCTTTTGTTGTATAAGATTTCCGTATGCACGCATCACGGCACCAAGGAAACTCTTCTGGCGGAAAAAACGATTGTTGACGAAAAAATATTGATTTGCGCCAGTTTTCTTAGACATTTCAGGTACGCCGACGAATCCTGAGATTTTCACTATACTTGAATCATCTTCAATACTGAGCAGTCCTTTTTCCATAGATCTGCCAAAAATGTTGATGATGCGTTGCTTCTGCGTGCCAGCTGGATATTTTGCAAATAATTCTCCGTCTTTAACCACCGTAAATGTTATGTGTGGATGCGACAATGCTGTTTGATATATTTCCGCAAGAATGTAGTTGAATTCGGTTTTGTTGGCTTTAAGGAATTTTCTGCGTGCGGGTGTGTTGAAAAATAGATTTTTTACCGTGAATGTTGTTCCAACTGGACAGGAATCGTTTTCTTGTGACTCAATTTTTGAACCGGCAATGCAGATTTTCGTACCCAATTCGTCGCATTCCCGTCGCGTTTTCAATTCCGTTTGGGAAACAGCTGCAATCGATGCTAATGCCTCACCTCTAAAACCCATAGAACGGATTTTAAATATGTCCGATGCTTCTTGTATTTTTGACGTTGCATGTCGCTCAAACGCCATTCTTGCATCGGTTTCCGACATTCCACAACCATTGTCCGTAATTTGAATTGCTGTTCGTCCAGCATCGGTTATCGCAATAATGATGTCGGTTGCTTTTGCATCTATGGCGTTTTCCACCAATTCTTTTACCACAGAAGCTGGGCGTTGCACCACTTCGCCGGCGGCAATCTGGTTTGCAACGGAATCGGGGAGTAGATGTATAATGTCGGACATAGTCTGTATTTTTCACCGCAAAATTACTCGTTTTTTCACTTTTATTTGAAATACGTAAAGCGAGTTGATAACAATTCTCTTTTATTTTTTAACAATCGGTTTTTGTTATAAAAAGAAGAATAAGTGTTAAAAATTGCCAGTAGTCTGATTAATTAAAAATGACAATACAGCCTACGGGGCGGTAACTTGCAAATTCCATATTTATTGAAATCAAGACCTGATAACTGACAACTTTAAACTATTAATCACCAAACTCTAATTTCTATTTTGTATCTTTGTCACTAAAAATAGATTGAATATGAAACGATTGCCGGCAGAATGGGAACTACAAGATTGTGTGCAGCTTACGTGGCCACATCGCAGTACGGATTTCGCTCCGGTATATGACCGTGCTGTTGCTTGTTTTGTAACTATAGCACGGGAAATTAGTAAACGGCAAAAATTGCTGATTGCCTGCAAATCAAAACAAATTGCTATTCAAGAACTTGGGAATGTGTTGAATGAAAATATAACATTCGTCGAAGTTGACACGAATGACGTGTGGGCGAGGGATCATGGAGCAATCACGGTTTACGAAGATGACAAGCCGTTTTTATATGATTTTACGTTCAATGGTTGGGGTAAGAAGTTTCCTGCTGAAAAAGACAATGCAATTACAAAATCATTGTTCCAATCTGGATTTTTTGCTTCGTCGAACTACCGTGATTTGTCTAAATTTGTGTTGGAAGGCGGTTCAATCGAAAGCGACGGAAAAGGTGTGTTGTTGACTACGGAATCGTGTTTGTTGAGTAAATTCCGTAATCCGCAGTTTACTAAATCTGAAATTGAGGATTTTTTGAAATCAACATTTGAATTGAAGAAAATTTTGTGGCTTTCACACGGAGAATTGGCTGGCGATGATACCGATGGACATATAGATACTTTGGCTCGTTTGGTTGACGAAAACACAATTATCTATGTTTTTTGTGATGATGCAAACGATATGCATTATATTGATTTGCAGGCAATGAAACAAGAATTGGAAGCATGTACGACTATTGACGGAAAACCATATAAATTGATTCCATTGCCAATGACACCAGCGATTTTTGACGAAGATGGCAATAGAATTCCGGCAACGTATGCGAATTTTTTGATAATGAATTCTGCTGTTTTGTTGCCAATTTATAATTGCGAAACGGATAAACAGGCGATAGAAATTTTGCAAAAAGTATTTCCCTCAAAGGAAATTGTTCCTATTGATTGTTCTGTGTTAATTTTGCAGCATGGTTCTTTGCATTGCGTAACAATGCAGTATCCTCATGGTGTTTTATAGATGAAGAAAATGGAGAAGAAATTGAAAGTTGGTTTGGTGCAACAAACGGTTGGTACCGACGTGGAGGCAAATAAGAAAAAATTAGTTGCAAATATTACGGCTTGCGCCAAAAATGGAGCACAGTTGGTTGTTTTGCAAGAATTACATAACACACCGTATTTCTGTCAAGTTGAAGATGTTGCAAATTTTGACTTGGCGGAAACTATTCCTGGTCCATCTACGGAGTTATATTCTAAAACTGCAAATGAGTTGCACATTGTGCTGGTTGTGTCTTTGTTTGAAAAACGTGCGGCTGGTTTATATCACAACACTGCGGTTGTGTTTGATGCAGATGGACGTATAGCGGGGCAATATCGAAAAATGCACATTCCAGATGATCCGGCATATTATGAAAAGTTTTATTTCACTCCGGGCGATATGGGTTTTGAACCAATCAAGACATCGGTAGGAACTTTGGGCGTATTGGTTTGTTGGGATCAATGGTATCCCGAAGCAGCGAGAATAATGGCGATGAAAGGAGCCGATATGTTGATATATCCAACGGCAATAGGTTGGGAATCAACCGATTCTGACGATGAAAAAAATCGTCAACGCGATGCGTGGATGATTTCGCAACGAGGACATGCTGTTGCGAATGGATTACCCGTCGTGTCGGTAAATCGTGTCGGTTGGGAAGAAGATCCGTCAAAACAAACGAATGGCATACAATTCTGGGGAAGCAGTTTTGTCGCTGGTCCGCAAGGTGAAATTTTGCAGCAAGCATCCGATACAAAAGAAGAAAATATGGTTGTGGAGCTGTCGCTTTCGCGTTCGGAAGATGTTCGCCGTATTTGGCCGTTTTTCCGTGATAGAAGAATCGATGCCTATGAAGACATCTTAAAACGGTGGAGTCGATAAATTTATGGATTAAGATTGTTTATGGAAAAATTGAGTTGATAACTGACAACTGAAAGACATCGTGAAAAAAATAGGTGGTTTATTAATATTTCTTTGTGTTTCCTTTTTTTCTTATGCATCTGAGGGAATGTGGATTCCTTTGCTAATGGAACAGCAGGTTTTACCAGCTATGCAAAATGCTGGCTGTAAACTGACGGCGGAACAAATTTATAGTGCAGAACATGCATGTTTGACAAATGCGATTGCACGAGTTGGACATGGTTGTTCTGGTAGTTTCGTGTCAAAAGAGGGATTGGTGTTAACAAACTATCATTGTGTGCAATGGTTTATATCAAAAGCATGCGAAGGTGGTGAGGATTATTTAAAAAATGGATTCTTCGCGGCGTCAAATGCGGAGGAAATACCAACATCCCGTTTATCGGTGGAGGTTATGGATGCGATGTTTGATGTCACTGATGAGATTGCCCCTCTCTTGAGAAATGGCATGCCGTTAAATCAGATTGTTGACTCTATAACAAGGGATTCTACCAAGGATTTTCGTTATTCCATTGAGGAATTTTATGCAGGCAATCAATATTTTATGTTTAAGACAAAGAAATATACCGATGTCCGTTTGGTTGCATTTATGCCTGCCGAAATTGCTCAATTTGGTGGTAATGCCGATAATTGGAAATGGCCACGGAACAGTGCTGATTTTGCTTTACTTCGCGTGTATGAAAACAATGAGCCTATTCATCCTAAAACAACATTGAAGATAAATGCAAACGGTGTACAAGAGGGTGATTTTACTATGGCAATCGGTTTTCCTGCGGAAACGAAACTATATGGTAGTGAAAAAGAATTGGATTTGATTCATCATTTGAATGTGATACAAATTGCGATGCGTAAAATCAGGTTGAAACCTATGGAAGTCTATATGAATAGTAGCGAATCGAACTATGAGGAATGTTATGCACAATATGCATCATTGTCGAATTATTATGAAAAATGGCAGGGCGAGAATGTTTCTATGACAAAAAGTGGTGCTTACGATTATAGACACGAAAGAGATAAAAAAATAGATTCCCTTTCATTAGATGATTTCTTGGAGGCGTACAATCTTTACGCACAAGCATATTATTCAACGTATTCGCAACTTGTGGTAAATTTGGAGGGTTTGTGGCGTTTACGTACGTTTTTACCATCAAGCATTGTCGTTTCGTCACCTGATTTAACGTTCCTGCGTGGTGAAAAATTCTTGTCAACGGTGAAAAAATATAATCCGGAATTGGAAGAAAATGTGCTGGTAGATATGCTCTTATTATCAAGTTTGGTTGCAAAAGAGGTGGATACAACGTGTATAATTCCATATGCTAAGCAGCTCTTTGGGGAAAAGGATGTAAGTTGGCAATTTTATGATTCGGTATTTAAAAAAAGTTGTTTTACCAATTACGAGCGAGCCGTAGAATTTCAAAATATGATTAATAGTACGCGGAAATATAAAAAAGACGATGCCGCGGTTCGTGCTTATTTGGAAGAACATGATTTGGTGTACCGTTTGTCAAAAGAAATATACGAATTGCTGAATAATCAACTGTTTCCAAAGTATAACTCAGTGAAACAGAAATTTGACAGTGTTTCAAAAATTATGAATGCCAATATGTATAAATATTTTGGCAAAAAAATGTATCCCGATGCTAACAATACAATGCGTATTACCTTTGGTAAGGTTCAATCATATTCATTTGATACTTTAACTTACCAGTATTATACAACGGAGAAAGATGTGTTTGAAAAAATGCAGAAAAATCCACGTGAATATAAATCAACGGAAAAATTACTTGAGTTACTGAAAGACAAGGATTTTGGCTCATATCAAAAAGATTCGCTAGTAATGAATTTTATTGCCACGAACCATACCTCTGGTGGAAATTCTGGTAGTCCTGTGCTTGATGCATATGGAAATATCATAGGTTTAAATTTTGATAGAAATTGGGAGGGTACGATAAGTGATTATTATTATGACGAAAGTTTCTGTCGTAATATTTCTGTTGATATTAGGTATGTGTTGTTTTGTTTGGAACAATATGGAAAGGCTGACAATATTATACAGGAATTATCGTTTGTTAAGTAAATGTGTGAACAATGGAAAGGAAGTTTGCTTCGCTAGATACAACGAATAAGTTGTTGATGTTACTGGTTTTGCCAGTGTTGGTTTTCATTCTCAAAGAGTTATCTAATATTTTCGTACCACTTGTTATTGCGTGCTTTTTTGCTTTGCTCTTTATGCCACTGTTACGTTGGTTTGACAGAAAAAATCTACCTCGTTGGATGGCTATAATAGTAGTATTTCTGATTTTCTTTGTCGTTGTTCGCGGATGTTTGTGGATATTGCAATTGGCAAGTCATGAATTTCGTTCTACCGATCCACAAACGTGGCAGACAATTTTTGGAAGTTTGAAGGATTTTGTCGCTCGTTTATTTACGATTGTCGGATTAAGTGAAGAAATGTTTGTTGACAATATTCAGGGAACAGACTTGGTTACAGCAGTATATGAAAATGCGGGGAAATTGCTCAATGCAGTACAACGTACGGCTTCTTTGATTTTTATGTCTATGTTCTTTATGATTTTATTGCTTGCAAGTTCATTTAACGGACAACGTTTCTTGCAGGTAATTTTGTTGAAAGAAAAAATATCGTCAATGAGAACGTATGCAACGATAGAAAAAAGCATATCTAAATTTATCTTGGTAAAGGTTGTTATTAGTTTAGTTACTGGTGTCTCATTTTCTGTTTTGTGTTATTGCTTTGGTGTTAAATTTCCGATTTTCTGGGGTGTTCTGGCTTTTGTGTTGAATTTTATTCAAATGATAGGTTCTATAATCTCCACTGCGGTTATGTGTGTGTTTGCATTAACGCAAATTTCTGCAATGTCGATGATTGTCTTGTTTATAGTGTTGGCTATAGGATTACAGTTGTTGTTTGGTAGTATTTTGGAACCGATATTTATGGGTAAAACATTCTCAATCAATACAGTAACCATAATCGTTATGTTGCTGTTTTGGGGGTATGTTTGGAATATTCCAGGAATGATATTGGCTGTGCCACTTACAGTTACGGTGAAAACAATTATGGAACAATTTGACAAGACAAAAGCTTTGGCTGAATTGATGTCTTAATTTGATTTAGATTCCTCTTTATTCAATATATTTGCATCGTTTCAAAACGAAAAATTCCGTGGATGAGAATATTGAAATAAGGGGTGCGGCAGTTCACAATCTGAAAAAAATAAATGTATCAATAAAACGTAATAGTTTTGTTGTTATTACTGGTGTCTCAGGATCGGGAAAATCCTCTTTGGCGTTTGATACGATTTATGCCGAAGGGCAAAGAAGGTATGTTGAAAGTCTATCTTCGTATGCTCGTCAGTTTTTGGGAAAAATCAATAAACCTGAAGTTGATTCAATTGTTGGAATTCCACCGGCAATTGCAATAGAGCAAAAGGTTAATGCCGTTAATCCACGTTCAACAGTTGGCACGTCGACGGAAATTTACGATTATATCAAGTTGTTGTATGCTCGTATAGGAAAGACAATTTCCCCAATTTCTGGTTGCGAAGTAAAGCGTCATACCGTTCAAGATGTCGTTGATTTTTTATTGACTCAAACAGGTAAGCGTTGCTATTTGACTGCTCCTTTGACTATGAACAATTTGTCTTCTGCGCAAAAATTGGAAGTTCTTGAAAAAGAAGGGTTTAACCGATTATTTGTAAATGGCAAAATTGTTAGAATTTCAGAAATTGAGCCAGACAATTTGTCAAAAGTTGCATCATTGCTGATAGACCGTGTCGTTCCTGATGAGTCTTTGAAAGGTCGTTTGGCTGATTCAATTCAAACTGCATTTCAGGAAGGTAATGAAACATGTACCGTGTGGGTTGAACAAGACGGGACAATGCAATCGTTTGAGTTTTCAAATCGTTTTGAAGCTGATGGAATAACATTTGAAGAACCGTCGATTTTCATGTTCAATTTTAATAGTCCTTTGGGTGCTTGTCCGACGTGCGAAGGTTTTGGGAAAGTTATCGGTATAGATCCAAACAAGGTTATTCCTGATAAAAACCTTTCTGTTTGGGATAATGCAATTGCATGCTGGCGCGGTGAAGTTATGGGAGAGTGGAAAAATCAGCTGGTGATGACGGCTAGCAAGTTTAACTTTCCTATTCATAAACCATATTGCAATTTGACTGATGCTCAGAAAAAATTGCTTTGGACTGGAAATCAATATTTTGGTGGTATCAACGAGTTCTTTCAATTCGTAGAACACAATATGTACAAAATCCAATATAGAGTAATGTTGTCGCGTTATAGAGGAAAAACTGTCTGTCCAGAGTGTCACGGTTCCCGCTTGAAGAAAGAGGCGAGTTATGTGAAGGTTGCGGGATTGTCAATATTGGATTTGGTTGAAAAACCGATTTCTTGGTTACGTATTCATTTTGAAAACATTCAGTTAACAGAAACGGAACGTGTGATTTCTGAACGTCTATTGATTGAAATTCGTACGCGTTTACGTTTCTTGGATGAAGTTGGTTTAGGATATTTAACCCTAAATCGACTGTCAAATACACTTTCAGGGGGAGAATCACAGCGTATTAACTTGGCGACTTCATTAGGAAGTAATTTGGTTGGTTCTTTGTATATCTTAGATGAACCAAGTATTGGTTTGCATTCCCGTGATACAGATAAATTGATACACGTTTTAAAGCAATTGCAACAATTAGGAAACACTGTCGTTGTTGTTGAACACGATGAAGAAATCATGCGTGCTGCAGACGATATAATTGACATTGGTCCTAATGCCGGAATTTATGGTGGAGAAGTGGTTTTTCAGGGAGCAATGAAAAAAATGTTGCAGACGGGAACAACTCTCACCGCAGATTATTTAACTGGAAAAAAAAATATAGATGTTCCTAAGTTACGGAGAGCTTGGAAAAAATGCATTACTATTTCTGGTGCACGAGAAAATAATCTGAAAAATATTACGGTGCAGATTCCATTGGGTGTCTTTACTGCCGTTACTGGTGTTTCTGGTTCGGGAAAATCGTCTTTGATTGATAAATTGTTATATCCAGGTGTTCTGCAGGCGTTGGGTGATTCTGGGGTGTATTTTGGTGACTGCGATAGTGTGACGGGGGTAAGCGATGTTACATCTGTGGAGTTTGTTGATCAAAATCCAATTGGAAAATCTACTCGTTCCAATCCTGTTACGTATTCCAAGGCATTCGACGATATTCGTACTTTATTTGCATCTCAAAAATCTGCACAGTTACAGGGGTATAAACCTGCTCATTTTTCTTTTAATACAGAAGGAGGACGATGCGAGGAGTGTAAAGGCGATGGTGTCATAAAAGTTGAAATGCAGTTTATGGCCGATGTAGAATTGGTCTGCGAAGAATGTCAGGGTAAACGCTATAAAGCTGAAGTTTTGGAAATTTTGTATCGTGGCAAATCTATTGCAGATATATTGTCAATGTCGGTTGATGAGGCAATAGAATTTTTTGCAGAAGATTCGTCCACACTTACGAAAAGCATTGTAAATAAACTGAAGCCATTACAGGATGTTGGATTAGGTTACGTCTCGTTGGGACAGCCGTCCAGCACGTTTTCTGGAGGTGAGTTGCAACGTATAAAATTGGCAACGTTTTTGGGAAAAGAATCGTCAGGAAAATGTCTGTTTATTTTTGACGAACCGACAACAGGCTTGCATTTTCATGATATAAAAAAATTGATGGATTCATTTAATCGTCTCGTAGCACACGGACATACCGTAGTTGTTATTGAACATAATCTTGATGTGATTAAATGTGCCGACTGGATCATAGATATGGGACCAGAAGGTGGTGAAAATGGTGGTAATGTCATCTTCGCTGGTAAACCAGAAGATTTACTTGCCTGTAAAGAATCGTACACTGCAAAATATCTGCAGGAAAAATTGGGAGATAAAAGTTGTAACTAACTGTGCTTTCAGTTCTTGAATCTTTATTCCTCTATAAATTTGAATCGTCTATTTTCTGATTCATAAACGACAAGTGGCTTGCCGTTTCCATAGTCCTTTCTGCTCGAGTAATGTTGTAATCGGATGGACCTTGTAGTAATTCAAACATTCTTATTAATCCTGCGACACCTTTGCCATGTTTCAAAATAAAAGCAATGACTAAATTTTGTATGGCGACGGTTGAAACGATGATGTCAAGGTCTGTATTACCTATTTGATATACAGCAAGTTGGTAGGCATCTTCGCTATATTTCTTTTTGAGGTGCTCAACATCGGCAAGGGTTTTAAATCCTAAATCTTTTAATACAATTAGATAGGGCAGTGACGAAGAAATATGAATTTCAGCCTGGTTTATTGCTGCAATTCTCTTACTTAGTTGTTCGAAAGGTTTCATTTGTAAGTAGCGACGGAATGTGTCTTCATCCAAAGGAACATCTTTAAAATTTCCGTTTGCTACAAAATTTTCAACTTTTCGACGGTAGTCGGTAATGCTTGTTCGTGTTGCACTAAATTGTTCGTCAGCCAATTCTAGCATACCTGCCAGTCTATGTAGGTTTCTGATATATTCGGGTGGAATTTCTATTCCCGATTTGTATCCAATATCGTGTTCTATAGTTGCCCACACGTGCTGTAACGCCGTTCTCATCTGAATTTCAAAACGGTATTGGTTTAATTCTGGATGTTCTGGATCAAAGTACAAACTTTTGGGTATGCTACAAATATAATGTAGCGACTGATAACCAAACGATTTTACGTCATACATGTGGCGTTTATCAACACTATTGTCCCAGTCAATGTCGAATATTTTATCAATAAGGGCTGCGATTTTGTCAACTTCTTCTTCGTAAAATGTAATGACGCGTGAACCTAAAATATCAGTGATTTCACCCAATGACTGATATTTTGCTCCTTTTAACTCCAATTTTCCAGCAAGACTTTTTTCTGCCTTAATTCGTGCTTCTATGGCAGTAACGTAAATGCCATTTTCGGAAATACTTTGTTGTAATGATTGAGTCACTATTTCCTTCATCTTTTCAAAAATAGGAAGTGACTCACGATACTCTTCAAGTATCATTGTACAATGAAGGTCGAGGCCGTATTTTTCTAAACTATCTTCCATATTGTTATACTAATCCCGAAAATCCCATAAATGCCAATGCTAACAAGCCTGCTGCAATAAGCGAAATAGGGGTTCCTTGCAAACGTTTAGGGATATCTGTTAATTGTATTTGTTCGCGTATGCCGGCAAAAATTGTCAATGCCAATCCAAATGCTAAAGAATTAGCGAATGCAAAGACTATTGCCAAACCAAGTGAGTTTTCATCAACGAAAGTGTATTTACTTGGTAAATCTAATGCCATCATCGAAACACCAAGAACGCAACAGTTTGTTGTTATCAATGGTAGGAATACACCTAATGCTTCGTACAATGCGTGAGAAACTTTCTTTAAAACGATTTCAACCATCTGTACCAAAGCTGCGATAATCAAAATAAAACTGATTGTCTGCAAAAATTCAAGATTCAACGGAACAAGAATGTATTCGTTCAAAATGTAGGTTACTAGTGTCGCCAATACGATGACGAACATTACTGCGCCCGACATTCCTAGGGCTGTGTTTACCTTTTTGGAAACGCCCAAAAACGGACAAATTCCCAAAAATTGACTCAACACTATGTTGTTTACGAAAACTGCCGATATGATGATTAATATGTAAGCCATAATAGTGATTTGAGGTTAATGATTAGTTTTTTCTAATGATTGCGATTAAGTAGGCGAGAACTAAAAATGCTCCCGGAGGTAGAATAAATACCAACATCATTTTGGGATCTTCTACACCAAATAAATTGAAGAAATTATAACCGAAAAATGTTCCAGAACCTAATATTTCGCGAACTAAGCCAAGGATTGTCAAACCTAACGTGAAACCTAAGCCCATTCCGATTCCATCGAAAATAGAATCGACTACACCGTTTTTGTTGGCAAATGATTCGGCACGGCCGAGAATGATACAGTTTACCACAATCAACGGAATGTACAAACCTAAGGTTTCGTATAACGATGGTACGTATGCTTCCATAAGTAATTGCACAATCGTCACAAATGATGCGATTATGACAATATATGCTGGAATACGTACTTTGTCGGGAATGACATTTTTCAGCATGGAAATAAAGCAGTTTGAAAGGATTAGAACGAACATTGTCGCCAATCCCATTCCTAAACCATTTATTCCCGAAGTTGTGACGCCAAGGGTAGGGCACATACCTAAAAGAAGAACGAATGTCGGGTTCTCCTTTATGATTCCTCGTGTTAGATTTTTAATATCAGCCATAGCGTTATTCGTGTTTAGTTGCACCAGATTGTGCATCCGTATTTGTAGTTGCGTTATTTAATTGAGCATAAGCATTATATGCTTTGCGAATGGTTGAACAAAAAGCGCGGGAACTAATCGTCGCAGCAGTGATTGCGTCAACGTCGCCACCGTCTTTCTTTACGATGGCTTTTTTCTGTGTCAGGTCAAAATTCTTGAATTGACTGCGAAATTTTTCTGTTGTCATTTGGTCACCTAAACCAGGCGTTTCTTGGTGAGAAACTACGGCCGTGTTGTAAATTGTTCCGTCGGGATTGAAACCAACCATAATTTGAACTAAACCGCCAAATCCCGAAGTTGTGGAACTTAATATTGCGTAACCAACAATTTCGTCGTCTTTTGTTGCTATATACACGTCCAAACTATCGTCATCAACGGCAAGACGTTCTTTATTTTCCAACGGATTGTTGTCGAATTCAGGAACGACGTCCGAAATTGCTTTGATTTGCTTTTCTTGCTGTGCTTTTGCTATAGGTTCTTTCGTAATATGTTGAACTAAACCAAGCGAAAGTCCGGCTACGAGAGTTATCACGAACAGGGTGATAACCATATTTTTGAGTGATGATTCAATTCTTGCCATAGTCGTTATTTATTACTGCCGTAAAAGCGTGGTTGAATTTTATTGATAAGTGGAACTAACGCGTTCATAATCAATATGGCGAATGACATACCTTCTGGATATGCACCAAATCGTCTTATTATTATTGTTAGCAATCCAATTCCGACACCAAAGATGATTTTTCCAAGTTTTGTCATTGGTGATGTGGCGTAATCTGTTGCCATAAAAATAGCACCAAGCATTGCACCACCGGAACAGATGTGGAATAGAGGATTTGCATTCAGTTCTGGATTTGCCAAATAAAGTATTCCTGAGAAAATAAACATTGTTCCCAAAACTGCTACTGGAATGTGCCACGAAATTGTTTTTGAGAAAATAAGATATAAACCACCGATTACCAATGCTATTACGGAGATTTCACCAAGACTACCGCCAATATTCCCGATGAACATATCTTGCATTGAAGGCAAATTAATTTGTGAAATTGTGTTGCCACTTTTTATCGTTTCTTTGATTAATCCAAGTGGCGTGGCGCCTGTTGTACCATCAACTGCATAATCAGTAACTTTAGACCAGCTTGTCATGTCAACAGGGAAGGAGACAAGCAAAAACACACGTCCAACCAATGCTGGGTTGAAAATGTTACAGCCTAGTCCGCCAAACGACATTTTTGCAATTCCAATTGCCACCAAACTACCGATTACGACCATCCACAACGGCAATGTGTTAGGTAGGTTAAACGACAGTAATACACCCGTAATGATGGCTGAACAATCTTTTATTGAACAATCTTCTTTTTTGAAAAGCCATTTGTTGATGACAAATTCAAAAAATAAACATGAAGCAACGGCAGTCAGCGTCAGTATTAACGACGAAATGCCGAAAACTACTATTGAAAATATGAAAGCTGGCACCAATGCTATCAAAACATTACACATCAAACGTTGTGTACTTGTTTCTGACTGATAGTGCGGTGAAGATGAGACTGTTAACATAGTTGTTTGTTTTTCATTCAACGTTATTTTTTTGCCATGGTTGCTTGAATAGCTTTGGCTTTGCCTAAACGAATGTAGTCGTGGAGCGGTTTGTGTGCAGGGCACGAGAAACTGCAGGAACCACAAGCAATACATTCTGTTATATTATGTTCTGTTAATTCTGTAATCATTGATTTTTTAGCCAATGTGTAGAGTAAATATGGTTCAAGTCCCATAGGACAACCATCTACGCATCGTCCGCAACGGATGCAGTTGCCTTCTTTGTGTCGGTGAGCTTCTTTTTCACTCATGCAAACAACGCCCGAAGAACCTTTCATTATAGGAACTTCCACGGAACTGATTGCTTTTCCCATCATAGGACCACCAGAGATGATTTTGTCGGTATCTTCTGGAATTCCACCAACCAATGGAAATAAATCACCTGTGCGTGTTCCTAACCGAACTAAAAGATTTGATGGATTTTTTACGCTTGTTCCTGTAACGGTTACAATTCTTTCAAAAAGAGGTTTGTTTTTTATAACAGCCTCGTAAACAGCGAAAACAGTCGCGATATTACAAACGATAGCTCCAACCGATGCAGGTAGTTTACGTGAAGGTACTTCAACGCCCATAAGAGCTTGAATCAAATGTTTTTCACTTCCTTGCGGATATTTCACTTTGAGCGGTACAATCTCTGTTCCTTTATATTGAGCAGCTGCTTCACGCATTTTTTGTATTGCATCAGGTTTGTTGTTTTCGATGCCGACAAGAGCCACGTTGATGCCCAAAACTTTTTTCAAAAGTTCGATGCCGACGCAGATTTCCTCAGTTTTTTCAAGCATAAGTGCATGGTCGGCTGTAAGATATGGCTCACATTCCACGCCGTTGACCAGCAAGTGTGTGATTTTTACATCGTTTGGTGGTGAAAGTTTTACGCCAAGAGGAAATGTAGCACCGCCCATACCGACAATACCAGCTTCAATGATTTTGGCTTTTATCTCGTCTGGCGTTAACGATGTTTCTTTTTGTAATTCGGTTGATTTGTCAATTGATTCTTCCCATTCATCGTTTCCGTCACTTTTAATGATGATTGTCTGTTTTTTGAATCCTGATGCGTCGGGTAGGTTGTCAATCTTTTCTATGGTTCCCGAAATTGATGAATAGATGTTTGCCGAAACAAAACCGGCACTTTCACCGATTTTTGTTCCAACTTTCACGTGGTCGCCGACGGCAACAATAGGTTTTGCTGGCGCTCCAATGTGTTGTGACATTGGAATCATCACAAGTTCGGGAATAGGAGCAACTTCAATTTGCTTACCTTTTGATAATTTGTTTTCTTTCGGATGAATTCCACCAATTTTAAAAGTCTTCATGATTCAAAAGGTTTACCTATTAATAAATATTGTTTAAAAATTCTTTATTCAACAAAGTTAACAAATTATTACTAATACGGCACCCTTGGATGCTGAAAAAATACACAAGTTATCCTCAATTTTAGTTAGCATTTCAGGGCAGAAAAAAAACATTTTCTACTCAAATTGCTCCAAAAGTAGGTTTTGGTATCAATGACAAGTTCTCTGTTGGTGCAAACTTATACCTTGGATTCGATAAGACAAAAGACAAAGATGATAAAGATAATTTCGACAAAACTCTTAGTTGGTCTGTAGCTCCATTTGCTCGTTATGCATTTGCTGAAATAGGTGACTTCTCTGTAATGGCAGAAGGTACTGTAGGTCTTGGAAAATCAAAATTTACAAATGGTGTAGCAGGTGTAGAAACTTCAGTAAAGTCAGATATGTTTGTTGATTTTGTAGTAACTCCAGTTCTTTCTTACGAAGTGTCTGATCATTTCAATCTTGAGTTTGGTATGAACTTCTTGTCAGTTGGTTTCTATCACCATGCAGAAGAAGTTAATGAATTTAGATTGGGTGCACAATCAACAGGTGCTACACTTGGTTTCATCTTCAAATTGTAGGATTTAATACCACACTATGCAAAAAAGGCTATTCAAATTTGAATAGCCTTTTTTATTTCTCTCTAATTTCTCTTTACATCTTGCACAACTATGTTGTAGCGTAGTATTGCCAGCACCGGTATTTTGTTTTGGTCGCCAATCAGTCCGTGTGCTAAATGTGGAGGAATAATTAAATCTGCGGTATCTCCTTTATGCAAAAGTAATATTGCTTCTTCCAATCCTGATTCCACACCGCCTTGTCCTACTTTAAATTCTTTAACACCTAAAGAATCCGAAGAATAACAATATTTACCGTTAAGCAGTGAAAGGGAGTAGGATAGTCTAACAATATCATTCTTTTGTATGCGCATCGTATCACCGCTCGGTTGTATAGAATACCACAAACCACTACCAGTTTTTTGCATTGATAAATTATTGTCTTCTACAAACTGCCTGATAGTGTCTTGTTTGAGTTTTACAATCTCACGGTTTACTTCTATGTTACGTTCTTCATATTTGCGTATATCTTCGGCTGTAACAACTCTTTTAGGCTTTGTATTGCACGAAATTAAAACGCATAATCCACAGAAAACTAATAATCTGAAAAAATTTCTTCTCATTTCGCAAATATAGACGTGGTTTGTGTTGCTATCATTTCTTTTTCGTCGGTTGCTTGTATCAGTACATTTTGGGTTCTTAATTTCCCTTTGAAATTCATATCGTATGATACCAAAATGGAATCTATTCCATCAAAAGTTGTGTCGTAATATTCAGATTGGTTGACGAATAATTGAATTCGATTGACTTTATAACCGTTTCCAATGGCCGATATTTCAAAAGTTACGATTGAATCAGTGGCTGTGTTGATTGTGTCCGGAAGTTCGCTTTGATTTGCAAAATAAACGTATGGACCGTTTTTTATTTCTTTGGAACAAGCAATAAAAAACATACAACCTAATATGACAATTATTTTTTTCATTAGTTAGAATGAAAATGGTGAATTAAAATCGGCAAAAGATGGATGTTTTAAATCTTTCTCGGAAATAACAGATTCATCTAACGGAATATCCCAGTTTATGTCTAAATCTTTGTCATTGAATAATATACCGCCTTCGGTTTCTGGGTGGTAGTAGTCGGTGCATTTGTATTGCACAATTGCAGTGTCACTTAAAACGGAAAATCCGTGGGCGAAACCTGCAGGTATCAATAGTTGTTTGAAATTATCTTCGTTAAGTTCTACAGCAACGTGTTTTCCATAGGTTGGAGAGCCTTTACGTATGTCAACAGCAACATCAATAATGCGACCTTGTACAACGCGCAACAACTTGGTTTGTGCGTGTGGTGGTTTTTGAAAATGAAGTCCACGTATAACACCGTATGATGATTTTGATTGATTGTCTTGGACGAATGTATATGAAATGCCAAATTCACTTAATGATAACTGATTATAGCTTTCAAAAAAGTATCCGCGTTGATCTTTAAAAACCTTTGGTTCAATTATATATACGCCTTCTATATTAGTTTTGGTAACTTCCATTAGTCTAATATTTTATGATTCGCAATCTTGATGAGATATTGACCGTATTCGTTTTTCTTTAATGGCTCTGCCAATTTGAGTAGTTGCTCTTTGGTGATATAGTTTTTGGAAAAAGCAATTTCTTCCAGACAGGCAACCATAAGTCCCTGGCGATTTTCTATTGCGGATACATAGTTTGATGCTTCCAAAAGACTATCGTGTGTTCCAGTATCAAGCCAGGCAATACCACGTCCGAGTAACTTTACGTCCAATGTTTTTTCTGCAAGATACAGTTTGTTTAAGTCTGTAATTTCCAATTCTCCACGTGCCGATGGCTTTAAACTTTTCGCCTTGTTAACGACGGTATTGTCGTAAAAATATAATCCTGTTACTGCGTAATTTGATTTAGGTTGTAGAGGTTTTTCTTCCAGCGATAATACTTTTCTGTTTTCGTCAAATTCAACGACACCGTACCGTTTAGGATCATTCACATAGTAACCAAATACAGTCGCACCTTTTGTTAGTTTCGCTGTTTGTGCAAGTGTTTTTCCAAAATCGTGTCCGAAAAATATATTGTCTCCTAAAACTAAACAACAAGAATCGTTACCGATGAAATCTTCTCCGATTAAAAAAGCCTGTGCAAGTCCGTCGGGAGATGGTTGTATTGCATATTGCAAGTTGATTCCCCATTGAGAACCATCGCCCAACAGGCGTTGGAACATTGCTTGGTCTTCGGGGGTTGTGATTATGAGAATATCTTTAATATCGGCCAATAGTAAAACCGATAGAGGATAGTATATCATTGGTTTATTGTAGATAGGAACCAATTGCTTGGAAATACTTTTCGTGATTGGATACAATCGTGTTCCTGAACCACCTGCTAAAATAATACCTTTCATAATCTTTATATATAGAAAAAGTTCGTACGAGTGAACATACGAACTTTAATCGTATTGCGTTTCTGTTATTCAAATTGAGGCATTTGTGAGGCTTCAGGTGCTTTACCCTTGATAACTTTTACTAGTTCTGCATCAAAAACCAGCGTAGAAAAAGGAGGAATTGATTGAAATCCGCCTTCGCCATATCCCAATTCGTAAGGAACAACGATTTTTGCTTTAGTTCCTTCTTTCAATAATGGAAATGCTTCTATCCAGCCTTCAATTAAATAACCTGGGATTAATGCAAAACGAGCTGGTTCGCTGTCCATAGTTTTGTCGAATATTGTTCCATCAAGGAATTTACCTTCGTATTTTACAACAACTGTGTCATATAGATTTGGTTTTGGACCATTTCCTTCTTGAAGAATTTCATATTGAAGACCGCTAGCAGTCGTTGTTACGCCTGCTTTTGCACCATTGGTCTGTAAGAAATTTTCACTTTCTTCGATTTGTGAAGAATATTGATTACGTAATACAGAAAGGACGAAATCGTTTACGATGTTGTTGATTTCTTCTTTGTTGATCTTAAAATCATCAGGCGTTTTTGCTTCTTGGAAACCTTTGTTGAATGCTGCTAAATTGATGGAATCCATGTTTTGTTGTGCCAAATTAGTTCCTAGAACAAATCCAATGCAATAACTTGCACTATCGCGTAAATCGTTTAATTCTGTTGATTCTTGTTTGCCTTTGCAGGAACATAATAAACTTGCTGAAACTCCTACAATACCGATTACTTTAAAAAATGACTTCATTTTATTTAATTATTAATTTGTTGTTCTTGTGTTTGTAATTGTGCTTGTTCTTTCTCCACTAATTTGTTGAATTCTGCCAAACGTTCTGCGTTTAGGCGGATTTTGTTGACGGTTACATCAAAAATTAATGTCTCGTATGGCTTTACTAAATCTTGTTTATAGACTGTTGAGCCGTATGCGTACTCGTGCGATGTGTAAATGCGGACATTTCCACCAGTTTTAATTTTGGGCAATACTTCTTGTAGTGCTGGTATAGCTCCACCCAAGAATAATTTTACTTGTCCATTGCTGTTGTACACCTCTACATTGTTGGTGTTGTACACTTTAAATGTGATGAAAATTGTATCAGTTAAAATAGGAGAGAGCTTTCCCCAACCCAAGTCAACAATCTTATATTGTAATCCTTTCTTTACTTCTATAACATCTGTTGTTTGTTGCTTGTTCTTTTCCAAAAATGTTTCACCTTTTTGAATGTTAGGCTCGTTTGCTTGTAAAAATTCTTCCTGCTCCTGGCGTGCCTGTGCTTCAAGAACGGTTCGCAGAATTTTGTTTGATTCTTCTTCTGTTATTTTTAGATCAACATCTTTATCAAAGTAGTCAATAATTCCTTGTAGGAAATACTCAAAGTCAACTTCTTCTATTTTGTTGTCTTGTAAATTTTGAGGAATTTTTTGTGCAAAAGCAACGCCCAATCCGTACGAAATTGAATCCATTTTCGTAACGACAATTTTTTCGTCATTCTTTGAATTGTTGCTGCAAGCGTAAAAACAAGATACAGCGAAGCAAATTGCGATAGAAATAGATTTTATGTTTTTTAAATTCGTCATATTGAGCAAATATACTTTTTTTTGATTTAAATGCAATTACTCAATGATAAATAATGGGTCGCCTTCCAAAACAGCCTGGCGTTCTTTCACAATCATGTGGGTGATTGTTCCCGCTTTGTCGGCAAGAACGTTGTTTACCATTTTCATGGAATCCATCGTAAGAACAATGTCTCCAGCTTTTACGGCAGAACCTTCTGGTAGCATAATTTGTACTATAGTCCCTGGAAGTGGTGCGGGTGTCGCGTTTTCTGTCGAAAAATTTCCAGTTGATTGTCCGCATGCATTCAATTCTATTGAAGCTCCTTCGTTTGGTAGATTTTGACCGACAACTACGTTGATTCTTTCAACTACGCCATCTTTATCTGCTGTTATGTCGCATTCCTTGCCGTTTGATTCCATTGTGAACAGTTTATCTCCCTGTTTTACAAACTGACCGCTGGTAACGAAGATTTTCATAATAGTATGCGGTTGTCCTTGTGTTGGAACCATTGGCTTTTGTGTTGATTTAGGCTCAACCAACTGTGGCTTTTCTGTTTGTGCCGGTGGAGTGACAACAACTTTTTCTTTTTCGAGTTCGACGACGAAATTTTTACCATTCACGTCAACGTCGACAATGCCGTTTTGGACATTGTTTATCGCTACTTCGTAAGGTTTTCCTTGTATGTTGAATTTGAATGTTTTCATATTATTTCTTGTATTGATTCATTCCAAGAATCTTGGAATTCCATGCTGACGAATTGTTGTTTTTTAATGTTATTTTTTTCTCTTCGCATCCTCCGCGGTAGTATAATTTAATGGCTGTGATGATTGCCAACAATTCTTCGTCGGTAGCTTCTCCGTTGATGTTTTTTATTGATATGTTCTGCGCATCTTGTCTCATATTCGTGCTTGATTAAAGTGGCATATTTGCATGCTTTTTCATCGGATTTGTTTGTCGTTTCGTTTTCAACATTTCAAACGCTCTGATGATTCTGAAACGTGTGTCATGTGGTAAGATAACATCGTCAATGTATCCGCGTTCTGCAGCTTGGTATGGACTCGCAAATTTTTCTTCGTATTCTGCAATTTTTTCGGCTTTGAATTTCTTGCGTTCTTCGTCATCTTCAATTGCTTTCATTGTTTTTCCTTGTAAAATGCCGATAGCACCAGCTGCGCCCATAACTGCAATTTCCGCATTTGGCCACGCATAGTTGATGTCGCCACGTAATTGCTTGCAACTCATTACGATATGCGAACCACCATACGATTTTCTAATCGTTATAGTAACTTTTGGAACAGTTGCTTCGCCGTATGCAAACAACAATTTGGCTCCGTGGTCGATGATTCCTGCGTATTCTTGTCCGGTTCCGCATAAAAATCCAGGAACATCAACCAATGTTAAGATTGGAATATTGAATGAATCGCAAAAACGTACGAATCGTGCTGCTTTGCGCGAAGCGTTGCAGTCGAGTACACCAGCCATACAGTTCGGTTGGTTTGCTATAATACCAGTTGATTTTCCGTTAAAACGACCAAAACCGCAGATAATATTCTTTGCAAAATCTTTTTGAATTTCAAAGAAATCTTTGTCATCAACCAAAGTGTTGATGATGTCTTTCATATCGTATGGTTTGTTTGGGTCGTCTGGCACAAGAGTATCAAGTACGTCGTCGATTCTGTTATAGGGATCTTTTGTCTCTACAACAGGAACGTCTTCCATATTATTCTGTGGAATGAACGAAATTAAACGGCGGATTGTCTGCATTCCTTCTTCTTCGGTCGCTGCAGTGAAATGACAAACACCAGATTTTGTTGAATGCACCAAAGCACCACCAAGCTGCTGGTCAGTCACATCTTCGCCAGTAACTGTCTTCACAACTTTTGGTCCTGTGATATACATACAACTATTTTGTTCCGTCATTAAAATAAAGTCGGTGAGAGCTGGCGAATACACAGCGCCGCCGGCACAAAGTCCATATATTAACGAGATTTGAGGGACAACGCCAGATGCGAGAATGTTTCGTTCAAAAATTTCGCCGAATCCTGCCAGTGCGCATGCACCTTCCTGAATACGGGCACCACCGGAATCGTTTATGCCAATGATTGGAGCACCAAGTTTCGTCGCCAAATCCATTACTTTGCAGATTTTTTGCGACATTGTTTCCGAAAGTGTTCCAGCAATGACGGTGAAATCTTGTGCATAGACAAACACCAAACGTCCGTCGATTGTACCGCTACCAACAACAACACCATCGCCGTAGAACATTTTTTTCTCCATACCAAAATCTGTACAACGATGGGTTACGAACATATCAACTTCTTCGAAACTACCTTCGTCAAGCAGCATTTCAATACGTTCGCGTGCTGTATATTTGCCTTTTGCGTGTTGTGCGTCTATTGCTTTTTGACCGCCGCCGTTTTCAGCTGTTTCCTTCAACTCTAGCAGCCTTTCAAGTTTTTCTTGATTATTCATATAAAAGTTTAATCATTACAAATCAATATCTTGCCTTTGAAAAAAAGGCAAACCTCTTCTAAAACAAAGATAATAAATTTGGTAAAGCAAAAAACACACTGCTTTATTTTTTTAGTTATCTGAGTTTTTTGGCGACAAAAATGGATTTAGTGTGGTGGTGAAGATGTTCAACACTAGTCATTATCATTGATTTTAAATCCTATCGGTTTTCGACTTTCAAAATTTCTTCTGACAATCTTTTCGGTTTGCAATTCTGCTAATGTTTGATTTATCAGCTCTAATTGTGTGGCGGTGTCTTCGTTTATGTCATTTTGGTCGTGAAGTACTTCGTCAATGTATGTGGCTAAGGATTTTAATTCTGATTTTACTTTTGTGATTTCTTTGCCCTGAATATTTTGCATGCTTGCAAAATGTCGCAATGCAGTAAATGTTCGCATAATATTTAGGTTTACCATGATGGCTATTTCAGAGGTTAAAACACTACTGAGCATGGCTATACCGACTTCTGTGAATACGAAAGGTAAATATCTTCTACCGCCTCGTTTGTTTGAGGTCACAATTTGTGACCTCAAACTGCTGAATTCCCCTTCGGTAAGAACAAACATCGCGTCGGCTGGAAACCTCGAAAGGTTTCTCTTTACTGCTTGGTTCAATACTTTCGTCTCAACTTGATAGAGTTTCGCTAAATCAGCATCTATCATTACTTTCTGTCCACGTATTTCATGGATTTTTGTCTTAATTTCTTCAATGCCGCTAGGCAGAAGTGTTTCTGTTTGTTGCATATGGTTAAATTAATTGGTTATGATTGCAAAATTAGAAAAAATTGTAATGTGGCAACAACAAGTTTGTAACTTAAAAATAATCTTCTTCAAATGTTTTCATGTGAAGCCTTTGATCGTTGGAAATATTATTTTCGTACTTTTGGAAAAAATGTGGAAACAAACAATATTCCTTGTGCAACGTGTAAAATGCGTGCGAAATACGACAAAAATCCCAAAAGTGTAATCGCCCGTTTTTGGCATTGACATACAGGTTTTTGCCCTGGTTGGAACGCATATTTAAAAAGTCTGTCGGATGAAGAACAAAAAGAGTTGATAGTGAAATATAATTTAAAAGGAAAGTGATGTTACTGCTTGGTGCTATATTGAATTTTGTGTTGGCTGTCGGTCATTTGATTTGTCTATTTTTTCTTGATGTTGCGTTCAAATTTTATGGCATTGATGGCATGATGAACGAAATTGCTTCGCATGGTGCTTGTTTGCCGTATGTCATAACTGTTGTTGTGGCTGGTTGCTTTGCTTTATGCGGATTTTATGCATTGTCCGCTGCGGGGAAAATAAGGAGATTGCCGTTGTTGTGGCTGGGAATCTTTTTTGTTGCTTTTGTGTTTCTCGGACGTGCGTTCTTTGGCATTTATGGCGTATGTGCGGAGGCAAAAACGGGTTTGCCAGTCTATTCTTCAATATTTGTGGCTGGTGTAATCGGTTTGCTGTATTTTGTTGGTGGAATTGTTAAAATCTCAAAAAAATCATAAGGTGCATACAAAAAATCTGAAAAATTATAACTTTGCAAAAAAGGTAATTTAATACAAAACACATGGATATTTTTGACAGAATTGAAGAGTCGGTCGGCGGTCCTATCGGACAATATCGTGAGAAAGTCGATGGCTACTATGCTTTCCCAAAATTGGAAGGTGAATTAGGCCCTCACATGCGTTTTCAAGGAATTGACGTGTTGTGCTGGAGTTTGAATAATTATTTGGGATTGGCTAACCATCCTGAAATTCGTAAGGTTGATGCTGAAGCTGCTGCTCGTTGGGGTATGGCTTATCCTATGGGAAGCCGTATGATGACCGGTAATACAGCTCTTCACGAAAAATTAGAACGTGAATTGGCTGATTTTGAGAAGAAAGAGGCTGCATTTTTGTTCAACTTTGGTTATCAAGGTATTGTGTCTACAATCGATTCATTGTTGACTCGTCACGATGTGATTGTTTTTGATGCAGAATGTCATGCTTGTTTGATGGATGGTAAACGTCTTCATACAGGTAAGGCTTTCTCTTATAAACACAATGATATTGATAGCTGTGAGAAAAAATTAAAAGTTGCTTGTCAGGTTGCTGAAGAACAAGGTGGTGGCGTACTTTTGATTACTGAGGGTGTGTATGGTATGACTGGCGCACTTGGTATTTTGGATCAAATTGCTGCTTTGAAGAAAAAATACAACTTCCGCATTATGATTGACGATGCTCATGGTTTTGGAGTAATGGGTCCTACTGGCCGTGGTACATCGGAACATTTCGGCGTGATGGACGAAATTGATATTTACATTGGTGCATACGCAAAATCAATGGCAACAATCGGTGGTTTCATCGCTACTAAAAAATCGGTAATTGATTTCTTGCGTTACAATATGCGTTCTCAAATTTATGCGAAAGCATTGCCAATGCCAATTGTTGAAGGTTGCTTGAAACGTTTGGAAATCATTCGTAGCAAGGAAGGTGATGAACGTCGTAAACAATTATGGACTGTTACTCGTCGTTTGCAAGACGGTTTCCGTAAACTTGGTTTCGATATCGGCCCTGCTGAAGCTTGTGTTTCTCCTGTTCAAATTAAAGGTGGACCAATCCAAGCAACGAATATCGCATACGATTTGCGTGTTAATTACAAGATTTTCTGCTCAATCGTAGTGTATCCTGTAATTCCTCCGGGGATGATTATCTTCCGTATTATTTCAACTGCTGCTCATACAGTTGAGGATGTTGATTATACATTGAATGCATTCAAGGAAATTCGTGAAAAGTTGGATGCTGGGGTATATGATACAGAAGAAATGAAAGATTTTACTAATGGGAAGTAATAAAAAAAAGGAAACTCTACTGAGTTTCCTTTTTTTTCGATAATTATTCTGGTAACTACAATATTGTCTTTTGCGTAGATTAATCCTCATAGTATGTTCATGCGTGTGTGCGATCGCTTTGCACGCGCAGGTGGTTTCTCCTGATTCAACGTCGGTTGTGTACGTTGATTCCCTACAAAGATGGGTGGAGCGAACATTGTCTTTCGATGGAGTATTGTATTCCGAAAAGCAATATCTTGATTCAACTTTGCAGACGATAGATGGTATGGAAACGTATTTTTATTCTGCAGGAAGAATAAAAAGTGTTGCACATTATACCAAAGGAAAACTCAACGGCGAAGTCACTTCGTTTTATTCTGATGGACGTAAGAGACGTGTTGATGTGTTTGAAAATGATAGATTCATCGAGGGAACCTGTTATGGCGCAAATGGTATGATGATTCCTCATACTGATTATAAAAAAGATGTTGCATATCCTGGAGGTTTGCCAGCATTATATTCTGTCGTTACAGCCAATGCGCAACGGCTGGATTTTCCAGAAGGGGAACACGTTTCAGGCACTGTTGCAATACGTTTGTATGTTGATAAAAAGGGAAAAGTCACAGAACGTGTAGTTGTAACTCCTTTGCATCCAATGTGCGATGAGGAAGCACTTCGTATTAGTGAACATTTGAGTAAATTTGAACCTGCCGAACGCGATATGGAGACTGTTCCAGGCTATTATTATGTTGTTTTAAAATTTGATTATTGATGAAAAATTATATTCTTTTTGATACTGCTATACGCGAGGATTTAAAACCTTTCACGTTTACCCGTCCAGTTTCTGAAATCCGTTGTGGCATACTAACAATTACGGAAAAATGGAACAAACGGTTGCAGACTACTTGTTCATTTAAGACAAAAGAATATCTTCAACAAAAATATTCATTGCGTTTGGAAGCAGACAATGTGTATATCAATAGTTCTGTATTTCCAACAGATTCTATGGTCGAGGCTGTACAAAACCTTTCTGAAGACAGTGTTTTGTTGGCGCAGGATTCAACTTGGATTGCAGCTCGTGTGGCTCATTTGGAAAATGAAAGTGAATTGTCGGGGTTGAAATCTGTTTTGTATTCGGGTGAATGTAAGCATTTGCAGCATATTTGGAATATTTTTCAGTTTAATCCTGATGAAATAAATGTTGACTTTGATATAGTTACAAAAGGGCGTGTGTCCCAAAAAATAAGCGAAACGAATCGTGTGATTTGTCCGGAAAATATTTTCGTAGAGGAAGGCGCAAGTATTGAATATGCTATTATTAATGCTTCTGCTGGTAAGGTGTATATTGGTAACAATGCAGAAATATGGGAAAATGCCGTGATTCGTGCGCCGTTTGCCATGAATGAACACGCCGTTGTGAAAATGTCTGCAAAAATATACGAAGGTACGACTATCGGACCATATTCCAAGGTGGGAGGAGAAGTTCAAAATTCTGTTATTATTGGCTATTCCAATAAGGGACACGATGGATATTTAGGAAATGCGGTGCTTGGAGAATGGTGTAATCTTGGCGCTGATACCAATAATTCCAATTTGAAAAATGACTACTCCGAAATAAAGATTTGGAATTACGCAAACAACCGTTTTGAAAAATCGGGATTACAGTTTTGTGGATTAATGATGGGTGATCACTCTAAGTCGGCAATTAATACCATGTTTAATACTGGTACTGTTGTCGGCGTTTGTGCGAATATCTACGGAGCTGGATTCCCACGGAATTTCATACCGTCATTTACTCGTGGTGGTTCGCAGGGAATGGAGGAATATTTGTTTCCGAAGGCTTGTGAAACGGCAAAACGTGTTATGGCACGCCGTCATAAAGAGTTTGATGACGTGGAAACTGCAATTTTGGCAACAATTTTTGAAGAAACGAAGTCAAATCGTGTGTTTTAGTCAGTGGCATACGATTTGTCTATCATCGTATACCAAATTTAAATGATAAAAAACTGACAAAATGACGTATGGCAACAAATGAAAAAAAATTGCAGAATCTTTTTTTTGATTCCATAGATGCAAATGCAGAGATAATTCCTATAATGACGGATGATGATGTTCAGATTCCGAATTTGGATTTGCCTGATGCTTTACCAATATTACCATTAAAAAATGCGATATTGTTCCCTGGGGTTGTAATGCCTATTACAGTTGGGCGTGCGCAGTCAATTCGATTGATTCGGGATAATAATAAAAAATCAAAATTAATAGGGACGGCAACGCAACGAAATCCTCAGGTTGAAAAACCTACTGTTGCAGACTTGTTTCCTGTCGGTACGGTTGCTAAAATATTGAAAATCTTGGAAATGCCAGACGGAACAACTATGGTTATTTTACAAGGTGTTTCAAGAATTGCGATTTATGAACAAGTGCAGGATGTTCCGTACATGGTGTGCCGTGTTGCTCGCAGAACTGACATTTTGCCAACCAAAGATGACGAGTTTGAAGCAATTATTTCATCTGTGAAAGATATGTCGTTGAAAGTTGTAAAACTGTCAACCCAGGTTCCAAAGGAGTCGTTGTTTGCATTGAAAAATATTTCCAGCAAGACGTTTCTTGTAAACTTTATGTCGTCCAATGTTGATGCGGCTGTAGATAAAAAAATAGAACTGTTGGATACCGATAGTTTGAAATCGCGAGCTATACTTTTGATGCAGTTGTTGTCACAGCAATTACAAATACTGGAAATCAAAAATGACATTTTAAACAAAACTCGTCAGGATATAGACCAGCAACAGCGTGATTACTTTTTACACCAGCAGATTAAACAGATTCAGAGTGAGTTGGGTGAGCAGTCTGTTGAACAGGAAATAGATGAATTTCGACAACGTGCCGAAAAGAAAAAATGGTCTGCAGAAACAGCAGAATATTTTAAGAAAGAATTGGTGAAATTGGAACGTATGGGAGTTCATTCACCTGATTATTCTGTGCAGTATACATACATTCAGACATTGCTGGAATTGCCATGGAATGAATACGATGATGATAATTTTGATTTAAAGAAGGCTGAAAAAATCCTTAATCAAGATCATTACGGACTTGATAAAGTGAAGAAACGTATCATAGAACATTTGGCGGTGCTCAAACTTCGTAATGATATGAAATCACCGATATTGTGCCTGTATGGCCCTCCGGGAGTAGGAAAGACATCACTCGGCAAGTCTATTGCTCGTGCGTTGAATAGAAAATATTGTCGCATGTCGCTTGGTGGTCTGCATGATGAATCTGAAATACGTGGACATAGAAAAACCTATATAGGGGCAATGCCAGGACGTATTGTTCAGAATTTGAAGAAAGTAAAGACGGCAAATCCAGTTTTTGTTTTGGATGAAATCGATAAAGTGAGCAAAGATATTCACGGAGATCCTGAATCAGCTTTGCTTGAAGTTCTTGATCCAGAACAAAATAGCACGTTCTATGATAATTATTTGGAATTGGATTTTGATTTGTCAAAGGTTATGTTTATTGCTACGGCAAATAATATTGAAACTATTAGTCCAGCATTGCGCGACCGCATGGAAATGATAGATATTTCTGGTTATATTGCGGAAGAAAAAATAGAAATTGCCAAACGTCATTTGGTTCCAAATCAGTTGAAAGCCTGTGGTTTTGCAGAAGATACTTTGAAATTTCCTGCTAAAACAATAGAATATATAATCATTAATCATACTCGTGAATCTGGTGTTCGTGGTTTAGACAAAAAAATAGCTGAAATTGTACGTGCTTATGCACAAAAAATGGTGAATGGTGAAGAGTTTTTGTCTATAGTTTCTGTGAATGATGTGAAGTCAATATTAGGTAAACCTGACTTTTACTCGGAATTATACGAAGGAAATGACTATGCAGGTGTCGTTACTGGTTTGGCATGGACTTCGGTTGGTGGTGAAATCTTATATATAGAAACAAGTTATAGTAAGGGAAAGGGTGCGTTGACATTGACAGGAAACTTGGGTAATGTAATGAAAGAATCTGCTACAATTGCATTGGAGTATGTTAAGGCTCACGCAGAACAATTGGGATTGAAGGATTTTGATTTTGAAAACACCAATATTCACGTTCATGTTCCTGAAGGTGCAATTCCTAAAGATGGTCCTTCTGCTGGAATTACAATGGCAACGTCTATTGCCAGTGCATTGACGCATAAAAAAGTTCGAGAACGTATTGCTATGACGGGAGAAATTACATTGCGTGGCAAAGTTTTGCCAGTAGGGGGAATCAAGGAAAAAATCCTTGCTGCGAAGCGTGCTGGAATACAAGAAATAATCCTCTCTTCTCAAAACGAAAAAGATATATTGGAAATTGGAGATAAGTATTTAAAAGGTGTTTCTTTTAAATATGTCAACGAAGTTTCTGAAGTGATTTCTTATGCATTGCTTAATGAAAAAGCAATGAGATAGTTAAAAAAATGTTGATTGTTTTATCTTCAATGAAAAAAAATGTATATTTGCATTGAAGAGATTAACTTATCTTACACACCTCTCGGAGGGATGACGCCCCAAGTTGTCCCTCCTTTTTTTTACATCTGTTTATTCTTTAGTTATTTGATAGCGTAAATTCTTTGGTACTGACGTGCAGTTCTCGGCTATTGCAATATTGTCTTCGTTTTTGTCTGTCGCGGTAATCTGAAGATTCTTTTTTACCAAAGCTGCGAGTAATGCAAATTCACCTTGTCCGCAGTTCTCTATTGTGTATTCGCCTTCGTCAGGTAAGGCTGCGATTTTTTGTGCTAAATCTTTGTCTTTTAATACTTTCCGTGCTGATTGTTCTATTTGTCTGCTTTTGTAAATGTAGTTGTGCAAAACCAAATCTTTGTAGTAATCGGCGGTTTCTATTTCGTGTGCCAATTTCTTGTATTCTGCTTCATAGAATTGACGGATGAGTTTTGCTGTCTCTCGACATTCTTTGCCATTGCGGAAAGTCGTGTCGGTTGGTGTAATTCTATTGAAAATTTTTACTGTTGCCTTGCCGCTTCTCAGCATAAATTCGGTTTTGGGGAAGAAATGTCCGATTCCGTGAATCATTGCCGGAATAATGTCAACGCCAAGTTGATCGGCCAAATAGAATGCGCCTTTGTGAAAACGGAGAATGTCGCAGTTTTCAGAACGTGTACCTTCTGGAAATACCAAAATGGAATATCCATTCTCAATTACTTTGCGAAGTTTTTCCACATTGTCTTCTATGCCGTTTTCAATAGGGTAGAAATCGGCGTAGCGGATAATCCAGCCGTAGAAAGGACAACGCCAAACCCAATGATTTGTCAAGCAAATTATTTTGGGGTTCAACATCAGCAAATACATCAAATCCAAGTGCGATTGATGGTTCGCAATGATAATTCCTGGTTTTTCAAAAGTTTCGTTTGCCACGTTTTGAATGTCGTGGTCGATGTTGGGAATGATTTTTATTAAAAATCTGAAAATGCCGCATAACCGTTTGTGGTACCATAGTTTGTGTCTTTCGGTCTTACCTAAAATTGTCAGACTAAAAAATCCTGCAAGCGTTAAATATATGCTTCCAATTAAAAATACGGTGAACGATAAGATAGTGATTCCCAGATTTTTAAGCGTGATTGGCATTAGGCGGTTTTTCCCTTTTTTTTGCGTAAGCCAGCGATAAATAAGCGGAGGAAACAGATATGCCATCAGTACAACCGAAAACATTCCAACGATTGTTACTTCGCCAAGCGAACGCATTGCAGGATGTTGTGCAATGATGAGTGAACCAATGCCAATAAACATGATTGTTGCCGAAAGCCATACGGAATTTTTGTACGACGCAAGCATTTTCTTACGATATGTGTATTCGTACATCATTCCTTCGGTGACGAAAATAGTGTAATCGTCGCCTTGACCGAAAATGAACGTGGCAAGAATTATATTGACAATGTTGAATTTCATTCCGAAAATGCCCATAAGTCCAAGAATCCAAATCCAGCCGACAGTTAAAGGTATAAAGGCTGTGATGCTCAATTCCAAGCGTCCGAAAGAAAAGGTGAGGAATATAAAAACAATCAATCCGCAGATGTAGAGAACGTAGTCGAAGTCGTCGGAAAGTGCGTCAACCATTTGCGTAATAAGCGAAGTGTTGTCGAACGTGAAAATGTTTGGTTGAATGTTGTTTAAATTGGTTTCACAGTTTTCTTTTTTGTCTTTTTCTGTTTCAACAATTGTGTAAACTAATGTTTTGTGCGATGTTTCATCAACAAAAATGAAGTTATTTCCAATGGCATCCATTAACGGAGAAAAATATGCCAATTTTTGAACGTTATATTCTTTTGAAAGAATTTCTTCAAAATTGTAGAACGCATTTTCATTAAATCCTGTTGTCGCCGACGCATTTGCTATGAGTGTCAGGATTGTTTCTTTGTTTTTTGCAACAAATGTGTTCCATTTAGCAAGTCGTTCTTGTTGAATCTTTTGGGAAGGAATAAAAATGCTTATTCCCGTAGTATTGCTGATTTGTTTTGCTTGCTTGAGGGAATCAATCTTTGGCAACGAAAGTTCGTAATTTTGCAAGGCTTCTTCCGTCGTGGCACCTTCGGAAACGCAGAAAAACGTTGGATTTCCGTTTTGTGTCTGCTCGTTCAGTTTTGCCATTTGTTCGCGTTGCGAATCTGTCATATAGTTGATGGCGTGAAGGTCGGTTTCAAAAGTCGTTTTCTTGCTCATAATGTACAATGGAATGGTTATGAGCAAGATGGCAATGACGACGAATTTATTTTTGTCGAGGTTATACGAAGCGATTTTATTGAATGTCAGGTTTGTGCTTAGCCGTTCTTGTTTTGAGAAAAGTTTTTTCTTGAATAAATGAGGTAAGAAAATCAGCACGAATAAAATCGTTCCAATTAAAAGGAATGATGCGAACAGTCCCAAATCTTTCATCGCATTTGAATGAATGAAAATGAGGCTTAAAAATGCGCCAACAGTTGTGAGATTTCCTGTAACGAGCGGATCTATAATGTCGCGGATAGTTTGTTCTTTGCTGTATCCTTGCTGGTAATGGGCAAGAAAATGTAGAGGATAATTTGTTGCAATACCCACAATTATGGAGCCGATTCCTATGGCGATAATAGAAACAGAATCTTTAAATATTGAAACGAACGCCATGCCGAACAATCCGCCGAAAATCAGCGAAAATACAATGATGACCAGTGCGCGAACGTCGCGGAAAAAGTAGAGTAGAACTATTAGAATAAAAATCAACGCAATTGCCGTTGAAATGATGCTGTCTTTTTTTATTCGGTTGGCATTTGCAATAGAAATAACCGACGCGCCAATGCAATTAATCTGCACATTTGGATATTCCGTCATTGTTTGTGCTATGGCGGAATCTATGTCGGCTATAAGTTTCGCATTTTCCGAGGTTTCGCTTACGGGAAATTTTGAGTTTATGGCAATGATAGCCTCTTTCCCTGATTTGTCGAAAATATAGCCGTCGATTATTTCGTAGTTTGAATTTGGATTGGCTTGTTTGAGGTTTTCAAGAATACGGTTTGTGAACTGCAACGGATCGTAGGTGATGAAATTTTTCATCATTCCGCCCATTGGCGACAATGCGATTGCTTTGTCTTTCTGGAGATTGGCAAGAACAGAATCGGGGTTGAGATTATTCTCGATGTTCGTGTAATCTTCGTCGGAAAGATAATAAGGCATATTTTCAACAACGAATTTTCCGACGTCCATAATTTGTTGTTGGTCAATGGTGTAGAGGATTTCATCTATGCGATTTTCGTCTCGTTCCTGAATGTTCGACACAAACGATTCCACGGCGTCCATTATGGTGTATTCGTCGGCAGAATCGGACGAAACGGTAACCATAAGTTTGTTTGCGCCACCAATGTGTTGCGAAGCATATTGTATGCGTGCGTTTTCTTCGCTTTGAGGAAGAAACGAAGAAATATCTTCAATAAATGAAATTCTGCAAATTGCACATACGCAAAGAATTATGATGCCGAATAATATACAACGCAACAAAACAGTGTGTTTGTCGAAAAACGAGAATATGCGAAGTAATAGACTTGTCATAACAATGCAAATTTCGTGATTTTGCAATTCTCACTAAAAAGAAAGACGGATTAGTTATTAACAAAAGTTGATGTTCAAACGATAGGTGTGGACGTTCTATGTGTTGATAGGTTTCGCTTCGAGGCTATACCTGAACGTGATAGAAAAGAGTTGATTTTTTGATAGACCGCTATCGTGGTGACGGACGGAAGCCAAATTTAATCTGATGCTTTTTCTTGTCTGCGGTTAATAATCCGCAAAATATACGCTTTACACTTTTTTCTAACTCTCAATACCTCTTTTCGTCATTTAAAAGCAAAAAAGTGTATCAAAAACTTTCATTGAAAAGTTAAAAACATGGAGTGTTTTTGTCATTGGAAAGTTAAATTCTTTACTAAAAGTTTTCACTGTTTTGTTGACGACTGCGAAATTGGTTTTAAAAACAAAATTCCAATGTGGCTCTTTGGGTTGATGTATTGAAAATCTTGTGTTTTTAACATAAAAAAGCCCGAAGATAAAATTCTTCGGGCTTTTTCTTATTAGAATCTAATGTATTAGTATTCTAGTTTGCTCATTCTTACGTATGAAGCATAGCGTTTCTTAGCCATATCTTCTGCAGCGTTGAACAATTCTTGTGCTTCTGCAGGGAATTGTTTCATTACAGATGCGTAACGAACTTCACCCTTCAAGAAGTCTTGGAATCCTTCCCAAGCTGGTTCTTTACTATCAAGAACGAATGGGTTTTTGCCTTCTGCTTCCAATTCAGGGTTGAAACGCCACAAGTGCCAGTAACCGCATGCTACTGCAGCTGCTTCCTCAGCTTGTGATTTACCCATACCTTTCTTCAAACCATGGTTGATACAAGGAGCGTAAGCAATGATGATTGAAGGTCCATGGTATGCTTCAGCTTCGCGGATTGCTTTCAAACATTGAGCTTGATCGGCACCCATTGCGATTTGAGCAACATATACGTACCCGTAAGTTGTTGCAATCATACCGATATCTTTCTTGCGAACTCTCTTACCAGCTGCAGCGAATTTAGCGATAGCACCAAGAGGAGTTGCTTTAGAAGCTTGACCACCTGTGTTAGAGTAAACCTCAGTATCAATAACCAAGATATTTACATCTTCGCCAGAAGCGATAACGTGATCCAAACCTCCGTAACCGATATCGTAAGAAGCACCATCACCACCAATAATCCATTGAGAACGTTTTACTAAGTAGTGGCTCAATTCTTTCAATTGGCTGCAAGTTGGGCATCCGCTGGCAGCAGCTTTTTCAATCATAGGATTTAATTTTGCAGCAGCAGCTTTTGATGCAGCAGCATCTTCCATACCGTCAATCCATTCTTGAGCAGCAGCTTTGAATTCTGCTGGAGTTTCAGCAGCAGAAATAGCGCCTTCGAACAATGTCTTGATACGGTTACGCATTTTCTTGTTTGCGATTGTCATACCCAAACCAAATTCGCAGAAATCTTCGAACAATGAGTTAGCCCAAGCAGGACCTTGTCCTTTCGCATTTGTAGTATATGGAGTAGAAGGAACCGAACCAGAGTAGATTGAAGAACAACCAGTTGCATTTGCAACGATTTCACGGTCACCGAACAATTGAGAAATCAATTTAACGTAAGGAGTTTCACCACAACCAGCGCAAGCTCCAGAGAACTCGAACAATGGTTGAGCAAATTGTGAATTCTTAACATTTGCAGCGATGTCAACTAAATCTTGTTTTGAAGTTACCTTTTCAACGCAGTATTGCCAGTTTGCAGCTTCTTTTGCAGCCGATTCTGAATTGTCGTCGTAAGGAACCATTGTAAGAGCTTTGCCAGTCTTTGGATTTCCAGGACAAACATCAGCACAGTTTCCACAAGCAAGACAATCTTTAACTCCAACTTGCATAGTGAAGAACATTCCCTTCATTGTTGCAGGAGCTTTCATTTCGATTGTTTGACCGTTGAATCCAGCTTTTTCTGCTTCATTCATTACGAATGGACGGATACAAGCGTGAGGACAAACGTAAGCACATTTGTTACATTGGATACAATTGTCAGCATTCCATACAGGAACGAATGCACCAACACCACGTTTTTCAAATTTAGCTGTTCCTGCAGCCCAAGTACCATCTTCAATACCTTTGAAAGCAGACACTGGAAGCAAATCGCCATCTTGTGCGTTGATTGGACGAACAACTTTGTTGATGAATTCATCACCATCAGTGTAAACTTTTGGTTGTTCAGCAAGGTTAGCCCAAGCTTTGTCAACAGTCAACACTTTGAATTCGCCACCACGGTCGATAGCTGCGTAGTTCATATTTACAACATCTTCACCTTTCTTTCCGTATGATTTCAAAGCGAAATGTTTCATTTCTTCTACGGCTTTGTCAACTGGAATAACGCCAGTGATACGGAAGAATGCAGATTGAAGGATAGTGTTTGTTCTATTTCCTAAACCAATTTCTTGTGCAATCTTAGTTGCATTGATGTAGTAAACTTTTATATCATTCTTTGCAAAGTAAGCTTTTACTTTTGCAGGAATGTTGTTTGCCAATTCTTCACCATCCCAAATTGTGTTCAAAAGGAATGAACCGCCTTTTTGCAAACCACGAGTAACATCATACATATTTAAGTATGCTTGTTGGTGGCAAGCAACGAAGTTTGGAGTTGTTACCAAATATGTTGAACGGATTGGTTCGTCACCGAAACGAAGGTGAGAGCAAGTGAAACCTCCCGATTTTTTAGAATCGTAAGAGAAGTATGCTTGACAATATTTATTAGTTGTTTCACCAATAATCTTAACCGAGTTTTTGTTAGCACCAACAGTACCATCAGCACCAAGACCGTAGAATTTAGCTTGGAACATTCCAGCAGGTGCAACAGAAACTTCTTCACCAATAGGAAGAGACATAAATGTAACGTCATCTTCAATACCAAGAGTGAAGTGTGTTTTTGGTTGTGGAAGATTCAAGTTGTCGTAAACTGCGATGATTTTTGCAGGAGTTGCATCGTTAGAAGCAAGACCGAAGCGACCGCCAATAACAGTGATTTTAGAAAGAAGACCAAGTTCAGAAAGAGCATCAACAACATCCAAGTAAAGTGGTTCGCTGTTTGCTCCAGGTTCTTTTGTACGGTCAAGAACACAAATACGTTTTGCCGAAGCAGGAATAGCTTCTTTTAAGTATTTAAGTGAGAATGGACGATACAAGTGAACTGAAATCAAACCAACTTTTTCGCCTTTAGCTACTTTGTAGTCGATAACTTCCTTGATACATTCTGTAACAGAACCCATTGCAACGATGATGTTTTCTGCATCTTTAGCACCATAATAATCGAATGGACGATATTTACGACCAGTGATAGCGCTGATTTTATCCATGTAGTCTGCAACGATGTCAGGAACAGCATTGTAGAATGGATTGCTTGCTTCACGATGAGCAAAGAACACATCAGGGTTTTCTGCCATACCACGCATTTCTGGGTGTTCTGGAGAAAGTGCACGTTGACGGAATGCTTTCAAAGCTTCTTGGTCAACTAGTGGAACCAAGTCTTCTTGGTTTACGACTTCAATTTTTTGATATTCGTGAGATGTACGGAAGCCATCGAAGAAGTTTAAGAAAGGAACGCGGCTTTTAATTGTTGCTAAGTGAGCAACACCCGACAAATCCATAACTTCTTGAACTGAACCTTCTGCCAACATTGCAAAACCTGTTTGACGGCAGGCAAGAACGTCTTGGTGGTCACCGAAAATACTAAGAGCATGAGATGCTAATGTACGTGCTGAAACGTGGAATACGCATGGAAGCAATTCACCAGCAATTTTGTACATATTCGGAATCATCAACAATAAACCTTGTGATGCTGTGAATGTAGTAGTTAATGCACCAGCTTGCAAAGAACCGTGAACAGCACCAGCTGCACCGCCTTCAGATTGCATTTCTTGAACTAAAACAGTCTCACCGAACATGTTCTTACGACCTTGCGCTGCCCATTCGTCAACGTTTTCAGCCATAGGAGACGACGGTGTGATAGGATAGATAGCAGCTACGTCTGTGAACATATACGCGATATGTGCAGCAGCAGTATTACCATCACACGTTAAAAATTTTTTGTCTGCCATGATATTTTATAAATTTTAAGTTTTTAAATTAAGCGTGGCGAATTTACGAAAAAATCACAATTATTTAAGAATAGAAAGATGATTTTTTAATTATGATTAAAGAAATCGCTATTTGAAAACAAAAAAAGTTGAAGCAATGCCTCAACTTTTCTCGTTAATCTATTGTTTCAAGCCTTTATTTTCCCATTGATAATAGGAATTCGTCGTTGTCGCGTGTCAATGGCATTTGTTTGCTCAAGAACTCCATAGCTTCAACAGGATTCATGTCGGATAGGTAGTTACGTAAAATCCAGCATTTGTTGAGACGAAGTTTATCGACTAACAAATCATCACGACGTGTACTAGACAAATTGACGTCAACAGCAGGGTAGATACGTTTGTTTGCAATTTTTCTATCCAACTGCAATTCCATGTTACCGGTTCCCTTGAACTCTTCAAATATTACGTCATCCATTTTTGAACCAGTTTCCGTTAATGCTGTTGCAATAATCGTCAAAGAACCTCCATTCTCTATGTTTCGCGCTGCACCAAAGAATCTTTTAGGTTTATGCAATGCATTTGCATCAACACCACCGGAAAGGATTTTTCCTGATGCTGGTTGTGCCATGTTGAATGCACGTGCTAAACGTGTTATTGAATCCAAAAGAATGCAAACGTCGTGTCCGCATTCAACTAAACGTTTTGCCTTTTCAAGGACGATATTTGCGATTTTTACGTGGCGGTCTGAAGGTTCATCGAATGTAGAAGAAATAACTTCGGCTTTTACGCTTCGTTTCATATCGGTAACTTCTTCTGGACGTTCGTCAATCAACAGTATCAAAAGGTATACTTCGGGATGGTTGTCGGCTATTGCATTTGCTATATTCTTCAACAATGTTGTTTTACCTGTCTTTGGTTGAGCAACAATCAATCCACGTTGGCCTTTCCCGATAGGAGTGAACAGGTCAATAACTCTTGTAGATAAATCGTTATGTCCATGTCCAGTCAGGTTGAATTTTTCATCAGGGAACAATGGGGTTAGGTGATCGAAATGTACGCGGTCGCGGACTTCTTCGGGTGTTCTTCCGTTTATTTTCTCAACTCGTACAAGTGGAAAATATTTTTCACCTTCCTTTGGTGGACGGATAGGTCCTTCAACAGTATCACCTGTTTTTAAGCCGAATAATTTTATTTGTGACTGGCTGACGTAGATATCGTCGGGAGAATTCAGGTAGTTGTAGTCGCTTGACTTTAAATATCCGTGTCCGTCCTGCATAATTTCAAGAACTCCACATCCAGTGATAATTCCGTCAAATTCCTGACGTTTAGGTTGTTCTTGTATTTTCGGTTGTTGCTTTTCTTCTGAAGTTGTTTCGTGTGATGCAGGTTGCGCTACTGTTGTTTCTTGTGGAACCGTTTCAACTTGTTCGCTGCTAAAAACGGCTGTGGTTTCTGGTAGGGGAGCCTCTATGTTGACTGGCTTTGCAACTACTTTGCGAATACGTTTTCGTTTTTCTGTTTTTTCGGAAGGTTGTTCAGATGGAACAACTTGTTCGGTTTCGTTTAGGTTTTCCGAGTCCATTTAAAAATTTTTTTGATTAAAAATAAATTGATATATGTTGTTGTGTAAAAACACAAAACTATTTTCAAAGTTGGATATGTATATTTTATTCAATGTAAAAAGGATTTTGGTTTCACGTTGTTAGTATCGTTTGCGAAACCGGGTGCAATAATACGGAGTTTTGTTGAATTACAAGCAGTTTTTATAAAAAAAAAGCTGGTAAATGTTGAAAAAAAAGATAGCTCTTCATAATTATGTGATAATTATTCTATTTTTGTTCGGTTCTTCCCGATGTGGATGATGGTGTCCATTTTTTTTGAGATGCGAAAAACATATACATATATTATTGTCATTTTGTGTCTTGTAACTTCGAATGTTTTTTCGCAGAGTGATACGGTATATCAACAATCAACGGACGCAAAAAAAATAAATGTGCCAGGTCTGATTACTGTTGGGGCAATTACTCCATGTGCCTTGGCCGGGGTGTACGTTTACATGAATAATGTATGGTGGAGTAAACGTAGTTCGGGATTTCATTTTGATGGTGGCACTGATTTGAAATATGCTCGCAATCTTGATAAAATAGGACATTTTACAGCTTCATGTTTAGTTTCTACGGCATTTTCCGATTTGTTGCGTGTATGTGGTGTTTCTGAGAAGTGGGCAGTGTGGGGAGGTGCAGGATTGTCTTCAATAAATGCCACGGTGATAGAAATAAAGGATGGATATGCGCCATTTTGGGGATTTAGCATATACGATGAAATGGCAAATATTTTAGGTGCGTTTTATCCTGTGTTGCAGACAAAAGTGCCTTTCTTTCGAAACTTCAGTTTCAAATGGAGTTATGATTGGAATTATTCATACGAGACCGAATATTATAAGTATAAAACGAATGCGTTGTCCAAGAGTGCGTATTCGTTCATAGACGATTACGATCGTCAGTATTTTTGGTTGACCGTTGATTGGGCTCATTTATTTTGCAAGAATAAACAAAAATACAAGTTCCCCTATTTTATTGATGTTGCTTTAGGGGTAAGTGCGGAGAATTTAAAGGAGAACGGAAGTAATACTTCTGGCAAAGCAGAATTTTATTTTGGCCTTGATATTAATTTGACGAAATTCTTCCAGCAAAAAAATGTTGGATATTATATCTATAAATATGTGAATTTCTACCATTTGCCAATGCCTGCAGTACGTGTCGCTCCCGATTTGAAAGCATGTCCTATAAATTGGTAGTTGAGTTGTGCAAAACTCGTTTAAATTGTCAATAACTTCTTTGTTTGATTTATTTCTTTATGGAGTTGAATCCTTATTTTTGGCATAAATAATTTCAATTTTCAAGTTGTATGACAAAATTTGGTACAGTATTCAAAGAAGGCGGGAAAAAGGCCTTGCTTTGTGGTTCAGGTGAATTAGGTAAGGAAGTTGCAATTGAATTGCAGCGATATGGCATTGAGGTGGTTGCAGTTGATAGATATGCAAATGCGCCGGCAATGCAAGTGGCTCATAAATCTTATGTAATTTCTATGCTTGACGGTGATAAATTGCGTGAAATTATTTACGCAGAAAAACCAGATTATATTATCCCTGAAGTTGAAGCAATTGCTACAAAAACATTGTTGGAACTTGAAGAAGAAGGCTTTAATGTGATTCCTACAGCTCGTGCAACATTCTTAACGATGAACCGCGAAGGAATTCGTCGCTTGGCTGCAGAAGAGTTGGGGCTTAAGACTTCAAATTACCGATTTGCTGCAAATTATAAAGAATATACGGATGCAATCAAGGAAGTTGGAATACCTTGTGTTGTAAAACCAATTATGAGTTCTTCCGGACATGGTCAAAGTGTTGTTAAAACAGAAGCCGATATTGATAATTCATGGGCTATTTCACAAGAAGGTGGGCGTGCTGGAGCAGGAAAAGTTATTGTAGAAGGTTTTGTTGATTTTGATTACGAAATCACATTGTTGACAGTTCGCCACAAAGACGGAACAAGTTTCTTGAATCCTGTAGGCCACTGGCAAAAAGATGGTGATTACCAGGAATCTTGGCAACCACAACCAATGTCGAATACAGCATTACAAAAAGCGCAGGAAATTGCTAAGAAAATAACCGACGCACTTGGTGGTCGTGGTATTTTCGGTGTTGAGATGTTCATTAAAGGTGATGATGTCATCTTTAGTGAAGTTTCGCCTCGTCCACACGATACTGGTATGGTTACGATGATTTCGCAGGATTTGTCGGAATTCTCACTTCACGTACGTGCAATTCTTGGTTTGCCGATTCCAAATATCGCATTCCATGGTCCATCTGCTTCGAAAGCCGTGGTTGTTCGTGGTGATAGCGAAAATGTTTCATTTAGCAATTTGGAAGAAGTTTTGTCGGTTCCTGATACGCAAATTAGAATTTTTGGTAAACCTGAAGTTCACGACCATCGTCGTATGGCGGTTCTTTTGGCTCGCGGCAATTCTGTTGAAGAGGCAAAAGAAAAAGTTCGTGCGATGTACGACAAATTGAAAGTTGAAAAATAATGGAAATCCTTGCATTCCCAGTAAATGCACTGATTTTATTACTCTTGTTCGACTGCATTGTTATTTTCCATATATGGAAACATGACTCTGCAGTCGTTCGTTTTTTGGAATCGGTGAAGGCTGCAATAATAGCTATAGTTCTATTGTTGGTTACTGTCGTCGTGCTAGGGATTGTGCTTCGAATGGGTAATATCCAGTCAATTACTCACACTTGGCCTTTCGTAATTTCTGCTTTTATTTTTTTAATTGTATTAGGTTTTGCAGCGGTAAAACGTACTATTCCATTTAATCGTAAAAGTATTTGGTTTATCATAACTCATTGGGGATTGTGGTTGGCATTTGCATCGTTGTTTCTAGGCTCGTTTGATAGGAAATCGTGCGATGTTGTTGTGTCAAAAGATTCACGCTATGATGTGGCTCAAGTGTCGGAAATTGAAAATGTACAATTACCATTTGTTATGAGTTGCAGCGATTTTCACTGCAATAGTCAAAAAAACGAATTGGTGTCTATTTCGGCAGATGTTGAATTCTTTTGGAACGATGAAGATTATGATTTCTATACGATTCGTGTGAATGAACCATATTCAAAAAATGGCTGGCTTGTGTCGTTAAAAAGTTTTTCGCAGGAGAATACACGAATAATTTGTGTATTTTCTGTCTTGTATGATTCTTGGAAATTTTTTGTTGAATTTGGGTTCGCATTGTTGGCTGTTGGTTCAATAATGATGTTGGTTACAAGGCGCAGAAAATTTGATAACTAGTATGGACATTTTCTTTTATTGCATTGCGTGTATAGCTATTATTTGCTTTGGGTTGGCATCTGTTGGATTGCTTAAAGGAAACAAATGGACAAATGTTATAGGTGTAATAGGTGTTTCGTGTTTGTTGTTGTTGTTTGCTATTTTATGGATTTTTGAACAGCATCCACCAATGAAAACTGTTTGGGAAACACGGTATTTGTTTGCCTGTTGTTCTTCACTTATTGGTTATGTGTGTTGTTTCCACTGGAAGAGCAGATTAATAGGGTGGTATGGATTTTTGTTATCGACTGTCTTCTTAATCTTGAATATTGTAAAATACGATACGTTCGGTCATCAACTGCCAATGGCTTTACAAAGTATATGGTACGTTCCGCACGTGTTGGTGTATATGTTCGGGTATGCCTTTCTTGCGATAGCAGCATTGATAGGAATAAAAGGTTTGTTTTCGCGGACTGATAATGTTGATAAACAGGATTTTATGATTCAAGCTGGTTTTTCGTGTCAGACAATAGGTATGATTATAGGTGCAGTGTGGGCAAAAAATGTGTGGGGCGGCTATTGGACTTGGGATGTAAAAGAATTATGGGCTTTAATTTCGTGGCTCGTGTATATGCTTTATATACATTTCCGTATTTCTCATAGAAATATGATTAGATTGGCGCAAATAGTATCGGTTCTTGCGTTTTTGCTGGTACTGTTTTGTTGGTTTGGATTGAACTACGTTATGCAAACTGAATCATTGCATACTTATCGCTAATTGGTAAACTATTTCGCTGTGATAATCAATTCAGTTCTACGGTTTTTCGCACGATTTTCGTCGCTTGTGTTTGGTACGCACGGTTTTGTGTCGCCGTATCCTTTCCACGTCAATCTTTGGGCTTCTATACCATAGGTTTTTGTCAATACCGAAACGATATATTCTGCACGTTTCTCTGAAAGTTTTTGATTGTATGACGAACTGCCGACATTATCGGTGTGTCCTCCAATTTCAACATGTACGTTTGGATTTTGTTTCATAAAGCGTCCAATCGATTCCAGCTCAGGTTTTGATTCGTCTTTGCATATTGCTTGATCCGTGAAGAAATAAATGTTTTTAAGCACTACGTAGTTGCCAACATTGATTTGCTGTAATGGAATTTCAATTTTTTCCTGTCCTTTGAAATTATTTAAAGAAACATTTTCAGAATAGAATAAGTAACCAGGACGTTCAACAGCCAAGGCATACTGGTGATCTTCAATGAAAGGAACAATGCATTCGCCTGTTACTTGGTCGGATTTGCTGATAAAGACTTTTTCATTTGTCAGTAAATCTGTAAGTTCAATGTTGGCACTTAACTTACTTTTGGTTTGGGAGTCAAAAACAATGCATTGTACGTAAGTAACAGCGTTGGGCTTTACTTTGAATGTTTCGTCGAGTGTGAATTCGTAGATGTCATATCCTCCAAATCCGCCAAAACGATTCGATGCAAGGTAACCTTTAGTGCCTTCTGCATTGATAATAAGATGTGATTCGTCCTCACACGTGTTTAAAGGATAGCCAAGATTTTTAGGTGTTGTCCAAGCGCCATTGTCATTCTTTTGTGAACCGAACAGATCTTTTTTGCCCATGCCGTCAATACCATCAGATGCGTAGTACAACGTTCGTCCGTCTGCATGAATGTACGGCGATTCATCGTTTTTCTGTGTGTTGATTGTTGCTCCCAAATTTTCTGGTTTAGTCCATGTTCCATTAGGCAGTTGGTTTGTTACCCAAATGTCTTTTTGTCCAATACCGCCCGGACGGTTTGATGTAAAATATAATGTTCTTCCGTCTGCAGAACATGAAGGTTGTGATTCCCAATATTTACTGTTGACTGGCTCGCCAAGATTTATTGGTCGTGTCCAGGCCGTTCCGATTTTTTTTGTAAGATATATGTCACAGGAACCAAGTCCGTTAGGGGCATTACAAATGGTGAAAAACATTGTCTTTCCGTCTGCTGTAATTGATTGCGCACCTTCGTTTGATTTTGTGTTAATCTGAGTCATTGGCATACTTTTTTGCCATTCTTCAAATTTTTCGGCTGTGTATAAATCCTCTTGTTTTATTTTGGGATTTGCAGTAGGAAGATTGATTGTATAAATTAATGTGTTGTCATCAACTGTGATGGATGGATGATAGTCATCGAACTCTGTGTTGATGTTTTTACCTAAATTTTTTGGCGAAAAATTTACAGGTTTTGACTGTAACTCGAGTGCTGTGTTTACCTTGTTGATTAAATCGTCAAGATTTGCTTGATCGACTTTGGAAAGTGTTGATGCAGAGTGCATTTCCTCTGCTCTTTTGAAGTGTTGTAGATTTGCGAATGCTTTTTTATACATTCCTAAATTGTACTCTTCGTATGCTAATTTGTATCTTGACCATAAGTAGGCGCCGCCACATTTGTCAACGCAGGTTTCAAGAGTTTTGAGCATTTGCGTTGTATCGTTTTTTTGTGAATAAACCCCAGCCAAAAGATAATATGCCTCAACAAAATATTCATCTTGTTTTAACGCAGTTTTGAGATTTTCTTCTGCCTTGTCGTAGTAAAATAACTGGTAATTTTGCAATGCCGATTCGTAGGCGGCAATCGCTTTCTTGTTTTTTGACGCATATTCTTGTGCAACACAGCAAAGACAGGTAAACAGGATAGTAAAAAGTACAATTGCTTTTTTCATAGGAAAAAGTATTTGTTAATGATATTTAGTGTGGTATTAACGAGAAAAATTCGTCATATATTTTTTTTGCGAGATATTTTGACCCTTCTGGGTTTAAATGCACGTTGTCGGGCAAGTATAAACTTTTGTTGATTTTTGTGTGTAAATCAATTACGACAAGATTTTTTTCTATTGCAACTCGTTTTATGATAGGAATAATTTCTTTTCTTATGATTTTATCCCGCAGTCCCCATTTGTTGTCGTCGGAAAGTACTGGAACTGGAGTGCAAATGATTATACAGGGAGATAAAGGATAAAATCCCATGAATGTGTCAATCATTGTTTCCAAATCTTTTTGGAACTCATCTTTGTATTTCCAGTTGTAGTCTTTGCTGTCGTTGGTGCCTAACTTTATAACAATGTATTCGGGAGCAAATGCCTTCAGTTCGCTAAATTGTGGTTCCTGTATCCACGGATAGTCGCCTTTGGACAGGACGGTGCGGCAGCTCAAACCGAAATTTTTAACTTCGAATTGATCGCCCAATAAATTGCCTAAAATGGCAGGGTAGGCTTCGGTCGCAGGATTGTCGAGGCCGAAACCTTCAGTAATGCTGTTTCCTACACAGGCAACACGCAATTTTATTGTTTGTTCCGATTGACAAAAACCATAAGTCGAAACAATCAGAATGAAAAATAGTAATACGCCTGTGTGTTTTTTCATTAGATGAAATTGAAGTGCTCAAAATTGGTGGTTTTCTCGCAATATTCGCATTTTAAGCTTACGCTTGGTGTTGTGCCAATAACGGTGTATTTAGGCATAATGTTTTGATGGTTTGTCACACATTTCGGATTAAAACATCTGGTGATACCTTGAACTTTATCAGGACACGTAAGAACCTTTTTCTCAACTACTTGATAGTCTTTAATAATGTTGAGTTTTGCTTCGGGTGCCAAAATTGCGATTTTGTTGATTTCGTCTTGTTCGAAGAATTTGTCGGCAATTTTAATAATTGCTTTACTACCCAAACGTTTGCTTTCCAAGTTTAGTCCGAACGTAATTTGGTTGTTAATGTTTTCCAATTTCAAAATGGAAATGACTTTGAATAGACAACTGCTTGGTATGTGGTCTATTACGGTGCCGTTTTTAATGGCACTTACGACCATTTGTTTTCCCTGTATGTTTCCCATAGATTATGCGTTTAGATTCAATAAATAACTGATGATAGCCTGACGGGTGAAAACTCCGTTACGTGCTTGTTCGAAATAGTAAGCTTTGGGATTTGCATCCACATCAAGACTGATTTCGTTCACTCGTGGAAGTGGGTGAAGAATTTTCATGTTTGGTTTCGTCTTGCTAAGCATATCGTTTTTCAAAATGTATAAATTCTTCGTTTTTTCGTATTCCATCAGGTCGGAGAAACGTTCTTTTTGAACACGTGTCATGTACACAATGTCGGCTTCGTTCAATACCGATTGCATGTCGGTGTGTTCATAGAAAGTGATCTTATTTTCCTTTAAAATGGTTTTGTATTCATCAGGCAAAGCCAATTCTGGAGGAGCAACCAAGTGGAATGTAGGGTTGAAGTATTTCATTGCCATAATCAATGAATGTACGGTTCTTCCGTATTTCAAATCTCCGATAAGCGCGATGGACAAATTGTTGAGTGAACCTTGTGTTTTTGAAATTGAATACATATCAAGCAAGGTTTGCGTTGGGTGTTGGTTGGCACCGTCGCCGGCGTTGATGATTGGCACATTGGCTACTTCGCTAGCGAATTTTGCTGCACCTTCGAGAGGGTGGCGCATTACAATTAAATCACAGTAGTTTGATATGATTTTTATTGTGTCGTGCAACGATTCTCCTTTTGTTGAACTCGTTGTTTCAATGTCGGAAAAACCGATTACCCGTCCGCCCAAACGGTTGATTGCGCTTTCGAAACTCAATCGGGTGCGTGTGGATGGTTCGAAGAATAACGAAGCTATCACGCGTCCGTTTAATAGGTTACGGTAACTATTTTTTTCGAATTTAGCGGCGAGTTCCAATATTTTTAGATACTCTTCCGTATCGAAATCTGTGATGGATACTAAACTTTTTATATCGCTCATAGTGATAGGGTAAAAAAAGAGCTGGTCAAATAACCAGCTCTAAAAATTAAAAACCAAATTCTGAATCATCTTTGTGAGATTCGCTTCGAGGAACAAAGTTCGGATTTTCGTTTGTGACGAATTCAACCGCTTCGTTTATTCCTGCTACGAATTTTTCAAAATCTTCTTGATATAAGAATATTTTATGTTTTTCATACGTTGGCTTGTCTTCCGAGTCAAAAACTCTTTTGCTTTCTGTGATTGTTAAGAAATAATCGTTGTTTTTTGTTTTCTTAACATCGAAAAAATAGGTTCTTTTTCCAGCTTTGACTGGCTTAGAGAACACTTCCTCCTTGTCGTTAAAATTGTCCATATCGCTCAAATTTATCTTTCTATTCAAAAGTAGATGATTTGAGAATATGTGTCATTTAAAAATCATAATAGTTATTAACATATTAAAAACTATTTCCTTCCAAAATCTGCTGGGATTTCTCCCCATTTATCTGTTTCCCACTTATAAATGGGAGTGGTGTATGTGTGGGTTGCCAACCAGTTTTCTGCTCGTTCTATCAATTCAAATAATTTTCCGTTTCGTGGGGTTGCTGGGAGTTTTGTGTTGCATTTCTTTTTGGCAATCCAACCAATGGCAATTTTTGAATCGGAATATAACGGAATTGTTAATTTTTTTTGTTGGAGTAGAGCTAAACCATGGACAATGGCAAGAAATTCTCCTACGTTGTTGGTACCGTCGGGAAATGGTCCCATGTGAAAAATTTCTTCGCCGGTTTGAATATATACTCCACGATATTCCATATCGCCAGGGTTGCCACTGCAGGCTGCATCTACGGCTATGCTGTCCGTTATTATTTGAGTGGTTTGCTTATAGGTTGGTTTTGAAGACGCAGAGACGTGTGTATGTTTGGTTCCTATGAATGAACATCCTTGTTTGAGTGCTTCAAATGCTTGGTCTTCGCTTTCAAAAGATTTATAGAGTGCGCCATGAAATCCCTCTACGGCAGCTTTACATTTGTCCCAGGAATAAAATACACCAGTATCTCTTCCTTTCCAAACGACATAAAACTTTTTTTTCGTATTCACTTTTGTGGTCATTGTTTCTGCTGACAAATTTATGGAAATATCTATCTTTGCCAAACATTTGTGACAGAATAGCAAAAAATGACACGGAAATCTGCCATAATGTCCAAATTGTAGATTGGCAAAATAATTGACAAAAACGAGGCAAATTAAAAAGGAAATGGATAAGGAAGAATTACATGACAGTGTTGAAAATCAGGAAAATTCGAGTGTGAACGAGGAACAACCTGAGGTAAACGAACAAGAAAACCAGGAAGAACAAAAAACTGAACAACAGGAAGTTTCAGACGAAAAGGAAGAACAAGATGTTCAGGGAGAATTGGAAGATTTGAAAGACAAGCATTTGCGTCTTCAAGCCGAATTTGATAACTATCGTCGTCGTACTTTAAAAGAAAAAGCCGAATTGATATCTACAGCCGGAGAGAAAATCTTGATTGATTTGTTGCCTGTAGTGGACGATTTGGATAGAGCAATGGAATCTATTGCGACAGCTCAGGACGTTGATGCCGTGCGTGAAGGAATGGATTTGATAGTGAACAAATTCCGTAACTTTTTAAAGACAAACGGTGTGAATGAAATTGAAGCAAAAGAACAGGATTTTGATGCAGACAAACACGAAGCTGTGACAAAATTTCCTGCACCGAGCGAAGAACTGAAGGGTAAGGTTATAGATGTCGTTCAAAAAGGTTACACATTGAACGGAAAGGTTATGCGTTACGCAAAAGTTGTTGTAGGTGAGTAATACGTAATACAATGGCAGAAAAAAGAGATTATTACGAGGTTTTGGGTGTTCAGAAGAATGCCACGAAAGATGAGCTGAAAAAAGCCTATCGTAAGTTGGCTATTAAATACCACCCAGATAAAAATCCTGGTGACAAGGAAGCAGAAGAAAAATTTAAAGAAGCTGCTGAAGCATACGATGTTTTGAGTGATGACACAAAACGTCAGCGTTACGATCAGTTTGGACACGCTGGTGTTGGTGGCGCTGCTGGTGGCGGATTTTCCGACGTAAATGATATATTCTCTCATTTTGGTGATATATTCGGCGATTTCTTCGGCGGTGGTGGCGGTTTCAGTGGGTTTGGTGGCTTCGGTGGCGGATCTCGTGGTCAAGCTGTTAGAAAAGGGTCAAATTTACGGGTGAAAGTAAAATTAAACCTGTCAGAAATTGTTACTGGTGTTGAGAAGAAAATAAAAATTCATAAAAAGGTTACTTGTACTGCGTGCGGCGGTTCGGGCGCATCATCATCAAACGATATAAAAACATGTCCTGATTGTAAGGGCTCTGGCTACGTTGTTCGTGTTGTAAATGGCATTTTTGGTAGGATGCAGCAGCAGTCTCCTTGTCCGCATTGCAACGGAGAAGGTAAGATAATCACTCATAAGTGTGCCGCTTGTGGTGGAGAAGGTGTGGTGGACGCAGAGGAAACAGTAACGGTAAAAATTCCGGCTGGCGTTGCAGAGGGAATGCAGCTGAATATTCATGGTCAAGGTAATGCAGCCCGCCATGGTGGAATCAATGGCGATTTGTTGGTTTTGATTTCAGAAGAGGAACAATCTGATTTTGAACGTGATGGAAATGATTTGATATACGCATTGGATGTTAGTTTTCCTGATGCAGTTCTTGGTGCAACAGTTGAAATTCCCACAGTTGAAGGTAATGTGAAAATAAAAATAGATGAGGGAACGCAACCAGGAAAGGTTCTTCGTCTTCGTGGTAAAGGCGTGCCGGATGTGAATGGTTACGGACGTGGTGATTTGTTGGTACACGTGAGTGTATTCGTACCAAAAAATATTTCCAAGGACGAGAAAAAACTGCTGGAAAAACTGCAGGAATCGGAATCGTTTAAGCCAAAAAATAAAAGCGGATTCTTCGATAGAATGAGGGATTTTTTTGATTAGTTTGTCAGTTCTCAACATAAAATATCCTGATTCCTGATTCTTGCTTCTTGAATCCTTATAATATGTACAAATTTTTGTATGTTTGTAACGTATTGAGTAATATGAGTCAGATAAAAATTATACTTTGTTTTGTACTTGCTGCTGTGTCAAGCGAATTGTTTGCGCAGGTCAATTTCTTTACAAACGAAACGGAGGATTCTCTGGCAACAAATTTCTATAAACGTGATAAAAAATTGACGGCATTGATTGTCGGCAATGTTCCTTCGTTACAATTCGGTGCAGCGTGTTTTATACATAATGCAGATAATCGTGCGTCGTATTACCTTGAAGCAAAATCCAATTTCAATCGTCGTTACATACTTGAAGGTGAGGAATGTAATGGCGAAGGCGTACGTGAAAAAGAAGTTGCTTATACAACTACAAGTTATAATATTGGTATTGGCCGCGGATTCACACGCAATTGGTTTATTTATGGCGGTGTAGGTGTCGTAGTAAAGCATACTCACTACGAAAATGAGGTTGAAGACAATTACCGTTATTGGGTTACTAATGATGGGGTTTGGTTCAATATTGTCGGCGGCGCCATGTACGTTACGGACAAAAATTTCTCCATACTTGCTGGTATGGATTTATATGACAGAAGTGTAACTCTCGGTTTTGGTTATACGTGGTAATGAAGCGATTGTGTACAATATTGCTTGTCTTGGTTACTGTATGTTCCGTTAATGACGTATTTGCGGGCAAATCAAAAAAAAATAAACAATATCCTAATTTTACCGCTGCAGATAGTTTGCATGGCTCGTTGAATCAATATCGTATGTACGATGTGCTGTTTTATGATATTGACGTAGATATTAATCCTGAACAAAAATATTTGCAAGGTAAAGTTGCGATGGACTATATTTGGAAGGGGGGTGAAGTGAATAAAAATGGTAAATTCATGATGCAGATTGATTTGTCGTCACTTTTACGCATTGATTCACTGTATATCAACAATTCTAAGGCTGAAATATATTCACGGGAATACAATGCTGTGTTTGTGGAAATTCCAAGTTCTGAGAAATTGGATGTTGATACAAAATATACGTTGACGTGCTGGTATCAGGGAAAACCTGCCGAAGCAGTCCGTCCGCCGTGGGAAGGTGGAATGGTGTGGAAAACAACTCCGTCGGGAAAACCATGGTGTGGCGTTACATGCGAAACTTTAGGTGCAAGTTGCTGGATTCCGTGTAAAGATCACTTGTCGGATGAACCTGATTTTGGAATGAGAATGAAGGTTTCGGTACCAAAGGGACTGAGCGTGGTTTCAAATGGAACTTTGCAGTCACACGAAACTATTAACGATAAGGATGTTTGGACCTGGCAGACGAATTATACAATCAATAGTTACAATATAACTTTCTATATTGGTGATTTTATTCATTTTGGGGAAGAATATCAGGGAGTTGACACAACGTTTCCGTTAGATTATTATGTACTGCCTGAGGATGAAGAAAAAGCACGTAAGAGCTTTGAACAAGTAAAAAGTGTTATGGCAGCCTACGAAGATTTTTATGGACCGTATCCTTGGCCCAAAGATGGATTTTGTTTAGTGGAAAGTCCATACGAAGGTATGGAGCATCAAACTGCAATTGCATACGGAAATGGGTTTAAGGACATGTTCGGTATGGATTACATTATTGTTCATGAATCGGCTCACGAATGGTGGGGAAATGCTGTTAGTGTTGATGATTATGCCGAAATATTTATCCACGAAGGTTTTGCAATGTATTCGGAATTTCTGTATGTGGAACGGATGTATGGAAAGGATGCAATGAAAAAATATGCAACTATTTGGAAACATTCAATGAAGAACATTCGTCCGGTTGTTGGTCCACGTGATGTGAATTTCTGGGATTATCACGATACTGATCCGTATGTGAAGGGTGCGTGGACATTACATGGATTGCGTTATTTAATGGATAATGATAGCTTGTTTTTTGATATATTAAAATCTTACAATATGTCACGTCGTAATCGAATAGTGACGGTGAAAGATTTTACGGATTATGTCAACGAAAAAACAGGGAAGGATTATTCCTGGTATTTTAAACAATATCTTTATTCAGAAAAGATACCTGTTTTGCAATGGACTTGGTTGCCTGTTGAGATGGTGCAGAAATCCCATGTTGATTATATTCTTGATGTTTCTGATTCGTTGTCTGAATATAAATCAGCATCCTATATGTATTTAAAGTGGACAAATGTCGATTCTAGTTTTGTGATGCCAATATCAATAGATATGATTGTTTCTTCGGAAAATCATCGTTATGCTGAATTATTACGTCTGGACGACGGCGCCACGTTGACTCGTATACCGGTGACAACTGATGGCGTGATAGTTAAACAGATTACGTCACCTGACAATACTGCCAATATGTACTTTAACACTTCGGATGTGTATTTTGAAGTTGAAAATATGAACATGATAAAAAACAATAAAAAGGATAAACATGGAACAAAAAACAATAATTCCAAGAGAAATAGTAGATAAAGCTCTTGCTGCGAATGGTATAAAATGCGTTGGTAAAGCGTCTATTCGTCAAATAGTGAAGGTTGTACGTGATATTGAAGAAGAGACTGGCATAGAATTCGTTAAGATGGAAATGGGAGTGCCAGGACTGCCACCGGCTCAAGTTGGCGTTGCTGCCGAAATAGAAGCTTTGAAAAATGGTTGTGCATCAATTTATCCTCCAATCGAAGGTATTCCTGAATTGAAAAAGGAAATGTCACGTTTCGTGAAAAATTTTCTTGATATTGATGTCAATTACGATAACTGTGTGCCGACAGTTGGTTCCATGCAGGCAAGTTTTGCGGCATTTTTAACTGCAGGTCGTCGTGATGCTAAAAAGACAAAAACTTTATTTATTGATCCTGGATTTCCTGTGCAAAAACAACAATTAAAAATGATGGGATTACCTTTCGAGACATTCGATGTGTACAATTATCGTGGTGAAGCATTGCGGGATAAACTTGAATCGTATTGTAAGAATGGTGACATAGCAACTATCGTGTATTCAAGTCCCAACAATCCTTCGTGGATTTCGTTCACAGATACAGAATTGAAGATAATTGCAGACATAGTCAATAAATACGACATTGTTGTTATAGAGGATTTGGCATATTTTGCTATGGATTTTCGTAAGGATTACGGTCAACCAGGTGTTCCGCCGTTCCAACCAACGGTTGCAAAATATACCGACAATTATATCTTGTTGATTTCTGCTTCAAAGGCATTCAGTTATGCAGGTCAACGTATAGCATCGTTGGTGATTTCCAATGCTTTGTATATGAAAAAATTCCCTGACTTGCTTCGTTTTTATGCTCAGGAAGAATTGGGTCGTGCAATGATTTACGGTGCCGTTTATGCCTTGACATCGGGCACTGCTTTTTCTGCACAATATGCTTTCTCTGCAATTTTGAAGGCTGCAAACGATGGCTCGTACAATTTCCGTAATGATATATTGGAATATGGTAATCGTGCAAGACAGGCTAAAGAAATCTTTACGAAGAATGGTTTTGAAATCGTATATGACAAGGATATGGACAATCCAGTAGGGGATGGTTTTTATTTCACTATTGCGTATCCAGGAATGACTGGTGGTGATTTGTTGGCTGAATTGTTATATTACGGTATCAGTGCAATTACGTTGGATATAACAGGTAGCGAACGACAAGGTTTGCGTGCTTGTACGTCCCAAATGTCGCAGCATAAAATTGAATTGCTGAAAGACAGGGCAAAATTATTCAACGAAAACCATAAATAAGTTGTAAACTTCCTTTTTTTAGACAACATAAAATTAGAAAAATCTTAATTAGTCTTTGTCCGATTTTTAGGGAAGGGTATAAGAATACTATAAATACGTAAAACGGAATTTTTCGGGTTCTATTTATCCCTCACATAAATTAAATGAGTTGATTTTCAGAGTTTTGTAGATTTATGGTACAAATTTGGTACAGCATAATTCATTCTGTTTTTGTCTTAATACTTCTACTTTTTTAAGATAATGCAGGTTTAGAAAAATTGCAGTTATAAAATAAAATAAAAAAGCCCATCCTTTCGGATGGGCTTTGCAAATGGAAATGTGGTGTTTTAGACTATTGTCAATGAGCCTAAGTACACAGAAGTGGCGACACTCTTACCATCGGCAGAAATGAAACCTAAATATGCTTCAACCTCACTACCGTTCCAATCTGCGGGTACGGTAAGAGTTGCCTCCTCTTCAAATCGTTTGTTACTTGCTGTACTAAACACAGCCTCTTGCTTGTCTTTGTTGAACAACAACGGCATAGCCAAATCAGTTTGCAGCGCATCGCCTTTGCCACTATTGTCGCGCCAGTTGAACAAAACACCACCGTCAATGACAGTGACATCCGCACCTTCGGCAGGCGTTAACGTGCCACGTGATACCAACGCCTTTGGATAATCCAACTCAAAGTTCGGAAATTCGCCTTTGATGGCATTTTTGATGTTGTACGCCATCGCAGCATTGAAACCTGTTTGCTTTACAGCATACGGACGGAATCCGATACGGATGTACGACGTGATTGGCTGCAAGAAACACAATGTTGTCGCAAAACGGTTACGTTGCGTTACCTGTCCTCTTGTACGAGGATTTTTGATTGACTCAGCTTTGGAACGCATGTAGTCGATGCCTTTCCAAGAAGCTCCGATAACGGTCCCAACTGTTCCGTGGAAACCGCCTAAGATACCTTTTTTAATTCTTCCCATAAGTTTAGAAAATTTAGATTGTTATGTGTTAGTTAATTCGGAGTTGGTATTGAGTTTGTAGGGATTTGAACCGAACAACTTTTCCCGAATCCGATACTTAAATTTAGCTCTATTTTTCGGGCGTGCAATGGCTTTCGTGTCGGTTGCCTTTAAGTGCGCTGATTTGCCTTGAAAAAGACAAAAATGTGTGTATATTTGGATTGAAAAAACTTTTGCTCGAGCTGGTGGGAATCCGGCCGAGATTTTTACAATAAAAGCCCGAAATCGGGCTTTTATTTGATTGCACATTTTGCAACATAGAAACGCATTTCCTTGAGCTGCTTGAGTTTCTTTAGCGTTTCGGCTTGGCAAATTTCAATGCCCTTTAATACAGTTGCCGTCTTCTCCATGACAGTCGGGTCAATATTGTTCCAAAGTTCCAGGAATAGTTTGCGGTAATGTTCCAACCTTACGAACTCAATGACCGAGCCGTGCAGATATGGGCGGAGCCGTCCCGAGCAAAAAAGAATGTGTACGGCGGCACTTAGTTCCCCCACACGATTTGTTTCGGATATGATTTCGTAGCAGTTTGGACATGGTTCTTTTAGAAGTTTGCCCGAATTGCTCCCCCGACTGAGGACATACACGGCATTTGGCTTGGGAATGCCGTTGTATGTGCGGATTGTAATGTTTTGAAAGTCTTTCATGGTGTTGCGTTGCGTTTTGGTGTTATAATATGGCTTCGTATGAAACCGCACGGAGAAGTTGTTTTACGCCCTCTATTTCGTTTTCAAATTCTCGGATACGTGTTTCCATGTCTTCGATACAATCGTTAAGTGACGCAAGTGCTTCGGGTGTTGTGTTTTTCAGAAAATGGAAGAACAACATTTTATACTTATCGCAATCGAGTACGGGAACATTGTGGGTTAATTTGCCACATTGGATTTGCGGTTTGAGTCTGCTGGAATAGTCCAAAATTTTGGCAACTTGGCAGGCAAGGGAAAACGTGTTCACGTCATTTGTGAAAATGGCGATACAGCCGTTTTCAAATTCGGCAAGACGAGAACCGATACCCCTGCCGACGGCACGGATGTAAATAGTGCCTGGTGTATGGCAACAGCCATTGAATGTTTGAATTTTTAGGTTTAAATCCATGATGAAAATAATTTAGGTTATTGAATAAATGAATTTTGTGCAATGCGCTTGCAGTTTGTTTTATAAGAAGCCCATTCCGCTTGGGTTGTAGGAACCGACAACGATTTTATTTGCTTGTATGCTTTGAACAAATTGGAATGTGGTACGCTTGTGAGAACGCTTAGCAAAAGATGACCATAATCTTTTGGGGCAATGCTTTTGTGGTTGCGAAACTTTTTGGAATACAAATCGGCAACACCAGCAAAACCGATGAGTTTGGCGGCGACAAAGACAAGCGGAAGATTTTCCTGCAAACAAGACACAACCAAAGTGTTTTTTTCGATTGGGTAACGGACAACAGAACCCAAATTTGCCCCACAAGACACGATACAAACGTGAGGGGCTTTTAAGATGGTTCCCGCTTGATAAGGGAACACGCGAATGTTAAACAAATCCATAGTATAAAATTTTGCGACTTATAAAAAAACGGCAACCAAAAAACCATGTAAGTGCTTGATTGACATATAAATATACAAAATTCTACGGACTGACAATGAGAAAAATGTATTATTTACAAGAAAAATGCAATTTTATAATGTTGATAATCAGTATGTTACAATAGTGCAATATAACTGCAAAACGGCGGTGCGACGGACATATTTTCTTATTAAACACCCTTATACGTTTATTCTTGCGATGGTGGTTTATGGGGCTGAGAGCCACGCACCACAAAGCGGAAGCCGAAGAATGAGGCGGACGCTTTTAGCAAAATGGCGAGGGTTGTGTGTGGGAATTTTGCGAGGGCGTGGTCGAAAGCCCTACGAGATGGCTTATTATTGTTCCTTGTTTCATGCAGAAAAGGCAACTATCAATGTTTTCAACTACAAATCGGATTATTTGGTGTTCCAACGTGGGAATTGACTACACGGAAAAAAGTTATTCTCGCAATGTGTATAGGGGGCAAATCTGCTGGTTTGAGGGGACGATTTTTAGTTAGGAGTAGGATTTATGAGTTAGGAGTTAAAGGTTTTATTGGTGGATTAACGATATAGTAAGCCCCCGAAAAAAACGGAGAAAAAGACCTTCAACTATCTTTTTCGGAGTTTAAGCAGATTTGCCGTGCGTGGGGAAAATTGCGGGAAATAACTTTTTAGATTTTTTTTTTGAAAAAAATATATATTTTTGTATCTAGAAGGTTGACAGAGCGGTTTATTGTAGCTGACTTCTAATCAGCCGGTCTCTTTTGACCCGGGGGTTCGAATCCCCCACTTTCCGCAAAGCCTTTAAAGACGTGCTATGCACGTCTTTTGTGTTTAAAAAGTGGGACTTTTTCGGGACTTTTTTGCGAATCGATTTTTTCGACTCGTAAAAAAAAAATGTCTGAAGCTGAAAATTCACAAACGCAGATCGATTTCAATTTCTTGCCGGCTGTTTTACACAAGTATAGCGACGGTTACAGGATTGAATATTACGTAACGAATCCGATGACAAACAAACTTTGCCGTCAACGTATTCGCGTGGATAAAGTTTTTAAATCCTATCGATTGAAACGTGATGCACTGGTTCATATTGATGGAATGATTCATGCTATCAACGCAAAGCTCCGTACAGGATTCAATCCTTTTTTTGAAGGAGAGGATTCGCGTTTGTACGAAAAACTTACTGATGTCTCAGAAAAATATCTTGCTGAAAAGCGTAAGGAAATGCGTCCAGACACAATGCGTAGCTATTCTTCTTTCATAAATGTTTTTTGTGCTTTCGTGAACCGTCTTAATGTAAATCAGACCGCATCGACGGTTAATAAAGTTATTGCCGTTAAGTTTATGGACTATATCTTTAACGAAAGAAATGTTAGTGCAATAACTTTCAACAACTATCTGAAATGTGCCAATGTATTCTATAACTGGTGTGTTGAGAAGTCCTATGCAAAAGAAAATCCTTTCGTATCAATTAAATCTAAGAGGAAAGAGGAAAAGGCCAGGGAGTTTATTCCAGCAGATAAACGCGCATTGATAACGGACTATTTAGAAAAAAACAAACCAGGAATGCTCTTAATATGCTATCTCGAATACTATTCGCTGATCCGTCCTAAGGAAATCAGGAACTTGCGTGTATCATCGATAGACTATGATAACCATTGTATTATGATAGATGGTGATGTAGCAAAAAATCATAAGACAAGATATGCTGCGATGCACCCAGAGATTGAAAGGCTGCTTGTTGTCTTAGGCGTACAGAAAGCATCTCCAAACGATTATATCGTTGGCAAGGGATATGCACCAAACGACATTCAGTTGTCAAGAACCAGACTTATTAAGGATTGGGAGAAAATGCGTGATAGGATGGGGCTTCCAAAAACAATGCAGTTGTATTCGTTTCGTGATACCGGAATAACAGAAATGTTACGAGCCGGAATACCTGACGTAACCGTGATGCAACACGCTGACCACAGTGATTTATCAATAACATCGATATATGCTAAACACGCCGATCCGAATTTAATAGAAACAATCCGAAACGGCGTGCCGAAATTTTAATTTTCCAAATAGTGTTTTGCTGCCAAATCTATCACTTTTTGACCATTGGTCAATGCTGCTGTTACAATTTTACAATCGGGATTTCCGTCGTACCCAAGAGCTTTGTGTAAAGACTCGTAAGCGGCAAGCAACGGCATATTCATTTTTTTATCTTTTTTTGCCACCGCATTCTGATAGTCGGAGAAATCAAGCCTTTGCCCTTTCTTTAGATTTTTTCTAACATCAGTAGAAGCTTCTATAATTACTCTAAAATGTTTGCATCAATTAATGCTTTTATAACATCTGATAATTTGTAATTAACTCCTTGATGAACAATTGTAACATTTTCGCTATTCAACACATCTGGAAGAAATTTTGCATCCAATTTATGTACCATTGGTTCCGATAGAATCACATCAACATCATGGGTTCCCTCGTATGTTGTAGGAAGAATAACTTTTAGTGTATCAAATCCTCTTGACATGGTACCAACGCACCAATCTTCTCCTGTATCTTCAGCAGAGGACAATAACATGTGTCCATTGCCAATCCAATAAGAAGAATTGAGATTGCGAATAATTCCACGTCGTACAACTCCATCTACTTCTACCGCAAGTTCATTGCCCGCATTAAAATTATCAAGGAATCCTTGTGGATATTGGTTATAACCATACAATTGTGCCATAGCATTATTTCCCGATTCTGCAAAATTGACAGCAGAATTTGAATATCTTGTTGGGACGTATTCAACAAAGTGAGTCCTGTTTTGTATAAAATCAGATTGGGAGCTATCGTTCTGTCCCCAATCTGATTGCTTTACAAGATTTTTAACTCTTGCAATTATCTTGTTTAATGTATTTTTTAAATTTTGATCCATATTCTTAATTATTGGTGTCCGCTAAACTTTTTTGAATAGAAAAAAATAGGCTGAATCTCCATTGCAGGGATTCAGCCTTTTCGTTTTATTCAAAAATATCATCTAAATCTTGATCTGTTGCAACAAGATCTGAGGTTACTACAGAATCATCTAATTTGTTCTTATAAGCATCAGTAAAGTCATTACTTGACAATCCTTTACCTGCAACTTTATTAACTTTACTTTCTAATGCTGTAAATGCCTGTCCACCAGACACGAAATTAGTTTCTGTTTCTGTTATTGCAGCAGCTGTTAATTCTGATTTAATAGTAGCAACGGATTTGTTTTCTACATTACCTAACCCTACGTCAGATTTAGTAACATTGTGTGGGTTACCTTCTACAACTTGAGAATGTTCATACGCTGCTTTACCGAGATCACCATAATATGCCGTGCTATGTGTCTCACCAAGTGCTAAACTTGAAGAAATCTCTACATAAGTAGAACCACTCCAACGATAAGTCTTGTTATCATCAAGTGTAACATAAATTTTACCACTTTCACCTTGTGCTGGTAAAGCTGCATAATTTGTAACTTCTACTACATCATCTACATAACTGGGAAGTTGACTTGACGGAACTTTCCCATCACTATCTAATGACGCAACACCATTGGCAACACCTTTAGATGCTTTAGATACATACGTATCATTCGTGAAGTCTTTTACTTTACTAACTACTTGAGTTAATGTCGTTTTTAAATTCTGGTCCATTTTTTTAGTTTTTTATTTTAATATTTAATACTTAATTATTCATTATATCATTAATATCTTGCTCGGATGCCAATAAATCTTGTTGATATGTAGTGTCATCTGGCATAAATTTTTTCTCTATGGTTTTTATTTCTGGATTTCCTCTCTTTAATTCTAATTTTATTTCTTTATTAGAATACAATCGTTGCCAATCAGGGTTAAACATAATTAGAGCCGTATAATCGGAACTTCCCCATACGCCATGTCTTGAGTAAACTATTTGTCCACTACAATTAGGATGCGGAAGACTATACACAGAACAATCACTTGCACTGCCAGATAAAACTACAGGCAAAGAAACATCTCCTATTGTTAATGTGTATTCAACATTTGGTTCAAATGGTATAGGAGGATTAAATCCGAATGCTCCATTAAAATTTTTTTCTACTAATTCACTATTAGAATCTGTATGCAATGTAGTTCCAAGCATATCAACAGATGGAGAAGAACTTTTCTCATAGCATATCCTATTTTTTATATGATCATCAGCAGTCTCATCATTTTGGTTCCAATCGGACTGTTTGATGAGTTCCTTAACTGATTCAAGAGTTTGAATGTCATTACTATCTGAAGTATTTCCGTAATTTTTCATTTTAGTATTTTTAATATTGAAACAATTAGTATAACAATGATGAATGTTATCCCTAAGATATATGGACTTTTAGAAGTTTTAACATTTACTTCTGGAACATCTACATTAGCTGATGCCGTGATAGGTATTGAATCAGGAAGTTGTTCTACAGCAAGATCAACACCATTGTCGGTTTTTGTTAAAGTTGCCTTGGCATTTCCTGCTGTTGCTTCTGCTATGACATCGCCAGGTTTTGCTTGTAGATATACAGTGTCGTGTATGTGAACCGTGTCCTGGACAGCTGGAATGTATATTGTATCATGAACGGTTACAGTAACGGTTTTGGAAGATGCTGCAAGTTCAGGATGATTCGACACAATCCGGTTGAGCCGTTTTTGCGGACTGCAAGCGACTAATAGCGATATGATGAATATTATGAAGAACTGTTTCATTTTTTTACTATTTTTGCTTTGGGTTTTTGTGGATTAGCACCCGACAACTATTCGTAGTTTCGTCTTACAGGCAGTCCGAAAACCCTTTTTTATTTGTTTGAATAGAAACTTTTTAAGATATTTTTCTCCGTTCCTGTCTTTTTTAATCCAATTATCAGAGAATAATTCTTCCCTTCTTTTTTCATTGTGTATGTGATATTGTTTTGTTTTATGGATACAACGCCATTTCTTATCACATTTAAAAAGTTCAAAATTTCCATAGCAGTAACGTGGCCCACATTACTGTTATAATGTTTTTTTAGTATATGAACGACTCCGTCATCTCTTTTATTAGTATACATAACAAAACGAATTGTATTGCCATATTTGTCATCAACACAAAAATTATATACACCTCTTCTACGAAATACGAACGCATTATAAACTCGTGTTTGTTCCGCCGAAAGAGATTTATTCCCAATTTCTTGAATGAATTTTTTTGTTATTCTCTCTAATTCTTTGTCAGCCATAATCACTTCATTTTTTCCAATTGTTCTTTCAATTCGGCAACATCGTGGCGCAGAGAGGCATTTTCGGCACGTAGTTCAATGATTTCGTTAAGCTGCTCTTTGTTTTTTTCAACGAGCATGTTAATGGTTGACTGCATCTGACCAATAGATTCATTCATTCCATCGAGGATTGTTTTTTCTCGTTGGCGCGATGCAGCAACCCAGCTAACTATTCCTGTTATAGGAGTTAGCAAATAACCTGCCCATTGAATTAGTGTTTCGCTCATCGATTATTTTTTAGAATAACCAAGTTTTTTAGCAGCTTCCTTCATACAAGTAGTCCACTTGCGATTGTAAACTTTCACTTGCTTTGTGTGAGAACCACCAGCTGTGCGAATCTTTTTTGCTTCAGCCACAATTGACTTTAGCTGTGTTTTTGTAAGTTTTGCCATAATGATATTATTTAATTGATTTAACAATCTTTAGAATTTTTTGTTTAGAATCCATATTTTTATATTTTTGGCATGTCGAACACGTTTTGGACGTACAGCAACTGGCTCTATGCATGAAAGCATTCGATAATTTAGAATCCTCTGATTTTTCAGAGGATTTTTGATTTATAGATACTATGTCCGTAAAACGCTTTTCAACAATAAATATCCGTATTGATTTATTTACGTTTCACGAAATAAACCACACCTCCGACAATAAGAATCACAAAAGCGGCAATCAATCCCCATGGTGTTTGTTTTTCGCAGTTTTCGGCAGCGATTTGAATGTCTTCGTCAACACCAAGTTCGGTTGCATCAAATGAGATTAATTCTTTGCCGTCTTTGGTGATTTTGTCGCCATAAATAATAGTGCCAGTTGGTACTTTTACCGACTTGTTACGTGTGTAACTACCTTCTTGGTAAGTGTCGTAAATTACTGTAGCTTCCTTTACGACTTTGAACTTTTTGAATGGATTTTTCATTTTTTGAAAGTTATATTATATAATTCGTTGATTACAGTTCCGTAGTTTTTCTCTTTGTTTTCGCCTTGCCAGTGGTCAAATTCGTTGTGGTCAAGTTCTTTTACAGATAGCCCATAGAACATTGCCAGTTGTGATAAGTTGAATTCTTCAACACCAACTAAATATGCAATGGACTTGTCTGGATTCGGTATTGGTTTACGACACACTTCTAATGCTTTCTCAAACAGTTCTTTCCATACTGTTAGATTGTAGCCGCCAAGTAATCCGCTACAGATTAGTTTCCCGGGAATGGTATCTGTTTGAAATAATGATACGTCGCGAAATGCACGGACGTAACTGTATTCTCTTTGCATTTCTGTTATAATATCGCCAGTTTCGGGAATGGTGAACCATGGATGAAAATACGTATCAAAATCAACATGAAGAAATGGTTCCTCTTGCTTGCTGTATGTAAGCAATTTCACGAAATTCCAGTACGCAAAATTCATTTTGTATTGCTCAATATCGAGCAAGTGATATTCATCGAATGGGAAGTTGTGTTTCCTGAAAAAATCAATTCCATGTAAATCCGCATAAAGCACAACTGGTACACCGACTTTTTGAGCAGAATGCACCGAAAGTTCCGCCATTTTGGTATAGAACGAACTTGGAATTACTTTCCCATTATTAGTATCAAAACTGTATACTATCTTCATATCAATTGAGAATTATGGTACCAGAAAATGATTCTTGAAACGTGATAGTTATTTCAGATCTACTATCATAATGAACATCCGCAAGCACTTGGTCTCCATCCGTATCGACGATTGTTACTGACGGGTATTTGTTTAACTGGTGCGCCAATTGAACTGTCGTTTGTTCAACAATAGTATATTCTCTTGTCGCTCCTGCAACAGGATAAAAAACAGGCAACTCTGGATTGAAACCGCCAACAAGTTCATCGCTAACTTTTCCAAGAATAACAGAAACATTATCTTTATCGAGCTGATTCCAGCGACAAGTAAAGAAAAACCTATCTTTTATGAAAACCTTTGCGTACAGTTCGTATGTGAGCTTAGAACTTGTATGTTCCGTTTTAATCAACATTACCTCTTCCTGCAATATTC